>NZ_CAUOLF010000018.1:0-57221 GCF_963456385.1 uncultured Streptococcus sp. | reverse complement strand
AGCAGACGACACTAGCAGACTGGGTAGTTAGTGAAGGATTGGCAGAGTCTTTTGCAGCTGAACTCTATGGCAAGGAGCTCATCGGACCTTGGGTCACTTCAACCAGTCCAGAACAATTAGAAGAGATTAAACCCATCATCTCAAGTCAGCTTCAGCTAACGGGGATGGCGGAAATGGCTCCTTATCTATACGGTGATGAAATAGCTGAGATACAGGGTCAAATAGCAGTCGGTATGCCTTATGCTGCAGGCTATGCTTATGGCTATCATCTGATACAAGCTTATCTGAAAAAGACTGGCAAGAGCATTATTGAGGCCACAGTAACACCGACGGCAGAGATTTTAGAGGCGACAAAAGACTTTTGGAAATGACACATTTTTGCTTGAAAATCTACCAGAACCTGATATAATGTAGGTGATTTCTGGAGGTATCAGTATGCATTATAAAAGAGTTGAATTGAAAGTCACAAATCAAGGTATCCATGAGCGCAAGATTTTTCAAGGTGTTAAAATTTTCAGCCGCAGCAAGCTGTCCAAAGATCAGAAAAGCATTTTGACACAGAAGATTTACCTGACACCGAAGCAAAATGTTGTTTATTATCAACGGACAGATGTCAACTATGACCAGAACTGGCATCATAAGAAGGATTATTACGAACTAGCTTATGGCCAGTTGGACAGAGAAACTGTCTTTAAGGTTTGCCAAGATTTTGACGAACTAAGTCCTTTCCTGGAGAATGAGCTGCTTGAGAAGCTAAAAGAAAAGCAGGTAGCAGGCAAATTTTTTGAAAAATTAGATATATAAAAATCCGGCTGCTTTTATAAGCAGTCGGATTTATTCTAATTTGATAGTTCTTAAACTACACCTTGTGCAATCATAGCATTAGCTACGTTTTCGAAGGCAGCGATATTAGCACCAGCCAGATAGTCTTTGCTAAGTCCGTAAGTTTCAGCGGTAGTTTTAGCTGTGTTGAGGATGTTGGTCATGATGTCCTTGAGACGGGCAGAGTATACTGGCATCTATTCATCTGATAAGAGGGATTTTATCATCCAGATATTCATAGCTGGGTGGCCGGCAGCGTTAGAAAGTGGTTGTTTCAGTGATGTAAAACCATAGTGCTGATAGATGGCCACGGCCGTAGACAGTTCAGTAGTGGTTTCTAGATAAAGCTGTTCATAACCTGCTAGGCGGGCTTCTTGGAATATCTGCTTTATCAGCCGACTGGAATAACCTTTGCCACGACTGTGTTTAGTGACATACAGTTTTTGTAATTCAGCAATCTTATCAGACACAGGTGCAAAGCCGCCACAGCCAACGAGCTGTCCTTCATCTTCCAGAACAAAGTAAGCTGCCCTCTCTTGATGTTGATAATAGTCGGCCAAATGATCTAGATGAGAATCAAAGTAGACAGTCCCTGGTTTGTCAAGCCCGAATTCTTCTAAGCTAGCTCGAATGAGCTGCGCTACAGCCAGATTGTCTCTCACTTCCATAGGCCGTAAGTTCATCATTTGTCCTCCGATAGGATGTATCGACTAATTAAACAATACCTTGTGCAATCATAGCGTTTGCTACGTTTTCGAAGGCAGCGATGTTAGCACCAGCCAGGTAGTCTTTGCCAAGTCCGTAAGTTTCAGCGGTAGTCTTAGCTGTGTTGAAGATATTTGTCATAATGTCTTTGAGGCGGCCGTCAACTTCTTCGCGAGTCCATGACAGACGAAGGCTGTTTTGGCTCATTTCCAGAGCAGATACAGCTACACCACCAGCATTGGCAGCTTTAGCAGGTCCGTAGAAGATACCATTCTCTTTGTAAACTGCGATAGCATCCAGGTCGCTCGGCATGTTGGCACCTTCAGATACACAGATAACGCCCTGAGCAACCAAACGTTTAGCTGCGTCACCATTGATTTCATTTTGTGTCGCACATGGCAGAGCGATGTCATATTTCTCAGCGTAAGTCCAGACAGAACCTTCATGGTAAGTAGCAGTTGCTTTTTCAGCAGCATATTCTGTCAAGCGAGCGCGGCGTTTTTCTTTAACATCAACCAAAAGATCAAAGTCAATACCGTTTTCATCGATAACATAACCGTTTGAGTCAGATACAGAGATAACAGTTGCACCAAGCTCAGTTGCTTTTTGAAGAGCGTATTGGGCTACGTTACCAGAACCAGAAATAACCACCTTCTTGCCAGCAAAGCTTTGACCATTAGCTTTGAGCATTTCTTCGGTGTAGTAAACCAAGCCGTAGCCTGTTGCTTCTGGACGGATCAAGCTGCCACCAAAGCCAAGAGGTTTACCAGTCAAGACACCAGCATCGAATTGGTTAAGGCGTTTGTATTGGCCATAGAGGTAGCCGATTTCACGTCCGCCGACACCGATATCACCAGCTGGAACGTCAAGAGATGGGCCGATGTGTTTTTGCAATTCTGTCATAAAGCTTTGGCAGAAGCGCATCACTTCAGCATCAGTTTTACCTTTAGGATCAAAGTCAGATCCACCTTTACCACCACCGATTGGCAGGCCAGTCAAAACATTTTTAAAGATTTGCTCAAATCCGAGGAATTTCAAGATACCTTGGTTTACAGTTGGGTGGAAACGAAGTCCGCCTTTATAAGGGCCAACTGCTGAGTTAAATTGTACGCGGTAACCGCGGTTGACTTGTACGTTACCTTCGCGGTCTACCCAAGGAACACGGAAGCTGATTACACGTTCAGGCTCAGTAATACGCGCTAGGATGTTTTCTTCGATGTATTCTGGGTGTTTTTCAAAAACGGGCTCCAGAGTATTGAGAAACTCTTCAACAGCTTGGAGGAATTCTGCCTCGTGTCCGTTGCGGGCTTTTACGGTCTCGAAAGTGCTTTGGATATATTCTTTAGCAGTTGTCATCTGTCATTCTCCTTTAAATAAAATAGTAAACCATCCTGTCGGAAGCTGCTTGCAGCTTGTGTGACGAGGATGTGTTTAAATTTTTAAAACAGGCATCTTTTAGATGTCATATTTTGTTACATGGAACATTATAGCAGACTTTTTTTCTCTTGTAAAGAAAAAAGTTGAATTTTCTAAAAATTTCCACAATTTGTTTTCTGAAATATTCCAGAAAATAGCTGAGCGAACTGGATGTTTTCCGAACGTTAGTCAGGAATTGCTGGTTTAAAAAACGAAAAAGCGGAGGTTGGTGATATAATAGAGGAAATGAGCTAAAGGCACTCGCCTTCAGAAGAAAAAGGAGCGTTTTACTATGGTTTCGACATCTACACAGATTGCTGGTTTTGCATTTGACAACTGCCTAATGAATGCAGCTGGGGTTGCCTGCATGACAAAAGAGGAACTGGCAGAAGTCAAAGATTCTGCTGCGGGAACATTTGTGACCAAGACAGCGACGCTGGAATTTCGTCAGGGAAACCCAGAACCGCGCTATCAGGATGTTCCGCTGGGGTCTATCAACTCCATGGGTCTGCCCAACAATGGTTTGGACTACTATCTTGACTACCTGCTGGAACTCCAGAAAAGCGAACCAAATCGCACTTTCTTCCTCTCTTTGGTTGGTATGTCGCCAGAAGAAACCCACACCATTCTTCAGAAAGTGCAGGCAAGTGACTTTAAAGGCATTACTGAGCTCAATCTTTCCTGTCCCAATGTCCCTGGCAAGCCGCAGATTGCCTATGACTTTGAAACGACGGAAAAGATCTTGTCAGAGGTTTTTGCTTATTTCACCAAGCCGTTGGGTATCAAGCTGCCTCCTTATTTTGACATCGTTCATTTTGACCAAGCCGCTGCAATTTTCAACAAATATCCGCTCAAGTTTGTCAATTGTGTAAACTCTATCGGAAACGGTCTTTATATAGAAGATGAGTCAGTGGTTATTCGTCCGAAAAATGGTTTTGGAGGTATCGGAGGTCAATACATCAAGCCGACCGCCCTAGCCAATGTCCATGCTTTTTACCAACGCCTTAAACCGGGAATCCAAATCATCGGAACTGGAGGTGTCCTGACGGGGCGCGACGCCTTTGAGCATGTCCTCTGTGGTGCCAGTATGGTGCAGGTAGGAACAACCCTTCATAAAGAAGGAGTGGCAGCCTTCGAACGCATCACCTCAGAACTCAAGGATATTATGGAAGAAAAAGGCTATGAGAGCTTAGAAGATTTTCGAGGAAAATTGAAGTATATTGAGGAGTAATTAAAATACGACTGTTTAAGATTGAAGAAAGATGCATCTTTCTTCAATTTTTTTTGAAAGCGATGATAATATCTGAGAACTACTGACCTCCACCATTTAAAGGATATCCTAAAATTGTGTTATACTACAAATAAAATAAATTGATAAGATATTTGAAGGGGAAATTACGATGAATAAAACATTCTTATGGAGTGGGCTCAGTATTCTAGTAGTTACGGGACTGATTATCATAGGATTTAGTATGTATCAAAACCAGAAGAAGCAAAAGATGATATGTATTGCGACCAGTAAAGAAGCAAGAAAGGTTTATGAAGAACATATGAGAGCGAATGATTCTAATGCCTTAACAAGAGAAGGAGTTATTCAATCTTATGAAATTGATACTGAGACATTAGAATATAATCCGATGGGAGGACTGATGGTTCGATTGTATTTTAATAACAATAAAGAGCTGGACTTTCATTTTGGATTGATAAAAAATGACAATGGGGACTATGAAACATATGGCTATACCGTATCACCTAAATTATCAGCTTTGTTAAAGGAAAACGTTAAATGAGCAAAAAATATGTGAATGAATAAAATCTTCAGACGGCTATGACTGAGGATAACGATAATTCTCTTAATAGTGAAGTAAAAGATCGATATAGCTAAAAAAGTGAGGCCAGTTGTCGGCGAGCAAACACACATGATATTATGCTAGAATTTTGTTTCAATGTAGGATGGTATCCTATTAAATCATTTTGTAGTATAAATGAGGTAAAGAAGGATATGTAGAAATGAAGAAATTACTATCTATTTTGGGAGTTTTTGGAATTATTATTTTTATGGGAGGCTGTATTATGAATAAGCAAACGCAAGAAGATAAGCAAAGGGAAGAGATGCTTAAAGCTGTAAGAAGTAAAACAATTAATTGAAGAAGGGATAAAGAATTTAGATAGTCAGTATTTAACTGAAACGGGTATTATAAAGTCATATAAAATTGATTATAATTCCGCAGAACTTCATCCAATGGGTGGTATTGTGATTACTACATATATTAACAATGACAAAGATTTATATATTAAAGATACTATCAATGAAGATTATGTATCAAAAAAATTAGAAATTGGTGGTAGTGTTGTATCAAAAAAACTAAGTGATTTACTAAAGGGTGAATGATTATGGTGTATTTTACTGATAAACAAAGACTAAATATTGCTAAACAACAATATGTTGACACTGAAATTGATGGACATGTCTGGGTTGATGTTGATTGCAACCCAGTTTTTCATATCATTCTGAAGAAAGTTCTAATCAAATTGCTATAATTTCGACTCCTTTTATGAGAAAATAGACACAAAGAAATGAGGTGTTTTCATGGCAGAAATTTATCTAGCAGGTGGGTGCTTCTGGGGCTTGGAAGAGTACTTCTCCCGCATTGAGGGTGTAGAGGAAACGACAGTGGGATACGCCAATGGACAGGTGGAATCAACTAACTACCAGCTGATTCACCAGACGGACCATGCAGAGACGGTTCATCTAATCTATGATGAAGAGCGGGTCAGCCTGCGGGAAATCCTGCTCTATTATTTCCGAGTCATTGATCCTCTGTCGGTCAATAAGCAGGGAAATGATGTAGGGCGTCAGTATCGGACAGGCGTTTACTATACCAATCAAGCCGATAAAACAGTCATTGAGCAGGTCTTTGCTGAGCAGGAAAAGCAGCTGGGGCAAAAGATTGCTGTTGAGCTAGAGCCTTTGCGCCACTATGTCCTAGCTGAGGACTATCATCAGGATTATCTCAAGAAAAATCCTGGTGGCTACTGTCATATCAATGTCAATGATGCCTATCAGCCCTTGGTCGATCCAGGACAGTACGAGAAGCCTACGGATGTAGAGCTAAAGGAGCAGCTGACGGAAGAGCAGTACCAGGTGACCCAGAACAGTGCGACAGAGCGTCCTTTCCATAATGTATACAATGCCACTTTTGAAGAAGGAATTTATGTTGATGTGACGACTGGTGAGCCCCTCTTTTTTGCTGGAGACAAGTTTGAGTCTGGCTGCGGCTGGCCTAGCTTTAGCCGGCCGATTGCCAAAGATGTTCTAAAATACTATGAAGACAAGAGCCATGGCATGGAGCGGATTGAAGTGCGCAGCCGTTCTGGTAATGCCCATCTGGGGCATGTCTTCACAGACGGTCCAGAAGCTGCAGGCGGCTTGCGCTACTGTATCAACTCAGCAGCTCTGCGATTTATCCCAAAAGAAAAAATGGAAGCAGAAGGATACGGCTATCTGCTGACCTTCATGCAGTAAAAGGGCATAAAATCAACTCAAATGCTTCAAACAGTCATATAATTTTTTTATCACGGCGATAAATTATTTATATAAGCCAAGTCTTCTTTAACATGGTAAAATGAGAAGTAATCTTATAAAATAGAAGATTTAGAATTTTATCCATCAAAGGAGAATAAATGATGAATTTGAAAAAAATCTTTTCAGTAGGCTTAGTCGGCCTTGCGGCCTTGGGTTTGGCAGCTTGCGGAGGCTCTTCTAGTAAGGAAAGCAAATCAGCAGACGGACCTGTAACCGTCAAGGTTGGGGTAATGAGCCTGAGTGATACAGAAGAAGCGCGCTGGAACAAGGTTCAAGAGATTCTTGACAAAGAAAATGCAGGCATTAAATTAGAGTATACGCAGTTTACTGACTACTCTCAGCCTAACCAAGCTCTGCTTGACGGTGATGTGGATATCAACGCTTTCCAACATTACAACTTCCTTGAAAACTGGAACAAAGAGAAGGGAGCAGACCTTGTGTCTGTTGCGGATACCTATATCGCTCCTATTCGCCTCTACTCTGGTACAAAGGACGGCAAAAATAAATATACAGATGTGAAAGACATCCCAGAAAATGGTACGATTGCCGTTCCAAATGATGCGACAAATGAGAGCCGTGCTCTTTATCTTCTTGAATCAGCTGGCTTGATCAAGCTTGATGTTAAAGGTAAGGAACTTGCGACTGTTGCCAACATCAAAGAAAACAAGAAGAATTTGACAATTTCTGAGTTGGATGCTTCTCAAACACCAGCTTCTCTGACTTCAGCAGATGCTGCAGTTGTCAATAATACTTTCGTCCGCGAAGCAGGCATTGACTACAAGAAGGCCCTCTTCAAAGAAGAAGCCAATGAAAACTCAAAACAATGGTATAACCTGATTGCAGCGAAAGCAGATTGGAAGAAATCAGACAAGGCTGACGCAATTGAAAAAATTATCAAGGCTTACCACACTGATGAAGTGAAAAAAGTTATCGAAGAATCATCAGATGGTATGGATCAGCCAGTGTGGTAATTTTTACCAGCAGAAAGTCATTGTATTGAATAAATGAAATGATTAAGAAGGGCGGAGATTAGCTTCTCCAGCCCTTTATCTGCTATTATGGTCATTTAGTTTGAACAGTATCTGGCTTTGGGTTAGGTCGGTAAAGATTGCGGCTTGTGGCATCACATTTCCCTAGTCAAGCGACAGGCGGAAAGCAAACTAAGAGGCTATAGTGGCTAAATCTCATATTGGACAAATCAAGGAGTGAATCGGAAATTATGGGCAAAGAAATTATCAAATTGGATCACATTGATGTCGTTTTTAATCAAAAAAAGCAAGACATTAAGGCCGTAGAAGATGTGACCATTCATATTAATCAGGGAGATATTTATGGAATTGTAGGCTATTCTGGTGCCGGCAAGTCTACCCTGGTCCGTGTCATTAACTTGCTGCAGGTGCCGTCTGCTGGTAAGATTACGGTGGATGATACGGTTTTCTATGATCATCAGCAGGTTCAGCTTACTGCAGCTCAGTTGCGCCAAAAGCGTAAGGATATCGGGATGATTTTCCAGCATTTTAACCTCATGGCACAGATGACGGCCAAGGAAAATGTTGCCTTTGCGCTCAAGCACTCTCCTTTATCAGCTGCTGAAAAAGAGAAAAAAGTTCATACGCTTTTAGACTTGGTAGGCTTAGCGGATCGGGCGGACAATTATCCTGCTCAGCTGTCTGGCGGTCAGAAGCAGCGGGTGGCTATTGCGCGGGCCTTGGCCAATGATCCCAAAATCCTAATCTCGGACGAGTCCACATCCGCTCTGGATCCTAAGACCACCAAGCAAATTTTGGCTCTATTGCAGGATTTGAATCAAAAATTGGGTCTGACTATTGTCCTCATTACCCACGAAATGCAGATTGTCAAGGACATTGCTAACCGGGTAGCAGTCATGCAGAATGGCCGACTGATTGAAGAAGGCTCAGTTCTGGATATTTTCTCTAATCCCAAGAATGAGCTGACCCAAGACTTCATTACGACCGCAACCGGTATCAATGAGGCCATGATCAAAATCAACCAGCAAAAGATTGTGCAAAACCTGCCGGAAAATTCCATTCTGGCACATTTGAAATACTCAGGTGTGGTAACGGACACAGCCATTATAAACGACATTTACAAGCAGTATCAAATATCCGCCAATATTCTTCACGCCAATATTGAGATTTTAGATCATGTACCGGTCGGAGAAATGGTCGTTATCTTATCTGGAGAGACCAAGCAACTGGCGGCGGTGCAGGAAAGTCTGCGCGAAGCAGGAGTAGAGCTGCATGTTCTGAAAGAAGGGAGTAACTAATGCTACAGCTGATTCAACAATTTATGCCCAATGTTTATAGAATGGGCTGGTCTGGGCAGGCTGGCTGGGGAACAGCTATTTACCTGACTTTGTATATGACTATCATTCCTTTCTTTATCGGAGGGATTCTAGGCTTTATCGCTGGTCTCTTGCTCGTTTTGACAGGGCCGAGAGGTATTTTGGAAAATAGACTTGTATTTTTCGTCTTGGACAAGGTTACCTCTATCTTCCGGGCGATTCCTTTCATTATTCTCCTAGCCCTTATCAATCCTTTTACTCGGATTATAGTGGGAACTGGGATTGGACCGACTGCGGCCTTGGTGCCTCTTTCACTGGCTGTTTTTCCTTTCTTTGCCCGTCAGGTTCAGGTGGTCTTATCCGAATTAGACCGAGGAGTCATTGAGGCGGCGCAGGCTAGTGGAGCAACTTTCTGGGACATTGTCGGTGTTTACCTGCGGGAAGGTCTGCCGGACTTGATTCGGGTGACGACTGTTACGCTGATCTCTCTGGTTGGTGAGACCGCTATGGCCGGAGCGATTGGAGCTGGTGGACTGGGAAATGTTGCCCTGACTTATGGTTATCAGCGTTTCAACCATGATGTGACTATTCTTGCGACCATTCTTATTTTGCTGCTCATCTTCTTTATTCAGTTTGTTGGTGATTTCCTGACGCGGAAGATTAGTCATAGATAATGATTGACACCTAGGGCCTCAGCTGGGGCTCTTTTTTTACTAGTACAATTTTCAAAAAAGACTTGCGCAATTAGATTAGGCTTGTTATAATAGCTAAAATCTCTTGAAAGCAAGTGTTGGGAAAGTGAGGATAGGGCGTATGAAAGCTTATACAAATGTCAATCTGGTGACCTGTGACAGCGCATTTCATGTTTACCGGGACGGGCTGCTAGTGGTTGAGGACGACCGCATTGCCTACTGCGGTCCCTATGATCAAGCCTGGCTAGGGAAGTGCAGTGAAACAGTGGATTATGAAGGTGCTTGGATCATGCCAGGGCTGGTTAACTGTCATACTCACTCTGCCATGACTTTGCTGCGCGGGATTAGTGATGACAGCAATCTGCATGAATGGCTGGAGGACTATATCTGGCCAGCAGAAAGCCAGTTCACAGCGGATTTAACGACCGAGGCTGTCCAGCTGGCTCTGGCTGAAATGATGCTGTCAGGAACAACGACTTTTAACGACATGTATAATCCTCAGGGAGTGGATATTGACCGGATTTATCAGACTGTGCGGCAGTCTGGTATGCGCTGCTATTTCTCACCAACACTCTTTAGCTCAGCAGCGGAAACGGCAGAAGAGGCTCTGGCTCGTACTCGGGGGATTATTGAGAAAATCCGCTCCTATAATGATGAAGATTTTCAGGTTATGGTGGCGCCTCATTCGCCTTATGCCTGTGACGAAGATCTGCTTAAGGGCAGTCTTGAGCTAGCGCGTGAGCTAGACTTGAAGCTTCATATCCATGTGGCTGAAACCCAGGAAGAAAATAAAATCATTCTGGAGCGCTATGGTAAACGGCCTCTGGCTTTCTTAAAAGACTTGGGCTACTTGGAGCAGCCAGCAATTTTTGCTCACGGGGTTGAGCTGAATCCGTCAGAGATTGCGGATTTGGCGGCTTCTCCAGTCAGCATCGCCCACAATCCTATCAGCAACCTCAAGCTGGCTTCTGGTGTAGCTCCAGTGACAGACTTACTAGCCGCTGGGGTGACCGTTGGCTTAGCGACGGACTCTGTCGCTTCCAATAATAATCTGGATATGTTTGAAGAAGGTCGGACAGCTGCCCTCCTCCAGAAAATGCGAGCAGGCGATGCGACCCAGTTTACGATCGAGCAGGCTTTGAAAGCTTTGACTATTGAGGGAGCCAAAGCGCTGGGCTTGGAGGACAAAATCGGTAGTCTGGAAACTGGCAAGCAAGCCGATTTCATTGTCATTCAGCCTAAGGGACAACTTCATCTCTATCCTTTGGAAAATATGCTGTCGCACCTAGTGTACGCAGTCAAAGGCAGCGATGTTCAGGATGTCTACATTGCTGGGCAGCAGGTTGTCCGAGACGGCCAAGTTCTGACCGTTGATGTAGGGAGTTTTGTGTAAGAATGAAAGTTGAGTTTCAGCTCGGCGATCAGCTATTAGAATTGAAAAAATAGAAAATGAAGCAGGAGAATGGTGGAAGCATGCCGCAATTTGGAGAATGTAGCATGCTTCTCCCCGCTCCTGTTTTTTGCTTTTCTTTTCTTTTGGCGATAAAAATAGTACAATATAGTAAAGATTGATGCACTATTATTAAGCAAGAAAAAGCGGAGAAATGCGATGGATAAAAAATTTCTTTGGGAGAAGATTAAGACTTTTTTTCAGGAACTTTGGAAGAAGATATCGGGTTTTGCTGCGGAGCATACTCTCTTGACAGATGCCTACCAAGCTTGGCGGGATTGGATTAAGAAGTTGCCGTTTCCTCGTCCCAAAATCTTTCAAAAACAGCTTAGCAATGGGCAGTTTGTCGGAGTGCTTTTGACAGTTGTTGGGCTGTCGGCTGGCTTAATTCTGCTGTCAGAGCATTTACCTGACTTCAGCTTTTCCTTCTCTGCAAAGAAAGAGCAACAGTCGGATCCTTCTCGGAATCAAACGGTTCGTATCATGGCGACTGGGGATTTGCTTTATCACGACGGTCTTTATCTGAGTGCTCAGAAAGAAGATAGCTCTTACGATTTTTCTGAGAATTTCCACTATGCTAAGGAATGGCTTCGGCAGGGTGACTTGGTCTTAGGGGACTTTGAAGGCACGATTCGGCCGGACTATCCCCTAAATGGCTATCCGCTTTTTAATGCTCCAGAAGCCGTAGTTCCAGCAATCAAGGATGCCGGCTATCAGGTGATGGACCTGGCTCATAACCATATTTTAGACTCTGGTCTGGAGGGAGTTTTTACTACAGCTCAGGCTTTTGAAAAAGTGGGAATCACTCCTATCGGTGTTTATCCGCATGAAAGCCGCAGTCAGGCACCGCTCTTGATAAAGGAAGTTAAAGGCATTAAGATTGCACTGCTAGCTTACTCCTATGGCTACAATGGAATGGAGGGGCTTCTCAGTCAGGAAGACTATGATGATCGCCTGTCCGATCTGGATGAAGAAAAGATGCGGGCGGAGATTGAGCGGGCAGAAAAGGAAGCTGACATCACAGTCGTCATGCCTCAGATGGGGATAGAGTACCAGCTAGAGCCGACAGAGGAGCAGATGACCCTCTACCATAAAATGGTTGACTGGGGAGCAGATATCGTCTTTGGAGGCCATCCGCATGTGGTTCAGCCGGCAGAGATTTTAGAGAAAGATGGCCAGAAAAAGCTAATCATCTATTCTATGGGGAATTTTATTTCCAATCAGCGCATCGAAACCATGGAAGAGGTTGAAAATGCTCATTGGACTGAGCGGGGAGTGCTGATGGATGTTACCATTGAGAAGACAGCATCAGGCACGCAGATAAAAAGTGCTCAGGCTCATCCGAGCTGGGTCAGCCGAGTTGAAAAGGGCGCTACTTCAGCAGACGGTCTTCCTTTATACACTTATCAGACCTGGATTTTGGATGACTTTGTCGAAGGTGGCAAGTATCGAGACAAATTGGATCAAGAAACCAGAGCGAGGATTGATACCGCCTATCAGGAAATGAATTCTCATGTTGGACTGAATTGGCCGGGGCAATAAACTGTTTGAATATGAGTTTAGCCAGATTGGATTTTCCAATCTGGTTTTTGCTGTTTTAAAATTGAGGACTTTGTTATAATTAAAAAGGATTATAGAACTGTTAATGAATGAAACTGACAGCTTTCGAGCTCATCTATCATTTTGATTTATTTTATTAGAAAGAAAATGAAATGCATCTTGGTTTGTGGCTGCTTTTGTATGTTATACCCATGTTTATCTTGTTTTTGTTGCTAGTGTGCTCCCTGGTCTTGCTGGTTTTCTGCCTGTTTTTGCGGAGAAATTTCTTCAAGGAAAAGCAGGGGCGCTATTTGCTGCTAGCTATCTTTTTGCTGGGGCTTTTTATTCTTCTGGTGAACTTGCTAGTATAGAAACGATGAGGTCGTAAGGAGAACAATCCAAATGAAATGATTGGATGATGGGAACTAACTTTATCCTTGTTTGTTGAAGTTAAATATTGATTGAAAATTAAAGAAAGGCGAAATATGAACTTTTTTGAACAACTTTTTCTTTTAATAGACTTTTTAATTCACTTTTTACCGCTCTTGTTTATCTTTGTTGTTTTTATAGTTTCATGGATAGTTTATATCTGTATAAAGAAACCTTTCTACAAAAGCATTTATGGGAAAGTGATTAGTCTACTCTTTTTGGGAACCTTGATTTGGAATCTGGTTTATTTTGGCGAAGAAGATCATGGCGGCTCTTACCAATTAGTAAAATTAAAACCAGGCGAAGCTGTTTATGTAAAGATTAAAAAGCCTTATCTTGACCTAATAAAGGGTTCAGGAGTCAGTGTTTTAAAATTTAAAGATAAAACAGATGGGAAAATTAGAATTTATGATTCTTATTTGAGAGAGCAGATAGATGAAAATGAGTATATCTATGATGCAGAAAAAAAGTCTGTTCACTACTATAATGAAAAGGATGGGGGGATAACAATCCCAAACGAACAGGCTTTATCCGATTTAGGTGTTGAGTTTAACGAAAGCTATAGCATTGATGTCAACTTTACCCAAAATAGAGCGTTTGTTTTTAGTGTAAGCGACAGTGATCAAGATATCACTGTCCAAAACGAATCAGATAAACCCATATCTTTTTATGTCAAAGCCTATCACAGAGTCTATGGCTCAGAAGGTAGGGACCGAGATATAGAATAATATCTTACAAAACACGTTGCTATTTCTGTCTTTCTTTGAAATCAGCATAAAAAACGAATACCCTCAACTTATTTTGATTAGCAGGTATTCGTTTTTTATTTTCTATTTAGAGCTTCATTTCTTCCGATACTGGCTTGGTGTCATTTGGTAGTATTTTTTAAACTGGCGGTTGAAGTTGGACAGGTTATTAAAGCCTGCTTGGCTGGAGATTTCCAGTACAGAGAGGTTAGAGTGCTGCAGGAGTTCGGCTGCCTTGCGCAGGCGGAATTGGATTAGGTACTCAATGCAGGAAACGCCTAGATGCTTCTTGAAGAAGTTCATGAAATGGGTGGAGCTGTAGCCACAGATGCCAGCCAGTTGGTCAATATTCAGGTCTTCTTGGTAGTGGGCATTGATGTAGTCAATGATGGAGCGGATTTTTTCTTCCTTGCGGTAGCCTTCTGGTGATAGGTCTTTGGAAATGACATAGCCGTTCTCAAAGAGTAGGTAGAAGAGCTGGTTGAGCTGGGCTTTGAGCTGAAACTCGTAGTGAGATTTGCGGAAATAGCCTGTTTCCATAGCTGCTAAGAGGCACTGGCGAATCTCCGCATAGGCTGTATCATTGGGCTTGATCACATGAGTCAAGTCCAGCTGACCATTGTAGAGGGGCTGCAGATAGTTGATGCTGGCTTGGTCCATGGCAGAGTAGCCCATCAGATCCAGATGGAAATTAATGGCGTCCATATAATGGCGCTCGTCGTTGATGGGGTGAATGGAGTGCAGGGCATTGGGGCGAATCAGGATAATATCACCTTTTTCGCTGTTAAAGTAGTCGTAGTCAATATGAAATTGTGCTTTTCCTTCGTGGACATAAATCATTTCAACATCGGTATGCCAGTGGAAAAGAATATCTGGATGACCATTCTCAGTGATGGTGCGGGTCAGAGAATAAGGGGTTCCTTGGTTTTTAAAAACGGTATTTTTATGTAGTTGGCCTAAATCAATCATGGGGACACTCTTTCATAGAATAGTACAATTTATTAAGATAATTGTGTTAGAAAATATGTTTGACAACTATTATAATATAAATATAAAAAAAACGAAAGCGAGAAAATGCAAATGGGTAAATTTCCGCAGAATTTCCTCTGGGGCGGTGCAACTGCAGCCAACCAGTATGAAGGTGCCTATAATCTGGATGGAAAAGGCCTGTCTGTTCAGGATGTGACTCCAAAAGGCGGAGTGCCAGCCAAGCCAGATGACCGCAATCCTTTGATTACCGAGGGGCCGACACCAGATAATCTCAAGCTGCAAGGGATTGATTTCTATCATCGCTATAAGGAGGACATTGCCCTCTTTGCGGAGATGGGATTCAAGGTCTACCGGACTTCCATTGCCTGGTCTCGGATTTTCCCAAATGGAGACGAGCAAGAGCCCAATGAAGCTGGTCTGCAATTCTATGACAATCTTTTTGATGAACTGGCCAAATATGGCATTGAGCCGCTGATTACCTTGTCTCACTATGAAACGCCCCTGTACTTGGCGCGTCAATACAATGGCTGGGCCAACCGCGATTTAATTGGCTTCTACGAGCGCTATGTTCGCACGGTTTTTACACGCTACAAGGATAAGGTCAAGTATTGGCTGACCTTTAATGAAATCAACTCTGTTCTCCATGCGCCCTTTATGAGCGGAGGCATTGCCACGCCAGCTGAAGAACTATCCAAGCAGGACCTCTATCAAGCAGTTCATCATGAGCTGGTGGCTTCTGCCTTAGCAACGAAGATCGGTCATGAGATTAATCCTGATTTTAAGATTGGCTGTATGGTTCTCGCCATGCCGGCTTATCCCATGACGCCTAAGCCTGAAGATGTGCTGGCAGCTCGGGAATTTGAAAATCAAAACTACCTCTTCTCTGATATTCATGCGCGTGGAAAATACCCTGCCTATATCAATCGTTTCTTCAAGGAGAATGGGATTGAGATTCAGTTTGCGCCGGGTGACAAAGAGCTTTTAGCTGAAAATACTGTAGACTTTATTTCCTTCTCTTACTATATGAGTGTGGTTGCGGCTCATAATCCAGAGAATTATTCTTCCGGCCGAGGCAATCTTTTAGGTGGCCTCCTAAATCCTCATCTGGCTAGCTCAGAATGGGGCTGGCAGATTGACCTAGTCTCAGCCAGCACTGCAGAACTCAGCAAGCGCTATGGCTTTATCTACGTTGACCGCAACGATGACGGCAGCGGAACTCTAGCCCGCTACAAGAAAAAATCTTTTGATTGGTACAAAGAAGTCATTGCGACGAATGGTGAAAGTCTTTATCAGGATTGAATGACTTAAACAAAATAGAATGGCTCCTTATAAAATAAACCAAGTCCTATCTGGCTTGGTTTTTCTATATTTTAAGCTGAGAATTGCTTAAAGCCTCTTGAATTTAAAAGCAACTAGAGGAAAAGCAGTGTTTTGAGGAAAGCTGTCTCTATAAAAAAGTAAGAATTTATTCTCAAAATTGCAGACATATGAATCCGTTTACAAAAAACAAAGACGCCTCAAATAAAATATGGTATAATATGTTAAGAATATCTATTTCAGGAGGGAAAATCATGAGTAGGAAAATCCGTTTCATTTCTCTGCTTACTCTGTTGATTTGTTTTCTGATGGGCTGCAGTCTTTTTCAAAAGAAAGGTGGAGGTCCGGGAGAGCAAGGCGGCCAATTTTCGGAAAGTGTTCGTAAGCTGAGAGAAAAATACAGCAAAAATACTCCTTATGATGTACAAGAAAAGGTCATTCAGATCAAGGAGAATGAGCCTATTACCTTTCCGACAGAGGTACAAAAGCCTAACGATTTTGAGACAATGCCACATGAAGGACAGACTGAGTTGATTTCTTCTTTTGAAATTTATGGGGACAGCAACTTACGAGCTATTTTAGGGGGTGACTTTAAGATGAATGATAAGCGGCAGATAGTGATTGAGCCAGCTTATCATTTCTCTGCGACTAGAGTGGAGGCAGATGGAGAGCATACGGAATATGGTCTAGCCAAGCAAGGTGAGAGCTGGGGTGTTTTTGATACGCTCTATTTGCTGCAACGGGATGATGAGCGCACAGGTAAAAAGCTTAAAAAGCCAAAACTTTGGATCGTTAAGATAGATAAGAAAGGGCGCGACAAGCTAGCTCTGAAGACCAAGAGCAGTCTTCTCGGGGATGGTCGCTTGCAGCTGGAATGGACGGAAGTACCGGGAGCAGACTCTTATTCCATTATAAAAAGAGAGTATGTGACCATGCCTGGCAGTGATACCAAGACAGGTCTTTATAACTATAAAGAGGTCGATCGGGTCACTTCGACAGTGTATCGGACAGATTTGCCTACCCACTATGATAGCCGCAACGGCGGCCGTTCTGGTGATGATCCGATACTTGCCAGACAACGGTTGCTGCAGGCTTACGACCAGGATTACAGTAAGAAAACGGTTGAGAAAAAGCCTTATGAACTCCTTGTTGTTCCCCTCAAAGACAAAGAAGCTTTAGGCACTATCAGTAATCCTATCTCATCTGATAGCTTTGCGAAATTGATGCCGAATCAAATCGATTTTCGGACTTTTTCTGACCAGGTTTCCGCCCTACGGCAGAAGGGAAACATTCCTGAAGAAGCACCACTGCAGATGATGGATGGTCAGATTCAGAACTTTCCAATCGTCTATGAAAAAATTGAAAAAGAAGGCCGGGATGTCAGATGTCTGGTCTCTATCAAGGGCATGCCTACTGTCAAAACGGACTTTTTCATTGAACAGGCCAGTGTAGAAGAAGTCCAGCCTGTTGTAGATAAGCATA
This sequence comes from uncultured Streptococcus sp., assembly GCF_963456385.1. GTDB lineage: Bacteria > Bacillota > Bacilli > Lactobacillales > Streptococcaceae > Streptococcus. Next base: position 39,742 of record NZ_CAUOLF010000018.1, on the reverse strand, counting down.
ATGAAAAGGTCAATAAAGAGGAAAGCAAGTCTGGTGTTTCAGAGAAATATATCAGCGTAGAGCAGGCTGACTTGGATCTCAAGGGTAAAACAGTCGTTCATGATGTTAGTGATATTGAGGAAAGAGTGGCAGCCAGAAGTGCAGCGCAGGAATATTTTGCCAAGGCCCTTCTGTCCGATGCAGAATATGTTGATTACAGTGAGTTTCCAGAGCTGAGCGAAGGAGATATCAGTGAATTGCTTCACGATGTTTTAGAGCAAAATCCAGTCATTCAGCAGGGAGTAGTTCCTGCCATTGATGCTAAGCAACATGTGGTAAGTTTTAAATATGATGCTGATGAAACAGCCAAATATAAGAAGGCCCGCAAAAAAGTCAAAGAGATTGTTAAAGACATCATCAAAGACCAGATGAGCGACCGAGAAAAGATTGAGGCAATTAATCAGTATTTAATTGAGCATATTAGCTATGATAAGGCTGCTTACCAAGGCTTTTTGAATTACAAAACATCTATTGAGAATAAAGAATCAGAAGAGGCTATTTCAAAAGCGTTTAAGGATATGCAGGACGGTATTCGCAAGTATGAATCTAGTTTTGATATTACTGGTCCGCTATTTGAGGGTAAGGGAGTCTGTCAAGCTTATGCTGTAACCTTCCAGGCTCTTGCTCAGGAAGCTGGTCTCGAAACCATGTATGTGAGTGGAAATACAGATGATTTTGACCCGCATGCTTGGAACTTCGCAAAAGTAGATGGTCAGTGGCTGGCTTTAGATGTTACCTGGAATGACTCTGATGGAGACAGCAATAAAACAGAAAATGAATACTTGCTATTGGCCATGGATAATCCACTCTACGCACAGAGCCACTATGCCTTTGACAGATACGAAGATGCTATTAAAGAATGATGATCCAAATAGAAGCAATCTTTAAAAGATGCCTAAGTCTTGTAAGACAAGGAAGAAGCCAATCAAAAACCCTGAGATAACAGTATCTCAGGGTTTTCTATACTTTTATTTCTTCCAGCTTTCGACTTCTTTTTGGTGGTTTTTGATCCACTCCTTGGCTGCAGCTTCTGGTGAGCTACCTTCGTTAATCTTAAGCATGACTTCTTCCATGTCCTTTTGGGTCCAGTTGAAGTTATTCAGGACCTTATTGACTTCTGGTAAGTCCTTGTCTAGATTTTTTCGGGTAATAGTGTGGATAGCTTCCTTGCCGCCCATGGTTCCCTTAGGATCCTTGAGGTATTTGAGGTCGTATTTGGAGAACATCCAGTGAGGTGACCAGCCAGTTACGATGATATCTTCTTTATTCTTAATAGCCTGATCCAGAGCAGTGGTCATGGCTCCTGTTGAGGAAGAAGAAAGATTCCAGCCACTGAGATTGCTGTATTCTTGCATAGTCTTCTCAGTCGCGGTCATGATACCAGCGCCGGGCTCAATACCTGTGATGGTTTTCTTGGCTTGGTCTGACAGGTCTTCGATGGAGTCAGCATCCATATAACTTGGTACGACTAGCCCTGTCTTAACGCCCTCAAGGTTTGGCCCCAAGTCCACTAGCTTGTCCTTGTACTCCTCATAGAGAGCAGCATGGGTAGTCGGCAACCAGGCAGAAACCATAGCATCAGCTTCGCCATTAGCAACGGACTTCCACATAACGGCATTGTCCAGCGGTGTGATGGTGACATCGTAGCCCATTTCCTTGAGAGCTTCTGCTACGACATTGGTTGAGGCAACTTCGGAGTCCCATTCAACATAGGCAAGATTGACCTTTTCTTTTTTGTTTTGCTGAAGCTTGGTCGCTTGATTTCCGACAAAGGCTGTCAGGATGACAGCGGCCAGAGCTGACCAGAGCATAATCTTCTTGCGTTTTTCCTTGGCAGTGACCGGTGATTTTTTAGCCAGAGGCTGGTTGAGCTTCTGGGTCAGGCGGTCAATGATAATGGCCAGGATAACCAGAGATACCCCATTGACAAAGCCGGAACCGATGTCGGCATGCTGCAGGGCAGAGAGAACGCCGCGGCCCAGTCCTGGCGCCCCAATCATAGAGGCGGTAACGACCATTGAAAGAGCCAGCATGATGGTCTGATTGACCCCAGCTAGGATGGTATTTTTAGCCAGAGGCAGCTCGACTTTGAAGAGCTTCTGCTTGCCAGTGCCCCCGAAGGAGTCTGACGCTTCAATCAGCTCGGTCGGAATCTGACGAATGGCTAGATTGGTAAAGCGGACAGTCGGTGGCAGGGCAAAGATGACAGAGGCAAAGACCCCAGGCACCATACCGATACCGAAGAAGGCCACGGCCGGTATCAGGTAGACAAAGGCCGGCATGGTCTGCATAAAGTCCAGCAAGGGCTTGATAACTGCTTCGACGCGGTTGCTCTTAGCCATCCAAATCCCCAGTGGAATCCCGATGATAATGGAAATGACACTGGAGACGATGACCAAGGTCACAGTGTTCATAAGATTTTCCCAGAGGCCTTGGTTGTAAACAAAGAGCAGGCCTAGGAAGGTGAGCAGGGGCAGCCCCAACTTACGCTTGGAAATCAAATAGGTAAAAATAGTGATGACTGCGATAAAGAGCAGGGGCGGAATGAAGAGCAGGGTATCTGTCATTCCATTCATGATGGCATTTCCGATAGCCTGAAGGACCGAGAAAAGTCCGGAGAAAGTATCGGTTACCCAGTTAGTAAAGGCCTCAACCCATTGAGAAACGGGGATTGGCTGTTGTAAAATATTCAAAATGCGAACCTCCCTTATTCTTCAGATTCAGTAGTATTGGCCAAGGCTTCGATGACCCGACCTTTGATAATAACGCCGACTAGTTTGTCCTTATCATCTACAACGGCCAGAGGCGCTGATGAATCGTAAATTAGCGGGAAAATATCAGTAATCAGGGTTTCCTGAGTGACCTTGCGGACGTTCTTATCAATCACTTCCGCCAGTGCTTGATGCTCCTTACGGGCATCGCGGGCGGCTTCGGCAGTCAGACTGCCCTTGAGGCGGCGCTTCCTATCCACAGCCAGTAGCATACTGACATCTTCTTTTTTCATCCGATTAAGAGCCACTGTTGGTCCGTCGATGTCAATGTTGGTGGTCAGTGGCGTTGTCATGATATTCTGTGCAGTCAAGACCTTGGAGCGGTCCACATCCTCAACGAACTCTCGAACGAAGTCATTGGCTGGATTGGTCAAGATTTCCTCGCCGGTACCAATCTGCATAATCTGACCGTCAGCCATAATGGCAATACGGTCACCGATACGCAGGGCCTCATTGAGATCGTGGGTGATAAAGATAATGGTACGTTCATGCTCTGCCTGCAGATCCAGTAACTCATCCTGCATTTCTCGGCGGATGAGGGGGTCTAGAGCTGAGAAGGCCTCGTCCATGAGCAGAATATCAGGATTGTTGGCCAAAGCTCGAGCTAAGCCAACCCGCTGCTGCATCCCACCCGAGAGCTGATCGGGGTATTGGTCCTTGAAGGACAGGAGACCGGCATTGTCTAGAGCTTGTTCAGCTAGGCGCGTGCGCTCTTCCTTATCAACACCTCGAACTTCCAGACCGAACTCAGTATTTTCCAGAATGGTCCGATGTGGAAAGAGGCCGAAGTTCTGAAAGACCATATTGAGCTTGTGGCGGCGAACGTCACGCAGCTCTTCTTCGTTCATCTTAGCCACATCCTGGCCGTCGATGTAAATGTCGCCTGATGTCGGGTCAATCAATCGGTTGAGCAGGCGGATAAGGGTAGACTTCCCACTACCGGACAGTCCCATGATGACAAAAATTTCTCCGGTCTGAACCTCAAAGTTCACATCGTAAACTCCGACAGTAGCACCGGTTTTTTCTAAAATTTCCGTTTTGCTTTTGGCTTGCTGCACCATTTCCAGTGCCTGCTTTTGCCTTTTCCCGAAAATTTTAGTCAAATGTTTTACTTCTAGTTTATTCAACGTATTTCTCCTTTTGCACAAGTGACTACATGTTTATTTTATAGAGTTGTCACTCAAAAGACCATCACAGTATAACATCGTGTGGTCACTTTGTCAAACCCAAAAGACTGTCAGACCGGCCTTTTTCGACTATTATAAAAAAGGGAGGGTGATTTTCTAGAATATTTCTGAAAGTAGCAAAAAGCTTGTCAGACAGCGGATTCGCCTGTCTATTCTGTTTTTTGACAAAGAAAAAACAAGTACTGTTTCACTTGTTTGTTTCAATTTCATTAAAAAATAAATTATGCATCAAACCGACTGATAATTCGTTGCCAACAAAATAGATGGTATTGTCGGCTTCCAGCTTGGTATAAGGACCAGGCGAGATTAGGAGTTGGTCTCCCTGCTGGACTGCGACAATGGTAGCGCCAGTCGAGTGCCAGATATTGAGCTCATTGATAGATTTTCCTAGGTTAATGGCGTCTGCTGAGAGCTGGAACTCGTAGGGATTGAAAGGGAAACGCTGCTGGACATCTTTAGTTCGGCTGAGAAGCTGATTAAGCAACTGGGAAAAGTTGGCAAATTCTTCCTCTTGGCGCTGGATGCTCTGGTGGAGCTTGCTTTTGAGATCCTGCAGAGAGTTGACATCTTTATAGGTCTCAAGAAACTGCTGGGCTTTTTCCTTGGAGGAAATGAAGGCCCCGCTGCCGTGGCGGACTTCCATGATTTCTAGATCTACCAGCACATTGATAGCCTTGCGGGCTGTCTCAGGGGAGACATTGAAGTTGCTGGCTAGGGTAGAGCGGGCATAGATCTTGCTGCCGATGGGATATTTGCCGTCAACAATTCGCTCGGCAATAGCGACGGCAATCTGCTGGTAGCGTGGGAATGCGACTTCTTTTTTGCTCATGAGGACCTCCAATTTTACGACAGGAATATAGCTATGATTATAATATAAAACTGGAAGATTGAAAAGTGGCCTTTGTAAAATCGACCGTCTTAATCATCTCTTCTTGCCTTTCTTTTTACTTTTTTAAGTAGTATAATATGTCTAAAAGTCAGAGGTTTTCTGGAAGGGGTGAGGACATTTATGTCACAATTTATCTTGGTATTACTGGTTTTTTTGGCGGTACTAGTGCTTGTCATAGTCTCTGCTATTCGGAGAAAGCTTCGCTTTAAGAAGCGTTTAGCTGCTGCTTGGGGAAGTCGTGAGCGGGTGGATTGCCGGCCAGACAGTGAGTCCAGTCTATATGAGTCTTTTTTGCTAGACGAAGAAGCTGGAACCTATGATAGTCTGGTGGACGACCAGACTTGGGGAGATTTGGACTTTTTTGATACTTTTCAGGATATTGATACAGCAGCTCAATCCAGTCTAGGTTCAGAGTACCTTTACAGCAAACTCCGCCTGCTTCATTTCGAGGCAGATCAAGAATTTGATGATTTGCAGTCCTATTTAGCCCAGCATCCAGAGGTGCGCATTCAGCTGCAGCTGCTTTTTTCTGAGATTGGCAAGAAAAATCACAATCAAGCCAAGAAACTGATCTATAAACCAGCTCAAGCTAATTACAGGGGAAGTTTTTACCTGTTTTTGGCTCTGATTCCGCTACTCTCTCCTTTCCTCTATTTTATAAATCCTAGTCTGGGATACATAGTTCCCATCACCAGCATGGCCTTTAATATTGTTTACTCCATGGCCACGCGCTGGTCTCTCGAGATGAAGTTGGACAGCATGAGCTATCTGGTACGGATCTTCTATATTGGTAAAAAAATCGCCCGCCTGCCCTTGCCCCAGCAAGCTGCCCTGAAAGAAGCGTTGGCTTCTTTCAGCCGAATAAAGCTTTTTGGAGAAGTCTTTCGGCCCCAGTCGGGTGCCTCTGAGCTGGAGATTTTCTATCTCTATATCAACTCCGTCTTGCTGATACCTCAGTTGGCTCAGGCCTATATCTCAAATCGTCTGGTCAAGGCCAATCAACAGGCTAGGCAAGTGCTGGAGATTCTAGGTCGCTTAGAGGCAGCGATTGCTGTACTTAACTACAAGGAAAGCCTGCCAATTTATGCGAAACCTAGCTTTAAAAGCTCAGCTGGGATGAAGGGTAAGGGTCTCTATCACCCACTCTTAGAGCGACCTGTCAGCAATGATTTGGACTTTTCTAAGAATATGATGATTAGTGGCGATAATGCTTCTGGGAAATCGACTTACCTGAGAATAGCAGCTATCAATGCTATCTTGGCTCAGGGGCTAGGCTTTGCTTGTGCCGAGAGCTTGACCTTGCAGCATGGTCATGTCTTGAGCTCAATGGATGTGACCGATGACATCGGCTCAGGGGATAGTTACTTTATCGCCGAGAGTAGGGCTATTGAGCGCATAATAGATTCCTTGGAAGAAGAGGGCTTGCACTACTTTTTCATCGATGAGCTTTTTAAGGGAACCAATACTGTTGAGCGGATAGGTGCAGGTCTGGCAATCATTGATTGGCTTGCTCAGAAACCCTGTCTTTACATGATTTCGAGCCATGATGTGGAATTGGTAGCAGCCTCTGGTCAGCTCAATGCTCAATATCACTTTGACAGTCAATATATAGCAGGAGAGATTGTCTTTGATTATAAGATTAAGCAAGGCAGCGCTTTGACCAAGAATGCGGTTAACACTCTAGAGAGCCTGAACTATCCAGAAGAGATTACGGATACAGCTAGGGAGATAATCACAGCCTATGAATCCAGCGGTGATTGGAGCTTGCTGGAAAAGGGGCAATCTAAATTGGATGCTAAAGATAGAAATGGATAAAAGAATGAGTATAAAGATGATAGCGACAGACATGGATGGAACCTTGCTGGACGGACAGGGACAGCTAGATTTGCCGCGTCTGGCTACTATTTTAGATGAGCTGGAGAAGAGAAACATTCGCTTTGTAGTGGCTACTGGCAATGAAATTCCACGAATGCGCCTGCTATTGGGAGATTTGGTAGAACGCATGACCTTAGTAGTCGCTAATGGAGCTCGGATTTTTGAAAAGAATCAGCTAAGCATGAGCAGTTTCTGGGAAGACGGATTGATTAGGGATGCGCTGGATTACTTTGCGGGTCGTGAAAGAGAGCTTCAGCTGGTTGTGACCTCCGAAAAAGGTGGCTTTGTACTGGAAGGAACAGAGTTTCCCTTGATTGAAAAAGTCATGACCAAGGAAATGGCTGAGCTCTTCTACAAGCGGATGAACTTTTTACCTAGCCTTCAGGATTATCCCTTTGACAAGGTCTTGAAAATGAGTATGATGGTAGAAGAGGCTGCAGCAGCAGAGCATGCTCGTCAGATCAATCATCGCTTTGAGGGTCGCCTCAGTGCAGTTGCCAGTGGTTACGGTGCGATTGACATCCTCCAAGATGGGATGCACAAGGCTTGGGGTTTGCAGCAGCTGATGGATAAGTGGCAGATTCAAAGCTCAGAAATCATGGCCTTTGGCGATAGCGAAAATGACATAGAAATGCTGGAATTAGCTGGTATGTCTTACGCTATGGAGAATGGCGACGAGCGGGTCAAAAAGGTAGTAGATTACCTGGCGCCAGCCAATACAGAAGCCGGTGTTTTACAGGTGCTTGAGAAATACTTAGAAGAGGAAAGGGAATAATGGCAGTACAATTACTAGAAGAATGGCTTCTCAAGGAGCAGGAAAAATTGCAGCAAAACTACAGAGAACTCAATCAACTCTCTGTCAAGGAGCCAGACATCATCTTTATCGGAGACTCCATCGTGGAATACTATCCGCTCCAGGAGCTCTTGCAGACGGATAAAAGACTGATCAACCGTGGCATTCGGGGCTATAAGACTGATTTGCTTTTAGAAAGCCTAGATGCCCATCTCTTTGGGCAGGCGCTGGATAAGGTTTTTATCCTGATAGGTACCAATGACATTGGCAAGGAGATGCCTCAGACAGAAACGCTGGCCAATTTAGAAGCCGTTATTCAGGAGATTTCTCGTGACTATCCCCTGGCTCAGATCCAGTTGCTGTCGGTCCTTCCCGTCAATGAAGCGCCAGTCTATAAAGGCACCGTCTTCGTTCGCAGCAACGAAAAGATTCAGGCTCTCAATCAAGCCTATTGCCAGCTGGCTAACGCCTACATGAATGTCCAGTTTATCGATCTCTACGATGCTTTTCTAGATGAGGAAGGTCAGCTGCGCCCAGATTATACAACTGACGGCCTCCATCTGACCATTGCTGGCTATGTAGCCTTGTCCAAGGTTTTGCAGAAATATTTGTAGTTTCTTCGAAAAAATACAGCTCTGTTTTTCGAGAACAGAGCCTTTTTTATTTTCCTAAACTTACAAAAGTTTTCTGTGAATGATGCATGATTTCAAAGGGATTATGAAAATTATTATAAAACACATTGGACTTTGTGAAAAAAATTAGGGCTTTGTGTTATGTAATAGTTCTATATCATCTTTGAGCATATTCTTATACAAGAGCGGAAAAACATGATAAATTGATAGAGTAAAGTTTCTTGAAGCGTTTTCATTCACAAATGGAAATGTTTTCAACAACTGAAAATTTATTTTATTGAAGGGGAGTTATTATGACTCAAGGAAAAATTACTGCATCTGCAGCAATGCTCAACGTATTGAAAACATGGGGCGTAGATACCATCTACGGTATCCCATCAGGAACACTCAGCTCGCTCATGGATGCTTTAGCTGAAGACAAAGACATCCGTTTCTTGCAAGTTCGCCACGAAGAAACTGGTGCTCTTGCAGCGGTCATGCAAGCTAAATTTGGCGGCTCAATCGGGGTTGCAGTTGGTTCAGGTGGTCCAGGTGCGACTCACTTGATTAACGGTGTTTACGATGCAGCTATGGACAACACTCCATTCCTTGCTATCCTTGGATCACGTCCAGTTAACGAACTCAACATGGATGCCTTCCAAGAATTTAACCAAAACCCAATGTACAACGGTATCGCTGTCTACAACAAACGTGTAGCTTACGCTGAGCAATTGCCAAAAGTGATCGACGAAGCTTGCCGTGCTGCAGTTTCTAAAAAAGGTCCAGCTGTTGTTGAAATTCCAGTAAACTTCGGTTTCCAAGAAATCGACGAAAACTCATACTACGGTTCAGGTTCATACGAACGTTCATTCATTGCTCCTGCTTTGAACGAAGTTGAAATCGACAAAGCTGTTGAAATCTTGAACAATGCTGAGCGTCCAGTTATCTACGCTGGTTACGGTGGTGTCAAAGCTGGTGAAGTGATTACTGAATTGTCACGTAAAATCAAAGCACCAATCATCACAACTGGTAAAAACTTTGAAGCTTTTGAATGGAACTATGAAGGTTTGACAGGTTCTGCTTACCGTGTTGGTTGGAAACCAGCCAACGAAGTGGTCTTTGAAGCAGACACAGTTCTTTTCCTTGGTTCAAACTTCCCATTTGCTGAAGTTTACGAAGCCTTCAAGAACACTGAAAAATTCATCCAAGTCGATATCGACCCATACAAACTTGGTAAACGTCATGCCCTTGATGCTTCTATCCTTGGTGATGCAGGTCAAGCAGCTAAAGCAATCCTTGACAAAGTAAACCCAGTAGAATCTACTCCATGGTGGCGTGCAAACGTGAAGAACAACCAAAACTGGCGTGATTACATGAACAAACTCGAAGGTAAAACTGAGGGTGAGTTGCAATTGTACCAAGTTTACAATGCAGTTAACAAATACGCAGATCAAGACGCTATCTACTCAATCGACGTAGGTAACACAACTCAAACATCTACTCGTCACCTTCACATGACTCCTAAGAACATGTGGCGTACATCTCCACTCTTTGCGACAATGGGGATTGCCCTTCCTGGTGGTATTGCTGCTAAGAAAGACAACCCAGACCGCCAAGTATGGAACATCATGGGTGACGGTGCATTCAACATGTGCTACCCAGACGTGATCACGAACGTTCAATACAACCTTCCAGTTATCAACCTTGTCTTCTCAAACGCTGAGTATGCCTTCATCAAGAACAAATACGAAGACACAAACAAACACTTGTTTGGTGTTGACTTCCCTAACGCTGACTACGCGAAAATCGCAGAAGCACAAGGTGCCGTTGGATTTACAGTAGACCGTATCGAAGACATCGACGCAGTTGTTGCTGAAGCTGTGAAGCTCAACAAAGAAGGTAAAACTGTTGTTATTGATGCCCGCATCACGCAACATCGTCCACTTCCAGTAGAAGTACTTGAACTCGATCCAAAACTTCACTCAGAAGAAGCAATCAAAGCTTTCAAGGAAAAATACGAAGCAGAAGAACTCGTACCATTCCGCCTCTTCTTGGAAGAAGAAGGATTGCAATCACGCGCAATTAAATAATTCCTCTCGTCGAAAATCAAATGTAAACTGTGTCATCTTCACCTTGCCGTACCCTGGTACTGCCTGCGGTTCGATGTCTTGTTTATAACTTGATTTTCTTAGAGTGGAACTTAAAAAGATCGGAGCAATCCGGTCTTTTTATGGAGGATAACAAATGAATTTAAATCAATTAGATATTATCGTTTCAAATGTTCCACAAGTCTGTGCTGAATTGGAGCGTATTTTGGATAAAAAGTCAGACTATGTTGACGACAGTTTTGCACAGTTCACTATTGGCAGTCACTGTCTCATGTTGTCCCAAAATCATTTGATTCCTTTAGAAAATTTTCAGTCAGGAATTATTCTTCACATCGAGGTAGAAGATGTAGACCAGAATTACCAACGATTGAAAGAGCTTGGTGCCGAGATTTTACACGATCCAGCTGTAACTGATTGGGGAACAGAATCCCTGCTAGTTAAAGGACCTGCTGGTCTAGTGATTGATTTTTATCGAATGAAATAGGCCAGTTTAAATAGAAAAAACGCATAAAATCAACTGATTACAAAAGTGTTGATTTTATGCGTTTTTATGTGAACTATTATTATATTTCGGCTAGAAATTAAGTTTTGTCCAACTTCTTGCTCTATATCAGCAGGGTTATTTAACTTCTCCGCCTTCAACAACTAGGTCATCAGCCTTAGCAGCTTCGCCGTATGTTGGGTGGAGAGTTTCTTCATAGGCCTTGTGGAAGAAGTTTTCTTTGCCAAGTTTCTTGATTTCTTCGTTAATGTAGTTGAGCAGCTCGGTATTGCCTTTCTGCACAGCTGGGGCAATGGTGTCTGGATCACCTAGCGAAGTGATGCCAACTTCAAAGCCTTTGTTTTCCAGCGCCCAGGCTAGGACTTCAGTATTGTCCGTAGAAAAGGCATCGCCACGGCCGTCCAGCAGGGCTTGGTAAGCATCGCTGTACTGATCATACTTTTGCAGCTTGATATTCGGATAGTTCTTTTCAAAGTAGGTTTCAGCTGTGGTTCCTTTGGTGATGATCAGGGTCTTACCTTCCAACTGCTCAGGCTTGGTGATAACTGAGCCTTTTGGTGATACAACTCCGAGAGATACTTTCATGTAGGGCAGGGCGAAGTCAACTTGTTTTTTCCGCTCGTCTGTGACAGTGAAGTTGGCTAGGGTAATATCGACCTTGTTGGAGATTAAGTATTCCGCTCGGTTAGCAGCATCTACAGGCACGTACTCTGGCTTAACACCCAAATCTTTGGCTAGTTGGTCGCCCAGATAAATGTCATATCCTTGATATTTTCCGTTGTTATCTACATAACCGAACGGTTTCTTGTCACTGAAAACCGCGATACGAAGCTTACCGCTCTTTTTAATTTCCTCAAGACTGCGGGCCTTGACTGTTTTGCTGGAAGCTGCGTCTTTGTTACCAGCATCTTTCTTGCTGGAAGTTCCGCAAGCGACAAGGAAGAAAGCCAGAGTAAGGGTTGTTAAAGCAAAGATTGTTTTAGATAATTTCATAGGAGACTCCTTTATAAGATATGGGAATGTGAAGAAAACACAGAGCTACCAAAGAGCAGCCACATCAGTGGTGGGGTAGGCATAGCCGTCAGCCTAGATGGCTGAAGTCAAAGACATTGAGAAATTCCTGGGCTCGCTGGGTTTTGGGTTGGCTGAAGAACTGCTGGGCGGTATTTTCCTCGAGGATACCACCTTGGTCCATGAAGATGATCCGATCGGCAATGGCGCGGGCGAACTGCATTTCGTGGGTCACAATCAGCATGGTCCGGCCTTCCTCGGCTAGGTCATTAATAAGCTCTAGCACTTCACGGACCATCTCGGGATCCAGCGAAGCAGTCACCTCATCAAAAAGGATGATTTCCGGGTGCATGAGGAGCGAACGGACGATTGCCACCCGCTGCTTTTGGCCGCCAGACAGTTGGCGAGCAAAACTGTGCTTTTTATCCGCCAGGCCGACCCGCTCTAGCAGACTTTCAGCTTCCTTGATGACCTCGTCCTTCTTGCGCCCCTGAGCCTTTATGGGACCAAGAATTAGATTTTGCAGGACATCCAGATGGGGGAAGAGCTCATAGCTTTGAAAGACCATGCCAATCTTCTGACGAACGAGATGGAAGTCCTTTTTCTGGCTGAGGATGGACTGGCCGTCTAGTAAAATATCACCAGATTGGATGCTTTCAAGACCGTTGATACAGCGAAGCAGGGTCGACTTGCCGCAGCCAGATGATCCTAGGATGACCACGACCTCTCCTTTTTGGACAGAGAGGGACAGGCCTTTAAGGATGGCATTGCTGCCGAAAGACTTGCGAATGTCCCGTAATTCTAAAATGATTTCCGACATGGTGTCCGTTACTCCTTCCAGATGGTTTCCAAATAAGAGGACAGCTTAGAAATAGGAAAGCAGACTGCGAAGTAAAGCAGCAGAATGCAGCCATAAATCCAAAAAGCAGCAGAAGGGATAGACAGACGATTGCTGTCAATGATCTGCTGGCCGACCTTGACGACCTCGATGACTCCGATAAGGACGATGAGTGAGGTTGTCTTAATCATCCGCGTGATTAGATTAATCGCTTGTGGCAAAAGCCGTCGCAGTACCTGCGGGATGATAATGTAAACATAGAGCTGGCGCTGCGACAGTCCCAATGCCTGACCGCTCTCAAACTGATGCTTGGGCAGGGAAGTAATGGCACCCCGTACCAAGTCACCCATCTCCGCCGTTCCCCAAAGAGAGAAGACGATGATGGCTGAAAGCTCACCAGAGATATTGATGTCGAAGTTTCTGGCTAGGCCAAAGTAAACCAGAAAGAGCAGAACCAGCTGGGGCATGACGCGGATAAACTCTAGATAGGCTCTGGACAGAAAGCGCACGACTTTTGACTGCGAGGTCATGATGATGCCAAAAATAGTCCCCAAGATAAGGGAGATGATGACCGAGAGAATGGAAATACCAATGGTAACGCCCAGCCCCTGTAAGATACGTAAGAAATTATTCCCCTGAAAGAGAACTTGAATGCCCGAATCCTGCACGCCGCAGCCTCCTTTCTATCCAACTAAAGCCAAGTGAAATTGGCAGCAAAATAATCAGATAAGCAATGACCAACATGAGCAGAGCTGTATCTGTCTCGTAGTAAAGGCCAATCAAGTCCTTAGCTACAAACATTAGGTCTGCTAAGGCAACAGCTGAAAATACTGAGGTTTCCTTGATTAAAAAGATGACATTGGCACTAAAGGAAGGCAGGGCAATAGCTGCAGCCTGAGGCAGGATGACATAGTAGAAGACTTGTACTGGTCGTAGGCCGATAGAGAGTCCGACTTCCCTCTGCGTTTGGCTGACTGCTTCTAGGCCGCTTCGGAAAGACTCAGCCATGTAGGAACCGCCCAGAAAGATTAGCCCAATCGTCGCACAAGCCTCAGAGGATAGAACGAGTCCAACACGAGGCAAGCCAAAGTAGAGAAAGAAAAGCTGCAGCAACAGCGGGGTATTGCGGGAAAACTCGATATAGGCAGTTGCTAGCGGCTTCAAAATTGGAACCTTGTAAAAGCGAATCAGACTGACTAAGAATCCGACGGCAATTGATCCCAAAATCCCCCAAAAGGCGATGAACATGGTTAAAAGAAAGGCCTCTTGATAGAGGGGATAGTAATCACTGACGACGTCCCAGTTCACGGCTCTCACTCCTTAAACACTTGATGTTCCTAGTGTAGCATAGATAACAGACCTTTAGTAATATGTATTTTTTATCGCACTGATAAGGAAAATCTATCACTGGTCTGACGAGAAATGCCAGATTGGGAATTTGTTATTTCAGCTGTGAAATCAATCGGTCATAGAATAATATTATTATTCGACATTATGTTATAAGTTTTTTAGATTTTACTTTGTTATACTATAAAGTATAGAAAATCTTTTATCTTACTAAGGAGGAAGATATGACTGAAAAATTGACTTTTCCTGATGGTTTCTTGTGGGGCGGAGCGACAGCTGCCAACCAGTGCGAAGGCGCTTATGATGCGGATGGTCGCGGGCTGGCTAATGTAGATGTGGTGCCGATTGGTGAGGACCGTCTGGCCATCATCACGGGTAAGAAAAAGATGTTTGACTTTGAGGAAGGCTATTTCTACCCAGCCAAGGAAGCTATTGACATGTACCATCGCTTCAAGGAGGACATTGCTCTCTTTGGTGAGATGGGCTTTAAGACCTATCGTCTGTCCATTGCTTGGAGCAGGATTTTTCCTAAGGGGGATGAGCTGGAGCCCAATGAAGCTGGCTTGAAATTTTACGAAGACCTCTTTAAGGAATGCCACAAGTATGGCATTGAGCCCTTGGTGACCATTACTCACTTTGACTGTCCCATGCACTTGATTGAGCAATATGGTGGTTGGCGGAGTCGTAAGATGCTGGAATTTTACGAGCGTCTCTGCCGCACTCTCTTCACTCGCTACAAGGGCTTGGTCAAGTACTGGCTGACCTTCAATGAAATTAATATGATTCTGCATGCACCATTTATGGGGGCGGGGCTCTGCTTTGAAGAAGGCGAAAATGAGGAGCAGGTCAAATATCAAGCAGCCCATCATGAGCTGGTCGCGTCAGCCATTGCTACCAAGCTGGCTCATGAGATTGACCCGGAAAACAAGGTCGGCTGTATGCTAGCGGCGGGTCCATACTATCCCAATACAGCTCATCCAGCTGACTATTGGGCGGCCATGCAGGAAGATAGAGAAAACTATTTCTTCATTGATGTGCAGGCGCGTGGCGAATATCCTCATTACGCCAAGAAAGCTTGGGAGCGCGAGGGCATCACTGTCGAAATGACAGAAGAAGACTTGCAGCTGCTTAAGGAACATACGGTGGACTTCATTTCCTTCTCTTACTACTCTAGCCGGGTGGCTTCGGGCGACCCTAAGGTCAATGAACTGACCGAGGGCAATATCTTTGCTTCTCTCAAGAACCCTTATTTGGAAGCTTCTGAGTGGGGCTGGCAGATTGATCCTCTGGGCTTGCGCATTACGTTAAATACCATCTGGGATCGCTATCAAAAGCCCATGTTTATCGTGGAAAATGGTCTGGGCGCAGTGGATACTCCAGATGAAAATGGCTATGTGGCTGATGATTACCGGATTGACTATCTGGCGGCCCATGTCAAGGCTATGCGGGAAGCCATCAATGAAGACGGTGTGGTGCTTTGGGGCTACACGACCTGGGGCTGTATTGATTTAGTATCAGCCGGCACTGGCGAGATGAAGAAGCGCTACGGCTTTATCTATGTGGACCGGGACAATGAAGGAAAGGGAACGCTCAAACGTTCCAAGAAGAAATCCTTTGGCTGGTACAAGGAAGTCATCGCGACTAACGGATCATCTGTGAAATAGGAAAAAGGCTGAGATATGAATGTCTCAGCCTTTTTTAAGGATGTATTTTTAATAGGAACTTTAGTCTAACTGAAATTTAAATACTTTTCAAGATTCATTATTTCAAGAATTCCTTTATTTGCTGGGCGATTTCCTCTGGCTTTTCATCATGGATATAATGGGAGCCTTCTAATGTCACAAGTTTGGCTTGGGCATTCTGCGCCACAAACTCTTCCTCTAGCTTGGGAGCTTCTCCGCCTTTCTGGACAGCCGCAAAGATAAGAGTCGGAATCTGCGGCACGGGTTCTTTGTTAATCGTTTCAACATTTTTCTTCCGATCCTTGACTTCGTTCATGACCGCCTGGGTGATTGACCGCTGGTGGAACAAGGCTTTAAAGACAGCTTTTTCCTGATTATTGAGGGCTCCAGACTTTATGGCTGGGCTGCTATTTTCATCAAAGAAAATCGGTAGGCGAGCCAAGCCTAACATTCTCCCCAGCTGGATAGTCTGATAAGAACCATAAAATTTCTGCTGGTCAGCCACCTCTGTATGGGGCATGGTCATATCCAGCCCGATAATAGCTTCTACTTCTTCTGGGTAATGATTGGCCCAGTGAATCGTTTCTAAACCGGCAATCGAATGCGGAACCAAAACATAAGGCCCGGATATCTTAGCAGCTTTGAGGGCCTTACGTGTCTGCTCTACCTGTCTATCCAATGAGCGATTATCGTTCCCATCATCGCTGTAACCATAGCCTAGACGTTCTACCACGACGATGCGATAATCCTCCTCTAGCTTGGAATAAAGAGCCTTGAAATCCAGCACCGGAGCATTGGTGCCCAGTCCCGCTAGGAAAACCAAAGTCTTCTTGCCCTTGCCGGCAGTGTAGACATTAAGCTTCTTACCCTCTACCTCGACTAGCTGACCAATCGGCTTCTCAATGAGTTTGCTTTCCTGAGCTATTTGAAAGCGGTGATAGAGAAAGATAGCCAATAAGGCCAGAGCTAAGAGTCCTACCAGCCAAGTGATTGTTTTAAGGATAAATATAAAGATTCTTTTCAACATAGGGATTCCTTTCTGTTCATCATATTTTAGACTCGCATACTTTTATTTATAATCTTTACTTCAAGCGGTCATATCGTGATTTACACTAAAAGCGAATAGAAGTTTAATCAGGTAAAGTGATAAAAGAGCTGTCATACTGATTGGCAATTTACTGTAACTAATAAGAAGAATGCAACCCAACCCCGCCATAGAAGCACCAGTTAATGCTTGCTCCCTGCAATCTTTCAGTAGTTCGCTAACAAACAGAGCGCCTATCATCGCACCAAGCCAGACCATAGTACAGATTAGTAAAGATTGATTAAAAAGTAGAGCTAGAAGTAAGGGCTGAATATGAATCAGGAGGAAAATACATCGTCGTTTTACAGACTCCTGATAATAATGATTAGTCCCTTGAGTTAAATTAGCGATCACTCCTCCGCTGATATCTACAGATAAGAGGCAAAAAGTGATGATTTGCCATAATGGCCAATTCTGATCTGGCAAGGAAAGACGCCAGAGTAATCCAGTTACCAGAAAAGAGAAGGTCATCGTTATAACTATGGTCATCAGGCTTGTTTTCCGTCCAAATAGTTCCTGTAAAAACTTAGGTGTGCAAATATCTCTCAATATTTTATTCCTCCCTGCCCCATGATAAATTCTATCTGTTCCAATCCTTTTTCCATTAAAAGTGATGGTGGCATATCCGTATAAAGATATCGGATTACCAAAAGCCCTAAATTGTTATAAAGTATTTCCAGCAGGAGGTCGATTGGGTAGTTTTCTGGCAGTAGATGAGCCTTGCTTTCCAAGTAAGTCTTAATTGATTGAAGATATTGACTATCAAGATACAGCAAGTTGCTCAAATATTGACTGGAATCAGTATCAGAGGTGAGGATTTGAAAAATGCTCTGCCAGTCGGACTTCTCAACTTCAGTTATAGTGCCAACATCAGATATAATCTGCTTTTTAATACTTGCCACAAGCTCTGTATAAGTCTCAGCATTTTCATCAAATTTTGTAGTCAACTTAAACTGCTTCTGGATAACTATTTCAATAAAAATTTGCCCCTTGCTTTTAAAATAATTATATAGAGTTCCAGTAGCTATATCACAGACTTCTGCAATCTCTCGCATAGAAACTGCTCCAAAGCCCTTAGAGCGAAACAACTCCCCTGCCACTTCTAAAATAGCTTGACGATTCTTCTCTTTTTTACTTACTTTCATTTTTAAATCCCTTTTTAATATGAATGTGTCCATTTTATGAACTTGTTCATATTGTAATAAATAAAATATAAAAAATCAAGAAAAAACTAAATACAATTTAGTGGTCAAAAAATAGAAAGCCAGAGAGACTGGTCAGGTGTGTCTATATTATTGTTTCTGTCGCGATAGAGTTGGAAATAACAGCTAACAAACATTAGATATGTCTGGTTGGCCGCAAGGCCAAACTTAAAATAGTAGAATAGAACTAGGCAACTTTTTGGTTTTCGGTGAGTATTAGTCACTCAGCTATGCCTTCAACTTCTCATAGAATTTTTAAAGAAGATTATGAAATGGGAAAGGGAATTCAGTTTTTTTCTCTTGCGATATATTTTTCATAATAACGATTGCTATCAAAAGGATAAGGGGTCTCTTTTGATTTGAACAGTTGCTCAGGGATAAGAACGACACTACTTACAAGAACTATTCCACTGATAATGGCTAAAATGATTATTGGCAAACTGGGGAGATTTGTAGGATACTGGCTCAGAACATAGTAGAGAGCATGAAGCGTAAAGACAACCGCTGTCGCAAAACCTGGGTTATAAATGGTTCTTTTTCCTACTGTACGAAAACGTCGATACACACTGAGCCCAAAAATCAGGTGGCCAATCATTTCAAAAAAGCAAAAGATAAGATTCCAGATGACAATGATCTGATTGACACCGTAGAAAAGACAGACAATACCAATTAATTCAGCTAACATAATAGTCAGCATATCAGAAAATTGATTCATAGGATAGCGATCGGGCTTTCGAGAGCGCCGAAGCATGTTGTAGTTATAATGAAAACCGCCAGGAAATCTCCATTCCTCTAGACAGTGCAAAGGGAGCATGACATAGATTATAGCTACAAATCTGCTTCCAGCATCTAGTGTGGTCCAATGTGTGATAAGATATAAGAGAATACCGATTCCCATAACAAAAAGAATGGGAATCCAGATTTTTAACCAAACAGAAATCAGTTTGAACATAATAACACCTCATTTATCAAAGTACCCACCACTGGTAGAGGGACCAGTAAAGGATATTAGCGACCACTGCCAAAGCAGATAGACTGGTCATGGCCGTCAGGAAGAGGCGGCCCTTGCTGAGCTTTTCTCTGGATTTTCTGAAAAGCGGCAGCAGAGCAGCAGCGGTTAGCAGGAGTCCCAAGGCAGCAAAGAGCATGTAGCGCCAAGGAGCTAGAGAATCAAGGTCATCAGCCATCAAAGGTATCATAATCATTAGTAGGTTTAGGGGAACAGCCAGAATACCAAGAGAAGTCAGTAGATTCCAGACCTTCCAAGTGCGGTCTGTGCGCTCAACAGTTTTTCGGGAAATCAAGCGATAAGCTCCTAATAAAAGGCTGATGATGAGCGTTCCAAAACTATAGACAATTCCAAGGATGCCTAATCCTAAGATGATATAGTCCTTATAGAAGTCGAAAGCAGAGATTTTCTCATAGTCCACCACAGCGACGGGAATTGTAATCCTTCCCTTGCTCTTATAGATAGTCCAAAAATTGGTACTTAAGATTCGGTTCTGAGCAGGATTGTCAATCTTCTCTATTGAGGGCATCATGAGTCTTAGAAAGGACAAGGGACCATGGAGATAGGTGCGCGGAGAACGGTAGTAGCCTGGTGTAAACTGCTTTTGAGTCTCTTCGTCAGCTGTTTTGCGTCTTCCGAAAACCAGTTCAGGCATTTGGTAGTTGTAATTCTCTTCCATGCTTTGATTGGTCATGACTATGTAGCCGATGCCACTTTCCAAGTCTAGCATGAGACGAGAGCTGAAACCATCAGTATTGCCGCCGTGACCAATGATGCTGACTCCGTATTCATTGATCCAAAAACCGTGGGCATTACGGGCTATGTCTGTACCTAGATAGGTCGAAGTGGGAGTGTAGAGAGTATTCCAAGTTTCTGGACGTTCAAAGAGAACCTTGCGCCCCAGCAGAGCCTGAGCAAATTTCTGTAAATCCTCCAAGGTACCGGCTGCTTGGCCAATTGAGTAGAGACCATACTCATAAAAAGCTGTCCCTAGTGAATTTCCCTTTGTATCATAGGCCTTAGATTCTTGACGTTTTTTCTGAACATAGGGATTATCAGATAAGTCCGGTAGGAGAGCAGTCTTGTCCATGCCAAGCGGCTGGAAGATATGCTCGTGGGTATAGTCAGCAAAGGTCTGGCCGGAAATCCGCTCGACAATCAGAGAAGCGAGCCCAGCACCATAGTTGGAATAAGAGGTTACTGTTCCAGGTTCAAAGGACTGGACAGGCTGGAGCATGCGTAGATTTTCCTCTATATTTTTATCACCTTTTGTGTAAGACAGAGATTCATCAAATCCCGTCTGATGATTCATGAGATCCAGCATCGTGATAGCTTTATCGAAGTGCAGATTTTTAAGAAAATTCTCTGGCAGATAGGTCTTGATATCTTCCTCTAGGTCAATCTTTCCTTGTTCCCAGAGTTGCATGACAGCTATCCAGACGGTCAGTTTGGTCACGGAGCCCCATTCAAAGACGCTACTGTTGTCAGCTTTGATGCCTTTTTCTTTATCCATATAACCGAAGTTGCCTTGGTAAATGGTGCTATCCTTGTCAAATACTGCCGTTTCCATAGCAGCAGTCGTCTTTTCATGCTCCTTGACATAGTCTTGGATTTTCTGGCCAATCTGGTCACGTTCGATACCAGATGGGAGTTTCTGTTCTTCAGCCAGTGCGGTAATTGGCCGAAAGAGTCCTATAGTCAGAAAAGTTAAAAGGATTAGGGAAAATGTTTTTTTCATAGCTGGCTCCTTTCATATTAGAATACCCACCACTGATATAGAGACCAATAGAGGATATTAGCGGCCACTGCTAAGGCAGATAGGCTGGTCACGGATGTTAGGAAGAGGCGGCCTTTGCTGAGCTTTTCTCTGAACTTTCTGAAGAGAGGTAACAGAGCGGCTGCGGTTAGCAGGAGTCCCAAAGCAGCAAAGAGCATGTAGCGCCACTGAGCGATTTCGCTGAAATCTCCTGAAGTTGCTGACATGAATAGCAGAAAGAGATTGATTGGAATAGCCAAAATACCAACAGCTGTTAGGAGGTTCCAGACCTTCCAAGTGCGGTCTGGCTGGTATTGTTTCTTGCGAAAGATAAGCCGATAGACTCCTAGAAGCGGGCTGATGATGAGCAGGCCGAGGGCGTAGATGATACCAAGTCCGGCAAAGCCTAGAACAACATAGTCTTTAAAGAAATCAAAGTCAGAGACTTTCTCATAGTCTGCGACAGCCACTGCGATACGGGTCTTGCCTTGGCTCTGATAAATGGTCCAGAAGTTGTTTGGCAATCGCTGATCGTCAGATGGTTCCTGCAAGTAGTCTGCGGAGGCTGGAATCATTTTAAAGATAGCCAGAGGCCCTTGATTAAAGTTACGCAGAGTGCGATAATATCCTGGACTGAACTGCTCTTTGGTTTCCTTACTGGCTGTTTTGCGCGGTCCAAAGACGAGCTCTGGCATTTGGAAATTATAATTTTGCTCTGTACCTTGATTGGTCATGACGACATAGCCGATACCGTGCTCCAAGTCCAGCATTATCCGTGAAGTAGCGCCAGGTGTATTTCCGCCGTGGCCCAACACAGTAGTACCGTATTCGTTGGCCCAAAAGCCATGAGCATTGCGGATGATATCCGTGTCAGGGTAGGTGGAACTGGCAGTATAGAGGGTGTTCCAGGTCTCTGGGCGCTCAAAGAGCGTCTTGCGAGCCAGCAGGGCTTGGGCGAACTTCTCCAAGTCTTTCAAGGTGCCAGTAGCAGCTCCGATAGGATAGATGCTAGTGATGAAATGGTCCTTGCTCAGTAAGTTTCCTTTAGTGTCGTATCCTTTGGTTTCTTGACGCTTTTTCTGAACGTAGGAATTGTCTGATAGATCCGGCAAAATAGCCGTTTTATTCATGCCCAGTGGTTGGAAAATATGCTCATGGGCATAGTCGGCAAAAGTCTGACCAGAGATCCGCTCGACAATCAGAGCAGCCAAGCCAGCACCGTAATTTGAATAAGCTGTGACTGTACCGGGTTCAAAAGACTGAATAGGTTGTTGTTCTTTAAGGATTTCTTCGATACTTTTATCTTCTTGTAGGTACATGGTTACCTCATCAAATCCTGCCTGATGACTCATCAGATCCAACATGGTGATAGGTTTGTCATAGCGGAGATTTTTGAGGAAGCCCTCTGGCAGATAGGTGCGGATGTCTTCTTCTAGGTTAATCTTACCTTGCTCCCAGAGCTGCATGACAGAGACCCAGATGGTTAATTTGGTTACGGAGCCCCATTCAAAAACGCTATCATCATCAGCCTTGATGCCTTTTTCCTTATCCATGTATCCAAAGTTGCCTTGATAAATGGTACCATTCTTGTCAAAGACTGCCGTCGCTATGCCGGCTGTTGTCTTTTCATGTTCCTTGACATAGTCTTGGATTATCTGGCTAATCTGGTCACGTTCGATACCAGATGGTAGCTTTTGAAGCTCCTCAGCCGATGCAGTAATTGGCCAGAAGAGTCCTAGAGTTATAATCGTTAAAAGCGTTAGAATAAATGATTTTTTCATAGCATTTCCTTTCTGTTCAACTTTAGTATTCACATAAGCTGAGTTCAGATAGTCGGCGCAGTCTCCTTTTAATTTTAGAATCAGGCTATTCTTATTTTTTTATCATGAATTTTTCGCCTCCTTATCCGCCCGATACCAGAGATAAATACTGTAAAGGGTCAGAATGCCCAAGCCGCCAAGGTAAATGAGGGAGTTAACCTGAGAGAAATCAAACTTATCAGCTAGGTTGATGCCGACAAACGTTGCTATTAGAATATCTAGTAGGGCATGGAAAATCATACAGGCAAGGACAGATTTCGTCTTATTATGCAGTGCAGCAAACCAGATGGACTGGACTATACTTACAATGATAAAGACTAGAAAGGGATCCTGACTTCGATCATAAAAGCGGTCATAAAACCAGAGAGGAATATGCCAGCAAGCCCAAGCTAGTCCGGTTATCGAGGAGGCGATAAACATAGAGAACTTCTTTTCCAAAGCCGGCTGCAGAAAGCCTCGCCAGCCAGGCTCTTCCATGCCACCAGCCAAGGTCATAAGGTAGATAAAGGATCCAATAAATGAAAGCAGAGCTCCGTCTACTAGCTTGCCTCCGGAAGCTAATGCAAAAGTCACTGCCAGACTTCCACTGAAGAGTAGGAGATAGAGCCAAGTCCCTTTCTTGCTTGAGAAGATAAAGGAACAAATGGCTTTGAAGCCTTTTATTTTCAGCACTATTAGGCTTGCTATCACCGGTCCGAACATACTGAGACTCGTTAGGAGGCCTTCCAGAGTCAGATAGAGTATAGGTGGATTTTCCGGCCAGAGATTTTTGAGAATGATAGCTAGCAACATAAATCCCCAAGTCCAGCCGAAGTTCCAGGCCAGGAACGGCCAGACTAGTTTTGGTTGTGGTTCTATTCTTGTTTCATTGGTCATAGGATTTTCTCCTTTAAATGGTTTGATTTTTGTACTCTGATAAGGTCATTGATTTTTTGCTTCATTTAGCTGTACTCTGTACAAAAGACGGCATTTGCACTTCAGCTCTTGTTGAAAAATCCTTGACCTTAAGATTGATAAAAGAATCAGTCAAATCAATTTCTTCATGCGGTTCTCCTTTTTCCTTAGCCCTCAAGGGCGAAAGCAATACTTTTAAAAACGATTTTGCAAAAAATTTTAAACATTCTGAGCCTCCTTTTTATAGCACATACATTTCTTATTTCTTTCTATTTTAAAGTCCGATTCTCAAATATCCTTCAAGTAATTCTAAAATATTTCTAAAGTTTTTCGAATAGTCCATCTTTTATTGACTTAGCCTCTTATCCTTGCTACACTAGTGATAGGAAATTTCTGGAGGCGAGTGTTTATGGCTCATATTTTACTCATCGAAGACAACAGTGATATTCATGAAATTCTAAAAGATCTTTTTCAGAAGGAACACACGGTTTATTCCGCCTATTCGGGGACAGAGGGCATTTCGCTGTTTGAGCGGGAGGAGATTGATTTGGTCCTTCTGGACATCATGCTGCCGGGGAAGAATGGCGATGAAGTGTTGAGGGAAATTCGCAGCAGCAATGCTACGGTGCCAGTGGTTATGCTGACAGCCCTTGGGGAGAAAGCGCTGGTTAGTCAGTACCTGCTGAATGGTGCTAATGATTATATCGTCAAACCTTTCAATCTGGATGAGGTTTTTGCCCGTATTACCGTGCAGCTGCGCAGCCAGCAGGCTTTGACTGGCGAGGAAGAAGGCCAGTCCTTTAAAAATATCCGTCTGCTCAAGGCTACCTTTGAGGCGGTCTGCGGTGAGAAAAGCGTCCGTCTGAGCAAGAAAGAATATCATATCCTCCAGCTCTTGCTCCGTCATCCCAAGAAGATCTACACCAAGGAAGAGCTCTTTGAGCAGGTCTGGGAAGAGAGCTATCTGCCTGGGGATAATACCCTGAATACCCACCTCAGCAATCTACGTAAGAAACTGGCTCAGTTGGACCCAACGGAAGAATACATAGAGACTGTTTGGGGACTGGGTGTCCGGCTTAAGGAGGACTGATATGTTGGTGTTAGTCATTTTATTTGCCCTTATCAGTCTGTTTCTGGCCATTGGTTTCATACGCTATCATCTGGCGGTCAAGGATGTGGCACAGCAGATTCGTCGGAAGCGGCAGACAGGGAGCCAGAATCGTCTGGCTCCTGCTGCTCATGCACCCAGTATTTTAGAGCTGACAGAGGAAGCTGAGCTGCTCTTTCGGGAGCTAGATAAGACGACCTTTGTTGTTCAGCAGGAAAAGAAGACGCTGGATATGGCTATCAGTAATATTGCCCATGATATCCGCACCCCTCTGACCATTGCCAGCGGCTATACCCAGCAGCTCTTGAAGGATGAGAGTCAGGAAAGTCAGCAGCTAATCAAAATTGCAGATAGTCTGGGAATGGTATCCAAACGGCTGGAAGCCTTGATGGAGTATCGCCGGCTGATGGAGGGAGCTATACGGGCCAATGTCCAGCCGACAGATATATCCCAGCTAGTAACCCAGCAGCTTTTTACTTATTATGACGCCTTTCAGAAAGCCCAGATTGACTTGCAGGTAGAGCTGGCTGAAGGTCTAGAGTTAGAGACAGACCCAGAAATTTTAGAGCGCATTGTCCAAAATATGATAAGCAATGTCCTCAAGCACGGCCGTAAGGCCGCCAGCATTTCTCTGAAAAAAGAGGGCGAGCATTGTATCTTTACCGTCAAAAATATCGTCCAGCAGCCTATCCAATATCTGGATAAGCTGACTAATCGCTTTTACTCAGAAAACCTATCCAGCAGCGAGGAGTCTTCAGGGTTGGGGCTCTACATCACCCAGCAGTTAGTCGAAATCCTAGGCGGGGACTTGACAATGAAAGCAGAGGACGACTGGTTTGAACTGGTTGTGACTTTGTAAAAAAGACTTAAAAAATCAAAACAAGGAAGGCTCAGCTCTATCAGCTAGTCTCAAAATCCGCTCAAAAAACCTCAGTTAATTTTCGAATTGGCGGAGGTTTGTTTTTAGATTAAGTCGAAGAAAGGCATGATAAAAATGTCTTTTTGTTTTGTGATCTGAAAAGCTAGTTAGTTTAGAGAGGCCATTTTACCGGTCAAAGTGAAAAATCAGCCAACTGCTCTAAACCCTTGATATAACTGACTTGCAACTGACAGTTGACAATGATTCCAAGTGCAATCACTCAAAAAGCAACTAGGTTTTTTCTTTATTCCAAGTCCAGTCGCTAGAAAGGCAACTGGCTTTTTTGTTAATCTGAAAGCAGAAGCCAAGTTTTTGATTTCGGAATGAACGAGTCGCTGTCTTTGAAGATTTGGATCAAAAACTTGAGTTTAATTATATTATAAGGAGGTATTCTCATGAATACAGAAACAACTATCAAACCACAACCAAAACTAATTTTGCCGTTCCTAGCTTGGAACTTCAGCTGGACATGGGGATTCTGGCTGCTGGATATCATCCTCAAAAACCTTTGGCCAGACAGCCCACCTACAGCCTATCTTGCTCTTGAAGCTATTCTAAATGGTATTGCTATGTTTGGGCCTATGCTGGCTAGCCTGATCGTACTGAAAAAGAAAGGCTTCAAGGCCATTTGCTCCTATCTCTTTTCAGGCAAGAAAGAGACCTGGCTTTATTTGCTAATCTATGGTGGCGGTCTGACTGCCTTCTATGCTCTAGCTTCTGGCGGCAAGCTGGTAGACGGCGCTTTAGTAAGATTTCCTTGGTTTTTTATATATTGTATTGTCCTATCGGGCGGGATTGAAGAATTCGGCTGGCGCGGCTTCCTACAGCCGGCCTTGGAGAAAAAGTTTTCTTTCTTTGTCTCTACCTTGATGACCGGTATTATTTGGGCCATCTGGCATATTCCTCTCTGGTTTTACGATCGCTTTTATGATCGAAGCCAGGACCTTTTCTCAGTTTTTATCATTTTCAGTATCCTTCTATCTTTTTGGCTTGCAGCTCTGTATAAGAAGACCCAGTCTGTCCTTGCTTGTAACATCTTTCATGCACTCTCCAACACTCTCATCTCGACTTTTGTTGGAATAGCTCAAGCTAACAATTTGGATTTTTCTCAAGTTAATCCCTTCTTTTACTTTGGAGGTGTGATTCTCCTGACACTTTATAGTATCTATCTCTGGTATCGGACGGATAGGGAGGAAAAAGCTCTTCCATCTAAAGAAGAAGTCTAGCATTTTATGAAGAGATGACAATCAGACTTTGCAGTCTCTCCGCCTTGTGCTATAATAAGTTTCAATGAAAGAAAGTATAAAAAATAAGAAAGAGTAGGTAAAACAATCCATGAATCTATCAGACAGAATCCAGTACCTGCGAAAAGTGCGGGGCATTTCTCAGGAGGGGCTAGCCGAAAAACTCGGTGTGTCTAGACAGGCCGTTTCCAAGTGGGAGAGCGAGCAGAGTATGCCTGATTTGGATAAGATCATTTCCATGAGTGACTATTTTGAGGTGACCACAGACTATCTGCTCAAGGGAATTGAGCCTGTAGTCCAGAAAGAGGAAGAGCAGTCAATCAAGCACAGGAGAATAGCCAGCAATATTTGCTATCAGCTCTCTCTTGGCTTTGTCGGTCTGGGCATCATCCTCTCCATTATCCTAGCTGATTTTCTCAAGATCAGTATCTTGCTAACGCCGGTGCTGATCGTTCAGGGAGTAGGGCTGCTGGTGTGGGGAACGGGCCGCAATCTATCCGAGGTAAGACCTTCTTTTCAGGTTAAGCTAGCCTTGATTTTATTCTTGCTCTTTGTTCCCCTCGGATTTCTATCTAATGTTCTTTTTCCTCTGGGCAAGATCTTTCCATATCCGACCAGTTTGGCAGCTAGTCTTACCTTTGTCACTTTCTACCTTATCCTAGGAGTCTGCATCAGTCTGTTCTTGAAAAAGCAAGATTGGAAGCAGTGAAAGAAAGCCGATAAAGAGGGCTAGACCAGAAAGGGTGAAATCTGCTCAAAAAAACTCAGCTAATTTAGTGATTAGCTGAGTTTTTATTTTACAAATCTCTCTTTTTCAGTGTAGCCAGTCCTGCTAAGCTAAAGACCGTGATCAGACTGAGAGCAAAGATAGCTGTTTTGATGATGACACTTGGTATTGAAGCGTCTCCGTAGACGAACTCCATCTTGATAGCCTTGAACCATTCATTATTGGCATCAACCATTTGACTAGGGAGGCCGAGTAAGATGTAGGTCATGATATAGGTGATAAAGACGACACTATAGTTTCGAGTCAAGTAGAGGACAAAGCTGGTAATGCAGTACCAAGCATAGGTACAGATGACCTGCATGGCAAAGAGTATTGCGAATTGTCCCCAAAAATTAGCTGGCAGGGTTCCCATATTACCACCGGTTCGGACAAATTCGATGACAATACCAAAAATGTAGAGCAGTATGAACTGCATAGGAAGTAAGCTACCGATAGTCAGTGATTTAGAGAAGTAATACTGGGTCCGAGTCTTGCCTGTAGTCAGGTTATTGTGATAAAGTTTGTCATTGAGATCAACACCGAGAAGCAAGCTAGTCATGACATTGCAGGCAATAAAGAGCATGCCGCTGTTGTAGGAGACGACATCTATGGCAAAAAAGATACCGTTGTCGGAACTGACAACTTTGGAAGTGAAAATGCCGAGGAGAATTCCAAAGATGCAGAAAGCCTGCACTCCCCAGAATCCTACGGAGCGGAAGAGACGGTAGTAATCCGCCTTGATACTATTAAACATGAGTGTTTCCTCCTTGTTGGTTGATTAAGTCTGTAAAGTATTTTTCTAAGTCTTTGTGGGCGTAGTAGATTTCCCCGATTGGGATGTCGGCTAGGACTAGTTCCTTGGCAATCTTGCGAATTTCTTGTACCTTACCGGAAATATGCAGCTCATCTTCCTTGTTGGTCGGTCTGAGCTGGTAGCCTAGCTTGTCTTGCACTAAATGAGCAGCTTGCTTGATATTATCCGTTTTGAGGATGATATAGTCGCCGCTTTCTCGGTCAAATTCTTCCTTAGACAGCTCCTTGATGAAATGCCCTTGATTGATAAAACCAAAGCGAGTTGCGACTAGATAAAGCTCGGACAGGATATGGCTGGAAATGATGATGGTGATGCCTAATTCTTGATTGAGGCGCTTGACCATTTCTCTAAATTCCTGAATCCCAACTGGGTCTAAACCATTGATGGGCTCGTCCAAGATGAGCAAGTCGGGACGCCCCAAAATGGCAATGGCAATGCCCAACCGCTGTTTCATCCCCAGAGAGAAATTACGGAATTTCTTCTTTCCAGTATCGGTCAGGCC
Organism: uncultured Streptococcus sp.; assembly: GCF_963456385.1. Taxonomy (GTDB): domain Bacteria; phylum Bacillota; class Bacilli; order Lactobacillales; family Streptococcaceae; genus Streptococcus. Next base: position 10,971 of record NZ_CAUOLF010000018.1, on the reverse strand, counting down.
GACATATTGAAGGGTTTCTTTGATGACTTTGTCAGCATTTGGAATGCCCCGGTCGGTACAGTAGTAGCGCAGATTTTCATAGGCCGACATGTGGGCATGAGCTACAGGGGATTCGATGACAGATCCAGTATGGCTGAGGGCCTTGGTCCATTCTTGTTGGTTCTGAGAGCCCAGGACAGATACGGTCCCTCCGCTAGGATAGATGACTTGCGTGATGATTTTGATCAGCGTGGTCTTACCAGCACCGTTTTTTCCGATGAGACCGTAGATCTCTCCTTTCTTGATGGAAAGACTGACATCTTTCAGAGCATATTGATCACCGTATTTTTTAGTGAGTCCTTTCACTTCTAAAACATTTTGCATGATGTTTCTCCTTTAGTTACTTTGTTTATACTTTTAGTATACAAACTAAATTTCAAATATTTCTCAAGAAATTCTAAAATATTTCTAAAGAAATTTAAAATTGGAAAGATTAAAATGAGCCAGTTGAGAGCCAGCTCATTGTTTACTATAAATCCTTTTTGTGGAAAGTATAGAGACTTGCTGCGGTGAAGACTGTTCCTAAAAACAAGGCGATTAGAACAATTCTTAAGGTTACACCGTTGCTTTGAAGCGTCTCAAAATCAAAGCTCATGGTGAAATGCTGCAGCCACAGAGACTTGGGATAAAGTTGCGCAAGAGCGCCGGTTAAGGATGCGCAGAAAAGGTAACCTCCCAGGGCAGCAATCATAGATTTGCTCAGATAAAGAATAAAGGAAATAATGGCTGTCCAAGCAATGACAGTCAGGCACTGCACAAAGAATAGAAGAATAAACTGAAGCAGGAAGGTAGCGGATAAATCACCAATACCGTTTAGGATGGCCGCTAGGATAAAGTTGATGCTATAAAAGAGAGCTAGCTGCAGGAACGTTACGCAGACCATGACTAGGGCTTTAGAGACGAAGAAACTGGTACGGGAAACGCCGCTGGTTAATGTATTCTTGTAAAGCTGCTTGTTCAGATCTGTCCCGATGACGACCATAGAGAGGATAATGATGATAAAAGTATTATTACCGATAGCGTTGGACACCGCTTGTATAAGCTGGACGGCATTTAATTTGCCAAAGACTGCGCTCAAGGTCGTCAGTAGAAAGATGAATTCGGTAATCCAAACCGCCTTGGAACGAAAGAAACGGTAAAAATCTGCTTGAAAAGTATGTAACATGTTTTTTCTCCTTACTGGACTAAATCTGTAAAGTATTTTTCTAAATCTTTGTGAGCTGCATAGATACCATTGACATGAATGTTGGATAGAACCAACTCCCTGTTGATGTCATTTAGTTCCTGTTCTTGGGCGACAATGTGCAGTTCGTCAGATTTATCAGCATCCTTGAGCTGATAGTGGAGCTTACCTTGGATGAGGTTGGCAGCCTGTTCTTTATCGCTAGTCTTGAGGACGATATAATCTTCGCTGGCTCGGTCAAAGTCATCCTTGGTGAATTCTGCGACAAGTCGTCCTTGGTCAATCACCCCAAACTTGGTGGCTACCAGATAAAGCTCAGACAAGATATGGCTGGAAATGATAAAAGTGATCCCCAGTTCTTGATTGAGCCGCTGAATCATCAGTCGGAATTCCTTGATGCCAAGAGGATCGAGGCCGTTGATGGGCTCGTCTAAAATCATGAGTTCAGGCTTGCTGATAAGTGCAATAGCGATCCCCAAGCGCTGCTTCATTCCTAGCGAAAAGTTGCGGAATTTCTTTTTACCAGTATTGCTCAATCCGACATAGGCCAGGGTTTCCTTGATGAGCTGGTCGGGCTGGGCAATCTGGTGGACCTTGCAGTAGTAGTTGAGGTTTTGATAAGCAGTCATTTGATTGTAAGCGACTGGTGTTTCGATGACAGTTCCTATCTTGCGCAAGGCTTCGTTCCATTCCTTAGAGTTCTGCGAACCAAAGACAGACACGGTTCCGCTGTTGGCATGAATGAGCCGGCTAATGGTCTTGAGAAGAGTGGTTTTGCCAGCTCCGTTCTTGCCAATCAGTCCATAAATATCACCTTTCTGGATTGAAAGACTCACATGGTCAAGGGCATATTGCTGGCCATATTGTTTGGTAACTTGCTTTACTTCTAAAACAGTTTGCATGGTATATTCTCGCTTTCTTAGGTTTGATTTTAGTATACAAGCTAGATTTCAAATATTTCTCAAGAAATTCTAAAATATTTCTAAAGAAATGCAGAATCAATCCAAAAGCAATAAAAAAGCAGCCAAAGGGCTGACTGCTTAAATTTATAAGTCCCTGTGCTGAAAGGCTTGGTAACCACCTAAGAGAGAACCAGCTAGGATAAGGAATAAGAATAGTTCAGAATTTATCTGAGGGAAAACGATGACGAGACTAGACTGAAGCATAATCAGGGCGAAAAAGACGAGATAGCTGGCTAGGGTAGAGCGGGTCAGGTAGAGAAGACAGGTAACTACGGAACTGCAGGTCATAATAAAGAGAAAGGAGCGAAAGAAAGATAAGGAAAAGCTCCAGAAAAAGTTCTTTGGCATAGTCCCAAGTCCGTGGAAGAGGCTCCCAAAGATAAAGGCTATAGCAAAGGCTGTTACTAGTTGAAAGATGATAATTGTGACAAGAACAGCTATTTTGGATAGGTAAAATTCTTTCCGAGAGACCCCGCTAGCTAATATATTATTGTATAATTTTCTAGTCAGGTCACGACCTAACAGAAAGATAATGAGCACAAGGACAGTAATCATGACAAAGGGCAGGAAATCTTTAGCAAGCTGCCCGAGAGCTTCAAATCCTGTCCAACCTTGGATGACTATTTCTTCTGGATCAGAAGACGTAGAGATATAAAAATTAAAGTTGCTTTCACCAAGAGAGCTGATGAAAATGAGAAAAAAGAGCAGCCCTTCTATTAGCCAAAAAGGTTTGGAGCGGACAAGCTGGTAGAGCTCCGCCTGAATAGTATGTAACATGAAATCTCCTCTGAATGATTAAGATTGTTCCTGCTTTTTATAAATTTTTCTTTTTGAAAACCATCAGTCCGCTAATCAGAAAGACTAGGGTGACCGTTACCACTGTCAGGATAGCCTTGATAACAGCTCCGCTATCTGCTGCCATATCTGTGTTAAAACGCATGGTCAGATAGAGCAGCCATTCATTGTCAGGGTAAAAGATGAGGGGAATAGTCAGTAAGGTACCGCCAAGGAAATAGGTCAGAAAGCTAGATACAATCGAGTGGCTGGCATAGAGTACAAAAGAAATGATGGCAATCCATGAAACCGTGCTGAGAAATTGAACGAAGAGAGCAGCTCCTAGCTGAGGCAAAAAAGAGCTGGGGGCACTTCCAATTCCGTTGGACAGACTAGCGGTCACAAAGGAGATAGATAAAATCATCAGGAAGTGAAAGGCTGCGATGCTAACGCAAACAAAGAATTTAGAAAAATAATAGCTGAGCTTAGAGATGCCGTAGCTCAGACAGTTTTTATAAAGTTTCCGAGACAGGTCCACTCCAAGGACCATACCAATACCAATGATGGTGAAAAAGAGCAGACTGTCTGTATTGCCTGCAAAATAGCCCAGAGCTTGAAGGCCAGTTAGTTTTCCTAGAGATTGACTAGCAGCCGCATTGCTGGAGATATTTGCTCCAAAATGAATATTTGCATGGAAGAAGGTTGTTGAGATAATCACACAGAATAATAAAAACTCAGTAATCCAAAAGCCTTTTGAGCGCATGAGCCGGTAAAAATCGGCTCGAATGAAATCCATCATGATAAGCCTCCCTTTTTCATTCGACCAAGTCTGTAAAGAAGTTTTCTAGGTTTTGTCGTGCATAGTAAATCTCCTGCACCGGTATATCTGCGGCTGCAAGTTCCTTGACAATCTTGCTAATCTCATGCGAATGGGTGAAGATATGAATCTCGTCAGAAGCATTGACCACCTTGATACGATGCATGAGCTGGTCATGAATCAGCCGGCTGGCTTCTTCCAACTGCGATGTTTTAAGCACGATATAGTCTTCGCTCTGTTCTTCAAACTCCGCCTTGGAAATCTCGCGAATCAGCCGTCCTTCCTCGATAATGCCGAACCGGTTCCCCACCAAGTAGAGTTCAGACAGGATATGGCTGGAGATGATAAAGGTCATGCCCAACTCCTCGTTGAGCCGCTGCACCAGCTGGCGGAATTCCTTGATGCCGACTGGATCCAGGCCATTGATAGGCTCATCCAGTATCATCAGGTCGGGTCTGGTAAGAAGCGCGATAGCTAGACCCAGCCGCTGTTTCATCCCGAGTGAGAAGTCGCGAAATTTCTTCTTGCCGGTATCTGTCAAGTCCACGTATTCCAAGGTTTCACGGATGACTTTGTCTGCATGGGGAATATGGCGGAGCTTGCAGTAGTAGCTGAGATTTTCATAGGCTGTCAGGTGGTTGTGAGCGACCGGTGTTTCGATGACCGAACCGACCCGTTTGAGGCTCTGCGTCCATTCTTGATAGTTCTGAGAGCCAAAGAGGGAGACATTACCATTGCTTGCTTCCAAAAGCTGGGTGATGACCTTGATCAGAGTGGTCTTTCCGGCCCCGTTCTTGCCAATTAAACCGTAAATATCTCCTTTTTTTATCGTCAGACTCACATCGGTCAGAGCGTACTGCCGGCCGAATTTCTTGCTGACTTGCTGTAAAACCAAAACATTTTCCATGATCAAGTCTCCTTTTCATGATGTTAGGAGAGAAAACTCCTCTTCTTATTAATTAGTATAGCACCAAACTTTCAAATATTTATAAAGAATTTCTCAAATATTTCTAAAGTTTTTGGTTTGTCTTGTAAAAGGGTCAGAACTTATTTAGGAATTTCTTTATTATTTGAGCAAATGTTGTTGGCGCTTGGCTATTCAGAGTATGGCCGCCCTTTTCTATAATGCGAAGCTGAGAACCTTTCAGCAGCTTGTTAAGCTCATAGGCAGCCTTTAGATTGGGTTTGTCTTTGCTGCCGCAAAGAATCAGGCTCGGGAGCTTGATTTTCTTAATTTTATCAGTGAGATTTACCTTTCGTAGCTCGGCCAAAATCCGTATCATCTGGCTTTTATCGGCTCCTTGCTTGGTGAAGACACTTTTGGGCATCAGTTTAAAGACGAGAATCTGCAGTCTGTAGAGAAAATTATCTGCTAAATTGTATTGAGTCCCGGATAAAATCAAGCCCTTTAGATGAGGAAGAGTTTGGTCAGAAAGGTCCAGTGCCAGCAGGCCACCGAGTGACAAACCGACTAAGATAAAAGGCTGTTCTTCAGCTTGAAGGTGCTGGAGGGTTGCTTGTCGAATGTCTTGGTAACTTTCATTGCCCTTCAGAAAAAGAGCCAGCGACTCCGTTGGGACATTGGCTAGGGCTTCTTGAACTTTCTTCCAAGAATGCGCATCTTGCCCTAGTCCGTGCAGAAAGATAACTTTCATGTCAGAGCTCTCCTTTATCAATTTCCAGCTCGTACAGTCCTCTAACTGCGTTGCAGGCGTAGATTTTCTCTGCTTGGGCCAGGTCAGACAGAGTCAGAATCTTCTCAGTAACCTGTCCCTTATCCAGTAATTGCTGGCGGTAGATGCCCTTGAGCAGGCCCAGTTCAGCTGGAGGCGTGTAGAGCTTGCCGTCTAGCTCCAGTAGCAGATTGCCGATAGAAGTTTCCAGTAGCTGGCCTTGGGCATTGTAGTAAATCTGTTCTTGCTGCTCCAAGGTCAGATGTGGCCGATGGCTGGTTTTGAAATAGGTAAAAGGCTGGGCTAGATTGGCTGTCTGCTCGACCAGTTTTGCATTTCTGAAAGTCTCTGTTAATGGCAGTAGAGGAGCCGTTTCTAGCCCAATACCGCCGTCTTTTTTAAGAGCTATACGCAGCCTGTAATCCTGCCCTTTATCCAGCTGAGCGCAGGTTTCTTCTAGCTCTTGCTTCAGTTTGTCTTGATCAAAAGGATAGGCGAAGTAGCTAGCTGCTTCCGTCAGTCTTTGCAGGTGTTGGACTTGTAAAGTCAGTTTTCCATCCGTTATTTTTCCAGTAGAAATCAGGTCGAATCGCGGATTCTTTCGATAGAGGACGGCAGATTTTTGCTGGGTTTCGATGTATTCGGATTTCCAGGTGCTGTCCCAAGTGATGCCGCCGCCAACGCCGTAGATAGCTTTTCTTCCCTCCAGCTGAATGGTGCGGATGGCGACGTTAAAAATCCGTCTCTGGTCTGGTAGACAGATACCGACTGTACCGCAGTAGACCCCGCGGGCAGCTTTTTCTGTCGCCTTGATGATTGCCATGGTCGAAATCTTAGGTGCGCCTGTGATGGATCCGCAAGGAAAGAGTGCCTTGAAAAGTTCAGTCAGCCCGACTCCCTCCTGCAGATTGCTTTTGATAGTAGAGGTCATCTGCCAGACCGTAGAGTATTGCTCGACACTGCAGAGACGCTCAACCCGCTCGCTGCCCGTCTGAGAAATGCGGTTCATATCATTGCGCAGCAGATCGACAATCATCATATTTTCAGCTCGGTTTTTGGCATCCTGGGCCAACCATGCAGCCTGCTCTCTATCCTGCTCTAAAGTCAGTCCCCGATTGGTAGTTCCTTTCATCGGACGAGTGGTCAGTTGACCTCGGTGCTCCTCGAAAAAGAGCTCAGGGCTGATGGACAAGATGGCAGTCTCGTCATGCTCTACATAGGCATTATAGGCTGCGTTTTGCTCAACGACTAGCCTGTTGTAAATAGCTAAGCTATCCTCAGGATTGAGCTCCGCGCACAACTGCACCGTGTAGTTGACCTGATAGGTATCGCCCTGGCGGATATGATGATGAATAGTCTCGATAGCCTTCTGGTATTCTTGCTCAGAAGTCAGCCCTTTCCAAGCTGCTGGCATTTCCACTTCCTCATAGGTCAAGGGAATGGAAGCCAGCTCGACCTTATCGTGGATAGTAAAGTAGAGGAGGTATTCCTTCTGGAGCGGGGCCGCATGAACTTGGAACTTTTCCTCGAAGGCTGGCGCTGCTTCATAGCTGACATAGCCGACAGCATAGTATCCTTTCTCCTGCCAGCCCTCAATCTCTGTTAAAAGTTCCTCCACTTGGTCCAGGCGGCGAGTCTTTAGCTCCTTGATGGGATTCGTGAAAATCAGGCGTTGGCCCAACTGCTTAAAATCAATAATCGTTTTCTTGTGCATAAGCTTATTTTATCATAAGATAATTTGAATGAAAACGGATTTATCGGATGTGACAGTCATTCTTTTATAAAGGTTGACAGATTAGAAAGTGGCTAGGTATACTATGTTTAAAAAAGAAAGAATGAGATTTCTATGAAGTCGAATAAATTGTTATTGGTAAATGGGATAGTGAGTATTATAGCGGGAATTCTTATCATGTATTTTTCTTTACAAAGTTCGAGTTTTGAGTTTGTTGATTTGATTGTCAGCTTCATTGAAAATTACATATGGGCACTTCTGATTATGCTAATTAATGTTTTCTTGTTGATACTTTCCTTAGCTGGTATGTCTCATTATAGTGGGGACTCAAGGGTCAATAAGATGAATCATCAGATGCTGCTTTTTGCATCTATCATGGGATTTATTCCTTTTCTAGCTATCTTTGCAGGTCTTCTGTCCATAGGGGCTGGATTTCTCTATCTTCAAGATTTGCAAAATTTTAAGAGCAATGACAAAGCTGACTAACCCATGCTTCCTCCTGCTCGAAAGGCCTTGAAAATTATGATAAAATAAGGAAATGACAAAACCTTAAAAGGAAGCCTTATGAAAAAAATAAATGAATCTTATAAACTAATCGTATTTGCGGCGCTCGCTCTGGCTCTGGTTCTCTATATCGGGAATATCTGGTCTGGTTTGCAGAGTTTGACTTCGGTTTTTTCGCCTATTATACTGGGTGGAGTCCTAGCCTTTATCTTCAATGTTCCGATGAAAAAGCTGGAAGACCTCTTGGATAAATGCCGAGTCCCACAAAAGTTGCAGCGCGGTTTGGCCTTAATTTTAGAGGTGCTGATTTTAGTTCTCATTATGACGGGGATTGTTTCTATTGTCGTGCCGACTCTGACCACAGCGGTCAATCAGCTAAGCGCGACAATCGGCAAGGTAGCACCTCAGGTAGCCAAGTGGCTGCAGCAGTCTGGCTTGCTTTCCTCTAGCCAGCTGAAAGATCTGACTAAGCAGCTGCAAAACAGCGACATTGTCAACCGAGCCATCTCTCTTCTGGGCAGTCTGACGGGCAATATCTCTGCTATTTTTGGCAACTTTTTCTCTGTCATCATGTCTATATTTCTCATGTTTGCTTTCTTGAGCAGCAAGGAGCATTTGCAGACAATTACTAGCCGTCTCTTGCAGGTCCTGCTTCCTGAGAAGGCTGTGAAACGCCTATCCTATGTCGGTTCTGTCATTGTTGAGACCTATGATAAGTTTCTGATGGGGCAGATGATAGAGGCCGTCATTGTTGGGGTTTTAGTCTTTATCGCCTACTCTCTGACAGGCCTGCCTTATGCTGCCTTGACAGGAGTTTTGGCCGGAGTGCTCTCTTTCATTCCCTACATCGGGCCCTTCTCAGCTTGTGCTCTAGGTGCTATCTTTATCTTCACCGACAGCCCTTGGAAAGCTCTTCTTTCAATCGTAGTCTTTCAGGGAGTGCAGCTGATTGAGGGCAACATCATCTATCCGCGCGTGGTCGGCCAGTCCGTCGGTCTCCCAACTCTCTTTACCCTAGCCGCCGCCCTGATTGGGGGCAACCTCTTTGGCTTGGTCGGCATGATTTTCTTTACGCCTATCTTTGCAGTTATCTATCGCTTGGTTAGAGAGTTTGTTGTGGAGAAGGAGGAGAAAAAAACGTTAGTAAAAGAATGAAAAGAAACCAACGAGATTTTATTCTCGCTGGTTTTTCTTTTTCCAAGGTCATAATTTCTACCTATAGCAAACAATAATTTTAGTCAATGGAAGTTGAAAAATAAGCTTTTATTGTTGTATAGAGAACCGGGTTATAGTTTTAGACTATATCAAACTCTGGGAAATTCCAATTATACAGAGGGGGGATTTTCTGATAAGATAAAATCAAGAAAAATTTTGGAGGACGTTTATGTCAACGACTATTATTGGATTCCCACGTTTGGGCGAATTCCGCGAATTGAAATTTACAACTGAAAAATACTTTAGACATGAAATCTCAGCAGAAGAGCTTCTGGCTGCGGCCAAAGAGCTGCGCGCTAAGCACTGGAATATTGTTAAGGAAAAAGAAATTTCAGAGATTCCGTCAAATGATTTTTCTCATTATGACAATGTGCTGGATGCGGCCTTTCTCTTTAACGTGGTGCCGTCATCTGTGCAAGGCTTGGAGTTGACTGACTTGGAGCGGTATTTTGCCTTGGCTCGTGGTTATCAGGGTGAAAAAGGGGATGTCCGCGCCCTTCCGATGAAGAAATGGTTTAACACTAACTACCACTATATCGTTCCTAAATTTGAAAAAGAAACTCAAGTCAAACTGGCTGGACATAAGATTTTTGATGAATTTGCAGAAGCTAAAGAGTTGGGCTTGGTAACCCGTCCTGTTGTGGTCGGTCCATTCACTCTCCTGCAAGTATCTGACTTTGAAGACGGTGTGGCTCCGGCTGACTTTGTAGATGCCCTAGCTGCAGCTTATCAAGAAGTTTTTGCAAAATTAGCAGAGCTGGGCGCAGAGCGTATCCAGCTGGATGAGCCAAGTCTGGTCAAAGACCTGTCAGCAGAAGAAAAAGCTCTCTTCTTGGACCTTTATAAGAAGCTTTTGGCGGACAAGAAAGGCTTGGAAGTCTTGGTTCAAACCTACTTTGGTGATGTTCGTGACATCTATACAGACCTTGTAGAGTTGCCAGTAGATGCTATTGGTTTGGACTTTGTCGAAGGCAAGAAAACACTTGAGCTTGTAAAAGGTGGCTTTCCAGCTGATAAGACTCTTTATGCAGGGATTGTCAACGGAAAAAACATCTGGCGCAACAACTACGAAAAGAGCTTGGCAGTGCTTGAGCAAATCCCAGCTGAAAACATCGTCTTGACAAGCTCATGTTCACTTCTCCATGTGCCATTTACAACGGCTAATGAAGAATTTGAACCAGCAATCTTGAACCACTTTGCCTTTGCGGTAGAAAAATTGGATGAAATCCGTGACTTGGATGCTATCCGCAATGGCGGTGGTGCAGAAGCACTTGCTGCTAACAAAGAACTCTTTGCGACTGAACGTGTGGGTGAAAATGCCGAACTTCGTGCGCGCATCGCTGGTTTGACTGACGCTGACTACACTCGTTTGCCAGCCTTTGCAGAACGTGAGGAAATTCAGCACAAGACACTCAATCTGCCACCGTTGCCAACTACCACGATTGGATCCTTCCCTCAAACCAAGGAAGTCCGTGCTAAGCGCTTGGCCTTCCGCAAGGGTGAGCTGTCGGCAGAAGACTATGACAAGTTCTTGGCTGAGCAAATCGATGAATGGATCAAGTGGCAAGAAGAAGTCGGCTTTGACGTGCTGGTGCACGGTGAGTTCGAGCGTAATGACATGGTTGAGTACTTCGGTCAAAACCTGTCAGGCTACCTCTTCTCTAAAAATGGTTGGGTACAATCATACGGTATGCGTGGAGTCAAACCACCAATCATCTGGGGTGATGTTACTCGTCTCAACCCAATCACTGTTAAATGGTCTAGCTATGCACAAAGCCGTACAGACAAACCTGTCAAAGGTATGCTGACTGGACCTGTAACCATCCTCAACTGGTCATTCCCGCGTGAAGACATCTCTATCAAGGATTCTACCCTTCAAATCGCTCTTGCTATCAAGGATGAAGTTCTTGACCTTGAAGCTGCTGGCGTGAAGATTATCCAGATCGACGAGGCTGCTCTTCGTGAGAAATTGCCACTCCGTCGCAGCGATTGGTATGAAGATTACCTTGACTGGGCAATTCCAGCCTTCCGCTTGGTACACTCTACAGTAGCGCCAGACACACAAATCCACA
>NZ_CAUOLF010000017.1:0-59843 GCF_963456385.1 uncultured Streptococcus sp. | reverse complement strand
AGTGAGAAATGGTTGGTCATGAGATTGCTGGCATCCAAGAGGACCTTCTCCAAGAGCTGGTCTGTCGCTTCTTGCACCTTGTCGCTCATAGCTTGATTTTCAGCTTCAAAGTCCACATCCTCGCCCTTAGCCAGGGCCTGGTCTACCCGACCAATCATTTCGTGACCCCAGGCCATGGTCTTTTCCTGATAATCATCCAAGTCCCCTACATGACTGCTAAAATGAGCATCAGCAAGCCCAGCAATCAGTCGATTGGTCCAGTAGAAAGAATCCGTCGAAACCTTGTCCGTCGTGTTGGCAAAGTAGTCTGGCGTTGTTGAGACTTGAGTAAAGAAAGGAACGGCTGTATTGTAAGGCATGGAGCCGTAGGATAGCCACTGGATCCCAGTCGTTTCCTGCGGTTGATTACGACGAAGTTGTAAGATTGCTGTCTGACTGGTCCGATTGATCCCAATAGTCCGAAAGGCCCGTCTGCTGTGGTAATCTCCCTCTGCTCCATAAGGATCATAAGGCGAATCCTGATAGTGACTGCTCAGGACATACTTGACATCCTCTATAGTAATCTTGCGATATGGCTTGCGGCACCAAGGAATGAAGAAACTCCTTGGATCTTGCTCCACTTCTGGATTGAGAAAACGCTGGATGTCCCAAGCACGCGGTGTATTGTAATGACGGTCCTTATCCTTCTGGCTGCCAAAAGCATAGCGTGGATTGAAGCCCTCGTCCGAGTAATTCAGATTGAGATAGTTTTCCTTGATCAAGTTTTTGAGATTCGGATGACAGAGGAAATGCTCCGGATTGTCAAATTCAAAATAATCACTGCCCAGCTGATTGGGATTGGTCACATAGACATCATCTGGCACGCGCCGCGCCATCCAATGGTGGCCGCCAATGGTTTCCAGCCACCAGATTTCATTGACATCTGAGATAGCAATCCCATTGGATTCATAAGTACCGTATTCCTCTAAGATTTTCCCTAAGCGTAGAACCCCTTCTCGAGCTGTTTTGATATAGGGAAGAACCAGCGTAAGGATATCTTCCTCGCTGATACCTGATTCTACTAGAGGGTCAGCCCCCAGCACGCGGCTATTAGTTGTAATCGTTTCCGTTGCGCTGACAGCAACATTGTAGCTGTTAATCCCAGCAGCTCCCCAAATCCCATCTTTGGGAACTGCATCTGGCACTGCCGTATAGCGGACTGGATTGTCCGGCAAATCCATCTCAAAAGACGTCAAAACAGACTGATAATGGCGGGGCTGGTCTTGTGGCTCCACTACGACAAATTTCTTGGGCGTAAAAACCCCATTTTGTGAATCCTCCGTACGAGCCACAATGGTTGAACCGTCGTAACTGGCCTTCTTGCCCACCAAAATAGTCGTGCAGGAATCTGATAAATGATTAAATTTCATTATTTTCCCTCCGGTACTCTTTATGCTACTTACATTATAGCAAAAAGCAGGCACTCATAAAAGAACCTGCTGTTATCTCTTCGCTGAAACTTCCAATGCCTTATTTGATTTTCAAGACATAGGTATGTTCTTTGTAAAGTTCATCAATCTCAAAATGCTCCAAATCTTCTTTCCTTGATACAATATAATGCCCTTCTCTTTGATAATAACCTAAGGAGTTTCCCGACTTATCTGTCAGACAGATTGTCTGCTGCTTCCTATCAACGCTGAAAGAAAACGATGTTTGATCTTTGGGGCGTCCGACAACTAAATAGTCTTGACAAATCAGCTTGCCGCCCCACTTCTGATAGAGGTGATTTGCTTGTTCTCCGTCTCTGGTAAAGATGATCAAGGCCTCAACTTTCTTTTCATGCAGCTGCTCCCAAGCAGCTTGAAAGAGTTGGCTGGCTATCCCTTGATTCTGAAAATCAGGATGGACAGCTAGATTAGCGAAGTAAGCTATCTTTTCTCCTGGATAATATGGATAAGAATGGCTTGCTTCTTCGGTGTAAATCCCAATATCTAGAAGCCCCACAACCTGATCATCTTCCACTGCTATGAGCTCAACTGAATCTTGGTAAGGCTCTTCAGTAAACTTATCCTTGCTGCGGCTCATATCATCAAAGAAAGGCGAAAAGAGATAACTCAAAGCTTTTGTATAAACCCAACTTTTCTCATAAGTCGAGTCATAGGTTTGTATTTTCATTTCTGGCCTCTTAGTTAAAGATTACAATCGTCGCACCGCTCCCACCGGCATTTTGCGGAGCATAGCCGAAGGACTTGACATGCTTATTGCGGCGGAGGTATTTTGTCACCCCTTCGCGGATGACGCCGGTCCCGATACCGTGGATAATATCCACCTGGGCCATGTTATTGAGGAGGGCCTGATCGATAAAGGCATCCAGCTCTTCCATAGCCTCTTCATAGCGTTTGCCCCGCAGATCCAGTCTGGCTTTCGGTCCAGCAGTATTGGCCCGCTTGACCACATTGACCTGCTTGCGCTTAGGTTGCTGCTCCTTTTCAGCCTTGAGAAGATTAAATTCCTGCTCTTCTAGTGTCATCTTGATGAGACCGACCTGAGCTTCCCAACGACCGTCCTTGAGTTGCTTGACCAAGGTTCCCCTCTGACCATAGCTGGTGACTAGGATATCATCTCCCACCTTGGGCGCCCGATTTTTCTTGGCCTGCTTGAGCACCTTATTCTTTGATAAATCAACCGTTTCTGGTGCCAACTTTTTGAGTTGAGCCTTGGCTTCAATAATCTCATGCGGTTTGAGACTGGACTTATCATGGAGATTTTTGAGAATGCTCTCACTCTCTGACAAAGCCAAATCAACGATTTCCTGAGCTTCCAACCGCGCCTTATTAAGCTCGGTTTCTTTTTCTCGGTTAAACTCATTGTAAAGTTTTTTGAGGGCTCGGTTAAATTTGAGATTTTCCTGCTCCACCTCGCGGATATTATCCAAGCGCTTGCGGCTTTCCAGCGTCTGCTCTTCTAAGCGCTCAATAATCCGATTGACATCGCTGTCTGTGTTGGTCTGCTCTTGGGCATGGCCAACGATAACTTCCGCCAAGCCCAAACGTCGAGCGATTTCAAAGGCATTGGATCGGCCAGGCACTCCCTGCATAAAGCGATAGGTCGGCCGCAAACTGTCAGTATCAAATTCCATGCTGGCATTTTCCACCCAGTCCGTCTCAATCCCATAGGCTTTGAGCTCAGGATAATGAGTCGTCGCCATGGTTTTAATCTGCCTCAACCGCAAGTCTTCCAAGATAGCAATAGCCAGAGCTGCACCCTCCTGCGGATCAGTCCCAGCTCCTAGCTCATCCAGCAGGACCAAGCTATCGCTATCCACCTGCTCCAAAATAGAGACGATATTGGTCATGTGACTAGAGAAGGTAGACAGGCTCTGCTCAATGGACTGCTCATCACCAATGTCTGCAAAAATCTGACTGAAAATCCCGACGCGGCTGCCCTTGTCCGCCAGAATCGGCAGACCTGACTGGGCCATGATCTGAGCCAGCCCCAAGGTCTTCAGCATGATGGTCTTACCACCGGTATTAGGCCCGGTAATAACAATCTCTGTCAAATCAGGCCCGAAATGTAGGTCATTGGCCACTGCATTTTCAATCAGGGGATGACGGACACTAAGCAGTTGGATATCCTGCTCTTCCGACAGGTCTGGCACCACCGCTCCCGTCTCTTGCATGAAGCGGACCTTGGCACGCACCAGATCCAGATGTCCAATAATCCAAGCATTGTTGGCAATTTCAGCTGCATGGGGACGGAAGAGATCCGATAATTCCTGCAAAATCCGCTGAATTTCATAACGCTCGTCCGCCCGACTGCTGGCAATTTCTTCGTTGAGATTGACAACTGCTCTAGGCTCGATATAGACGGTATTGCCGCTGGCTGAAATATCGTGAACCACACCAGAAATGCGGTTGCGGTAGGTATTTTTCACAGGCAGCACATTGCGACCATTCCGGCTGGCCACTACCTGATCCGCCAGCATCTCTCCCTTGTTTTTGAGAATCTCTTGCAGAATTTCCCGCACCTGGTTTTCATTTTCTTGAATTTTTCGGCGGATACGGCTCAAACTTTCGCTGGCAAAGCTTTCGATAAAGCCGCCATCATTAACAGCCTGCAGACTTCCTTGCAGCTTAGGGAACACAGCTAGGTTCTCAAACAGACGGTCCAGCTTTTCCAAGTGCACATTTTCCAAGTCCTCATAAAAGGACTTGAGCTCCTGAGTCACAGCCAAGACGCGCTTGAGAGCCAAAAACTCCTCAATATTCAAGTCGCTTTCCAGCTCCAAGCGCTTGGTCAAGGCAGTAATATCCTGAGTCGCAGCCAGACTAAAGTGCGGATGCTGCACAAAAATCTGCTGCATATCTGTCATTTCCAGAAAAGCTGAGGCCACCGTCTCCATCTTGCTAGTCGGCAAAAGCAGGCCCAGCTCCAACTGCCCCTGCTCGGTCAGAAGATAGGGAGCAAACAGTTCTTTAATCTTGCTAAATTCTAAGGTTTCTAAAATTTTTGTGTTCATAATTTTCTTTTCTAGTAAAAAAGAACTCAGCTAGCAGGCCAACTGAGTCGTCTTTTATCCGATAACTTGATTCACCCAGAGATCTTTGAGGATATTGGATGTGATAGGGGTATACTTGACAATAAAGCGAATCATGAAGCTGCTGTTGAGCCGCTCCTGAACCATCTCCATCGGCACCGTCGCTAAAATAGTCAGGCACATTCCCAAAACAAAAATAGAGATGCAAACAGCAATGACTCCGCTGGTCACATTGTACCATTTGGTATCCAGCTTATTGGGATAGGGAATCAGATTCGCAAAAATCCCGAAAAAGCGCCCAAGGATATAGACAGCCGTAAAAATAATGAGATAGGCCAAACCAGCATAAAAAACCTGATCCAACTGAAAAAGCTGGGAGCTAGGGAAAAAGTAGGTCGAAGAGCCCTGAGTTGCGCTGGCATAAGGCACCCAAAGGCTGATAAACTTAGCCAAGCTCTTATAAAAAGCTCCAGCCACCAGCATAGAAACCATGGTCGCAGAGGCATAATAGCCCTGCAGAACAATGCCACGCGAGTAGCCAATATAAAAGCTCCAGGCCAATATTAGTAAAATAATAATAGAAAACATTATTGCTCCTCTATTTACCCGACTTTTCTCTTAAATCACTGAGCATTTTGTGACGAAAATCTTCTAGTTCTTTTTCTTTGTCATCAAACTCAATCTCGCGGCTGAGCTGGGTAGATAGGCTATTGACCGCCAGCAAAATCGCCAGGACTTCATCATCTGCCGCAGGCATCTGCTCTTTGATAGCCTTGTATTTTTCCTTTGCTACCCGTTCTACTTCTTCCATAAAGAGATTATCGTGTTCTGTTGTTAGAGTTAAGGTCTTGTTTCCAAATGTAAATTTATATCGATTCAAATTTGCCATAAAATCACCTCATTGTATTATATCAAAAAAGAAGCCCTTTGTCAGTTATTAAAACACTTGGAACTAGACAAGGACTTTCTTTTTCATCTTTTTTGACATTGTAAACAGCGGTGCGCTCCTACAAAATTTTTGTAGGATTTTCAATCTTATGACTTTCGACTTTTCCTTTTTATGGTACAATAGGGGGTATGGAAAGTATCACCCTCAGTCCCAAACAGCAAGAAATTCAGGCTTTTGTTGAGAAATATCAGAGCCAGCTGGCTCCCAGCAAGAACCCGCATATTCAATATTTCTTCCGGCTGGATCAGGCGACGGTCAGTGTCTTTAGCTCCGGAAAAGTTCTCTTTCAAGGGGCAAAAGCTGCTCACTACGCTGGCTTTTTTGGCCATCAAGTGACCAAGACCAGTTCTAGTCCTGCTTCTCAGAATTTCGCCCTCATTGGGACAGATGAGGTCGGAAACGGCTCCTACTTTGGAGGTCTAGCCGTCGTAGCTTCTTTCGTCACTCCAGACCAGCATGACTTTCTGAGAAAACTGGGTGTCGGTGATTCTAAAACCTTGAACGATAGCAAGATTCGCCAACTGGCACCTGTCTTGAAAGAAAAGATTGCTCATCAAGCTCTGCTCCTATCGCCAGAGAAGTACAACGAAGTCATCGCTTCTGGCTACAATGCCGTCTCTGTCAAGGTAGCTCTGCACAATCAAGCTATCTACCTACTGCTGCAAAAAGGCATCAATCCCGAAAAAATTGTCATCGATGCCTTTACCAGCCAGCAAAACTACAATAAATACCTAAAGCAGGAAAAAAACCATTTTCCAAATCCGGTAAGTCTGATTGAAAAGGCCGAAGGAAAGTTCCTAGCTGTTGCGGTCAGCTCTATTATAGCTCGTGACCTCTTTCTGGAAAATCTAGAAAATCTTAGTCAAGAGTTAGGCTATACCCTGCCTAGCGGAGCCGGAAGCAAGAGCGATCATGTTGCCAGCCAGATTCTCCAAGCCTACGGAATGGCCGGTCTGCAGCATACTGCCAAACTCCACTTTAAAAATACTGAAAAAGCTCAAAAACTTCTAGAAAGGTAACCTATGAAAAAATCAAATACTGCTGTTGTCATTCTCAAAGAATGGGGACTCTTTATCTTCTTTATATCTGTCATTATCCTGTCAAGGCTCTTTCTCTGGTCGCCTGTCAAGGTAGACGGCCACTCTATGGACCCTACTCTGGCCAATGGGGAATACCTGCTGGTCCTCAAACATCAGTCTATTGACCGCTTTGATATCGTTGTCGCCACTGAGACAGATAATGACGGAACGACCAAGGAGATTGTCAAACGGGTCATCGGTATGCCGGGCGACACTATTCAGTATGAAAATGATACCCTTTACATCAACGGCAAAAAGACAGATGAACCTTACCTGACGGACTACATCAAGAAATTTAAAGAAGACAAGCTCCAATCCACTTATACTGGGGACGATTATGATGACAATGGTGAGTTTTTCAGAAAACTCGCTGCTCAGGCTCAAGCCTTCACTGTTGATAGTGAAGGCAGCCCTGTCTTCACCGTCAAGCTTCTGGATGATGAATACCTGCTTCTAGGTGACGATCGGATTGTTTCCAAGGATAGTCGCCAAGTCGGTACCTTCCAAAAAGAACAAATCCAGGGAGAAGCCAAGTTCCGCTTCTGGCCACTGCTGCCTTTTAAGACCTATTAAGCATACCGAACTCAGTTGAACGTCAGCTGGGTTCGTTTTAAAAGAAGAACCTATAAACTATGGAATTTTACTTTTCAGGAACGATTGAACGGATTATTTTTGAAAATCCCAGCAACTTTTTCCGCATCCTGCTCTTAGATATTGAGGATACAGATGCCGAAGATTTTGAAGATTTTGAAATCATTGTCACCGGCTCCATGGCAGATGTCATGGAAGGCGAAGACTACACCTTCTGGGGCAGTCTTGTCCAACACCCCAAATATGGCCAACAGCTGAAAATTTCCCGCTATGAGCGAGCAAAACCCAGCAGCAAAGGCCTAGTAAAATACTTCTCCAGTGACCATTTCAAGGGCATCGGGGTCAAGACTGCTCAAAAAATCGTCCAACTCTACGGAGAAGATACCGAGGACACCATTGACAAGATTTTAGCGGAGCCGGAAAAGCTGACTCAGATAAACGGCTTAGCAGCTAAGAACCGCGAGGCCTTTGTCGCCAAGCTCAGACTCAACTACGGAACTGAGATGGTACTAGCCAAACTGTCAGCCTACGGCATTCCCAATAAGCTGGCTTTTCAAATCCAGGATACCTACAAGGAAGAAACGCTGGATATTGTCGAAAAATATCCCTATCAGCTGGTAGAGGATATTCAGGGGATCGGCTTTAAAATCGCTGACCATCTGGCAGAAGAGCTGGGGATCCAAAGTGATGCCCCTGAGCGTTTTCGGGCTGGTCTTGTCCACACCTTGCTGACCCAGTCTATGGAGCGGGGAGATACCTATGTCGAAGCTCGTGATTTACTAGAGCATACCATCGAACTCTTAGAAAGCTCACGCCAAGTGGAGCTGGACCCTAGTCTAGTCGCTGATGAGCTGGCTCATCTAATTGAGGAAGATAAGGTCCAGAATGTAGAGACCAAGATCTTTGAAAACAGCCTATTTTTTGCTGAAGAAGGAATAAAAAGTAATCTGGTTCGTCTGTTGGAAAAAGGAGAGCAAGACTGCTTTGACGCAGATAACATTACTGCGGCTATCCAGCAAGTGGAGGAGAACTCCGGTATCTCCTATGACAGTATCCAGAAAGAAGCTATCCGTCAGGCTATCAATCAGAAGGTCTTTATCCTAACCGGCGGACCGGGTACTGGAAAAACTACCGTTATCAACTGTATCATCGCAGTCTACGCCCAGCTTCGCGGTTTGGATCTGCGAAAGGTCAATGATCTGCCGATTCTGCTAGCGGCTCCCACTGGTCGTGCTGCTCGGCGCATGAACGAATTGACTGGTCTGCCTAGCGCCACTATCCACCGCCACTTGGGGATGACTGGAGATGATGATACCAGTCATTTGGATGATTATCTGGATGCTGATTTTATCATTGTGGATGAATTTTCCATGGTCGATACTTGGCTGGCTAATCAGCTGCTCAGCAATATCTCCTCTCAAACCAAGCTCTTGATTGTCGGAGATGCGGATCAACTTCCGTCTGTCAGTCCAGGTCAGGTTCTGGCAGACTTGCTGCAGATACCGACTATCCCACAGACCAAGCTGGAAACCATCTATCGGCAGAGCGAAGAGTCTACAATCGTCACACTGGCCAGCCAGATTCAGAAAGGCATTTTACCAGCAGACTTTACAGAGAAAAAAGCGGATCGCTCATATTTTGAAGCTAGAAATGAACATATCCCGCCTATGATTGAGAAAATCGCTAGCGCTGCCATTCGCAGCGGTATCCCTGCTCAAGATGTTCAGGTATTGGCACCTATGTATCGGGGGCCAGCCGGCATTGACCAGATTAACAATCTTATGCAAAATCTCATCAATCCTGTCGAGAAAGAGGAACTGACCTTTGAAGCTCCCGACTGTCAGTATCGCCAAGGAGATAGGGTTATCCACTTGGTCAATGATGCCGAAAGCAATGTCTTCAACGGTGACTTAGGCTATATCAGCGATCTGCTGCCTGCTAAGTACACCGACTCCAAGCAGGACGAGCTGACCATTGACTTTGATGGCAATGAACTTGTTTATCAGCGTAGCGAGTGGTATAAGATTCGCCTGGCCTACGCCATGAGCATCCACAAGTCTCAGGGCAGTGAATTTCCCGTGGTTATCTTGCCCATCACCAAGAGCAGTCACCGAATGCTGCAGCGCAACCTCATCTACACCGCTATCACCCGTGCCAAGAGCAAGTTGATCTTACTTGGGGAAAAAGCAGCCTTTGACTATGCTGCAAAAAATACTGGAACCGCCCGTAAAACCTATCTCATCGAGCGCTTTGGAGACCTACCGCAAGCCGAAAGCAATATCCACAATCCTGTGGATAAAATGAAAACACCTGTGGAAAACTATGTCCTGACTGAGGAAAACTTCCAGAAAATTGACCCTATGATTGGAATAAGAGAAGAAGATATAAAGGGAATTTTTAAGTAATCCTTGACTCCCTTCTTTGCTCTGTGTATAATGCTAAAATGTGGCTATACGACCAGACAAAACAACAATTAACTTTCTTCAAAGGAGATATTAATGAAATACAATAAATATGCCTCTCTAATAAAATGGGTGCTTGTAGGATGCTGTCTTATTTTATTTGGTACCCGTTCATCAAAAAACATTAAGGATATCAGTGTGGAAACCTTGCGAAAAGAAGGAAAAATTCTTTCTGCAAAAATCTCTGATACCTCCTACAGCCAAGCAATACAAATTACTCATATTGATGGACCGGTTGCTGAGTTAAAAGAAGAGCATGACTCAACCTATTTCTACAAAGTAACTTATATAGATAAAAATGGTAGGGAAGCCGATATTGGCCTACGCAATGATTCTTCAACTAGCCGCTTCGTAGATGAACTAGAAAAAGCGAATACTTTAGGAGGAGAGCCAAAATGGTTGATTGCCTCAGTACACTCAGCTTCAGATATTCCTGATTACGCTAAAATCATGAACTCTCATCTATTTAATGATGAAAATAACCAACAACTGAAATACTACATCACTCTCTCTGATGACAAAGAATTCCAAAAAGGTGGAACAACTTCCTTCACTTTCTTCACCTATATTGCTATATTCTGCATTTTGATCGGGTTCATCCGTTATTACTTAAACCATAAAAGATTGAATGATTTTTACAGACTCTATCCCGAGTTGAATGAAACGCTGGATCAGATTGAAAACAATGGTGGTTATGTTGACCCAGATATTCGTGTCTTCTTTTACAAGAATCATCTGGTCAGTTACAAATCTAGCTTTAAAACATGTGACATACATGACGCGCTAACAATTTATCATCATAGCAATTCATTCATGATTTCTATCTTTCCAATCATCAGAAAAAATGAGATTCGGGTTGTCCTTTCTGATGGCAACGAAGAGAAACTGCCTCTAAGACATCAAAACGTTTCTAAAACAGATCTTGCTTTAACTCGTTTAAAAAATCAAATCCATGAAAAATTTCCAAATATTGAATTATAAAGAGGACAGTTTGCTGTCCTCTTTATATTAACTTTCTACAATTGTATTTAGAAAATTCGGTGTACCAATCATCGCTTAGCTTCGTTTTAAGTATGTCAGAGTCTGTTCCATCAGATCGTCACTAAGAATATCAATGCCAATAGATTCCAGCATAAAGCGGATAAAGCGGAGACGCTCAGCCTGCTTTTCAAAACTTTTCTCTGAAAATCGACCCCCTAATCGGCCTGACCGAGGAAGATATCCACAGTATATTCGGAACATAAATAAAAAGGCAGGGACAGAATTAAATTTTTTAGTTCTGTCCCTGCCTTTTTTATGCTTTTTTTTTTCTGGCTAAAGAGAGCCGCATGAGCTCATCATTAAAGATATCCATGCCGACCGAGGTCATCATAAACTGCAGAAAATGGAGGCGTTCTGGCAGTTTTTCAGGATCGCTTTCAAAAACTGTCTCATTCATCCAGAAGTTCACTAGCAGCAGAAAGACTTCCGCAGCCTGGTCCGGATACTGAGTCTGGATAGACCCATCTGCCATGCCTTTTTTGATAATATCGCTGACCAGAGGGGCGCCTATCCGCAGATTGTCCCGCATCATGGTCAAAATAAAACCTGCATCCTGCTCGTACTCATCCACAATGCCGTCTAAGGCCCGGGCTGTCTGACTTTCCAGATTGGACTTGAAGATGGTTTGCAGCTGCTCCCTGCCGGTCAGATTTTCCGTAGCCTTGAGCCACTGCTTCATCTCTTCTTCCATCAGCTCCTGCCGGCTCCTCATCACCGCCAGGACAATCTCATCTTTTGACTTGAAATGATGGTAGATAGCCCCCTTGGAAATGCCTGCCGTCTGGGCGATGTCCTGCATACTGGTCTTTTCGGACCCCTTTTGGATAAAGAGCTGGGTCGCTGTATTTAAAACTTTTTCTCTCATGGCCTGGGATTTGTCTTTTCGTTGCGCCATTCTGTTCCCCTTTGTTTCTGATATAGCTTTATTCTACCAGAAAAGCCGGGAAAATACAAAATTAGAAAAACAGCCACTAAAGCTTGTCTTGCTGACTCCTTTGATACCAAAGATAGATACTGTAAGCCGCCATCAAGATATAGCCTAGGAAAAAGAGGGGATTTTCCGTACCCTTACCAGCAAAAATGCCTTCGCCAATAGTATTAATGAGCCCATGAAAGAGGACACAATAGAGGACAGACTGACTGGTCTTGTAAAGGGCTGCCAGCCAGAAACGGCTGAGCAGGCAAAAGGCTGTAAAGACCAGAAGAGAGGTCCCCGCCTGACTGCTGCCCGGCGTAAAGAAGAGAGGCAAATGCCAAACTGCCCAAATTAATCCCATTGCCCCAGTAGCTAGCGGAAAAGGAAGTTGCTTTTCTAAGGCCGGCTGCAGGAAACCCTGCCAGCCAATTTCTTCATTACCACCTGTCAAGAGAGTCGTTACCAGAGCTAGAATCAAGACATTCAAAAGATTCAAACCTGGCAGCGGCTTGGTCACAAAGGCAATGGAAATCGTGAAGAGCCCCACAAAAATCAATAGATAAGGCCAGCTTCCTTTCCTAGTAAACTTGATAAAAGCCAGCATTTCTTTCAAAGACTTACCTAAGACAAGCTTGGTGCTTATAGCAGGACCAAATGTTCCCACTATCATGAGAAGCGAAGGAAGCAGCGGCACTCGTCCTTTCAGCACAGCTGAGAGAATCCACGCAGACCAAGTGATACCAAAAGTCCAAAGCAGAAAAAATAGAATTTGCTTGACAGATGAGGAATCTTTATAGCTTCTAGCTTGCATTTTTCTCAGCCCCTTTCCGATTGCCCTTCCAGTACCACCAGCCTAGCAGTAAAATTGTCATCACCGCATTTGCAGCATGAAAGCTTAGGGACGTTCCGCCCTTGATAGCTGCTCCTACGATGACTGTCTGGGCAAAGTTTATACAGCCGTGAAAGACCATGCAGGCAAAGACAGAGGCCGTCTGCTTGTAGAGAACCGCCTGACAGAAACAGAGCAAGATACCAAAGGAGAGATAGAAGGGCAAAGAAATCTGACTTTGACTCGTTCCCGGAATCAGCCAGAGAGGCAGATGCCAGGCCACCCAGACCAGAGCCGTGATGACAGTTGCCAGAGGGAAGGAGAATTTTTTCTCCAGAGCCGGCTGCAGCACTCCCCGCCAGCCCAACTCTTCATTCCCGCCCCCAGCAAAGGTGACAAAGGTCCAACCCAGAGGAAACATGAGTATGGCATTGAGCGGCGGTAATACAGGATTGGCAATAAAGAGAGTCAAAATCCGAATCAGGCAGAAGACTAGCATATACAGCCACCAGCCCTTAGCATGAGAAAAGATAAAGGACAGCATTTGCTTCGGTTTAGAAATGTTAAGGCTGATAAAGCTCCCTAGAGCCGGGCCAAAACCTCCTATCAAGATAAAGACAGTTCCCAGAGTTTCTGCGCTGTTGGTGACCTGCAGCACAGATAAAATATAGAGAATCAGCCAGGCACCCCAGCTAATACCAAAGGTCCAAGCTAAGAAAGGCCAAATATGCTTGGGTTCTGGCCCTACATGTGTTTGTGTGTTCATACGATAACTCCTTATCAAATGTAGAATAGTGAAAAATCATTCGAAAACTGGATAAAAGCATCCTTTACCCTCAGTCGTTCAGATGATTGCCTGTTTTGAAACGCAGTCTTTTAAAATCCGACCATTTGGTTTGTTTTTGTTATAAAAAATAAAGACCTGCGCTAAATAGAAAACATAGTCTTTTAGTCCTTGCCTAAAATAAAAAGCAAAGATAAATTAAATGATGTTAAAAGAACCGTCAGCACCGTCTAGCTGCTACCAGCTGCTTTTAGTTTCTAAGTTGTCCTAACTCTGATGCTTAAGACAGGTCATCTCTCTGCTACTTGCTCCTTTCCTGATTTTGCAATCGCCGGATATGCCATAGATTGGAGGCAAGGCTCAGACCGCCTACTGCTATAATACCCAGTCCTCGCCATGGGCTAAAGACAGAAGTCAGCAAGCCACCAGCAAGGACAGCATATCCAGCTTTGACTCCCCACTTAGAATAGCGTATGCCATTCTCACCCTGTGTTATCTTTTCTAGCCACACCTTACGTTTTTCTGCCTGCTGCTGCAAAAACTCTTTCTGACCTTCCAGCTGCCGATCCAGCTCCTGATTCATCTTGAGGATGTGCTCGCTTGTTTTTTCTACTACAGATTTCTTCATTTCTGCTCCTTTCTTTTTAAAAACCGACCAGGCGGTTTTTTATTTTATAAACTCAGTATAACAGATACAGAAAACTTTGTCCACTATTTTTTCAAAAAAGATTATTTTTAGTCAATGAAAATTATCAGACAGCTTAGAAGCTCGTCACAAGCAACTCTCTCATACTAAAAACTATATCTAAAAAAGCTCGGTAACGAACCAAGCCTTTATCTTTATTCAAACCCCGTCACTGTCAGTCCTAGCAGTCGGATACCTCGTGGTTGCTCTTCCAAGCTATCGTATATCTCATGCGCAGTTCGCTCGATTTGCTCCTTGTCTCGAGTGGCTAGATTCAAACTTTTCCTTTTAGTCAAGGTGGAGAAATCAGCATAGCGGATTTTCAGAACGATGGTTCGCCCTTTCTTGTCATGCTTAGTCAAGCTATTTTCTACCTTCTGTGCCAGCAGGGTCAGCTCTTTCTTGATGTCCTCCTCACTATAGAGCAGTTTGGCATAGGTCCGCTCCTTCCCGATCGACTTACGAATACGATTGGATTTGACTGGACTATTGCTGATGCCACGCGCTTTACGATAGAGATCAAAACCAAAGCGACCAAACTTATCAATCAAGGTCATTTCTGATACCTTGAGCAGATCTGCACCGGTATAAATACCCATGCCATGTAGTTTTTCAACGCTCTTCTTACCAACTCCATGAAACTTGGCAATATCCATAGGCGCCAGAAAGGCCTCTGCTTCCTCAGGCAGAATAACAGTCAGACCATGAGGCTTCTCATAGTCACTGGCAATCTTGGCCAGAAACTTATTATAAGAAACGCCTGCCGAAGCTGTCAGATGGAGTTCATTCCAGATATCATGCTGAATCAGCTTGGCTATTTTGACTGCGGATTTAATCCCCAGCTTGTTTTCCGTTACATCCAGATAAGCCTCGTCGATGCTCATGGGTTCAATCAAGTCCGTATAACGTTTGAAAATTTCTCGGATCTGCAATCCGACCGCCTGATATTTTTCGTAATTCCCCGAGATAAAAATCCCCTGGGGACAACGCTCATAGGCTTCCTTGGAGCTCATAGCCGAATGAACTCCGAACTTTCTGGCCTCATAATTGCAGGTGGAGACGACACCACGACCGCCTGTCAAGCGTGGGTCGCTGCCGATAATGACTGGATGCCCCTTTAACTTAGGATTATCCCGCTCTTCCACCGAAGCGAAAAAAGCATCCATATCAATGTGGATAATCTTCCGAGATGTATCGTTAATCAGTGGAAAAATCAGCATACCCTCCTCCTTTCTCCTGCCATCAATCTCAGCTTACAGGCTTTCACAAAGTCAGCCCTTTTTGCTCAAATAAATCTGAAACAGTTTTTCGTTCTTGTAAAAAGTATTTTAAACGTAAGATTCTTCGTCAGCAATTTTTGTATGACATTTTAATTACTTTTATTATAACTTTTTTACCCATTTTTCCAAAATATTTGAAAAGAGTTATGTTTTTCAAATCTATAGTACACATCTGAGACTTTTTACTTTCTGTATTATAAAAGAAAGTCTTTCTTTCTGCCAAAAATGGTTTGTGAAACCGATTACCATATGATATACTTTACTTATAAATGTAACAGTTTATGTTGCTAGAATAAAGAGGAAAATCAAATGGTTGTAAAAACAGTTGTTGAAGCTCAAGATATTTTTGACAAAGCTTGGGAAGGCTTCAAAGGTGAAGACTGGAAAGAGAAAGCAAGTGTTTCTCGCTTCGTTCAAGCTAACTACACACCTTATGATGGAGATGAAAGCTTCTTGGCAGGTCCTACTGAGCGCTCACTCCACATCAAGAAAATCGTAGAAGAAACAAAAGCTCACTACGAAGAAACTCGTTTCCCAATGGACACTCGTCCAGCATCTATCGCTGATATTGACGCTGGTTACATTGACAAGGACAACGAACTGATTTACGGTATCCAAAACGACGAACTCTTCAAATTGAACTTCATGCCAAAAGGCGGTATCCGCATGGCTGAAACTACTTTGAAAGAAAATGGATACGAACCAGATCCTGCTGTTCACGAAATCTTTACTAAATATGTTACTACAGTAAATGACGGTATCTTCCGTGCTTACACTTCTAACATCCGCCGTGCTCGTCACGCCCACACTGTAACTGGTCTTCCAGATGCTTACTCACGCGGACGTATCATCGGTGTTTACGCACGTCTTGCTCTTTATGGAGCTGACTACCTCATGGCTGAAAAAGTTCGCGACTGGAATGGTTTGACTGATATTGACGAAGAAACAATCCGTCTGCGCGAAGAAATCAACCTGCAATACCAAGCACTTGGTGAAGTTGTAAAACTTGGTGACCTTTACGGAGTTGACGTTCGCCGTCCTGCTTTCGACGTTAAAGAAGCTATCCAATGGACTAACATCGCCTTCATGGCTGTCTGCCGTGTTATCAACGGTGCTGCAACATCTCTAGGACGTGTGCCAATCGTACTTGATATCTTTGCAGAACGTGACCTTGCTCGTGGTACATTTACTGAATCAGAAATCCAAGAATTTGTTGATGATTTCGTTATGAAACTTCGTACAGTGAAGTTTGCTCGTACGAAAGCTTACGACCAACTTTACTCTGGTGACCCAACCTTCATCACTACTTCTATGGCAGGTATGGGTAACGACGGCCGTCACCGTGTTACAAAGATGGACTACCGTTTCCTTAACACACTTGACAACATTGGTAACTCTCCAGAGCCAAACTTGACCGTTCTCTGGACTGACAAACTTCCATACTCATTCCGTCGCTACTGTATGCACATGAGCCATAAGCACTCTTCTATCCAATACGAAGGTGTAACAACTATGGCTAAAGACGGCTACGGTGAAATGAGCTGTATCTCTTGCTGTGTGTCTCCGCTTGACCCTGAAAATGAAGAACAACGCCACAACATCCAATACTTTGGTGCTCGTGTAAACGTGCTGAAAGCCCTTCTGACAGGTCTCAACGGTGGTTACGACGATGTTCATAAAGACTACAAGGTATTTGACATCGAGCCTATCCGTGACGAAGTTCTTGAATTCGAATCAGTTAAAGCGAACTTTGAAAAATCTCTTGACTGGTTGACTGACACTTACGTAGATGCTTTGAACATCATCCACTACATGACTGACAAGTACAACTACGAAGCTGTTCAAATGGCCTTCTTGCCAACTTACCAACGCGCTAACATGGGATTCGGTATCTGTGGATTTGCCAACACTGTTGATACCTTGTCTGCTATCAAGTATGCAACTGTTAAACCAATCCGCGACGAAAATGGCTATATCTACGACTATGAAACAATCGGAGAATACCCACGTTGGGGTGAAGATGATCCTCGCTCTAACGAACTGGCTGAATGGTTGGTAGAAGCTTACACAACTCGTCTGCGCAGCCACAAACTTTACAAGAACGCTGAAGCAACAGTATCACTCTTGACTATCACATCTAACGTTGCTTACTCTAAACAAACTGGTAACTCACCAGTCCATAAAGGAGTGTACCTCAACGAAGATGGTAGCGTGAACTTGTCTAAATTGGAATTCTTCTCACCAGGTGCTAACCCATCTAACAAGGCAAAAGGTGGCTGGTTGCAAAACTTGAACTCTCTTGCTAGCTTGGACTTTAGTTACGCAGCTGACGGTATTTCCCTGACAACTCAAGTATCACCTCGTGCGCTTGGTAAGACACACGACGAACAAGTAGACAACTTGGTAACAATCCTGGATGGCTACTTCGAAAACGGTGGTCAACACGTTAACTTGAACGTTATGGACTTGAAGGATGTTTACGACAAGATTATGTCTGGCGAAGATGTTATCGTTCGTATCTCAGGTTACTGTGTAAATACTAAGTACTTGACTCCAGAGCAAAAGACTGAATTGACTCAACGTGTCTTCCACGAAGTACTCTCTATGGACGATGCTTTGAGCTAATAAACGACTAAGGACTTACAAACCATTTGAAAGAAGATTGGAAATTTCCAATCTTCTTTTTTGTATTTCAGACTTCGAATGACTGCCAACTTGATGATATTTTTCAGAGGCTTTATGGTATAATGGTTCTATTGCTATACTAGGAAAAGGACTGGGGAAATGACAGAGAAAGGTATCAGGGAAGAAGCCAAAGATTTCAATCTGGCGGTAGATGTCATCATGCTGGCTGGGACACTGCTGCTGCAGAGCGGTTCCGAGACTTATCGGGTGGAAGACACCATGATTCGTATCGCTCATTCGCAAGGGATAATCGACTGCAATGCCTTAGCAATGCCAGTGGCTATTTTCTTTTCGATTGAAAATACAAATGTTTCACGGATGAAGCGTAATCTCAAGACCAACTACAATATCGAGAAGGTCTGCGATGTCAATCAGGTCTCCCGTCAGTTGGTAACAGGAGAAATTAGCCTTCAAGAGGCTTTTGATGAGCTGAATCGCCTCAAAGTCAAGGAGCTGCCCTATAACAACAAGCAGCTGATTGCTGCCGCAACGCTCAGTGCTCCCTTCTTCTCCATCATGTTTGGCGGAAATTTCTACGATGCTTTGGGGGCTGCCATTGCTACCTTCTTTGGCTTTGCCTTCTCTTTGTATGTGGACAAATATATCCGCATTCCTTTTGTGACAGCTTTTGCCGGTGCCTTTGTCTTCGGACTGCTGGCTCATATCTGGACGCGTTATTCCGGTTTTAACTCCACAGATGATTTGATTATTGCGGGTTCTGTCATGCCTTTTGTCCCTGGCATTGCTCTGACCAACTCTGTGCGTGACATCATGACCAACCATATCAACTCTGGGATGAGCAAGCTCTTTGAATCGCTCCTCATCACTCTTGCTCTCGGTGCAGGCACTTCTGTTGCCCTCCTTATTATGAAATAAGCCTATGACAATCTTGACATTCTTACTGCAAGCAGTTGCCAGCCTACTGGCTATCATTACCTTTTTAATCGTTCTAAATGTCCAGCGCAGTATGCTGATTCCCGGTGGAGTACTGGGTATGGCTATTTGGCTGCTCTATCTCCTGCTCAAAGGACCGACCAATGTCATTATAGCAACCTTTGTGGCTGCTATCATTGGTTCCTGCGTCAGCCAAATTCTCAGCATCATCTACAAAACGCCCGCTGTTGTTTTTATTTTGGCTATTCTAGCCCCCTTGGTCCCAGGCTACATTTCCTATCGGACGACTGCCTTCTTTGTCACTGGTGACTATAGCCAGGCCATGATTCACGCCACTCTGGTAGTCATTCTAGCTTTGGTCATCTCAATTGGCATGGCCAGCGGCACCGTCGTACTCAAGCTCTACCACTATTTAAAAAAGCGCCAAACCAAACTCACAGCAAACAAACAGTAGAGCCATCTGCTGTTTTTATTTTGGAAAATACATCTTAAGCCTGATTTAGCTGAGATTAGATGTTTTTGTAAGAGTTTTATTCCTAAGTATGGTAAAATAGTCTTCGGAATATACTAGAATAAAAGGATTTAAAGAGGTCTTATAATGACAATCGGAATCGACAAAATCGGTTTTGCGACCAGTAATTATGTCTTAAAATTAAATGATTTAGCTGCAGCCCGTGAGACTGACCCAGAAAAGCTTAGCAAGGGACTCTTGCTCAAGGAACTAAGCATTGCTCCTCTAACTGAGGATATTGTTACTTTGGGAGCCGCGGCAGCAGACCCCATCCTGACAACAGAGGACAAAGAAAAGATTGATATGGTCATCGTGGCTACTGAGTCAGGGATCGACCAGAGCAAGGCGGCAGCCGTTTTTGTCCACGGCCTTTTGGGTATCCAGCCTTTTGCCCGCAGCTTTGAAATCAAGGAAGCCTGCTATGGAGCAACTGCTGCACTGGACTATGCCAAGCTCCATATCGAAAAACATCCAGACAGCAAAGTTTTGGTGTTAGCTAGCGACATTGCCAAGTACGGCATTAACACACCTGGCGAGCCAACACAGGGAGCCGGAGCCATTTCTATGCTGATTAGCGGCAATCCTCGTATCCTCGCTTTCAATGATGATAATGTAGCTCAGACGCGCGATATCATGGATTTTTGGCGCCCAAATTACTCGACAACCCCTTATGTCAACGGCCTCTATTCAACCCAGCAATATCTGGATAGCTTAAAGACAACTTGGATGGAGTACCAGAAGCGCCACAAGCTAGCTCTCAAAGATTTTGCGGCCTACTGCTTCCACTTGCCCTATCCAAAACTTGCCCTTAAAGGCCTCAATAAAATCATGGATAAAAGCCTGCCTCAAGAGCAGCAAGATCAGCTTAGAAAGAACTTTGAAGCCTCTATTCTCTACAGCCAAAAGGTTGGAAATATCTATACAGGCTCCCTCTTCCTAGGTCTTCTGTCTCTTTTAGAAAACTCTGACAACCTCAAGGCTGGTGATCGAATTGCTCTCTTCGGCTATGGCAGCGGAGCTGTATCTGAAATCTTTAGTGCCAATTTGGTAGAGGGCTATGAAAAGCATCTATCTCAAACACGCCTAGAGGAATTAGACCAACGTCAGGCTCTTTCCATCCCAGACTACGAGCGCATCTTTTTTGAAGAAGCTGAGCTGGATGCGGAGGGCAATGCCAGCTTCTCTGGCTATGAAGACCAAAGCTTTGCTCTGGCAGAAATTGCAGAGCACCAGCGCAAGTACATCAAAGTTGAGAAATCATCATGAAAGTAAACTGGACTGGATTTTCCAAAAAAACTCCTGCTGAACGGCTGCAGATGTTGAAAGAAAAGGGACTTTTACAAGATGAACATTGGCAGCTGCTAGACAGTCAGCAGACTTTGCCTCTGGAAACGGCCAACCAGATGAGTGAAAATGTGCTAGCCACTCTGGCTCTGCCTTACTCTCTGGTGCCAGACTTTCTGGTGGATGGCAAAAGCTATCAAGTTCCATTTGTGACAGAAGAGCCATCTGTGGTAGCAGCGGCTAGCTTTGCCGCTAAGATTATCAAACGTTCAGGCGGATTTGAAACCGAGGTTCACAAACGCCAGATGATTGGGCAGATCGCCCTCTATCAGGTTGATGATAAAGACCGAGCCATTAAAGATATTCTCAAGAAAAAGAAAGAGTTACTGGAACAGGCCAACCAAGCTTATCCATCGATTGTTGCCCGTGGGGGCGGAGCTAGAGATCTCTGGCTGGAGCCAAAGGATGACTTCCTCATTTTTTATCTTTCTGTGGATACACAGGAAGCCATGGGTGCCAATATGCTCAACACCATGCTGGAGGCCCTCACCCTTTCTCTGGAAGAGCTGACTGGCGGTAAAAGTCTGATGGCTATCCTATCAAACTATGCAACAGATAGCCTAGTAACAGCCCGCTGTGTCATCGACTATCGTTTTCTCAGTCGGGATAAGGCCGAGGCGGAACTTCTTGCGGATAAAATGCAACTAGCCAGTAAATTAGCAAAGGTCGACCCTTACCGGGCAGCTACCCACAATAAAGGTATCTTTAATGGTATTGGTGCTTTGGTGCTGGCTACTGGAAATGACTGGAGGGCTATAGAAGCTGGCGCTCATGCCTATGCCAGCCGAGAAGGAAGCTACCGCGGCCTCTCTACTTGGACGGCAGACCCAGACAAACGCCAGCTTCACGGTCAGATGACCCTGCCCATGCCCATTGCAACTAAGGGGGGCTCCATCGGCCTCAATCCCACAGTGACAGCCAGCTTTGACTTGCTAGGGCAGCCTCAGGCCAGGGACTTGGCATCCCTCATCGTATCGGTTGGATTGGCACAAAATTTCGCTGCCCTCAAAGCCCTGGTCAGCACTGGTATCCAAGCCGGACACATGAAATTGCAAGCCAAATCTTTAGCATTACAAGCTGGAGCCCAGGGTGAAGAAATTGCTGCTGTAGCCAATCGCTTAACAGCCATGAAGACTTTCAACCTCGCTACTGCTCAGGAAATTCTAGCTGATTTACGAAAACAGGACAAGTAAAAAGGCCTTAATGGCCTTTTTTTATGTCTTTATGCTATTTATTGAATCTGTTCCTGAGCTTCTTTTAGCCGACCGTAGAGTAGATAAGGTACACTCTTTAATTCTTGCAAGTTTCGGCAAGATAGGGCGCACATGATAAGCCGCAAATCCGATTTCCAGCCTTCTACAATATCAATAACCTCTTCCACTGAGTGATTTTCCACCAAGTCCAACATGGCGCGAGAAAGGCCAACCGACTTGGCTCCTAAGACCAGAGCTTTGATTATGTCTAAAGGATGGCGGACACCTCCACTAGCCAAGAGTTCGACCTCATCACGAAGTGGCTGAAGAGCTAGCAGACTTTGCAGAGTAGATTGACCCCAATCATTAAGGTAGTCACGATTGCCACCCCGCTGATTTTCAATATAGGCAAAGCTAGTGCCACCCCGGCCGGAAATATCAAAAGTCTGAATTCCAAAGAAGCGCGCTTCTTCGACAGTAGAGCGATCCATGCCAAAGCCAACTTCTTTAAGAATTAGAGGGACTTCTAATCGCTGACTATAATCTGCCAAGTACTGGCGCCAAGAACGAAACTCCCGCTCGCCCTCTGGCATTAGCAATTCCTGCATGAGATTGACATGGACCTGCAAAAAGAGGGGCTGTAAATCAGCTACTGCTTGCTGGGCGGCTTGATAAGGCTTGTCCAAGCCGATATTGGTAGCCAGTAATAAATTAGGCAGACCAGCCGCCACCCGATAGGAAGGATCAGAAGGATTTTTCAAGGCTGCGCTGTAAGAGCCAGTTACAAAAAGAAGGCCACAACTTTCAGCTACTTGAGCCAGCTTTTCATTGATTTGACCGCCTTTTTGGCTGCCGCCAGTCATGGCATTGATGTAAAAGGGAAACGCCCAATCACGGCCAGCAAAGTGAGTAGATAGGTCAATCTCTGCCAAATCGTACTTGGGCAGAGAACGGTGAATCAGCTCCATTTCATCAAAACTGTTGTAACCCAGACGCTGCTCTAAGGCGTATTTGATATGGTCATCCTTACGATTCTGGCTCATCATGGCCCATCCTTTCTCTGTATAATAGCTCAATGCCAGCTGCTTGCCAGGCTTGAATCAGTTGCTTGCTAGATGTGACATCAAAGCTGAGAGCAATCCCACAGTCGCCACCGCCGGCACCACTGCTCTTAGCCACACAGTTCAGACCCTCTGCCGCTTCTTTTAAGACTTTCAACCTGTCTGTATAAATAGCTGGGCTGAGCCTTTCTAAGAGCTGGCTAGCCTTTTCCAAACTGGACTGAATAGCAAGCTTCTCTCTTGCTAATAAAGCTCTCTCCAAAGCATCAACCTGCGTCCTGCTTCCTGTCAAAAAGGACTCTGAAATAGCTGACTTGACCTGATTGACCAAGTCCTTAGAGATAGCCGGCTGCTTGGTCCAGCCAACTAGAAAATCCATGGCTAAGCGAGGCTTAATGCTGCGAATTTCAAAACCCCAATCCTCTGCTAACAGCTGTAGCAAATCAACTTTGTCCATACGCTTACGGATCAGTTCTCTATCAAAAGACCGGTAGTAAATCAGGTCTTCATAAGCAATGCAGGCTAGATCTCCCATGGAGCCATTGTCCCCTCGCTTTAGGAGGACGTAGGAAGCCAGCTTAAAGAGTAACTCTGGCTCCAAGTCCAGCTCATAAAGCGCCGCCATGGCCTTGAGAGTCAGAATAACCACACTACCGCTGGAGCCAATCCCGAACTTCTTACCGTCCCTTTCCATTTTGCCACTAATCTTTAGAGAAAAGGGCTGAAGTTGGTAGTCTAAGGCTAGCAGATAAGTGTTCATAGCCCCTACCGTCTCCTGAATCAAGGCATAATCAGGGTCTGACTCTAGGTTAGCGCTGTGTTCAAACATATCTGATGTCAAGCGATAGGCGGAGGCTGCCTGGATTTCCGCCGTCATATAGATAGGAATGGCCTTGATAATGGCCGGCTGACCTGCCGCCAGCACGGCATATTCACCCGCCAGATAGAGCTTGCCGCAGGTTTGGACTCTTGCACTAGTCTTCATCTGACAAGTCCTTTGTTTTGGAGACGATAAGCCGGTAGTCCTTCTCAAAAATAGCCACCAGATGGTCTAGGTCTTCCTCCAAGCAGAGCACCTTGACATTGGGCCCCGCGTCCATGGTAAAGTAGCAACGCTCGCCCTGCTCCCGTAGCTTTCTGACAGCATCCATAGCCTGGTAAGACTCCTCTGTCAGATAAGAAAACGGCGGATAAGCTTTTTCTGTTGTAGCATGCATTCGAAGAGCATTTTCTTCCGTCAGCTGACCCACCTTGGTGAAATCATTGTCCTGCAAATAGCCTAGCATGGCCTGATAATCCAAGGCAGACTGGGCAATCCAATCTGGGAAAATCGTGGAAGTTTTAGCACAGAGCTCCATACCGTCGCGGCTGGAAATGGGCTTTTTCTCATCGTGCAAAACCAGCATAATCATGGCTAGTTTCAAATCCGTCTTGACTGGATAAATGGCCCCACTGTCCTTATCCCAGGCCGCTAGCGGACCAAAGAAAGACCGAGCTGATGACCCTGAAGCAAACTTGGCTAGCTGAGCCAGCTCTTGCGTCTGATAGCCCGTCTGAAAATAAGCATTGCAGGCTTTGACTAGGGCAGATAGGCCGCTGGAGCTGGAGGATAGACCAGCTGCTGTTGGCATATTATTGCTGGTATCAACACGGACAAAACCATCTTCTGGAGAGCGGAAACGGTCAATAATCTTACTGATTTTGGCATGTTCTGCTGGGCTTTGCAGCTGACCGTCAATATAAAACTCATCTTCAGTCGCTGTATCCGGCAAAGGACTCAGCTGCGTCTCAGTATACATATTTTCCAGTGTCAGCGAGATACTGCTGGTAGACGGAATCATCTTTTCTGCATCTTTCTTCCCCCAATATTTGACAATTGCAATATTGGCATAGGATTTGACACTTACAGACTTTCGATCCATGTGTTAATGGCCCCTTTCTCTCTCAATAAGGCGGCTAAGGCCTCCGCCTGATTTCTTTCTCCTACAAGAGCAATGACACAGCCGCCCAGACCGCCGCCGCTCATTTTAGCTCCCAAAGCTCCGTTTTCAAGAGCTGCCGATACTAGCTCATCCGCTTTCTGGCAAGACACTCCTAACTTGGCTAGCTTCTCATGAGCCTTGGTCATAGCTTGTCCCATCGTCATCAGGTCCTTGATAGAAATAGCCTTCTCAAGGATTTTCGTTAAATTCCCCAATTCCTGCAGCAAAGGCAGAGCTTTTTGACCCTGACTTTCTACAGCACGGATAGCTTCGCGGGTATGACCGTGAATGCCCGTATCTGCAATCACTAAAAAGGCATCCAGATCCAGCTCTATTTCACTGAAACCGAAATTGCGGATAAACTTAATAGCTACATCGCTAAGGCAGGTCTTGGCATCAAGGCCGCTGGGATTCATATGGGCAATCATCTCTGCCCGATTGGCTAGAATCTCCAGTGTTTGGTCATCCAGCTCTTCCTCAAAGTAGTCAAAGACCGCCCGAATAGCCGCAATACTGACTGCGGCTGAAGACCCCATCCCCCTCTTCTCAGGGACCATGGACTCCACCTGACAGCGAATCTTAGCTCCCTGCCGGCCTAGATGTTCTAGACAGGCAAAAACAGCCATGGACAGTGTATCCTCAGCGTAGAGGGTCCAGGCCCGCTCAGACGGAAAGACCCGACAGGTCACTTCAATACGATTAAGAGGCAGGGAAATGGCCGGATAGCCATAGACCACCGAATGCTCTCCCATTAAAATAATTTTACTATGTGCCTTGCCGACACCGATTTCTTTTGTCATATTCTTCTCTTGTTTGTAGATTCTCTCTATCTTATTTTAATATACTTTGGCAAAAAAAGCGATTTTTATTAAGAGAAAATCACTGGGGCTAGAGACCGATATTTATATAGGCAGACATGATAAAACCCCGGGGCTTGCAGCCGGAGTCTTTTAAAGTTCTATTCTTATCAGGTCCATCAGCTGGTTACGATCCAAGATCCACTGAGCCCGCTCGTCTTTTTCATAGGTCCGGTTGGATAGGAAAATAGCCGCCTTTTGCTCCTTGCGATTATACATGATAAAGATTCCCGTGTAGCCAGTATGGTCCAGCCAGCCGCTTTCTAGATTCCAAGCTAGACTGCGTCTTTTGCCAGGCTCTTTGGAAAAATTCTGGGTCAGATTGGCCGCAAAGTCATCCTGCAGATAATGCTCCAGAAATATTTCCAAATCCTTGAGAGTTGAAAATAAGCCAGCACTGCCAGCATGGATGCCTAGAACACGCGCCTTGGGATCATGAACCTGACCATCCTGGACACCGCGAACGGTCGGCACAGCTACTGGAACTGGCCCAAAACCTGTCTCAGTCAAACCCCAAGGCTGGAAAATCTGACTTTGAAAAATCTGATCCAAGGACTGACCGTAGATCTCTTCCAACATAAAGCCCAAGAGCAGAAAATTCACATCCGTATAGCGGAAGGTCTTATCTTCAAGCACGGTCAAATGATTGAGCGCTGATTTCAACTCAGGAGCTGTCAGCTGGTCACGATTGGGAATAAAGGGATCCAGCCCAGATGTGTGGGTCAAGAGCTGACGCAAGGTCACATCTTCTTGATGGAAGGCCGGATAATAGTGTTGCAAGGGTAAATCCAGCTCCAGCTTGCCTTGCTCATACAAAAAGGCTGCCAGAGTACCAACTCCGACCACCTTGCTGACGCTAGCCAAGTCATAGACCAAACCTGCTTGAGTGGCCTTTTTTTCTTGCGGATCAGCTAAACCAAAGTAGAATTCCTGCCACTGGCCAGCTTGATACAAGGCCAGACTAGCACCGGGATAGATACCGTCTTTTAGCTGTTCTTTGATTTTATTGGTGATTTTTTCTAGAGTCATGCTTCAAACCACAATTCAATCTTACTAAAATCCTGACTCAGCAGGAACTTATCTGACTTGGGTACAAAGACCTCGTGTCCTTCAAAGATAGGACGCAGCGCAGCGGTTTCTAAACGATTGACTTGAGCTTTGAGCATAGTCAAGTCCCAAGTTAGGGCATTGTCTGCCTTCAAGTCTTGACCCTCTGCTTCTATAAAGGTCAGAAAGTCCAGCGCATTTTCAATCTTGCTATAAAATTCTTGGGCTGCATTGGCATCAGGCACACGAATTTCTACTGTCTCTATCTCAAATTGACTAAGACCGATGAAGTCCTCTTGCTTTTCAAATTCAGGCGCCTCCGCCACTTCTTGAAGATTTGTTCTATTCTCTTCTGCATGCAGGAGAACTAGGTCACCCTCTGGTGACAGAGCTTCAAAAGCATAGCCTTTCTCTCCTTGATACAGCTTAGTCCAAGCAGGCTTTTGGGCCAATAGAGACTCGATTTCTTTAGCAT
Source organism: uncultured Streptococcus sp. (assembly GCF_963456385.1). Taxonomy (GTDB): domain Bacteria; phylum Bacillota; class Bacilli; order Lactobacillales; family Streptococcaceae; genus Streptococcus. The sequence goes on along the minus strand of NZ_CAUOLF010000017.1, from coordinate 32,662 downwards.
CTGCAACCTTGACAACGATTCTGGCTAATTTTTTAGGACCTTTGACTCGCCGCGACCGCATACTGGGTGATTCTTCCAGCTGCAGTTTCTCTGTCTTAGTCTGATCTCCTAAAGACAGAAAAGCAGCTTCCTCTAAAAGGGCCTTCATGCCCAGCTGATTTACAAAAAATTCTTGATTTAAATGACGATTATTTATCTTTAATACAGGGATAATTCTAATAATATGATTCGCGCTCATAATTCCTCCAAACCATTTTATTGTAATGGATTTTCATCTTTTTGACAAGAAATTATGCGCAAATAAACAATTTTTAAAACAAGAAGGACTTGGATTTATTGGTAAACGGTCTGAGCAATGACCAAACCTCTAGCGGACTCAAACTCGTACTGCAGATAGGACTGGTAGGTACCAGGCGCGATAATACCACGAATATCCAGAATATCTGTCCCAGCCTGCCCAATAATCGAATCTGCTAGCAGGCAACAGTTGGTCGACAGGACAAAATAAGTCTTGAAACGACTGGTTTTAAACTTATATAGCTGCGCTCCTAGTTCATGCTTCAACTTGTAGGAGTATGTTGGCTGGCCATTTTTCAGTTCCGCTGGCGGCTCCCATTCTACCAACAGCTGATCAATTTCAGCCAGGCGCTTCTCAACCGCCTCCTTCTCCTTATCCGTCAAAGCCAAAGAATAACCAAAGAGTGTTTTCTTGCTTTCTTTTTTGCAAAGCTCAATATAAGCGTCTTTAGGAACCTTGAAGAGAACACCGTCTCCAATCATGCCCTTGCATCGCTCAGAAAAAACATCATAGCTGCCATAAGAAATCACTTGTCCCTGATAACAAATATCTACATGACCAATGCCCCCTAATAAACTTGTCTTTGAAGTATGGACCAAGACCTCCAAGTCCGCCTTTTTCTCTCTATTCTTAACAAGACTATAAACATTTTTACGATCAGAAGCAGTATCTCCCTGAATCAGTCGATTAAAGTGTTCCAGATTTTCTACCGGAATAAAGGCTGCAAAAATAATAGGGAGGTTAATACGAATTTGCCTACGCAGCCGATGTTTTTCACGGTCATTATCAAAAAAGAGGCCATCCCGGATATTGGACATTCCCAGCATCATCAAATAGATTCCCAAAATCAAAAACTGCAAGTGTCCGTCAGTCGCAGGCGAAAGAATACTGGTCAGCCCAATCCCACCATAGAGAACGGTATCAAATAGATAGCGCAAGCCGCCCTTGACATGATTTTGCCGATAAAGGAGATAGGTCACTCCGTAAATACCGGCAGTCAAGAGCTGGTAGCTACCCAAACTGATAATCACAATATTGACAGGCACATCACTGATTCGGTTGAGCCAGCTGATACCCATAGCGACTGCAATCTGAAGCAGACTATGCCAGACAGCCCCTTCTTTCTTGCGCGTAAAAACATGAAGAACAATATTTACCAAGCCAACAACCGTCAGATAAAACGAAATAAAATCGAAGGCCAGCTTGGTAAATCTGAAGCCATTGACAATGATAATCAGGCCAAAAACAAGGGCTAAAAAGCCAAAGAGTAAGGTTCTGCGGCCACTGATCTTATGATATTTTGATACTTGCATCTCCATCTTTACCTTCTCTATCGTTCGAAAAAAGAGCTGGGGAAATCCCCCAACTCTGATCTTATGTGCTTATCCGTAGATTGTTTTAAACAAGAGGACTGCTGTGATACCTGCAAGAATCGGTGCCACAACTGGAACCCAAGAATACCACCATTTTGAATCACCCTTGTGTTTGCCCAAAACAGATTCTGGCAGGATGAAGTGGAGGATACGAGGTCCAAGGTCACGAGCTGGGTTCAGCCCAGGTCCAGTAGGGCCTCCCAGAGAGGTTACCAAAGCCATTACCAAGAAACCAAGTGCCAAGTGAGCGACTGAAAGGCTACCAACTTGGAATGGTGCAACTTGGTCTTTAGCCTGAGATATTGCAGCAGCAATCTGTTCTTTAGGAACTGAAGTCCCTTGTGCTGCCATCTGAGCAGCTTGCGAATTGATAGTTGCTTCAGCTTTGCTCAACAATTCTGCTCCAAAGTAGTTCTTGGTCAAACCCATAGCAGCAAAGAAAAGAACAAAAGAACCAACAAATTCATTGATAAAACCATTGAACAAGGCTGCTTTACGTGATTCAGGCGTGCCATGGTCTAGACTAGAGATAGTAGAGAAAGTACCTAAGATATTGTTAGGATTTTCTGTTTTCAGATAGTAAGGACGGTGGGTCGCAACGACCAAGGCCTGTCCGAAGATAGCTCCCAAAATCTGCGCTGCAATGTATGGTGCAACCTGTTCCCAACGGAAATAACCGCTGACAGCAAGTCCCAAAGTAAAGGCAGGGTTGATATGGTTGCCAGACACATTACCAAACATCAAAGCTGGAATCATAACCCCCATACCGTATCCGACAGCGATGACTAACCAACCGCTCTGGTGTCCCTTAGTTCCTTTTAATTCAACGTTGGCAACAGCTCCGTTCCCCAAGACAATGAGGATAGCTGTTCCTAAAAATTCTGTGGCGTATTTAACGACCCATTCGAAATCCATTTAGTGATACTCCTTAAATATTTTTTAGACAAAGTCTATTTTATCAAGTATAATGGATAATGTAAAGGTCATTTTTAATAAAAATAAGAAAAAGAGGGAAGAATATGCGTTTTAATCAGTATAGTTATGCAAGAACGAAACGGGAAAATATGTTGACAGAATTAGCGGAATTAGGCTTTTTTTATGACAGCAATCGCTCTGATAAGGAAAATCTTGAAGATTTTCTCCGCACCAGCTTTTTCACTTATAAAAATACAGATTATCCCTTGAAATCCTTGGCTGCTGACAGCCAAATAGACCTGCTGAGCTTTTTCCAGTCTGACAGAGAACTGACGGCGTCTGTCTTTTACACTGTGGCCTTTCAGCTGCTTGAGTTCTCGCCCTTTATTGATTTTACAGATGTTGAGGCCTTTCGCAAAGAAACAGGCTTTCCCATTACATTTGGAGACTTGTTGGAAAACCTCTACCAGCTGCTCAACACTCGAACAAAAAATGGTAATTTGCTGATTGATAAGCTAGTCAGCGAGGGTTTGATTCCTGAGGACAATACCCACCACTACTTCAACGGTAAGAGCCTGGCAACCTTTTCCAGCCATGATGCTATCCGAGAGGTGGTTTATGTGGAATCACGCGTGGATACTGATCAAGACGGTCGTCCGGATCTCATCAAGGTCAGCATTATTCGGCCCCGCTATCAAGGACAAGTCCCTGCTGTCATGACCGCTTCTCCTTATCATCAAGGAACCAATGACCCCGCCAGCGACAAGGCTCTCCACGATATGAATGTGGACTTAGTAAAAAAAGAGCCTCATCAAATCACAGTACAAGATCCTGAGCTCAAATTGCTCCAGCTTGATTCGCCGGATTCTGCCCAAGAAGTCTCTGAATCCGAGGAAAAATTAGGCCATATCGGTACCTACACGCTCAATGATTACTTGCTGCCCCGCGGCTTTGCCAATCTCTATGTGTCTGGTGTAGGAACCAAAGATTCTGAAGGGCTGATGACCAGCGGTGACTATCAGCAGATTGAGGCTTATAAAAACGTTATTGACTGGCTCAACGGCCGCTGCCGAGCCTTCACCGACCACACCCGCCAACGGGAAATCAAGGCTAGTTGGTCCAACGGAAAAGTAGCTACGACCGGTATCTCCTATCTGGGCACCATGTCCAACGGACTGGCAACAACCGGTGTAGATGGTCTGGAAGTCATCATCGCTGAAGCTGGGATTTCTTCTTGGTACAACTACTACCGCGAAAACGGCCTTGTCACTAGTCCTGGCGGCTATCCAGGAGAGGATTTTGAATCCCTGACCGAACTGACCTACTCCCGCAACCTGAGGGCTGGTGACTACCTGCGTCATAATGATGCTTATCAGCAAAGCCTAGAGCAACAGCGCAAAGAACTAGACCGGCAAACCGGAGATTACAACCAATTTTGGCATGACCGCAACTACCTGCTCCACGCATATAAGGTCAAGGCCGAAGTCGTCTTCACCCATGGCTCTCAAGACTGGAATGTCAAGCCCCTCCATGTCTATAATATGTTTCGAGCCTTACCGCACCACATCAAAAAACATCTCTTCTTCCATAACGGTGCCCATGTTTACATAAACAATTGGCAGTCCATCGACTTCCGTGAGTCTATCAATGCTCTGCTGAGCAAGAAACTGCTGGGGTATGAATCAGACTTTGAACTTCCAGCAGTCATCTGGCAGGACAACAGCCAGGCTCAAAGCTGGCTGACCTTGGAAGACTTCGGCGGACAAGAGCAGAAGCTTCAGCTCCAACTAGGCCAAAACTGCAAATCTATCCAAAATCAATATTCAGAAGAAGACTATAATCGCTTTGCTAAAAATTACCAAAGCTTCAAGACTGAGCTTTTTAAAGGTAAGGTCAATCAGATTACTCTGGACTGGACCTTGGAAAAGGACCTCTTTCTCAACGGAGCGAGCCAGCTCAATCTTCGCCTCAAATCCAGCACTGATAAAGGACTGATTTCTGCTCAATTACTGGACTTCGGACCAGCTAAACGCCTCACACCGATTCCTAATCCTATTGAGCCTAGAGTCATGGATAACGGCCGCTACTATATGCTGGACAATCTGGTTGAACTTCCCCATACTGAAACGCCTCATCGCGTCATCACCAAAGGCTTCATCAACCTGCAAAACCGGACCAACCTACTGACTGTCGAAGAAGTCACTCCTGACCAATGGCTGGAATTTTCCTTTGAACTGCAACCAACCATCTATAAGATGAAAAAAGGCGACCAACTGCGCCTCGTCCTCTACACTACAGACTTTGAGCATACCGTTCGTGATAAGACTGACTATCAGCTGACGGTAGATTTGGAGCAATCTAGTCTGGATTTGCCGACCATGACATCACATTAATAAAACCTAAAAGGCGCTAAAATTCAGCGCCTTTTCTTTTATCGTAGATTGAGATATTCCTCTGCATATTTTTTATAATCCGGCTTTTCCTTGCGGTTCATAGCAAAGAGCATACTGCCTGTGAGATAGTCATCGTCTGAGTCAGGAATTAGCATAATAGCAATATTTTTATCTTTCTCAGGAAAGACGATAGAAAATGTTCCGCCATTATCTTTCCGAGTCAAGCCATAATAACTCACCCCATTCTTAAAACCAACTGCATTTTGAGTATACTCATATTCTTCTTCGTTGACAATGATGGTCTTGTCTTTTATTTCAATGGTCTTTTGTTCACCGCTAGCGTCCTGTACATTCCATTTTCCCTGAATTTTGGGGCTGCCGCTACAGCCAATTAGGATGAAGAGGGATGAGAGCACTATCAACAGCAAAGCTTTTATCTTCTTATTTTTCAAGTTGTCTTCTCCTTGATATATAGATTCATGACCATTCTACTATAAATGCTAAATTTTTGTCAAACCTCTTAGAAATGTTCTTCTTGCCACTTTTCCAAAAAATGATATAATTTGAAGAGTGAAGATTACCAAGGGCTAAGCCCTTGCGAGAGAAAGGAAAGAAAATCTTATGATGAACATGCAAAGCATGATGAAGCAAGCACAAAAGCTTCAAAAACAAATGGAAAAAGGACAGACAGAACTAGCTGCAACAGAATTTACCGGCAAATCAGCTCAAGACTTAGTCGTTGCTAAGCTGACAGGCGATAAAAAGGTAGTCGGCATTGACTTCAATCCAGCAGTTGTGGATCCTGAAGATTTGGAAACTCTGTCAGAGATGACTGCGCAAGCCCTGAATCACGCGCTGGCTCAGATTGATGATGCTACTCAGAAGAAAATGGGCGCTTTCGCAGGCAAATTGCCATTTTAAGCAAGATAAATAACCTTCCAACTTGACTAAACATAAGTCAAGAGATACTCGAACCAGCAAAAAAGACTGAAAAATCTCAGTCTTTTTTGATTTATAGTCGTTTTCTCACTAGTCAACTACACAAAATTAAGCAAATCCGCTGCCTTACTCATCAAAAGCAGGGCATAGTCGGGATTGTTTTGCAGCTCCTTGATAGAGCTCTGCACCAGCTCTAAATCATCGGTAATCATCCCATCAACACCCAGACGGAAGGATTTTCCAATGCTGTCTGCATCATTGATGGTCCAGTCATAGAGCTGCTTATCTGTCGTCCATAGCTTATCGACAAAGTTTTCATCGAGGGTTGAGTACTCCATCGTATAGCCAGAAGCCTGTGTCCGTGGAAAAATAGTATTGTAGGGCAGGATAAAGAAGGTCGGTATGCTCTCATCATACTGGACTGTCTTGTCAATAACCTGATAGTCCAAAGACTGAATCTGATGGCCATAAACCTTGATATTGGCTCCGTATTGGCTCAGGAAATGCTCCATCATATCGTCTGAGTCCAAGCTGCTGGTCTTGATTTCTATCAAGAGTCGCTGGCCCATTTGATTGGCTCGTTTGAGATAAGCATCAAAGCTGGAAATTTTGGCAGTGTGTCCATTTTCTGAAATATCTAAAGCCGTCAGCTCTTGCAGAGTCAGCTCTTGCGGTCTGGCATCGACGCCGGCCAAGGCTTCTAGATTGGCATCGTGCATCATGACAAACTGGCCGTCCTTGGTCTCCTGTACATCCATTTCGATATAGTCTGGCTTAAGCAAGGCTGTTTTCTCTAGCGACTCAACCGTATTCTGAACACCATTTCCCTGCGAAACTCCGCGGTGAGAGATGGTCAGAGGGACGTTTTCCAAGGGCAGATTGAGATAGACAAAGCCTTCAAGGGCAAAGACAGAGCTAGTGACCAAAAGGATAAACCAGCGCATGAGAGGCAGGCCTTTTCTGTAGCGGTATTCAGACAGCTTACTGTCTGTCAAAAAAGCCACAAACTTAATCAAAAAGTAAGCTACCATGAAGTAATAAGCCAGCTTGATGAGGCAGTAATTGACAACCGCTGCTATCAAGGCTATCTGATTGGACTGGCCATCCGCATACTGCTGCAACACTAAAATCGGAATGCTGCTTAAAAGAAAGAAGAGAAAGCTCTTAGCCAGTATCCAAAAGAGCTGCCAAGTATAGCGAATCAAGTGCCCCTTGGTCTTCTCCAAACTATACCTAATCGCGTCTCGTAGGCGGAAATGCTCAAAAAAGAGCTTGGGCAGGGCAAACATCAGGCGAACCGCTATCAAAAAAAGCAGAAAACCTAAAGCATAGATTGATAATCTCATCCATAAGGCCGTCTTGAGATAGGTAACAATAAATTCTGGAATCAGAATTTTATTCAAGTAATAAATTTTGAGAATTTGCCGCAGAAAGGGAAAGATAAAGCCCATATACAGTGCAATAAAGAGGACCTTGCTGGGCCGGGCGTAGCGAATCAGCGAGCCGCTGTCTCTGAAACTTTTCTTAATGAACTGAAAGGCGCTTCGTTCTTCCTCGTCCAGAAGATTGCGGAGACCCATAAATATCAGTCCAATCTGAAAATAAGCGACAAAGAGATTAGCTGCAAAAAGCGCTAGAAAGGCTAAGCCAACCCAGACATTTGAAGTCAGAACCTTCAGGCCATTCGTATAAGATAAGAAGAGGTAGCCTGTCTGCTTGAGCAGAGTCTCTGCTGCAAAGGAGTTGAAAGGCACCCAGGCCAGCTCCATGAGCATAAAGACCGTGAAAAAGAGCAACAGAATTTTATCAAGATTGCGATAGAGACGTAAAAGCCCTAGTCTTTGTGATTTCATTTTCTTCCTTTATGTTGTGAACAATACAAAACTTGCTAAAAAGCGATTCTTATTTAAAACAAGGTTGAGACAGATGTCCCAACCTTATTTTTATTTTCCAAATAAACGTGCCCAGAAGCCCTTGCTTTCCTGCTCCTGCACCTTTTCCTTGGCTTCATCCAACTCCAACAGCAAGGTTTCACGCTCATTCATAGCCTTAGCTGTTAGCTGCTGCTGCTGGTCCAACTGCTTGTCCTTTTCAGCAATCTGGACATCCTTGATGCGCAGCTGCTCATCTTTCTTAGCCAGTTGGCCGTCCTTGGCCTTAAGCTGCTCATAGAGACGCACAATCTCAGCATTTTTTTCGTCCACCAAGATTTCCATCAGCTCGCGTTGCTTCACATCTTCGCTGACAGGTTCATCTTCAAAAATAGTTTTCTTATAAATTTCTTCCAGCTTAATCAAGCCGCTGCGGGTCACCACCGTGACTCCTTTTTCATTCTTTTCCGTATCTTCTGGCGGCAGTGCCTTGACACGATTGTTAATCGCCTGGCGGCTAACTCCAAGAATCTCGGCTAACTCGCTGACTGTCTTTTCAATTGCCATAATTTCCTCAAAAACTTTTTCTAGTTTGTAGATACCTAAATCTTATCATATCAAGCCTTAACTGTCAAATTTCACAATATTTTTTGAGCCTGACTCCTATCTTTTTAGCCCTTTTTTATGATACAATGAGACAGATTAGTCTAATAAAAGAAATGAAAAAATCGAATGAATTTAGAAGCCTAGAGATATTCAGCTACAGCCTTCCAAGAGGATCTGCAAGACAGCAAAAAGGCATCCGTAAGGATATACCAGACTTCCAACCAACAGATAAAAACCACTTTCCACGAAAGGAAAAGACCAATGAAGTATTTCGACACAATCATCATCGGAGGAGGACCGGCTGGCATGATGGCTGCCATTTCCAGTTCTTTCTACGGACAGAAGACCTTGCTCCTTGAGAAAAATAAACGATTGGGAAAGAAACTAGCTGGTACAGGCGGCGGCCGCTGCAATGTGACCAATAACGGAAACCTGGATGACCTCATGGCTGGTATTCCAGGCAACGGGCGCTTTCTTTACAGCGTCTTTTCCCAGTTTGACAACCATGATATCATCAACTTCTTTACAGAGAACGGTGTCAAACTTAAGGTTGAGGACCACGGCCGTGTTTTCCCAGCGACAGACAAGTCCCGCACTATTATCGAAGCTTTGGAAAATAAAATTGCAGAGCTGGGCGGCACTGTCATAACCAATACTGAAATCGTCTCCGTCAAAAAATCCGATGGACTTTTCACTGTCAGATCCAGCGACCAGACTTGGACCTGCCAAAAATTGATTGTGACGACTGGCGGCAAGTCCTACCCTTCAACTGGCTCGACAGGCTTCGGTCACGATATTGCCCGACACTTCAAGCACACAGTGACTGAGCTGGAAGCTGCTGAAAGTCCTCTTATGACTGACTTTCCTCACAAAGCGCTTCAGGGGATTTCGCTGGACGATGTGACCCTCAGCTACGGAAAGCATGTCATTACCCACGACCTGCTCTTTACCCACTTTGGCCTATCAGGTCCGGCAGCCCTGCGCTTGTCTAGCTTTGTCAAGGGTGGAGAAACCATTTATCTGGATCTTCTGCCACAGATAAGTAAGCAGGATTTGGCAGACTTTTTAGAAAAACATCGGGAAAAATCACTGAAGAACTGTCTGAAAATTCTCCTACCCGAGCGACTGGCAGACTTTTTTGCCCAGCCCTTTCCCGAGAAAGTCAAACAACTCAATCTCAGTGAAAAAGATGCCCTCATCAAACAAATCAAAGAACTGCCCATCCCTGTCACTGGCAAAATGTCCCTGGCCAAGTCCTTTGTAACCAAGGGTGGCGTCAGCCTCAAAGAAATCAATCCCAAAACTCTGGAAAGCAAACTCGTTCCCGGCCTCCACTTTGCTGGAGAGATCCTAGACATCAATGCCCACACGGGTGGTTTCAACATCACATCTGCCCTCTGCACCGGCTGGGTGGCAGGAAGCTTGCATTATGAGTGATTGTTTAGATTCCACCATTCATCTCAAACAAAAGGAAGAAACAAATGAATCGACTGGAAAATGTAGAATTCGTCAATATGTGCATGATTTATGACGGAGAAAAAGTTCTCGTCCAAGAACGAGTGAAGTCTGACTGGCCAGGCATCACTTTTCCTGGCGGGCATGTAGAGCGTGGAGAATCTTTTACCGATGCAGTTATCAGAGAAGTAAAAGAAGAAACTGGATTAACCATATCCAAGCCTCAACTTTGCGGCATAAAGGATTGGTATGATGATAAAGATTTTCGTTATGTCGTCCTGCTCTATAAGACAAAGCACTATTCTGGTGTGCTGCAATCCTCAGATGAAGGAAAGGTCTGGTGGGAAGATTTTAAAAATCTGTCCCATTTAAAGCTGGCAACCAGTGACATGTCTGATATGCTACGTGTTTTTTTAGAAGACGATTTAAGTGAATTCTTTTACTATAAAGACGGTGACGACTGGCTTTATGACTTGAAGTAGAATAAAATAGGCTAGGAAATTCCTAGCCTATTTATTTCGCAATTGTCTGCACATAAGCAGCAATCACATCTGCTGTGTACTGGGCAGTGCCTGGTCCAAATTGATCGATATTCTTCTTGAATTCTGGATTGTGGACATAGCCTTGGCCGATGTGAGCAAAGACTTGCAGTGAGCAGTCAAAGCCGTAAGTGCGAATGGCTTGTAAGAGACGCGCTGCCTGCTCCTGATTTTCTGTTGCCTCAACTGGCAAGCCTTGTTGCATATTCTCTGCCAGACTTTGAAAAACTTGATTGAAGGCTGCGGCAGATTCTTCTTCCCGTCCATTTTGACGAGTCAATGCTTCCGACATGACTTCTTGACCGTATTCTTCGACGGCTTCTTGATGATATTTGTGATTATCTTCGTAGGTAAAGCCTGCGAATTTTTCTTTCATTGTCATCTTTCTTTCTCCTTTTTCTTCTTGGATAGTTTTTTGTAAGGTGGAAATCAAGGTATCCAAGCGGTCTCTTTCCTGCTGCAAATACTCTAACTGCCTAACCAGATGCGGCAATAAAGCCTGTTCATCCTGACTCAGCAGCTCTGCTATTTTCTCCAAAGAAAAGCCCAGATACTTATAGTAGAGGATGACCTGCAGCCGCTCTAAATCAGCTTGGCTATATGTCCGATAGCCATTTTCTGATTTGGCGGGGACTAACAGTCCGATTTTATCATAATGATGCAGGGTTTTCACAGAGACACCTGAGAGCTGCGCCGCTTCTTTGATATGGTACATGATAGACCTCCTTACCACTATAGTATAAACCCTGACCTAAGGGTAGAGTCAAGCCTTTTATGAAATTTTTAAAGTCACTTTAAATTTTCTAAAGTAGCTAGCATTTATTTGCGAGAAACCATAGCAATAAAGCCCAGTTTTTCCTGATTTTTTTGGAACATCTTAAACATCTTCATAAACTGGCCGTAGTTCTCTTTTTTAAGGGCATTGAAGCAGATTTTCAGAGTGCCGCCCAGTCCTTCGTCATAAATCATACCTCGAAGACTCATCAAGGTCATTTCGCCGACAAAGGTGTCCACACGGTCAAAAGCATGAGAACGTGCCAGCTGAATCCAAGAGCCCTCGGTTAGAGGACCAACATTAACGTTAATCGCACGCGATAGCTCTTCCCGGATATTCTCATCTTTTTGTTTGAGCATGACATCGTGTGTGAGGAGCACTCCACCTGGCTTCAGCACCCGGTAGTACTCATCCATACATTTGGCCTTCCCCTTATCCGTCTGCATGGTCAGCATGGCTTCATTGATAACAATATCAAAAGAATTGTCATCATAAGGCAGCTTCATGGCATTAGCCTGCTCAAATGTGACGAGTTCACTAACACCAGCTTTGTCTCCATTAAGCCGTGCCTGAGCCAGCGCAGCCTTATCCAAATCAACTGCAGTAATCTGGCAGCCATATGTTTTAGCTAGCTCGATTGTTGTGGTCCCCATATTGCAGGCAACCTCTAGAACTTTCTTATCGCTGGAAAACTGCCCCTGCTCAATCAGCCAATCCGTTGCCAGCTTACCACCGGGACGAAGACGTTTCTTTCCTAATTTTGCTAAAAATTTATGACCTGCTTCTGCCATTTCCGAACCTCCATGATTTTTATTGCTTCCATTATAGCATAAAATATTATATTTTCAGATAATTCTTAGAATTCGACAAAAAAACAGACCGAATCGACTGATTCAATCTGTCTTGTATCTTCTTTACAGCCCAAGAAATCCAGCCAGATAGCGCAGCAAGGCCACCAAGACTACGCCAAACACAACAGTTGCAATTAAGTTCTTATACTTAAAAGCCACATAGCTTGTTGGAAAAACGGCTATTAAATCTAGCCATTTAAAACTCGGCAGCTGACCTGTTTTAGCATTGGTGACACTGGATAGGATAAGGGCAAAGATAATGGAAACTGGCAGATATTTGAGGAAACGCTCTACCATGGGCGGAAGCCCCTTGTACTTGACTAGGATAAAGGGCAAAACCCGCGGAATCCAAGTGACCAGGGCTGACAAAAGAATAGCCAGCAAAATATACTTACTTATCATCCAAGATCACCCCCACTGTACAGCCTAGTAAGGTTGCAAAAAGCACCGCTAACGAATTTTGAAGTAGCATGGTTAGGACTAAGTAGGAAAGGCCGACCACACCCAGAACTAAAAAGAGCTTCTTTATCTTGACCCGTCGCAGCATGATTGTAAACTGAGAAGAGAAGATACCGATAAACATGGAGACTAGGGCAAAGTCCAAGCCAAAGCTTTCAGGATTGGGCAGAAGGGCACCGAGAGTTGTTCCCAAAATAGACCCCAAGATCCAAGCAGTATAACCCATAAAATTATTGCCCATCATCCAACGAGCAGCGATTCCCTCTGTATGTGCCCGCTCTCCCATCAAGACTCCGTAAGATTCATCCGTCAAAAAAGAGCCAATGACAATATTCTGAGTCAAGCTAGACTTACGAAAAAGAGTTGATGCATGTAAGCCTAGCAGAAGATTCCGAATATTAATAAGAAAAACAGTCAATGCGATGGCCAAGACAGGCGCCTGCTGAGCAAATAAACCAATCATTGCAAACTGGGCACTGCCCGCATAAACCAGAATACTCATCAGCCCCATCTCCAAGGGATTCATATAAGGCGCCGCCATGATGCCGCAGGCTAAGCCAATCCCAATATAGCCCAGAGCTGTTGGCACTGCTGCTTGTGTCCCTTGTTTAAATGTCTGTCCGCGCATTCTTCTCCTTTACTCCATCGTTTCAAAAGCCAGACTCGGCTTAGCATTCAGGTCCAAACTGGCAAAATTCTTCTTATTCCATTCGCTGACACTGGCATAGGCAATCATACCAGCGTTGTCACCGCAAAGGCGCAGAGGCGGAATGATTACTTTCACATCCTGAATCTCAGCAGCCAAGCGTTCTCTCAGACCTTGATTGGCCGCAACACCGCCCGCCACGACCAGAGTCTTGACTGGATATTTTGCCAGCGCTTTCTTAGTCTTGGCCATGAGAATATCCATGACCGCTGCCTGAAAGCTAGTCGACAAGTCTTGATTAGACAAGACTTCTACTTTTTGCTGGGCATTGTGGTGCAGGTTGATAAAGGCCGACTTGAGACCAGAAAAAGAAAATTCCAGATTGTCCTCCTTAATCATTGCCCGAGGAAAATCATAAATATCCTGTCCCTCATGAGCTAACTGATCAATCTCCCGTCCTGCTGGATAGGTCAGCCCCATAACGCGACCCACCTTGTCATAGGCTTCACCGACTGCATCATCGCGGGTCTCCCCCACAATCTTATAATCACCAGCCTGACTGACATAGACCAGCTCAGTATGGCCGCCGCTGACCAAGAGAGCCAGCAAGGGAAACTCCAAGGGCTCCACGCTCTGGGCCGCCATCAGGTGTCCAGCCATGTGATTGACTGGAATCAGGGGAATATCATGAGCCCAGGCAAAGGACTTGGCCGCTGCCAAGCCGACCAGAAGCGCCCCAACCAGACCAGGACCATAGGTAACGGCCACTGCTGTGACCTGCTCCTCGCTAATCCCTGCTTCTGCCAAAGCCTCCTCAATGCACACCGTAATGACCTCCACATGGTGACGGCTGGCCACTTCCGGTACCACTCCACCAAAACGCTTGTGGCTCTCAATCTGGCTGGCAATGACATTGCTCAAAAGCTCCGTCTCATTCTTCAGAACCGCCACACTGGTCTCGTCACAGGACGTCTCAAAAGCTAAAATATATCTATCTTTCATGGATCTCTCTTTTCATGACAATCGCATCTTCCACCGGCGCATGATAGTAGGCCTTCCGCCGCGCGATTTCTTCAAATTTTTCTTTTTTGTAAAATAGCAGAGCTGGCTTGTTCGATTCCCTCACTTCGAGGAAAATTTCTTTATCTGCTGGCAAAAAGTCAAACAAGGCTGTCGCGATTTTCTGCCCCTGATAACTAGGCAATACAGCAATCTGCAGAACTTCTGCTTCAAAGTCTGTCTCCTGCCAGACTAAAAAGCCGACAAGCTGACTCTCATCTGCTGCTAGTGCACAGCTGTTCACATTCGAGAGCAGGACCTCTTCCAATTGACCCACAGTCCAAGGGCTGACCTCATAAACAGCTAGTAAGAGCTGTTCCAGCTCTTCTGCGAGAGCAGCCGCGTCCACATCCGAGTTAGCGCTCCATTTTCTCAACTCAATCATAGGCGCTGAATGTAAGAATCACTGGATTCCTGATGGGTCTTGAGCCAATTTTCCTCGGCCTCTACCCGCTTGAGGTAGTTAGGGACAAAATCATGAATGGACTGGGCTGGCAGGTCTAAACCGAGACGACCAATAGCTGCCGCATCTGGCAAGGTCGGCTGAATGGTAGCCTGAGGAAGAGCCGTTTTAATCTGCTCCGCAAAAGCTGCTGTTTCTCCGACAAAGGTGACTGGCTGATTAGCAGCGCCAGCCATTTCCAACACCTCTGCCAAAGGCAGATGAGCTTCCGGCTGCACAGGCTGACCAGACTGGTAAAAGCCAGCATAGACATTATTGCGACGGGCATCTACGATGGGAATGACCAAACCTTCCGCCTGCTCTGGGACTAAAGCCAGCAGACTAGACACACCGACCAGCTCAATCTTGAGGGTATGAGCCAGAGTCTTGGCAGTCGCCACCGCAATTCTCAGACCTGTGTAGCTGCCTGGACCCTGAGCAACTACGATACGATCCAAATCTTTTGGCTTCATATCCAGACTATTCATCAGAAAATCAATAGCTGGCATAAGGGTAATGCTATGATTTTTCTTGATATTGAGCGTCACCTGTCCCAAGAGCTCCTTATCCTGCAAAAGTCCCAAGGACAAGGCTTTATTGGACGTATCCATCGCTAAAATGTTCATAAAAATCCTCTCATTCTTCACTGTACCAAAGAGAGCGGCGTTTTAATTTGTCTTCGTAGAAACTATCTACCAAAAATTCCTCTAAAATCTGGCTAAAAGCCTCCAAATTAGGCACTTGCTGCGCCAAGTGTTTTCCAAAAATCGCTTCTTGCTCAGCAATCTTGGGCAGCAAATCCGCTCCAGCAGCAGTCAAGCTCAAGCGAGAACTGCGCTTGTCCTTGCTAGAAATTTCCTTCTTGACCAAGCCTTTTTTAATCAAAGCCTGCACCAAGCGACTAGGGCTTTTTTCCTCACAAATCAGGGATTCCCCCAAGCCCTTGAGAGACAGCGGAGCATGTTCGCCCAAAACGAGCAAGACCTCGCTTTGATTGGGCGTAATTCCCAAAGGCTCTAGCAACTTCCCATATTCTCTCGTCGCTAAGCTCTCTGCACTTCTAAACAAATAGCCAAATCGAATTCCTTCTGCTACCACGCTGCTCTCCTTTCAAAAATCACTTCTATACTATTTTACACTAGATTAGGTAAATTGTTGACAATTTTAGTTAAAAAATATAAAATCTTAAATAGATGATATATCATCTATTTGCAAAAGGAGGAAAAACGGATGACCCCAAACCCTACAAATCAAAAACCAGCTAGAACAATGACCCACGCTTTTGTGACTGGTGCGACCGGTCTTTTAGGAAATAATCTCGTGCGTGCTCTGCTAAAAGAAAACATTCAAGTGACCGCTCTCGTTCGCTCCGAGGAAAAAGCGCGCAAACAATTTGCCGACCTGCCTATCCAGATTGTCAAGGGGGATATTTTAGAGCCCGAAAGCTATCGTGACTATCTAGCAGGCTGCGACAGCCTCTTTCATACCGCTGCTTTTTTCCGCGATAATTATAAAGGCGGCAAGCACTGGCAGGAGCTCTACGACACTAATATTATAGGCACAAATAACCTCCTAGAAGCTGCTTACGAGGCTGGTATCCGCCAATTTGTCCATACTTCCTCCTGTGTCGTACTGGAAGGTGAGGCCAATCAGCTAATCGATGAAAGCATGTCTCGCTCAAAAGATACTCCTTTTGATTACTATCGCAGCAAGATTTTGAGTGAAGAGGCCGTTCGTGATTTCTTGGACAAGCATTCAGATGTTTTCGGTTGCTTCATCTTGCCGAGTGTAATGTTGGGTCCTAGAGACCTTGGTCCGACCTCCAGTGGGCAGCTGATTATCAATTTTGTAGAGCAAAAACTTCCAGGTATCTTAAAGGCTAGCTATAATATGGTGGATGCTAGAGATGTAGCAGATATTCATCTCCGCGCCATGAAATACGGACGCTCAAAGGAGCGCTATCTGGCAGTTGGACGGCAAGTGACCATGACAGAATTGTACCAAATACTGGAAAAAATCACTGGCGTTCCCGCCCCCAAGCGCAAGATCTCCCCTCTTTTCGTCAAAATCTATGCCCAAGCAAGTGAGCTCTACCACCGGCTCACCAAAAAACCAATTTTGGTTACCAATGAGCTCGCTCATCTCATGGCCGAAGAATATCTCAAAAGTAATTTTAGCTTTGCCAAAACCGAGAGCGAGCTAGGCGGACAGCATCGCCCTCTCGAAGAAAGCTTAGCTGACGTGGTAGATTGGTACCGCAAGCACGGCTATTTCGCCAAATAAGCAGCCCTCAAAATCAAGTGACCAAATGTTCATCGCTTGATTTTCCGCACTTCTGAATAAATATCTAAAACGGTCTCCTAAAGATGACATTCTATTCCCGTCCTTTGCAAATTTCTTCTGTATCTATTTTACACTAATTCCCTTAATTGTTGACAATTAATCTTGCAAAATATAAAATAAGAGAATAGATGACATGTCATCTAAATATAATTTAAGGAGAAGAGCCATGCCCCCAAAACACCAAAGCCGAAGTATTCACCACGCCTTCGTTACTGGCGCAACAGGTTTACTAGGAAATAATCTGGTGCGATCCCTTCTAAAAAAAGGAATTCAGGTGACTGCTTTAGTACGCTCTCGACAGAAAGCCTTAGAGCAGTTTGGCAATCTGCCGATCCATTTCATTGAAGGAGATATTTGCCAGCCAGACAGCTATCAAAATCATATGCAAGATTGTGATAGTCTTTTTCACACAGCTGCTTTCTTTCGAGATAGTTTGAAAGGCGGTCAGCACTGGCAAGAACTGTATAATACCAATGTGAAGGGTAGTTTGGAACTTTTTGAAGCCGCTTATAAAGCTGGCATTCGTCAGGCGGTCCATACCTCATCGATTGCAGTTCTCTATGGTGAGCAAAATCAACTGATTGATGAAAGCATGTTACGCAGCAGGAATACAAGCAATGACTACTACCGCAGTAAGATATTAAGCGAAGAGGTTCTCTTAGATTTTTCAAAAAAACATCCTGATTTTTTTGTTAGTTTTGTCCTGCCTGGATTTATGTTTGGCCCAGGCGATATCGGTCCTACCTCTGCGGGACAGTTGATTTTCGACTTCGTTCATAAAAAACTGCCTGGAATCATTCCCGGCAGCTACAGCGTCGTAGATGCCCGAGACGTCGCAGACTGCGAAATCCTAGCTATGCAGTATGGCCGACAAGGAGAACGATATTTAGCAGCTGGTAGGCATATGACGATGGAAGAATTATTGAAGAACCTAGAAGCGGTCAGCGGAGTTGCCGCTCCAACTAGACGGATTCCTCTTTTTCTTCTAAAGATAATTGCTCAATACAATGAACTATATCATCGTCTAACAAAACGTCCTATTCTGTTGAGTAAGGCTGCTGTGACCTCTACTGAAGAGGAATATCTCCGAACACATTTCAATTCTGCAAAATCTCAAAATGAGTTGGGAGCCCATTTCCGTCCCTTTGAAGAAACTCTCAAAGATGTCCTAGCTTGGTACAAAGAGCACGGCTACCTATCATAAGATTAAAAGTATCCAGAACAGGCATTTCAGGAATATGGAATCCGAATGCTTTCAGACTAAATCACTCTTACATTTTCTTATCTCCACCTTTTACTATTCCCTTATTTTATGTTATAATCATTATAATTGTAACGAATCAGGATTAATCTACTACTCAGAATTGAATAAAAGAAAACAGCTAATCAGCTGTTGTTTTCTGCAGGTTAATCATGAAAATATGAAAGGAAATGTAATGATTTACAAAGTTTTTTATCAAGAAACAAAAGAGCGCAGTCCGCGCCGTGAAAAGACACGTGCCCTTTATTTAGATGTCGAAGCAGCTAATGAATTGGAAGGCCGCATTCAGGCTCGTAAGTTAGTCGAAGAAAATACCCCTTACAATATTGAATTTATTGAGCTCTTGTCTGACAAACACCTCGAATACGAAAAAGAGTCAGGCACTTTTGAATTGACGGAGTTCTAACCCATGGCATATACCTTAAAACCCAAAGAAGTTGGCGTTTTTGCGATTGGTGGGTTAGGCGAAATCGGTAAAAACACCTACGGGATTGAATACCAAAATGAAATTATCATCGTAGACGCCGGCATCAAGTTCCCAGAAGACGACCTGCTAGGAATTGACTATGTCATTCCTGACTACTCATATATCGTAGAAAATATTGACCGCGTAAAAGCTGTCCTCATCACCCACGGGCACGAGGATCATATCGGCGGTATTCCTTTCCTGCTCAAGCAAGCCAATGTTCCTATCTATGCTGGTCCTTTGGCCCTGGCCCTCATTCGAGGCAAGCTAGAAGAGCATGGACTGTTGCGCGATGCCAAGCTCTATGAAATCAATCAAAACACAGAGCTGCAGTTCAAGCATCTGAAAGCTACTTTCTTCCGGACAACCCACTCTATTCCAGAGCCTTTGGGAATTGTCATTCATACGCCGCAGGGTAAGATTGTCTGTACCGGTGACTTCAAGTTTGACTTTACACCAGTTGGTGAGCCGGCCGACTTACACCGCATGGCTGCTCTGGGCGAGGAAGGTGTGCTCTGTCTCCTATCTGACTCGACCAATGCTGAAGTTCCAACCTTTACCAATTCCGAAAAAGTTGTCGGGCAATCTATCATGAAGATTATTGAAGGCATTAATGGACGCATTATTTTCGCCTCCTTTGCCTCAAACATCTTCCGGCTCCAGCAGGCAGCAGATGCTGCTGTCAAGACCGGTCGTAAGATTGCGGTCTTTGGCCGCTCCATGGAAAAGGCTATTGTTAACGGGATTGAGCTGGGCTATATCAAGGTTCCTAAAGATACCTTCATCGAGCCAAATGAACTCAAGGACTATCCAGCTAGCGAAGTGCTGATTATGTGTACCGGAAGTCAGGGTGAGCCGATGGCAGCCCTGTCTCGGATTGCCAATGGTACCCACCGTCAAGTTCAGCTGCAGCCTGGAGATACAGTCATCTTCTCATCCAGTCCTATCCCTGGTAATACGACCAGCGTTAACAAGTTGATTAACATCATTTCCGAGGCTGGTGTAGAAGTGATTCACGGCAAGATTAACAACATCCACACCTCTGGGCACGGTGGCCAACAAGAGCAGAAACTCATGCTCCGCTTGATCAAGCCTAAATATTTCATGCCAGTCCATGGTGAATACCGTATGCAGAAAGTCCATGCAGGCCTAGCCGTTGATACTGGAGTACCAAAAGACAATATCTTCATCATGAGCAATGGTGATGTGCTGGCTCTGACAGCTGACTCAGCTCGTATTGCCGGCAGCTTCAACGCTCAAGATATTTATGTTGATGGGAACCGCATTGGTGAAATCGGAGCTGCAGTCCTACGCGACCGTAAAGACCTGTCAGAGGACGGTGTTGTCCTGGCTGTTGCGACGGTTGATTTTGAGTCCAAGATGATTTTAGCCGGTCCAGATATTCTCAGCCGCGGCTTTATCTACATGCGCGAATCAGGAGACCTCATTCGCCAAAGCCAGCGCATCCTCTTCAATGCTATTCGCATTGCACTCAAGAATAAAGATGCCAGCATTCAATCTGTCAGCGGCGCTATCGTCAACGCCTTGCGTCCTTTCCTCTACGAAAGCACCGAGCGTGAACCTATTATTATTCCGATGGTTCTTACACCAGACGAAGACAACTAAAAAATAAGCTTTGCTAGATTTAGCAAAGCTTATTTAGTTATTTAGAACCAAACTTATTATTTCTCATCCAGCTTCTGATAATAACTCCGATTTTCATGATAGCGTTGTTCAAGTATATCATCTATCATTCCATTGTACTCTTTTCGATAATCATGTAGATTTTCTTCTAATTTGTAAAGATAGGGGCTAGCTGATGCATCTGGAACTGCTCGAAAAGCTTCCATCACCTTTTCCATTAATCCATGTGAATGTTGCTCAAACTCCTCCATCCGACTGTCTAGAATCACCTCAGCCCGAAAAAACTGCTTTAATCGTAAATCATGTGCATCGTCTAACTTTTGACGTTCCTTCCTATCCAACATAAAACACTCCTATCACTTGATTGGACTCTGCAGATTTGGAGTCTTTAAAGATGCAAGATAATCTTTAGCAGCATCGCCTGCCGTACCAGAAAATCCCCCCTCAATATTAGTTGAATAAGTAGTAGCATGCTCTTTCATCAAAGTTGCCTGAAGCTTTAAACTTATATTCAACATAGCTCCCATCGCATGAATTTCCATCCTTTTTGCCAATAAAAACGCTCGTATAGCTTCTCGTTCTTGGCTTTTCATTTTTTCTATGTGAGCTTCATTCAAGCGTCGCTCAAAACTCTCATTGAGTACTATCATTACCATGGCGTCCTCCATACATTCTTTGTTTCTTCTAGCAATGCATTGAAACTCTCTGCACTCTGACTATCCACTTTATTAAGTAAAGAAGCTCCTCTAACCAGCGTCACAGATAACTGATCAATACTATTTCTAAAATTTGTTGATTCAGCTTTTGTATCTGTATAAACACCCTCATCCCAAAAATTGTCAATTGTAAAGTCTGACAGCATCTGATCTACTTCTGATCGGCTGAGGTGAGTCGCCATACTATAAACTGTTTCAGTAGCTTGACTAACTGTAGTCTGCAGTTTTTCTTTGGCATCATCTAAAAGTTTTCCTACCCGCATATCGCAATCCTCAACCCCAAAGGAGGCTAGCTGAGCGGCTGTTTGTAATAATTTAGTTTGTAGCTCAATTCTTTTTTCACCAGTAAGTTTACTATTTGAAAGCTGATTTTTGTAATCAGCGATGGCCTTTTTATCCCACTCTATGGATTCCTTACGTGCCTCACTAATAATCCTTCCATACTCTTCTACGAACTGACGACTTTCTATTGCTAATTCGGAACTTTCCAAAGCAGTCATGGTGGGTGACACTATCATCTGAGTCAACTTCGTCACCATAGTTAGAGCAACATTGTCAGAATATCCTTTTGAACGCAGAGAATTCAGAAATTTTTGTTCTAACCGCGCTAGCTTTTCCCCCGCTTTTAGTAGCTCAGGATGGAAATCTTTTGAGGCAACCAGATAATTCCCAGAGGTATCCATCTGCATCACGCCAAAATCATGAGAGCTTTCATCCATCTTAAAAAAAGCAGTATAATGCAAAGGAACAACAACGCGGGCAGTTCCAAGTGGCTTTTCGAGTGGTTCTTGATTTGGGTTCTCCAGATTATAAATTGTATTTTCACGATTGAGCATACTCACGATGTCAAAGGGATTAAGATAATAGGTGATACGTGCATTTAACTCGTCGTAAACCTCCTTAGATACATTCATATTTTTTAAACTTTTCCTTGTATCCGGTCCATCAAGAAGAACAACTTGACCAATGGTTTTAAGCTCTTCCACACTTAAACCTGCCAAGCCTTGGACAGAAACCATAGTACCTAAGGAATGAGCTGCAACATCCATTTTTACATTATCAGGTGCTTTTTCCTTTATCTCCTTAATCCGTTCCCTCATAGCAACCGTTGCTAACTTGGCTTGAGGTATATGAGAGTGGTTGAAGGCAAAGTTGGCGTCATTATCAACCCAGTCATTCCAAGTCTCTAGCCTCATACCATCACTACCTCGAATAGCCATGTAGGCTTTGGTTGTCTTAGAACCCAACTCTTCTGAATCCGTCAGAAAATACGAGTTAAAACCAGCCTTTTCGTCTGTCATCAAGCCTTTTTGATAGCTATTAGTAATATATGTTCCTTCTACTGTATGCAAATCTGGATCAGGATGCAGATAAACCTTGCCCTCATGAACCAAATCTTTCCCACCGCCAATAACTTCCCTTTCAACTTCAACTTCAGCTCCGGTTACTGGATCTTTTTCTGTTTGTTTATATTTTTTGTTTTTAGAAAAATCAAACAGAATAGAATCTCCAGAATCTAGCTTTTTTCTTTGGTCTTTTGTTAAACTATCATAAGGAAATACAACTGGTCTACCATGGTAAGATGATTGCGCTAAATCAGCATAAAAATTATCAAAAGACTTTAAATTACTATTACTCAAATTCTTCGCCTCCAACACTTAAATAATTTACCAATGTCATGGCACGTATATTGAATTCTCCCTCAGGTACATCTATCATGACATGCCAACCAGAATTTTCAATATTATTAAACGTTCCATAAACATCAATAATATCTCCCGCGCCTTGGGGAGTACCATTTCCGACTTGATTCCATTGTGTTTCTGCCCAATCAATTTGCACTGAGTCAATTTTAGGATTTTGCGACTTGACAAAATTTTTTATTTCATCTTGGTGCTTCTTCAAATAATCTAGCTGTTTATCTTTTGAAGTTCGCAAATTAGCTTTGCCATCTGAAAACAAATTCCCTTGACTGAACATATATAGACTTCCTCCTCCAATAAAAAGGGCGATTAATACCAACCAAATCATTTTATGCTTCTTCATTTTCTTCCTCCTAGACAGTAGAAGTTACATATATTATAACACAGAGTTACATAAAACGACGCGTTAAATCTACATAAAAATTATCAAAGGATTTCAAATCGCTATTACTCAAAAATCCTACCTCCTACATATAAATCATTTGCTAAAGACATTGAATTTGGAACTACCTCATTATCTTTTACTAAAAAGGTGACATTCCAAGAAGAATCCTCAATATGATTGAATCTCCCATATACATTAACAATTTCTCCAGCGCCCCATGGTGTTCCGTTGCCTACTTTTTCCCAGTTTGTCTGGTTCCAATCCACTTGAACAGATTCAATCTTAGGATTTTGCGACTTGACAAAATTTTTTATTTCATCTTGGTGCTTTTTCAAATAATCCAGCTGCTTTTCTTTTGTGATTCGCAAACCAGCTTTACTATCTAAAAACAAATTCCCCTGGCTAAACATATATAAATTTCCTCCTCCAATAACAAGGACAATAAATAGCAACCAAATGATTTTATGTTTCTTCATTTTCTTCCTCCTAGACAATAGAAGTTACATATTATAACACCAAATCACATAAAAAGACGTGTAAAATCTGTATAGAAATTATCCAAGGATTTGAACCGCTCTCACTCAAAAATCTCTCCTCCTGCTCGTATCGGACTACCTTGCATGATAGAATCGATATCCGCTTTCCCATTTTCTACATCAACTAAAACACTCCAACTCGAGTCTTCGATATGGTTAAATCCTCCAAAAATTCTTATCACTTCTCCTCCTCCCCATGGAGTACCATTGCCTACTTCTTCCCAGTTTGTCTGGTTCCAATCCACCTGAACAGATTCAATCTTAGGATTTTGTGACTTTACAAAATATTTGATTTCTTCCTCATGCTTTTTCAATTCATCCAACTGCTTTTCCTTTATCTTTTGCAAATCTGGCTTTTTGGTTATAATTTTATTTAAGCTCTCCTGATTTCCAAGGAAAAAAGCTCCACCTATGATTCCTATAGTTACTAAAGCTAGGGCTATTCTTTTCTGCTTTTTCATTTCCTATTCCTTTTGACAGTCATTACCAATATTATAGCATAAAAAACAGAAGCCAAATTGGCTTCCGTCTATTTGAGAATGGCTTCGTTTAATCGCTTGATAAAATGATATTTGGTAATGCACTTTTGCGGAACATCTGTTAGACTGGCGTAGATTTCATAGCCTTGCTTGATGTAAAAATCCCTGGCCTGATAAGATTTAGTGGACAAGGTAATGCTAGTTACTCCAACTTCTGCAGCCTTTTCTTCTAATTCTGCCAAAAGACTTGCTCCCAATCCTCTTTTCTGATGTTCTTTATCCACCACCAAAGCCTTGACATGAATATTTTCCAACACCTGTTGGGCATGGAGCAAGGCAATTAACTGGCCATCTTCCTCCCGCCTTAAATAATAATCTTGAGGTTCAAGTTTTTCAAGCATATCTGGACCAAAATAGGCTTCATATTGCTCATCAAAAACACGCTTAATAAAATCATGAAATTTTTCCATCTTTCTCCTCCACGAAAAAGCAGGGGATATGCCAATCCTCCTGCTCTAAGTTTAGTATAAATCGAGATAATTATCTACTTCCCATTGAGAAACAAAGGTTGCATAGCTAGCCCACTCGATACGCTTAGCTTCTAAGAAGCTCGTATAGATATGCTCGCCAAGTGCTGCTTTCACAACTTCGTCTTCTGTCAAGGCCTTCAAGGCATTGTGAAGAGTTGATGGCAGGTCTGTAATTCCTGCTTCCTTACGTTCCTCTGGAGTCATGATGTAGATATTCTCTTCGATTGGAGCTGGAGCTTCGATTTTATTTTCAACACCGTGCAGTCCAACTTCCAAGAGAACAGCCATAGCAATATATGGATTGGCCATCGGGTCAACGGAGCGCAACTCCAAGCGAGTACCCATACCACGAGAAGCCGGCACGCGCACCAATGGTGAACGATTGCGTCCTGCCCAAGCAATATAAACTGGTGCTTCATAGCCAGGAACCAGACGTTTATATGAGTTGACCGTTGGATTCATGATAGCTGTGTAGTTATAAGCATGGTTAATCAAACCACCCAAGAAATGGTAGGCTGTTTCTGACAGCTGCATACCTTTTGGATCTTCTGGATCGAAGAAGGCATTATTGCCGTCTTGATCAAAGAGGGACATGTTACAGTGCATACCAGATCCCGCAATGCCAAACTTAGGCTTAGCCATAAAGGTCGCATAAAGGCCGTGCTTACGAGCAATAGTTTTCACAACCAGCTTAAAAATCTGAATCTTGTCACAAGCCCGGAGCACTTCGTCATACTTAAAGTCAATCTCGTGCTGGCCGACTGCGACCTCATGGTGGCTAGCTTCTACTTCAAAGCCCATCTTGGTCAGGACATTGACGATTTCCCGACGGGTATTGTCTGCCAAGTCTGTCGGCGCCAAGTCAAAATAACCGCCCTTGTCATTTACTTCCAGCGTCGGATCGCCATTTTCATCCAGCTTAAAGAGAAAAAACTCTGGCTCTGGTCCGAGATTAAAGGACTTGAATCCCAGCTCTTCCATATGTTTGAGGGCGCGCTTGAGGTTACTGCGAGGATCCCCTAGAAACGGTACATGATCTGTCGTGTAAACATCACAAATCAGACCCGCTACACTGCCGTTTTCATCTCCCCAGGGAAAGACTGTCCAAGTATCCAGATCAGGGTAAAGATACATATCTGATTCATTGATACGGACAAAACCTTCAATGGAAGAACCATCAAACATGGCTTTATTGGATAAGACCTTGTCAAGCTGTTCATCCGTGGCAGGAATTTCCACATTCTTCATAGTCCCTAAAATATCAGAGAACATAAGACGAATAAAGGTAACATTTTTCTCTTTTACTTCGCGACGGATATCAGCTGCTGTAATAGACATTAAATTTCTCCTTGTAATTCAAACAAAATAGCTATGGTCGACGCATCTGACCAAAAGTTGGCAGAGAAGAAGCAAAACGACCTTGCTGCAAGATGTCATGATGCAGAGCACGGCGGACATCTTTTTCACTAATGGTCTTGTGGGACTTGGCTTCACGCTCAGCATATTTCCTCTTAATTGCAGCGATATTATAACCTTCCGAAATATAATCTTTAATTTCTAAAAGACGGTCCATATCATTCAAAGAATACATCCGACGATTGCCCTCATTCCGAGCAGGGGTAATCAGATTCTGGTCTTCATAATAACGGATCTGACGGGCAGATAGGTCCGTCAGTTTCATAACACTGCCGATGGGAAAGACTGCCATGTTTCGGCGAAACTCTTTTTCCTTCATTCAAATTCCTCTCTACGCACTATTATAGGCTGAAATCAATCTTATGTCAAGAAATAATGTCAGATTTTCTTACACAGATTTTATTTTTCCTTTTCAAAGATGGCTCGCAGCCGATCTATATCAGAATTTACCAGAATTGCAACAAAGACTCCCATGAAGGTTTCAAAGATTCTGGCAAAGACATACAAGATGGTATCTTCCGGCCGAATGGATAGCGTAATAATCAGCATAGCAGATACTCCGCCAATGACTCCCGCCTTGTTGTTCATGGCGACATTGGTCATGATTGTCAGCATGGTACAGACCGGCACCAAAAGGAGGGTGACCCAATACTGCTCCTTAAAGACACTATTGACAATGAAAAATAGCAGAGCGTAAAAACCACCGATGCTGTTTCCCAAGATTCGCGATGTTCCGAAGTGGACACTCTTATCAAAATCCTCACGAAGACTAAAGACTGCCGTCAAAGCACCGATTTGCAGGCCTTTCCAACCAAAAAGCCCAAAGAGCAGTAGGATGATGAAAACAGCTAGACCGGTTTTAAAGGTACGCATGCCCAGACGAAATTTCGATTTATCAAACTTGTACTTATTGAAATAACTCATTAGTCTCCTTCCAGGAAATCCTCCCTCTCTTCATTTTAACATATTTCGTCTCAAAAAAACTCTTTCTGCTCAGGACTTTTCCCGCACAAAGAAAAAGCCCTATCAGCTAGCGCATCAAGAGCTATTGACTATTTAAAAGCTGAGACATTTTTTATCCCAGCCTATTTTCATAATCTTTAGTTTGGATAGATATAGGTAACGCCACCCATAAATTCATTTGGGTTAAAGTAGCCACGATAGTTGTTAATCTGCTTTTGGCGATTGTAGTTTGCTTCCAAGACTTGGATAGAGCTGTCGCTTTGCACATCTGTCACATAAGCAACATGTCCGTATTCACCGCCATCCCAAACTGCAATAGCCCCTGCTACTGGGACATTTCCTGTTGCATAACCCTGAGCACCAGCATTGATTGCCCAAGTATTAGCATTGCCCCACCAGTTGCTTGCCCAAGGAGCCATTTCTTTCACGCCCCAAGTACATTGGCCGATTGGGTAAGAATTGCCATAGTCAGTTGGTGTATTTAAGACAACATCTTCAGTATCAGATACCAAAGCAGCATCGCTTGTCGCTTCATAAGCTGGAGCGCTGTAAGGATTGTATGTCTGAGCCAAAGCAGTGCCATTTACTTGCAACACATCTCCTGGGTTAATCGTATCAAAAATTGTCTTTCCATTATTGGCAGCAAGTTCGTAAGGATTCATTCCATTGGCGCTAGCAATGGCAAAAAAAGAGTCCCCTTGCTGGACAATGTAAGAATCTGCATTGACAGCTTGAGCGCCGATTGTCGCCAAAAAAGCTGTAGAAGTTAAACCAAGAGTTGCTTTAGCAAATGCTTTTTTCATAACTGTTTTTCTCCGTATATATATAATTTGATGATAAAAAAATCATACCCTATTTACATGTCAGTTTTTTTAGAATTATGTTTTTGTCATGTTACAAATGATTTATTGTTATGCTACATTAGATTTAGCAATATTTTTAAAGATAAAAAGGCTAGGGATTCCCTAGCCTCATCTATTATCAGTCTTCTTTACCTTTCAATTTTCCTAGACCTAAAGCAGCAATAATGGCTGCTAAACCTAGATATGGCAAATAGACTGCATCTTTGGCTCCCGTTTCTGGCAGAAGAGAAACAGGAATCTTTTTAGCCACTGGAGTTGGATTGGCTCTTCTTGGATCGTTTACATCCGAAACAAGCAGATGCTGTGCCTTAGGAGTGACTGTTGTAACTGTATTTGAAGCATAGACCACACGATTGACGGTATTGATGTAGGTATTTTCAAAAGTACCCGCAGCAATCCGCTTCATCTGTAGATAGGTTTCAGTCTGAAAAGCTGAATCCAGAGAAATAGTCTCTAAGAATTCTTCTTTGAAACGAATAGAAATCAAGCCTTTCTCAAGATCAATATTCGCAGCTGTATACTCAGCCAAATCTGTACCAGCCTTTATCACCTTACCATCTTTGAGCGTGATGTCTACTTTGGCAAAGGTTTTGTAAGCACCCGTGTACTCATCGCCTCGTTGATCATAATCATCCACAAAACTATAGTCCGTCAAATCTTCAGAATGATTAGCTGGGATTAAACCTCCGATGAGACGATAGTTAAAATGCCGTCCCAAAGTCAGTTCCTTGCCATCCAAGTTCTCTGCACTTGCTGGATCAAGACTCAATGTAATATCTTTTTCAGGACTGATTTTAGGAACATTGTTCACGACTACGTCTGTCGCATAACCATTTCCAAAGTCAATTTGATAAGCCCGGTTCTCGAATTTACCGCCTGTGCGACCCATTCCTTCTTTGACTGCCATAGGGCTTTTTATGGTCAAAGACTTACCTGTTACGACATATTGAT
The DNA here is from genome assembly GCF_963456385.1 of uncultured Streptococcus sp. Classification (GTDB taxonomy): domain Bacteria; phylum Bacillota; class Bacilli; order Lactobacillales; family Streptococcaceae; genus Streptococcus. The sequence goes on along the minus strand of NZ_CAUOLF010000017.1, from coordinate 3,785 downwards.
CGTAAAATGCTTGGGCATCGTCTGCTGCAAAGAGTTGGAAAGAACCTTTAACAGTGATATTGGCCTTTTGAAGGAGCTCTCGAACTGCTGCAGGGGATGTTTCAAGGCTCTCGTAGTGGGTCACTGTCACACCTGCCACAGCTTTGCCATCCGCATCTACTAGCTTGACTAATTCTGGACGAAGTTCAAGTGCTTCTTCCGGATAGTCATCTACATAGTAGAAACCTTTTTGAATCGTGCTCTTAGATGACTTGTCACCCTTATACTGATCCAAATCCCAAGTCAGCTCGTAGTAATTGGTCGAACCAGCCAAGACTTCCTTACCATCAATCACCAATCCTGCCTTATTTTTATTGACCTTGGTTGGCTTGATGTAATTATTGCTAGGATTGTCTGAATCGTCTGGCTTGCCTGGCGTGGTGACACGTACAACATTTGAGCGGACACCATAGGCATCATTGACTGTCAGGGTGAAATTATTAGTATAGGTTGCGCCATCATTGAGTACTCGGCCAACCACTGTTGGAAAGAGCGTAGCAACCTCTTTGGTCCTATCAGCGTTATAAGTAGCTAAGGTTGCTGCAGTTGCCTTGAATGTTACTGTGTGACCAGCCTTATCATAGCTGACTTCAAAACCTGCACTAGCAGCTTTTGTTGCTTCTAAGTCAACTTCATAACCACTTGGCAGTGGATCAGCAATGACAAATGAAGTCGTCTCACTGCGTCCAGCTGGAAGAGCTTCTGTCTTTAGAGCAAACTGAACGACGGACTGCTTAGCCACCAGAGTCTTATCAATATTGGTGCCTTGGTCATTTTGAATCTCTTTATGAATCTGCGGTTGAGATTGCAAGAGATGATAATGATAATGCACAGTCGGAGCTACGGGCGCTGCTGGCTCTTTTTGATAAACAGGCTCTGCTGGTGAGGTTGGCAGCGGGCTATAAGTTGGTTCTACCGGCTTATTAGGCTCCGGTGTATCTGGTGTAGGAGTTGGCGCTTCCGGCTCCTTCTCATAAGTCGGTGCTGCCGGAGGTGTTGGAAGAACCTTCGGTGTTGGTGTAGTTGGAGCTGGATCCAAAGGCTTAAGCGCTTCTTCGCTTGGCACTGCAGGAGCTGTAGGAGCTACGGGCGCTTCCGGTTCTTCTACTGTGATGATTGGCAGATCATTCGCTCGAACATCACCATTAATCGCAAACCAAATATTTGGTTTCTTAGGAGCTAGTTTGTCAGCCCTACGTGGATCAGTAGCCTCTGGCTGGCCTAACACTTCAGAAGAGGAAATCGTTCCAATCGTCATGCTGTTGGTTGTACCAGAAATTTCCACCGCTCCTGCCCCATACCATGAGTTAGGAGCATCTGTAGTGTCCCAGCCTGAGTCTGGCTGAGCATTCTTATACATGGTGAAGCGAGATCCGCCAACTCCTTTTTTGAAGTTTTCAGACTCAGTCGCATAGATTTGACCGTTCTTTTCACCAACTGATGAACCCGAAATCTTGTTGAAAGTTCCTGTATAATCTTTGGCCATTTCGATAGAGTTAGCTTCACGGTTGAGGGAAGCCACGGACATCAAAGCCTGGTCAAAATTAATAGGTTGGCCTTTGTCATCATAAAAGACAAATTCCGTCTTCACAAAGAGAGAGGTTGCATCTTCAAAATTTCCTGTATAAGCTGAAGCAAAAACTCCCATGGTTGGATCTTTAAAAACACCTAACCAAGCCTTATCATTGCGGAATTGTGAGCTTGGATCAAGAGTATAGGTATAGACGATTTTAGAAACTTTTTTCCCTCGATAATAAGTTCCCTGAAGATTTGTATAGGTTGCTGTTGCAGACTGACCGCGGCTCAGCAAAACAGAAGACCATTCAGTCGGCCCTTTACCGCTTGTTACGTTAGAACTGTAGCCTGCATACTTGCCAACTGTACCAAAGATTTCCTGCTGATTGGTCTGATAGTTAGCATTTTGAATATCTGTTACTTTGAAGTTATCCAACTGGAAGAGTTTCTTAGAAAACTCTGCAGTATTCTTCACAGCGGCTTCCATGCCAGCATAGCTGACAAACTCACCAGTTGTAGTCAGTGACAGATCAGCATTAGGTTCTGATTTGAAAACCAGACTTTGTGCAATTGGACGGCTCAAATGACCGTCTTCAGTCTTCTTTGTTTCTGCGATAGCCAGACCAGCCTTAATCTGGGCCTGTTCAGCATCATATTTAGCCTTATCTTGCTGATATTTGGCTAATTTTTTGTTATAGACAGCCAAATCTGCATTATACTGGGCCAACTGGGCTTGATAGTTTGCTTGGGCTTGAGCATTACGCTTCTTGATTTCTTCATTTTCAGCTGCTACAGTGGCATTCTTAGTTTGGTTCTCCGCTAACTTTTGCTCATATTCTTTTTGAGCTGCCGCATTTTCAGCTTCAATTTGAGCCTTTTTAGCTTCATAAGCTGCTAAATCTGCTTCATATTGAGCTTTTTTATCTTGATTTTCCTTTTGGATACGGGCCAATTCAGCATCATAGGCCGCTTTAGCCACTTGGTAAGCCACCGCATTATCTGCATTGGTCTTTTGAATCGTTGCTAAATCTGTTTTGTATTTACTAAGGGCCGCTTCATAATCTGCTTTCAGCTGAGCATTTTCTGCTGTGATCCGAGCTACTTCTGCTTGATGAGCAGCCAAATCTTTAGCGTATTGTTCCGCTGTCGCTTTGTTTTCTGCTGTAATCCGAGCTACTTCCGCCTCGTAGGCTGATACTTTTTCTTTGTACTCCTTGACCTTGGCATCAATCTCGGTTACCTGCGCTTGATAATCTGCTGCAATCTCCGCTTTTTTGTCTGCTGTTTCTTGAGCAGTCTGGGCTACTCCTTTGTCAACAGCTGGGTCTTTGACCACTGTCAGCCCAGCTTCTTGAGCCTTTTTGACTCTTTCATCTAAACCAGCTGTTGGAACAGTCACTGTCACACCGCCATCTGCCTGACTTGCTCGCGCCTGACTCTCTTTAGATGCCTGACTGGCTGGTCCTTGAGCTTGAGGCAGATTGGTCGCTGCATTTCCAGTGCCCACCATTTCAATATTGACAGGACTATTGGTATCAGATACCACTTCATCTGCTCTTACTTGCATCGTTGACGTTAAAAAAGCCGCACCTAGAACAGCACCGCATAAAGTTTTAACAGCCTTGTTTTTCCTAAAAGCAAAAACTTCTTTTTCCATTTTTCTCCTCCCTCTGCCAACTTTTACAGTCAGCAGTTTTCCCATGCCCTCAGAACATCAAAAAGCAATGGAAACCTCCAATCGGAAGTTTCTTTCTCATTTTGATCCTCTTTAAGCATCAGAATATATATGTATCTTAATCCTAACAAGTTTTGCCTCGTTTTGCAAGCATTTTTTGCTCCTTTTATTTACCTTAGAATAAATTTGGACATTTATCCATATATTGCCTATTTTTATCTTTTTTTGCTCTATCTTTCTTTAAATGAACAATAAGAATACAAGAAAAAGACCAGCTTTCACTAGTCTTTCCTTATTACAGTTTTGTACTTGTTATCTACAAAATCAAAGTTTCTAAGCTTACTGCTTATTTTTCAGTCAGTGCTGCAAGTCCTGGCAATACTTTACCTTCAAGGAGTTCCATTGATGCACCACCACCAGTAGAAATCCATGAGAACTTGTCTGCACGGCCAAGGTTGATGGCTGCGGCAGCTGAGTCACCACCACCGATGATTGATTTTACACCTGGTTGTTTCACGATAGCATCCATGACACCGATTGTACCAGCTTGGAAGTC
>NZ_CAUOLF010000016.1:0-60048 GCF_963456385.1 uncultured Streptococcus sp. | reverse complement strand
ATGCTCTCTTTAGCAGGCTCTTTTCCATCCTAGCAGATATGACTTTAGCAGAATATTTGCGCAATCGCAGGCTGTCAGAAGCCGTGACAGACTTGCGGGAAAGCTCTGAGAAAGTCATTGATATAGCACTGAAATACGGCTATGAGTCTGCGGATGCCTTCAGCGCAGCCTTCAAGAAATTCCATGGTGTTACTCCCTCAGAAGTTCGAAATGGAAAACCTTATCGGGTCTTTCCTAGACTTCAATTATCCTTAAAGATTACAGGAGGAAAGAACATGGATATCAAGATTCAAAAGAAACCTGCTTTTACCGTGGCAGGCGTCCTATTGGAAGCTATTGACAATAGCCAGTGCCCGTCTGCATGGGAGCAGCTCTATGCAAATCACACCTTTGAAAGCCTAGAAAGTCTGGGCAGTGGCCATTCCTTTGGTGTCTGCTCGAATGTCAAAGAAGGCGAAATCATCAACTATATGGCCGCTTATGATGTGACGGATAAAGCTAAAGCAGAAGAACTAGGTCTGTCAATCAAAGAAATCGCAGAAGCTGAATATGCCATCGTACCAGTCAAGGGGGCTATACCAGCCAGCATCCACCATGCTTGGAAATATGTCTTGGAAGTCTTTTTTCCAGAAACTGGCTATCGCCACTCAGGAGCACCAGATTTTGAAGTTTACACCGAGGGTGATATGTACTCCCCAGACTATCAAATGGAACTCTGGATACCAGTGGTGAAATAAAATGCCGATTGCAAGCCATTTTTTAGCTATTGATTACAGAGGAGGGTAATGCTATGCAGATGTATTTGGGGGACGTTTCTCTTTGCTATACATATTCACTTGCGATGGCGCTGCATTCATATGGGTATGATGTTCGCCCTGAGTTTTTGGAAGCCATTATGGTGATGGGAAATGGTGCCAGTATTGTAAAGGAAGATGAAAAACACCCCTTAGTCTTCTTTGATAATGGGATGCCAGATAGTTCTATCAGCCATTCTTTAGACATTCTGGGTTTTACATATGATGAATACTATATAAAGGATTCTAATAAAGTGAATCTTCTCTCTATCAGAGAAATGTTAAGCAAGTTCTTGCTCAGCGGGCCAGTTGTTCTTGGCCCTTTGGACATGGGGTATCTCACTTATAATCCCAATCATATCCATTTGTATGGGGTGGACCATTTTGTTTCAGTTTATGAACTAGATGATGAGTTTATCTATTTCCATGATCCAGCAGGCTTTGCTTGTATGAAAATGAGTTTCTCAGAATTTTCGAAAGCCTGGGAAGCTAAAAATATCGACTATAAAAGAGGTTCTTTCTCCATGTGGGGAAACTTCCAAAAAATCAAATCTCCAACTTCCAAAGAGATTTATCAGAAAACATCTATACTGATGAAGCAACGATATGAGCACGGCGAGGAGAATGTGATAGCAAGATATGCTAAGTCGGTAGCGGACAATGGCTTGAATGAAGAACAAAAGCATCTTCATCAATACTTTAGCTTCAAATTAGCTTCTATCAGAAATCTATACATGAGCAACTTCTTAAAAGACCACGATACGGTCAGATCTGAACTAAAAGAAAATTTAGCAAAATTGTTCGGCCAAGCTCATCTATTTTGTATCAAGGAAGATTATCAGAAATTGTCAGAAGTCTTGTTTGATATTGCAGCGCTAGATAATAAGTTTAGAGATTTGTGTGTTCACTATAAAGTAGGGTAGAAGAAGTGAGAAAAACGAAGATGCTGTTTGGGAAATAAAAGAATGTAATGCAGCAGGATTGAAAGAAGGGATAGCAGACTATCAGACGTATCTCTGGATACCAGTGGATAAATAGATTAGAAATCAGCTGTTTATTTTTGAGCGGCTGGTTTTTTATGCATTGTGGTATAATGAAGCTATTACAGTTTCAGAAAGGATTTCGATTTTGCCATACAAATTTCTACTATTCGACCTTGACCATACGCTGCTGGATTTTGATACGGCAGAAGACATCGCCTTGACTCATTTTTTGGAGGAGCAGGGCGTGGCGGAGATTCAGACCTACAAAGACTATTATATCCCCATGAACAAGGGGCTTTGGCGGGATCTGGAACAAGGTAAAATTACCAAGCCGGAGCTGGTCAACAATCGCTTTTCTCGTCTTTTTGCCCATTTTGGCATTGAGAAGGATGGGGCCGAGTTGGCCCTTCTCTATCAGCAGCATATTGCTCAGCAAGGACAAACTTACGCTGGTGCAAGTGAGCTTTTGGACAGTCTGACAGCAGCTGATTATGAGATTTACGGAGCGACTAATGGCATCACGGCTATTCAGACTGGCCGCATGGCCCATTCCGACATTTCACCCTATTTTAATCATATTTTTATCTCGGAAAAGATGGGGACTCAGAAGCCTGAAGCTTTATTTTATGAAAAAATAGCAGAGCAGATACCAGATTTTGATCTGTCTCAGACTTTGATGATTGGAGACTCCTTGACAGCTGATATTGCTGGCGCTAATAATGCTGGATTGGACTCTATCTGGTACAATCCCAAGCAGCTAGAAAATCAAAGTCTTTTTCAGCCGACCTATACCGCTTATTCTTATGACGACATTATCAGACTATTGGTTCCATAAGGAGACTGCAAAAATCCTTGCTTTATTTTCTCTTAAATATATTTTTATCAAGTAAGCTAGTAAAAACGCATTGTGCTTTTAAGGCAAAAAGACTAATCTAAAAAAATTTTAACTCTGTCAAGAAAAAAACTTGACAGCCGTCTTTAATCTGCTATAATAGAACATGTGCTTAATAGCTTTGCTATTTCACCAAAAGAAAAAAATAAAGAAAAGAGACCTTAATAATGGCAGTAAAAATCCGTTTGACTCGTATGGGTTCTAAGAAAAAACCGTTCTACCGTATCAATGTTGCAGACTCACGTTCACCTCGTGACGGACGTTTCATCGAAACCGTTGGTACTTACAATCCACTTGTAGCTGAAAACCAAGTGACTTTGAAAGAAGACCGTATCCTTGAGTGGTTGGGTAATGGTGCACAACCTTCTGATACTGTACGCAACATCCTTTCAAAAGAAGGCGTATTGAAGAAATTCCACGATTCAAAATACTCTAAATAATAGAAGCGTAGGTTGACATATGGACACGATTGAAAATCTAATTATTGCGATAGTGAAACCTTTGATTTCACAGCCAGATGCCTTAACTATCAAGATTGAGGATACACCTGAATTTTTAGAATATCACCTGGATCTTGATCAGAGTGATGTTGGACGTGTAATCGGTCGTAAAGGTCGTACTATCTCCGCTATAAGGACGATTGTTTACTCTGTCCCAACCGAGTACAAAAAAGTTCGCATCGTTATTGATGAGAAATAAGAAGAACGGGACCAGTGTGTCTCGTTTTTTTCTATTTCTCTTAGCGAGCTGAGTACGCGGATCTCAAGTGAGCTTAGAGAAATTGATGCCCAGCGAAGCATGGGTACAAGCCCCTTAATGAAATAAGCCGTTAGGCGCAGTTGAATTTAGGGGAATTGATGCAGTTCGAGCGTATGTGAGAACTAGACACTTCATTTAAGAGAAGAACGAAATGCAGGGGCGAGTTTAGAAAAATTCGAAACTGGAGGGCATATGAAGCCAGAAGATTATGCTTGGAACGCTCATGAGCGCAAGTGTTATGAGAATAGCCAAGTGATTTTACCGAGCCCATACAAGCTGAAAATCCTGGATGATGGTGAGAAGAGATTGGAATTGGAGCTTGTTTTGGAACAGCTTCCTCAGGGGCAACTGGCTCGATGGGCTATGAAAATGGCGTCAAGCTTTATAGCTCTGATAGATGCGGAAGATGAGTCTGAAAAGCAGAAGATTTTGACTCAGGTAAGAGCGATTTTTCGGGCTCGACTTGATGATAGGGCATCTGCCTATGAACTAAGGCAGGCTGGTTTCTTGGCTAACAAACTGTCGCAGCAAGCCCAATCACAAATCGGTAAATATGCTGCGCGTGTCTTTGCCCAAGCAGTCGCAACAGGCCACATGCGGGGCCATGCTATCGTCGCAGCGGATTATGCCATCAAAGTCAGAAACTTGCAGAGTCCAGATGATTTGCAGCGGGCTGTCAAGGAAAGAGAAGGGCAGATAAGGCTAGCCTCTGCGTTTATTAGATCAGGAAAGGAAACTTTATGAAGCATTTATTTTCACGCTTGTCACCAGCGCAAAAGATTATCTTGTCTTTTCTTCTGGTGATATTCTGTGGCTCCTTGCTACTCAGTCTGCCTTGGGTGCAGACGGAAAGTTCCCAAGCGGGCTATCTGGATCATCTTTTTACAGCTGTCTCGATGGTCTGTGTGACAGGACTTTTTACTCGATCGGTTGTGGATACATACAATGTCTGGGGGCAGCTCCTTTGCATGTTACTGATTCAGATTGGTGGCTTGGGAATCCTGACTTTTATCGGATTTTTCACCATGGAAAGTCGGAAAAAGCTCAGCCTCAAGGATCGAAGTATTCTGCGGGATAGTTTTAGTTATGGTCATAATCGTACCTTAGGTCAATTTGTCCGTTCGATTTTTATCACGACTTTTACTATCGAAGGACTGGGTGCGCTCCTTCTCATGATTCGCTTCATTCCCAAGTTTGGTCTGAGAAAAGGGATTTTTAATTCTATCTTTTTAGCAGTTTCTGCATTTTGTAATGCGGGCTTTGATAATTTTGGCAATGATAGCCTACTAGGCTTGCAGACAGATGTTTTGGTCAATATCACCTTGGCTCTCCTCATCATCACTGGAGGCCTTGGCTTTATGGTCTGGTTTGACTTGGCGACTAAATTGGGAGGAAAACAGAAGGGACTGCACTTTCATACTAAGGTAGTCTTGCTGCTGACTGCTGGTCTCCTTGTTTTTGGGACGGTCACGAGTCTCTGGACGGAGTACAATAATCCTGGAACGATTGGCAATCTTTCCTTTGGCGATAAGCTACTGGTCAGCTTTTTTCAGACAGTCAGTATGAGGACAGCTGGCTTTGCTTCCATTGATTATACAGCTGCTCGTCCAGTAACCCTGTTTATCTATCTGCTCCAGATGTTTCTGGGAGGGGCTCCGGGTGGTACAGCGGGCGGTCTGAAAATTACGACCTTCCTAGTTCTTTTGCTTTTTGCTCGAAAGGAAATCCTGGGCTTGCCTCATACCAATATGGGGCGGAGAACACTGGCTCCTCAGCTAGTGCAGAAGGCTTTTGGTGTGACAGTGATTTTTCAGCTGACATTTCTACTTGGTCTTTTGGCTCTTGGGCTAGTGACTGATAGCAGTCATCGCTTTATTTACCTGATATTTGAGACTGTGTCAGCACTTGCTACAGTTGGTGTCACGGCCAATATCACTACCAGCCTCAATACAGCTGGTATGATTGTGATTATGCTGCTGATGTTTATTGGACGGGTAGGGCCGCTGACTCTTATGGTCAGTCTTAACCATTATCAACCGAAGAAGGCGGCTACCTTGCATTACAGCAAGGCGGACATTATGATTGGATAGGAGAAAAGAAATGGCAAATCAAACAGTTGGAATCCTCGGCTTGGGGATTTTTGGACAGAGTATCATTGAGGCCTTGATTTCTCAAGATGTAGAAATCATTGCGATTGATAATCACGAAGAGACAATCAATCAGTATGAAGACATGATTGCCGTTGGTGTGATCGGGGACATTACTGATATGGAGCTTTTAGAGGCGGCAGACGTTGGGTCCTGTGATACGGTCATCGTAGCGACGGGAGAAAGTCTGGAATCCAGCGTCCTAGCGGTCATGCACTGCAAGGCATTGGGCGTTAAAAATGTCATTGCCAAGGTCAAAGATGAAGTAACTCAGCAGGTGCTGGAAAAGGTGGGAGCTGATCTGGTTATTCTGCCTGAAGTGGAGGCTGGTATTTCATTGGCTAAGACTATTCTCTTGAACCATTCGATTGAGGTCTTCCAGCTGGATGACGATGTAGTAGTGGCTGAGTTTGAACTGCCTGCTAGCTGGGTCGGGAAAACGGTCCGTGAAGTAGATGCTCGCAGGCTTTATCATCTTAATATTATCGGATACCGTCTGACAAAAAATCAGCCTTTGGAAAGCAAGTTTACTCCAGACTTTGTTTGGCCAGAAGGCGTTAGCATTATGGCTGTGACTGATAACCAGCATTTGGATAATTTACGTGAAATAGTGAGTAGCAGCTAGGATAATTCCTCTTCGGTGGGGGGCCAACCGATTCTATCTAGGCATTCGGCACCTTTCTATTATATGAAGAAAAAATGGATACATAGGAGCTCTTTCAGGGCTCTTTTTTGAAACCAGTTGCAAAATTTATTATACTATCACTAGAAAAGGAGTGATTTTATGAGCTTAACCAGCCAGATCATTACAGCAGATTTTCCAGATTTGGATAAGGTAGAAGCCTTGAATAATGAAGCTTTTCCAGAAGAGGAAAGGATACCGCTCAGTGAATTTTTGCGATATGAGGAACAGGAAGATGCTAATTTTTTCGCCTTTTATCATGAAAAGGAATTTGTTGGTTTTGCCTTTGCCATCTCCAACGCGCAAGCCTTTTATGTTAGTTTCTTTGCGATTATGCCCCACCTGCGCAGCCATGGCTATGGCGGTGAAATCATCGAAAAGCTGGTCAATTTCTATCAGCGAACCATGATTTTAGAAATCGAGCGCTTAGATGAGCCGTGTGATAATATTGAACAGCGTCAAGCTCGCTGGGATTTCTATCACAGCAAGGGTTTCCGCTCGTCGAATGCATTTCTAGAATATGACGATCTTAGTTTTGAAATTCTTTATCGAGGGGATTCTTTTGACGAAGAAGCTTTTTCGATACAAAGTCCTTGCCAGCCTTCCTCGCACTCATCCCAGTAGAAAAAGCGCTCCAGATTTTTAGGTCTGCCAAATAGTTTAGCTATGATTTTGGCTATTACAGGAATGCCCGTATTTTCCAGTAGCTCAATATAGGGGCCTTGACTAAAGTATATTAAGGCATTGTTGGGTTTTTTCCTTCTGCCGTATTCGACGACAAAACCCTTTTCTTCCCATTCCTTGACCGCTTGCCGTAAGCCTTTTACCTTGTAAATCAGATGGCCGCTTCTTATCATAGTAGCCCCTCCTTTTCGTATTCTGCCTTTACCTTAGCATAGATTTTTAGGAAAAACAAGCCTTGAGATTAGCCTTCATTCACAGTGCAAGCAACTGCCTCTTCTAACACGAATCTTGGTTGAATATGAAAAAATTTTGGTATATAATTTTGGGTATTGGGATGTCCTTATTCTGCTAGTAAAATAGCTAGCTCTCAGATACTAGTGTGTGCCCAGATAATATTTTTTAGAATTGATTAGAAACATTATGAAAGAAAGAATGATCAAAACGAAAATAGGACAGCTATTTGTGTCCTATCAACCTGCGGAAAAGATTGCTGTATTTTTAAGCGGTGCAGGGAGTCTGCCGACCTATGAAAATTTTTTGCCAGTCATTCGGAAGTTACCTAAAAATTGGGGCTATTTAACAATAGATTACCCTAATGCTGGCCAAAGCCCACTGGAAAATCAAGAAAGTTTTGTTTTGGACGATTTGGTCCAATCTATTATAGAGGTTTTATCGCATTTTAAAGTCATTCAGTATGCTATTTGCGCGCACAGTATTAGCGGCCTCGTAGCAGTTAAAATTGCTGAGTCAGAGCCGTTTTGTCAGGGACTAATCTTGATTGAACCGACCACTTATTCTGTTCTATATGGCGAATTAGCGCAGAATCCTTATCCCGAATTTTTATCCTTACAGGAGAAAGTTCAGATGCTCGGTGGAGGATATGAATATATGAAAAAAATAGAACAAGAGAGTTTTCCAGCTGCTGATTTTAAAATCTTATGGGCTAAGGCAGAAAAGAGTTCAGATAGATTAAAATCTGTACAAGAAGGATTTCAACATTACTGCAGTATCGCAGAAAGCGATTTTCAGAACTTAGATATTTCTTTTCAATTCCCGATTTTTATCCTGAGTCAGGCCTATCGAGAACAAGAATATAAAGATTCCGAATTTGCTTCACAAAATACTCAGATTATTTTAGGAGGCAACCATCATTATTTACATTGGAGTCAGTCAGAAAAGATAGCTGAGCTTCTTTTGAAGTGTGATGGGCAAGATGTATACAAACTTTAATAGTATATTGAAAGCGGGAGTAAAGATATATGCAAAATAGCTGAGATTAAAACCTCAGCTATTTAGTACGTTTTTATGAGAGTATTATCCTAGTATTTCAGCAATAGCATCTCGAATTTCCTGAACGGTTGCGGATTTGCTATGGTCACTGGTATCAAACTCGATATATTGGCCATCATCATCAACAGTTCCCCCGACAGGCCCTTCGGATCCATCGACTGATGTTCCAATGGCAGGGGGGATGCTTGTATCTGCATAGTCTATATCAATAACGATGATGCGCGTATTGGCCTCTAAATCATCTATCATTGGAAGAGACGATGCGGAGGTCATGTTCTGACTAGCATAGTATTCTAGGAAAGCCTTGATGGTTAGGTTATCAATTTGAGCAATTTTTTCGTCAAGGGCTGAGACATTTCTAGTTTCTTTCGTTTCATTTTCCATTGCTTGGCCTTTTTTGACCTGTGTCAAAGCAGTCAAACTGGCGGCTGTGGTAGCTAGAATAGCAGTAGAGAGAAGGAGTTTGCTTAACTTTTTTCCCATAGGTATCACCAACTTCTTTCTAGTTTTGCGTAAACACACTTGGGTGTTTACGGTGTTGAGGTTCTATATGTATAATTATACGTTAAATAGCAACATTAATCAAATAAATATAGGCAAGAGAATTCCCCCTTATCTCCCTTGTACATTCCCCTATATCATGATAAAATACTAGGCAGAGTATAATATGTTGGAGTCGAGATGAATTATTTTAATGTTGGAAAAATTGTCAATACGCAAGGTCTGCAAGGTGAGATGCGGGTTTTGTCAGTGACGGATTTTGCAGAAGAGCGTTTTAGAAAAGGTAATACCCTTGCCCTGTTTGACAAGAAAGATCAGTTTGTCATGGACGTGGAGATTGCCAGTCATCGCAAGATCAAGAACTTTGATATTATCAAGTTTAAGGGGATGTACCACATCAATGACATCGAGAAATTCCGTGATTTCACTCTGAAGGTCCGAGAGGAAGATTTGACGGACTTGGAAGACGGGGAATTTTACTACCATGAAATCATCGGCCTTGAAGTCTATGAAAATGATGTTCTTCTTGGTAGGATTAAGGAAATTCTGCAGCCAGGAGCCAATGATGTCTGGGTGGTCAAACGTAAGGGCAAGCGCGACTTGCTGCTGCCTTATATTCCGCCAGTGGTGCTGGGGATTGACATTGAGCAAGGTCGGGTTGATGTAGAGATACCGGAAGGACTTGACGATGAAAATTGATATTTTGACTCTCTTTCCGGAGATGTTTGCGCCCTTGGAGCACTCTATTGTAGGAAAAGCGCGGGAAAAAGGCATCTTAGAAATCAACTACCACAATTTCCGAGAAAAGGCTGAAAAATCCCGGCATGTAGACGACGAGCCATACGGCGGAGGCCAGGGTATGCTGCTACGGGCCCAACCTATTTTTGATGCCTATGATGCCATTGAAAAGCAGCAGCCGCGCGTGATTTTGCTGGATCCTGCTGGTCGGACTTTTGATCAAGCCTATGCTGAGGAGCTAGCTAAAGAAGAGGAACTCATTTTCATTTGTGGCCATTATGAAGGCTATGATGATCGGATCAAGACTTTAGTGACAGATGAGATTTCGCTTGGGGACTATGTCCTTACTGGAGGAGAATTGGCGGCTATGACCATGATTGATGCTACCGTTCGCCTGATTCCAGAGGTTATTGGTAAGGAAGCCAGTCATACAGATGATAGTTTTTCATCTGGACTCTTGGAATATCCTCAGTACACTCGGCCCTATGACTATCGGGGTATGGTCGTTCCGGAAGTCCTCATGAGTGGCCATCATGAAAATATCCGTAAGTGGCGTCTTTATGAAAGTCTGAAAAAGACCTACCTAAGACGTCCAGACTTGTTGGAACACTATGAAATGACGGCCGAAGAAGAAGCAATGTTAGAAGAAATTCGACAAGCTCAATCTGACTGACAAGCAAAGTTAACTCTTAGAAAGGATCTAGGAGTTTTTGCTTTATTCGATACAGAAATGCTCATTTTTGTTGGAAAAACCATCTTATTTTTCTAATACAACATTTTTGTAACAAAAATGTAATAAAAAAACTATTAAAAGGATACGTTTGCTACTAGTTAATACTAGCGTTTTGTGATAGTATATTACTATGCGGGCTGCTATACCCAGGTTAATTATAGTATGTGAGATTATAAAAAGGAGATTGATTATGGAAAAGAAAATAGGCAAGTCTGTTGTAGCGACTGGTATCGCAGCTACAACTATTATTTCTGGTGGACTGACCCATCAAGTGCACGCGGATGAGTTGGTTGAATCAACTGTAACAGCTCCACAAGCGACTGAAGTAACTGGAAAACCGGTGACAGCAGCAGATGTAGCTGTTGCCCAAGAAAATGCTGAAGCTGCTAAAGCTAAACTCGATGAGCAAAGATCGATAGTAGATACTGCTAAAACAGAAGCTGAAGATGCAAAAACTAGCGTGAAAGTGGCTGAAGCCGCTGTTGAGACTGCTAAAGAAATACAGGCAGAAGCAACAGAAGAAAATGTTGCTAAAGCGGAGACAGAAGCAAAAACAGCAGAGCAAGAGGTTAGCACGAAAGACGTTGCTGTTCGAGAAGCAGCGGCTAAAGCTGCCAAGGCTGACCAAGCTGTTAAAGATCAAGCAAATACTATTAAAGCGAGTCAATCTCTGGTAGATGTTGCAGAGACTGAATTGAAACAAGCTAAAACACCACTTAACTCAGAAGAGCAAGCTGTAGCAACTGCTAAGAGTCAGCAAAGTCAAGCACAGACTGCTTTAGACAATGCAAAATCTGAACTGACAAAGGCAGAGCAAGCAGCATCTTCTGCTCCACAGGTGCAGGCTGATATTCAGAATAAAATCAATCAGGCAAAGGCATCTTTGAGCCAAACCAATCAAGCTATTAGCTCGCTTGAAGGACAGATTCCGGCTGCCGAGAAAGCAGCAGCAACAGATCCTGTTGACCTTCGCAATACGACTTATTCTCAATTTTTAGAAAATGTTCGTAACAATGCGGCTAATCAAGAAATTCGTGATGCTGCCAACAATGCACTTGCTGTTTACCAACGAGGTCAAAATGAATTTGGTATCTCAGTTAATTCTGACCCAACCAGTCCAGCTAGTCTAGAAAATAACCTTCAAGCTTTGGAGTTGGTGAAGGCGATTAATGCTTACCGTCGTAATGCTGGCTTACAAGAGTTGTTGGTTGATCCGTATGCGAATGTGGCTAGCCAGATTCAGACTATCTACTTTGAGCGCAATAACTGGCACATGGGCAAGCTGATTGGTAACGAAAATGTGGCGATTAGCTTTGACCCACAAGGAGCAGTCAATTTCTGGCACAAAGAAAAAGAAAAGTATCAAGAGATTGCAGCGCAATATGGACTGCCTACTGATGAAACTCAGCTTGATGCTAATGCTATCTATATGCGGGTTGGTGCTGGCGTATTTGCTCAGATTGGACACTATGTTCAGATGATGGATAATAAAGCCAATGCTATCTCAGCAGCTTATGATAAGCATCCAAACCAATGGGGCACACCTCATGGTACATCCGAAGTTGGTTTCCATCATATTAGCAACTTTGACCAACGTGTTAATAATGGTACTTTGCTGACTGTTGCGGCTATGGAGCAGTTGTTGCGTGCTAGTGGCGGTCGTTCTGCAGGTTCTAATGCTAATGTTACAGCACTTAAGAATCAATTGGCTGAACTCAAGGCTCAAAAAGTCGGTAAGGAATCAGCTATTAATATCCTCAATGCTCAATTAGCTGATGCTCAAAAGGCAGCGGCAGCTCAAATTGCAGCAGTTGAAGCAGCTCGTCAGAAAGTAGCAACTGCTGAAAATAATCTGGCTTTGACCAAGCAAAATGTTGCCCTTAAGCAGGAAGCTCTCGACAGAGCGACAGCTAAGATTGCAGCAAACCTAGCACCTTATCAGACTAACTTGAGCAATGCTCAGGCAGTTCTAGCGGCAGCTAAGGATAAGTTGGCAGAACTTCAGTCAGCCCAAGAAGCTGCGAAAGCTAGTTTGACTACTGCTCAAGAGGATTTCTTGGCTGCTCAAAAAACATTAGCAGCAGCTAAAAAGAAAGTTATTGATCTAAAAAATGCTCCTCAGTTACTAGCAGAAGCTGAGCGAGAGTTGGCAGAAGCGCAGCTTGATTTTGAAGCTAAACAAGCAATCTTAAATCAAGAGACTGCAATTTTAGCTGTCCTTGAGGAATCCTACAACAGTCTTCAAGCGAATTATGAAACTCTCTTGAGTATCTTGAATCAAGCATCTCTCCTGTATGGAAATGCTCTGAATAGTAACTATCGCTCAGGTGAAGATAAACAGCCTCTAACAGCTGTAAAAGGCGGAGCTGCTGGTCCAGGTGCAGAGGATGAATCTAAGAAAGATTCAGATGCTAAGACTGCAGAAGTTCATGCGAACACTCGTGAAGTCAAAGGAGCAACTACGGGTGCCGTTCAAGCGGCAGGTGGTGGTGCATTTACTGATTTTGTTGTAAATCCTGCAGCTCAGCTAGCAAGTGTGGCTACGACAGCCGATAAGGCTCCAACGGTACCTGCTATTCTGCCAAATACTGGCTCAGAAGCAGAACGCCTTGCAATTTTTGGTATGGCACTTGGTGCAGCTGCCTTTTTGGGAACCAACAAGCGCCGTCGCAGAGACGAAGATTATAATTAAAGAAATACAAAATGAGCCTGGAATAATTTCCAGACTCATTTTTTGGTGTCTACAGCAATTAAACAATCTAATATAAAAAGAAAGATAAAAACTTCCGATATTAACTGTCGGAAGTTTTCAATATACATAATAGATTTTATTTGACTGCTCCGCCTGTTACACCTTCTACGTAGTATTTCTGCATGAAGATGAAGAGAAGAGTGATTGGGATAGCGATGATAATCGCTCCAGATGTGAAAGGTAAGAACCATTTATTTATGGCGTCCTTATTAAGCATTTGGAAAAGTCCTAAAGCAACTGTGTATTTTTCCTTGACATCGCCTAGGATGACAGAGGCAAAGATGAAGTCGACCCAAGGTCCCATGAAAGCCATAAGTGCTGTATAAACGATAATCGGTTTTGAAAGCGGCAATGTAATAGTCCGGAAGATTTGGAAGCGGGTCGCTCCGTCGATCATAGCGGATTCGTCCAAAGAATATGGGATAGTATCAAAGAAACCTTTAGCAATATAGAAGCCTAGGGCTGCTCCAGCTGAATAAACCAGAATCAATGATGTCAGAGTTTGTGTCAAATTGAGTGCTTTCAAGATGTAGTAAACCGCAATCATAGACATGAAACCTGGGAACATATTAAGAACCAGAGCCAGCTTGAGGAAACGGTTTTTATGCTTGAACTTGATACGGCTGAGTGAGTAAGCCATACCCACAGTAATCAAAGTAGACAGGATACAGGTCGCTGTGGCAACAATCAGGGTATTCATAAACCACTGAAGAAAAGGATATGTGTTGTTATTAAACAGTCTGATATAGTTGTCAAGAGTATAGGTCTTAGGGAAGAAGTAAGGGACTGCATTAGAGCCTTCACCACGGAAGCTGGTTAGAAAAATCCAGATAATCGGCGTTAGCCAGATGAGTGCTAAAACAGCCAGTAAGACATAAATCCCTAATAAACTGAGTTTTTTTCTATTTTTCATTATTTAGCAGTTCCTTCCTTGAATGATGCGGATCTAGTATAGGCTAAGAGACTGAAGGCTGCAGAGATTGCAAAGATCAGGATACCGATAACAGATGCTAGATTATAGTCCTTGGCAGAAACAGTCAGTTTATAGAGCCAGGTAACCAAGAGGTCAGTTGAGCCAGCCTGATAGTAGGAAGAGTTAGTAGGTCCACCGCCTGTCAGGAAGTAGATAACGTTGAAGTTGTTGATGTTCCCGATAAACTGCTGGATGAGTGATGGCGCCATAATCAAGAGAATTTGAGGGAAAGTAATGCTCTTGAAGATTTGAAGCTTGCTAGCTCCATCAATCTCAGCAGCTTCGATTTGCTCGCTAGGTAGGTTCATGATAATCCCAGTCGCTACCAGCATGGTAAATGGAATACCAATCCACATATTGACAAGGATGATTGAGAACTTAGCCCAAACAGGGTCACTCAAGAATGGAATTGGATGCTGAATGAGATGGAGGCTTTGCAATAATCCGTTCAAAGGTCCATTGTCATTCAGGAAATTACGCATTAAGAGCAGGGATACGAATTGTGGAACTGCGATAGTAATAACGAAGAGTGTGCGCCAAACTTTCTTGTACTTGAGGCCTTTGGTATTGAGCAAGAGAGCTAAAACAATACCGAAGAAGAATGTAGTAGCTGTCGCAGCAACCGCCCAAATCAAGGTCCAGCCTAAAAGTGGGAAGAAGGTGCTAGCCATGCGACCTGAGAAAACATCACCAAAGCTAGAGAAGCCAACCCAGTCAAAAAGTGACTTAGGAGCTGGATGCTTATGGTCAAAGTTAGTAAAGGCCAAGCAGATCATATAGATCAGAGGCAGGATGGTAAAGAGCAGTACTCCAATGAGAGGAATGCTCATTAGACCCATGTGGAAGCGGCCGTCAGCAAGCGTCTTAAAGTCCTCAACGAAGTTAGGAATCTTCTGACCGGACTGCTTGAGTGCCATCAAGTGACGAGCACTTTTCAGGTTACACCAGTAGATGTAGGCGAAGACTGCACAGAAGATAAGAGAAGCAAGTCCAAAAATCAGCATCAGCATAGAGTTGTCACCCGCTACTTGAACGGTGATTTCCAAACCGTTAACTTTTTTGATAGCCTCTCCCTGCTCTTGAGTCCCCAATGTAATCATGCCACCAATAGCTGGTATGATTTGGACTGCAAAAGCAATCAGGAAAGCAATTTCTGAGAAGAGGAAGAGCAGCCCCTTGATAAATTGTTTGTTTACAAGGTTGCTCAGTCCCATTACCAGAAAAGAGAGTTTGACATCCCAAGTTCCCTCTTTAAAGACCTGAACCATGGATGCATTGTCATAAGATGACTGAGTCATAGTATTCTCCTTATATTTACAAAGAAAGAAGTGAGGAGGCTGCCCTCCTCACTTCAATGCTTATTTTTATTCGTTTGAGGATTATTTAGCTGCTGCTAAATCTTTATCAAACTGTTGTAATTTTGCGAGGTATTGATCTTCACCAAATTTACCGTTGTAAGCATCGCTGAGGATTGCAGCACTTTCAGTCCAGAAGACAGACATTTGGCTAAGTTTAGGCATAACTGTTGTGTAGGTATCAGAAGATCCCATTGTGATAACAGCTTGTGCCAAGGCATCTTTCTTAACATCTTCAGACTCTTGCACTTCTTTGTTAGCAGGGATGATGTGACGTCCTTCAAACTTGAATTGGTTTTCTTGGCTTTCTTTGCTAGTAAGCACTTGAGCCAGTTTGTAGCTTGCTGCGATACGGTCAGTGTCGCCGTTTGAAGGTGTTTGGTTAACTGCGTAAAGTTTTACACCGAGGAAGGCTTTTTGTTGAACGTCTTGTCCACCGATGTTAACAGTTGGGTAAACAGAGATACCAAGGTTGTCTTTGCCGACAGCTTTTTCAGCAGCTGCGTAGTCCCATGGACCTGATTGGAAAGCGTCAACTGAACCATCTTCAAATTTAGCAAGAAGGTTAGAAGCATCTACGTTCACAAAACCGCTGTTATTCTTTTGAGCTGCGATGAACTTCAGAACGTTGACACCGGCTTCGTTACCCCAGTTTGTTCCGTCTACTTGCTCACCATCTTTACCAAAGAGAGTGTCGCCAACAGAAAGGAAGAGTGGAGCAGTGATGTATCCATTAGCCTCTTTCAAGTTTCCACCAAATTTAGCTTTAGAAGTGATGGTTTCATAAGACTTAACATCATCAGCGGAAAGTTTTGACTTGTTATAGTAGGTTACTTGTGATTCGATACCGTATGGGAAAGCATAAGTTTTGCCTTTGTATTGAGCACCAATTGCTGCTTGTTCAGTATCGTTTTTCTTGACTTCTTCTGCCATTTTAGAAGGAACTTCTTGAATAGCTCCAGCTTCAACTAATTTACCAAGTTGGTCGTGTGGCAGAGAGAAAACATCAGCAGCAGTACTAGCATCTTTTGTCAGATTTTCCTGAGCGTTTGGATCTTCCATTTCGACTACGTCAACCTTGTAGCCTGATTCTTTCTCGAACTTGCTAACTGTATCAGAGTAAGAATCTTTAGAACCAGTTGGTACCCAAAGTTTCAAGGTCTTGCTATCGGCTTTAGAAGAAGAGTTCTCCTTGCTACTGTTCGAGCTACAAGCTGCTAACAGCGTTCCTGCAGCCAGCAAGCTGACACTGCCCAATACTACTTTTTTCCATGTTTTCATTCCTATTTCCTCCCGGAATTTTTATTTACAATCCTATTATGCAACCGTTTGCAATTTTTGTCAAGTCTTTTTTTGAAATTTTTTTAAAAATATATTAATTTTTCTAAAATTTTTCTATTTTATTTCTGTTTATTTAATCAAAGCCTATTAAAATGGCTGTGCAATCGATTGCTTGATTTTTGCTTAGAAAATGCTTTGTTATAAAGAAAATCATGTTTCTTTTGAGATTGATTTTTGATACTTGCAAGAAGATATAAAGACAAGTTAAAGTTCAGTATTACCTATGAAAAGAATCAAACTTATGATTTTCTAATAATCTAGTGTCTACCTGTTGAATGCTTCCCTTTTCTGCTATAATAGACCTATGAACAAGCTAATCCAATCAAAGCTGGAACTGTTGCCGACCAGTCCCGGCTGTTACATTCACAAAGACAAAAACGATACCATTATTTATGTTGGCAAAGCCAAGAATCTGCGCAACCGGGTTCGTTCTTATTTCCGTGGTAGTCATGATACCAAGACGGAGGCTCTTGTTTCTGAGATTGAGGATTTTGAGTTTATTGTCACCGAGTCTAACATTGAGGCTTTGCTTCTGGAAATCAATCTAATCAAGGAAAACCAGCCCAAGTACAATATCATGCTCAAGGACGATAAGTCCTATCCATTTATCAAGATTACTAACGAAACCTATCCACGCCTAATCATCACGCGCCAAGTCAAAAAGGACGGTGGACTTTATTTTGGTCCTTATCCGGATGTCGGTGCGGCCAATGAAATTAAGCGTCTTTTGGATCGACTCTTTCCTTTCCGCAAGTGTACAAATCCGCCTGAAAAGGTCTGCTTTTACTACCATCTGGGGCAGTGCAAGGCTCACACTATTTGCCAAGTAGACAGCCAGTATTTCAAAGAGCTGGCTCAGGAGGTAGCTGCCTTTCTCAAGGGACAGGATGACCAGATTATTGAGGATTTACGGGGGAAAATGGCTGGCGCAGCGCAAGCTATGGAGTTTGAAAAAGCGGCAGAGTACCGCGACTTGATTCAGTCCATTGGCACCCTGCGAACCAAGCAGCGGGTCATGGCCAAGGATTTGCAGAATCGGGATGTCTTTGGTTACTATGTAGATAAGGGCTGGATGTGCGTACAGGTCTTCTTTGTCCGCCAGGGCAAGTTAATCGAGCGCGATGTCAATCTTTTTCCTTATTACAATGATCCTGACGAAGATTTTTTGACCTATATTGGCCAGTTCTATCAGGAAAAATCCCACCTCAAGCCCAATGAAATTTTGATTCCGGCAGATATTGACGAAGAAGCTGTACGGGCCATGGTGGATACCAAGGTGCTAAAGCCCCAGCGAGGCGAGAAGAAGCAGTTGGTCAATCTGGCTATCAAAAACGCCCGAGTCAGTCTCCAGCAGAAATTTGACCTTTTGGAGAAATCTATTGAAAAGACCCAAGGTGCAATCGAAAATTTAGGTCAGCTTCTTAACATTCCGACACCTGTTCGTATTGAGTCTTTTGATAACTCCAACATCATGGGGACCAGTCCTGTATCAGCTATGGTGGTCTTTGTCAATGGCAAGCCCAGCAAGAAAGACTATCGCAAGTATAAGATTAAGACTGTGATAGGACCTGATGACTACGCAAGTATGCGTGAGGTCATCAAGCGGCGCTATAGTCGAGTGATTCGGGATGGACTGACTCCGCCCGATCTGATTGTCATTGACGGTGGACAGGGGCAGGTCAATGTCGCTAAAGAAGTTATTCAGGACCAGTTGGGATTGGATATTCCCATCGCTGGACTGCAAAAAAATGACAAGCACCAGACCCATGAATTGCTCTTTGGTGACCCTCTGCAAGTTGTAGAATTATCCCGGAATTCGCAGGAATTTTTCCTGCTTCAGCGTATCCAAGATGAAGTCCACCGCTTCGCCATTACCTTCCACCGCCAGCTCCGGTCTAAGAATTCCTTCTCATCGCAGCTAGATGGCATTGAAGGCTTGGGACCAAAACGCAAGCAAAATCTTATGAAACACTTCAAATCTCTAACCAAGATTAAAGAAGCCAGTGTTGACCAAATCGTCGAAGTCGGCGTACCACGAGCAGTGGCAGAAGCAGTGTGGGCTAAATTAAATCTAGTAGATCAGCAGAAAACTTCCTTGCCTGAAGTAGCAGAGCCACAGGTGGATTTAGAATAGACAAATCTCATATAAGGACAGTGTTTGCAGAATTTTTTTAATAATTAGGAAAAAATTAACAGAAATGGATGGTCTATTATAATGCCTATAATGTTTGACAATAAAATAATTTTGTATTATAATATGTCTATTCTTTATTAATAGGAGACAGTAATGAGAAAAATTATTACAGCTAGTGTAGCGCTTTTATCGGTTATAACTTTAGCAGCATGTTCTGGAAAAACAACATCAGATTCTTCTGAAAAAGCTTCAAGTTCTGTAGAAAAAAAATCTACTTCAAAGAGTAAATCAAGTAGCTCTGAAACTTCATCAAAAACAGCTAGTTCAGATGTAGAAATCCCAGAAATTGTTCTTTTGACAGATGAAGAAATCGACAATGCTAAAACAATTGGTGACATGAAAGCTCTCTTTAGTAAGTTGATTGATAATTATAAAAAGTACATTGATGAAATTGGGAACAAAGTACCTGAGGCTGGGAAAGAAGCATACAATCAACAAGTAGAACCAGCTATTCAATCTATGGAAACTTCAAGAGAAACTTTTAATGAAACGCTCTCAAGTGCTGGTTCAGATGATACAGAAATTCCAGAACAAAATCGTGCTCTATTTGCTCAGCAATTGAAAACAGGACGTGATGCTATGAAGAAGGCTATTGAAGGGGCTTATAAAGCTCTTGGTCAGCTTAAATCTGGACAATAATATTAACAAAGCAGGTAAGAATCACCTGCTTTTTTTGTAGCAAAATGTAAAATAGATGGAAATTTAAGTGACTTAAAAGATAAGATTGAATCAAAAAATTTTTAAATAAAATATTGTTTATACTCAATTATAAATAAAAATAGGCATAATTTAAGCATTTCTAATAATGATTTAGTGAAATTTATGAAAGGAAAAAAACTGCAAACTCTTACAAAATATGATAAAATGAAGCTAGTATATTTAGAAAAGGATGCAACTTATGAAATTTCTAGAACTCAACAAAAAGCGTCATGCAACCAAGCGTTTTAACGACAAACCTGTGGATCCAAAGGATGTTCGCACAGCCATTGAAATTGCAACGTTGGCACCCAGTGCCCACAATAGTCAGCCATGGAAGTTCGTTGTGGTGCGGGAGCATAATCAAGCTTTGGCTGAAACAGCTTTCGGTGGAAATGTGGACCAGATTAAGGAAGCACCAGTGACCATTGCTCTCTTTACGGATACAGATTTGCCCAAACGGGCTCGCAAGATTGCGCGTGTGGCTGGAGTTAAGAATTTCTCTGATGAGCAACTCCAGTTTTACATGCAGAATCTGCCAGCTGAGTTTGCTCGCTATAGTGAACAGCAAAAGAGCGATTATTTAGCTCTCAATGCTGGTCTGGTGGCCATGAATCTTGTTCTGGCTCTGACTGACCAAGGTATCGGATCTAACATTATCTTAGGTTTCGATAAATCAAAGGTTAATGAGGTTTTGGAAATTGATGAGCGTTTCCGTCCAGAACTCTTGATTACTGTTGGTTATACTGATGAAAAACTAGAACCTAGTTATCGTTTGCCAGTTGATGAAATCATTGAGAAACGTTGATATAGTTATATTTACGATTTAATCCATAGTTTTATCGATTTAAATCGAATTGGAAATTGGGGTAAAATAATGACAATTGATTTTAAAGCAGAAGTTGAAAAACGAAGAGAAGATCTCTTAGCTGACCTGTTCAGTCTTTTGGAAATCAACTCAGAACGAGATGATTCCAAAGCTGATAATGAACATCCTTTTGGACCTGGACCTGTTCAAGCTCTGCATAAGTTTTTAGAGATCGCTGAGCGTGATGGCTATGAAACAAAGAATGTGGACAATTATGCTGGTCACTTTACTTTTGGTGAGGGTACTGAAGAACTTGGGATTTTTGCCCACATGGATGTAGTCCCTGCCGGGAGTGGCTGGAATACAGATCCTTACAAACCTGAAATTATTGATGGTAAGCTTTATGCGCGTGGTTCGTCTGATGATAAAGGGCCAACCATGGCTTGTTACTACGGTTTGAAAATCATCAAAGACTTGGGCTTGCCAGTATCGAAGCGCGTGCGCTTTGTGGTGGGGACAGACGAGGAATCAGGTTGGCAAGACATGGACTATTATTTCAAGCATGTTGGTTTGCCTGAGCCAGACTTTGGTTTCTCACCAGATGCAGAATTTCCAATCATTAATGGTGAAAAAGGGAATATCACAGAATATCTCCACTTTGGTAACAGTAATGATGGCAGCTTTAAACTAAAGAGCTTCACTGGCGGACTTCGTGAGAATATGGTGCCAGAATCAGCGACAGCTATTTTTACATCAGCAGTTGATGCAGCGGAATTGGATAAGAAATTACAAGACTTTGCTGCTGCTCACAAGGTTTCAGCTAGTCTGAGAGAAAATGGCGACGCTCTTGAAGTGACAGTCATTGGGAAATCAGCTCATGGTTCTACACCAGAGGATGGTATCAACGGAGCAACCTATCTAGCTCTCTTCCTCAACCAATTTGACTTTGCTGGTGACGCCAAGGCTTATCTGGAAGTTGCAGCTCAAGTTCTGCACGAGGACTTTGCAGGTGAGAAGTTAGGAATTGCTTATACAGATGCTAAAATGGGTGCTCTCAGCATGAATGCTGGTGTTTTCCATTTTGACAGTGCCAAGGCTGACAATACCATTGCTCTGAACATCCGTTACCCTCAAGGTACTGATCCGAAAACAATTCAGGCCGGTCTTGAAAAAGTTACTGGTGTTGTGTCTGTGAGTTTGTCTGAGCATGGACATACTCCGCACTATGTTCCAGCAGATGATGAGTTGGTAGCAACTCTTTTGAGTGTTTATGAAAAGCAAACAGGTCTCAAAGGACATGAGCAAGTCATTGGTGGTGGAACCTTTGGCCGTCTTTTGAAGCGCGGTGTGGCTTTTGGTGCTATGTTCCCAGACTATGTCAACACCATGCACCAAGCCAACGAATTTACTGATGTAGAAGACCTTTTCCGTGCTGCGGCCATTTACGCGGAGGCTATCTACGAGCTAATCAAATAAAAAAGAAGAACTCGTTTGGCCTTGCTGGATGAGTTTCTTTTCAAGGAGCTGTCATGCAAACAATAGAGGATATTGCCAAGACCATCATGGCTGATTCAGAAAATCAAGAATTTACGGAGCAGGGAATCAAGCCACTCTTTGCGGCACCTAAGAATGCTCGGATTAACATTGTTGGTCAAGCGCCGGGGCTGAAAACTCAGCAGGCAGGGCTTTACTGGAAGGACAAGAGTGGTGACCGGCTGAGAGAATGGCTGGGTGTCGATGAAGAGACTTTTTATCATTCTGGATACTTTGCGGTTTTGCCCATGGATTTTTATTTTCCGGGGCATGGGAAGTCTGGAGATTTACCACCTCGTAAGGGCTTTGCCGAAAGGTGGCATCAGCCGATTTTAGAGCTTTTGCCAGATATTGAGCTGACCATTTTGATTGGTCAGTATGCACAGAAATATTATCTGCATCAAAAAGGAAATATCAAGCTGACCGAGACGGTTCAGCATTATCAAGACTACCTGCCTGACTTTTTTCCTTTGGTTCACCCATCGCCCCGCAACCAAATCTGGATGGCTAAAAATCCTTGGTTTGAGGCTGAAGTGGTGCCAGAATTGCAAGCGTTGGTGCAAAAGATTATTCATCAATAAAGGAGAAAACTATGGATGCTTATCAACAAGTAGCTAACAAGTTGCAAGAGTTGGGGATCGCCTTTGATGTGGTGGAGCACCCACCTGCATTTACGACAGAGCAGGCAGATAGCTATATTGAAGGCATGGAAGGTGTTCGGACTAAGTCCATGTTTTTGACCAACAGGAAGAAAACTCAGTATTATCTTCTAATTATGGATGACAAGAAACGATTGGATATGGATGACTTTAAAGTTCAAGTGGGAGCCGATCGGATTCGCATGGCCTCATTGGAATCCTTGGCTGAGAAAATGAACCTACCAGCCGGAACGGTTTCACCTTTTGGTTTGCTCAATAATGAGGAGAAGGACATTCAAGTTTATTTTGATAAAGAGATTATCAACGAAGAACGCATGACTTTCCATCCTAATACTAATGAAAAGACCATCTTTATCTCTACACAGGATTTGTTCAAATTTTTGCAAGATTTGGGCTACTCTTACCAAGTCCTGGATCTTTAACTAACTGTTTTGCTGTGATAGAGGAGTACTATCCAGCTGCTCTTTCGAGTGATTAAACCTAGCGGATTGATATCACTCGTTTGCTAGCGCTTTTGTACCTCCACCTTGATCTTGGTTGAAGGACGTATCCAGCAACTTGGTTTCCCTCAAGAAGCCGGCTGATGATTTTGTAAAAGAACTATTATACCTTGCAGGAATATCTGACAGATTTTTTGAAAAGTCTCGGCTTAGAATGCTAAACTTTGTAGAAAGCGAGGTGATTCTATGGAAACGATGAAAGCTATAGTCATTTACGAAGCAGGTGGTCCAGAAAAGCTTCTGCTGGAAGAAAGACCGATTCCACAACTTCAAGAAGGCTGGACCTTGGTCAAGGTTAGAGGATTTGGAATTAACCACTCAGAGATTTTTACTCGCGAGGGTTTATCTCCTAGTGTCACCTTCCCTCGAATTTTAGGCATTGAGTGTGTTGGCCATGTTGCCGAGACGACTCGGTCAGATTTAGAGATTGACCAGAAAGTGGTTTCCATTATGGGTGAAATGGGGCGAGCTTTTGACGGTTCTTATGCTGAGTATGTCCTCCTGCCGAACGACCAAATTTATACAGTCGAGACCAACCTGACCTGGACGGAGCTGGCTGCAGTGCCAGAGACCTATTATACTGCTCTAGGCTCTATGAAAAATCTGTGTATTGAGCCCAATGACAAGATTTTAGTCCGAGCTGCTACTAGCGGTGTCGGTTTGGCCTTTGCTCGTCTGGTCAAGGCACAGTTTCCAGACACACATATCGTCGGATCGGTCAATAGTGGTTCCAAACAGTTTCTACTCAAACACCAAGCTTACGACGATATCATCATAGATCAGGATGGCCAACTGGAAACAGAGGAGAAGTTTGACAAAATCTTGGAGTTGGTCGGCCCAGCGACTGTCAAGGATTCTTTTGACCATATCGCAGAGGGCGGGATTATCTGTGTGACTGGCCTCTTGGGTGGCCAGTGGGAGTTGAATGGTTTCAACCCAATTGAGGAAATTAGAAATAACAGTTTTCTGACAAGTTTTCACTCTGCTCATGTGAGTCAAGACTTGATGAATGAATTATTTGACTATATTGACCAGTACCAGGTCAATGTTACACCAAGGCGTGTCTTTTCCCTAGAGCAAGTGCCCAAAGCTCATGCTTTTATAGAGGGAACAGCAGGTTTTGGAAAAATCGTGATTATGAATGAATAGGAGAAAAAGAATGCATAAAATTAGTGCGAAAGATTTATATGACAAATTGCAGGCAGAAGAACTGCAGTTGATTGATGTCCGCGAGGTGGACGAATTTACAGCTGGACATGTCTCTGGAGCTCAGAATCTGCCTCTCAGCAGCCTACCGGAGAAGTATGAGCAATTAGATAAACAAATCCCCTACCATATCATCTGCCAAAAAGGCGGCCGCTCAGCGCGTGCTTGCGAATTTTTGGAAGCTAAGGGTTACCAAGTAATCAATGTCGAAGGAGGAGTCGAAGCTTTTCCTGCTAAATTGACGATATGACAAGCGATTAAGAAGAGCAAATGCCGGAATAGATTGAATTTCCGGCCCTTTTTTTGTATACTATAGTAGTATAATAATTTATAGATAGGAGATCTTTTATGTCAAAACAAGATTGGCTTGAATATTTTGAGGCCGTTAATGGACGCTCGGCTACAGAGGAAGAAATTGCCCAAGCATTGGCTGCCGGGGAATTTGTTGAAGCTGAACAGGTAAGTGCGGAGCAAGCCTCTAGTGAAGCTAGTCCGGCTTCATCAAGCTTTGAACAGCCGCAAAATTTCCAACAGCCTTTTGCTCAGCAGACTTCTCAACAATATCAAGAAGTTCCTCAGCAACAAGCAAATCCAAATCAATTTGCTAATCAGGGACAACCATATCAGCAACAAGGATTTCAGCAAGCGAACCCCTTTGCTGGACAGCCTCAGTCTTTTGGTCCGCAAGCTTATCAGAACAACCCGCAGCAAGGACAGTTCAATTCACAAGTACCTCAACAAGGACCACAGGCTTATTACAGTCAGCAACCTCCTCAACCCAGCGAGTTTTCTAAAACAATGAAAGGTTTCTGGGCTTGGCTTGTTTCAGCTTGGAAATCACCGACATCTGAAGTTGAGAGCAGTAAGGTGAATGGCTACCTATCTCTAGGTTTGACAGTGTTCTTTTTTGCTATTGTCGCAAATTCCAACGTTTACAGTATCATCAATATGTTTAGGGTATACAGTCTTAGTTTGTATGATGTTGTTCCGTCTCTTAATTTCAAAGTCTTTTTTGTTTCCCTGATAGCAGCGGCTCTCTTCCTTTTTTCTATTATTTTAGGTGGTTTTGTTGTGAAGCGTTTGGTCTATCAGGATGGAAGTTTTACCTTTAATAAGGCTTTTGATTGGTACGGCCGACTGTATGCTATAGTTCTTCCGTTTATTGCTATTTCAGCTCTATTTGCTCTACTAGGAGTCATTCAATTGTCCCTTTTATTCACATGGATTGGAATTTTGTTAATTGGAGTTGGAGCGACCTTTGCTTTGATTTATTCCAAGACAAACAACTCTATGGATCCTTTTTATAAATATCTATTGGCCATTATTATCAATGGTGTGATTACAATTATCTTCTCTTTCATCGCTTTTTCTCTACTAGCTAGTATCGCAATGATGTAATCTTGGAGGAGATTTATGGCAACAAAAGAAAAATGGGTTGATCTCTTTGAAAAAGTAATTGGTCGAAAACCAACTGCAAGTGAGTTCCAAGCTGGCAAACAATCTAACTTTGATCCAAAAAAGATTAAGGAGATTGCAGGCGAAGTAGAGGAAGCAACCACAGAAACTTCGTCAGTAGAAAATACTACTGATGAAGCTTCTGAGAATCAAGATATTGTTCAGGAGACACCTTCTGAAGATTCTGTCACAGAAGAATCGGTTCAACCATCTTCCCACCAAGATGATAAGCAAAGCTCATTTGAATCTAGCCAATATGAAGAGCTTCGTAAGAATTGGCTGCAAGCTTTTGAAAATAATATTGGTCGAAAACCTACCAAAGAAGAATTTGCAGAAGCTAAGAGTCAAGGATTCTCTAACTTGCCTATTCGGTCTGAATTGCTCGACTCACAATTACCACAGAAGCCAGTAAAAAAGGCTAAAAAGAGAATATCCAAAAAGCAAGCAATCATGATTGGGGGTCCAACCCTTCTAGTTGCTGCTTTGATTGGAGCTTTCTTCTATCTAAACTCTATAACCGGAGTCAAAGTGGTCACAGACCATTTTGCAAAAGCAGTCTCTAGTAAAGACTTTGATGAAGTGGCAAGTCTTCTCTCTACTCAATCCGATAAGTGGACACGTGCTGAAGCAAGAGCTTTAGTTGAGCACCTAGAGAGTCAGGAGATTAATCTCGAAACTGAGCTAGATAACATTGTTGAGTCAAATGGTAAATCTGCTTATATTGATGACAACAATAATAAGATTTTAGGTGTTACTGAAAAGAGTAAGAAATTTGGTATTTTCCAGGAATATCAGATGGTTTCCTATCCAGTCAAAGTTAAAGTCAATACTAATTTAGATAATGCTACCATTAAACCTGGTGAGAAAAAAACTATTACTCTTAAGAAAAATACAGACACTGAATTGGGTGAATATCACTTCATTAAACAAGACTTTACTCTCAAAGGTAAGACGGATGTTGGAGATGTAGAGAGTAAGGTTCAGCTTGATTTAGCTACGGCTAAGGATAATGAAATCAAACTGGATCTCAAGTCTGAAAAGAAACAGCTAAAAATTACTATGCCTTCTGAAACTTCAAAAGCAACAGATATTAAAATCGTTGTTAATGGTAAAGAAAGTGGTAGCAGTTTAACCCCTGAGTTGCAGCTTGTTCCTTATCAAGAACTTGAAATTTATGCCAAGTTTACTATCTCTGATACTACCTTTACTACCAATAAAGAGACAGTAATTGTGGAAAATGATACTACTAATGTGAAATTATCGCTTCCTAAGGAAGTAGTTTCTAAGATTAGAGAAAAGAACGAAGAAGCGAAAAAGGTTGAGGCTCAAAAGGCAAAAGTCTCTACTTTCCTTAATGACTACCGCAGTGCTGTTTTCAGCTCAGTTTCTAACAGGAGCAACAACTATTCTCAATACTACGATACCTCTAGTGCAGTATATCGAGAAATGGTTGAGTGGACCTCTGGTGGTGGTGTTAAGAAAGCGAAAATTAACTATTATGAGCCAGGAGCTTTGGATATCCGCGAAATCAAGGAAGAAAATGGTTCCTATATCGTGACAACATATGAGGACTATACGGTCCACTATACCGA
Source organism: uncultured Streptococcus sp. (assembly GCF_963456385.1). GTDB lineage: Bacteria > Bacillota > Bacilli > Lactobacillales > Streptococcaceae > Streptococcus. The sequence continues at coordinate 32,781 of NZ_CAUOLF010000016.1, read as the reverse complement.
TAACACTCCAAATAGTGTAAATCGTAAAAATAAGACTTATTACTTGAAACCTAACGGGGATTCTTTTGTAATCTATAATCTTGAAGTTTCAGAAGGTTGATATTATGACAATGAAATACAGTAAACTAATTTTTCTTGCGGCATCCGTTCTTGTTCTAGGCGCGTGTTCGTCTGGTAAAGACACTACTGGAGATAGCTCTGATAAACAAGCGGCTAGCTCAACTAGCACAGTTAAGAAACAAGATGCTGAAAAAGACAAAAATTCTAACCAAGATACGACAACATCTTCAGATAGCGCTGATACTAAAAAAGAGCAAAATCACGAGGCCAAAACTCTTGATCAAAATGTTTCTTATAACGGCAGCTACTACAGTGTCAAAGGGAAATATGATGAGATTCTTGTTGTCAACAAACACTATCCTTTGTCTGCTTCCTATAACCCAGGTGAGAATGCGACTGCTAAAGCAGAATTGCTCAAACTGATTGCAGACATGCAGGCACAAGGCTATGCCATTAGCGACCAATACAGTGGTTTCCGCAGCTATGATACTCAGACCGAGCTCTATCAAAACTATGTCAATCAGGATGGTAAGGCAGCTGCAGACCGCTATTCAGCTCGACCAGGCTACAGCGAGCACCAGACTGGTTTGGCATTTGACTTGATTGACAAGAATGGCAATCTCGTACAAGAAGCTGGAGCAAGTCAGTGGCTTCTAGATAACGCCTATAAATACGGTTTTATCGTTCGCTATCTAGAGGGTAAGGAAGGTTCAACTGGCTATATGCCTGAAAGCTGGCATCTGCGCTATATTGGTAAAGAAGCCAAGGAAATTGCTCAATCAGGCAAATCTTTAGAAGAATATTTCGGCATTACCGGTGGAGGCTATGAAGATCAGTAGTCACATCATCCATTAGAAGGAGGAAGAAAATGAAATTTTTTGTTACCAATCCCAATAATGATTTTGCAGAAACACCTGTTCAAGAAGAAGGCAGGATCATACATCATCTGCATCTTGCTAAAGGAAAAGAAGTACCAGAGCACAGTGCTGATGCACTAGTAACAGTTGTTTGTTTGTCGGGAGATGTGAGCTTTTCTGCTGGAGAACAAACCGTGCGGCTAGTGGCAGGTTCCTTTTTGACGATGGAGCCCAATGAGCCACACAGCTTGGTCGGAGAGGAAGATAGCCACCTCTTAGTTATCAAACAACTAAAATATTAATAAATACAAAAATACTAGAAGCTGGAATAAATGCTTCTAGTATTTTTTACTACTCTTTAACACTTATTCATTTCTATAAATAAAAACCCATAAGGGAGGAATTCACAAACAGATTCTTTAATTCTTAAAACAAACTTAAGTTTAGCTTAAAAAAGGCTTAATATAAGCTTAAAATAAACTTAAATAAAAAATCGGAATGATAGGGTGAGGAGTTTTTATAAATAAGTAATAAAAATAATTTACACAGTGTAAACCTAATTATAAACATTTTTATATTGTTTTAGTTCGTAAATGAGAAGTTTTTAATGATTTTTATAGATAAAAAATATAAAATAAAACAAAAATACGAACTATAAAAAATTACCCGTAAAAATAATTTACACCTTGTTAACTAAAATGCTTGCATTCAAAAATTTCTTGTGCTATAATTCATCTCGAGGGTGAGATATGCATAAAAAAGTATTTTCAAGCATATTGACTTCTTTGTTTCTAAATCAAATGCTATAAAAACATTTATGTGCAACCTTTAACAAGGTGGATTCACTAACTAGTGATTCGTTTTTTGCGTTTGATATTGATGGAGAAGTCAACTGTCAGCCGGCTGTATTTTCGTAAAATTCTTTTTTATGAAGTTGTGCACAAAAGATAAATTCCCCCCACAAAAATATGAAGTGATGTTGGTCACTTTGGAGGTTTAATTAATATGAACAATCGTTTCAGACTCTTATCAAGATCTGTTGTAGCAGCTGCGGCTATTATTCCAGCATTTGCTCTTGCGAATAATGCTCAGGCTCAAGATTATGGCTATAACTACTATCAACCAGGTTATAATTACTGGAATGGTGGTTACAACAATTATAACTATGGTTATAACAACTATAATTACCGTAACAACCGCAACTACCGTTACAACAATTACAACTATGGTTACAATAATTATAACTATGGTTACAATAACTACAATTATGGCTATAACAACTATAACTACGGTTACAATGGCTATAATTACGACTATGGTTATAATAACTATTATCCAGGCTATAACAACTGGAATTATAACTATAGCAACAACTACGGATATAATGGTTGGAATAACTACAACAATCTAGCAAATGATGAGAACTATATTTACTGGAATGGTAACCATTACTACCGTATGACAGATGGTTCTTACCGTATCTATCGTGATGGTGAGTGGAAGCCACTGACAAATACTAACAATAACAGCACATCCAATAACAATCTGGAAAACGATCCACATTATCGTTATGAAAATGGTTATCATTACTATTTATTGGATAATGGCGACTATTACTACTATCAAAATGGTAAGTGGGTATTTGTTAAGGATTCTACTGATAACTCTACTAATCCAACAACTCCAAGTCAGCCGGAAGAACCAAAACCAGAAGTTCCAACTCCGACTCCAGCGGAACCAGAACAACCAACGCCAGCTCCTACTGATAAACCAGATGAGCCTACTACACCAGCAGAACCAAAACCAGAGGTACCAAGTGTTGATTTGCCAGAAAATCCTCCGATTAACGGTGCAGAAGGTGATCTCAATCCATTTGCTCCAAAACCAGAGCAACCAGCAGAACCAAAACCAGAAACTCCAACAAGACCTGCTGCACCAGAGACTCCTGGTTTGGTAACAACTGATAAACCAAGTGAAGATCAAATTCCGCCATATGTTGAAAAACCAGCAGAAGGTCTTGAACACTTGACATGGGCACCAAATGGACGAGCTCCAAAAATTATCTACCCAACTGGAAAACCAGGTGACAAGACTCTTGAGTCAGATCCTAACTATTACTTCGATGGTTCTACCCATTATTACCGTATACCATCTGACTCAGAAGCAAATGGATACTCTCCATATTGGAAATGGTTTGGTGACAAATGGAAACTTCAAGGTATGACTGATCCAAACGATCCAGCTCTTGATCCTAAACTTCACGAAAACACTGCAGATGATGAATACATGTACAGTGATAAAGACTCTAGCGTGAAATTGTACTCAACTAACCTAGTGACAACTGCTAAAGCAGGTCAACCGCTGCCATTCAAGAACGTTGAAGAGTTCAAAAACTACGTTATCGAAAAGATGAATCCTAAGTTCCTTGATAACGCAGGATGGGATGCTAAGGTTGAGTGGGAAATCGAAGATCCAGAAATCTTTGAGAAAACCAAAGAAGACCCATATGCTAAGGATTATGTCTTGATTGCAAACCTTAAGAGTGGTGTTGAGGACAAGAAATACAGTGATGTAGAATTTGGTTATGTTAAGTTTGTTTACCGTGTTGAAGCAACAAACGATACAAACTATGACTATGTTTCAAAAGCTAAAGAAGCTTTCGCTAAAATCAATGAAGAGCGTAAAGCTCAAGGCTTGAAAGAGTTGACTTGGTCAGAAGACATTTATCAAAATCAAGCACTTCCAAAAGTAAATGAAATCTCACGTCAATACGATAGCTCAGGCTTTGTTGGACGTCGTGATGAAGATCCATCTGTTGTCGTTAAGAAATGGGCTAACAGCGGTCTGAGAGAATTGCTTCTTGATCCTAACGTAACTGAAGGTGCAGTAGCGACAGTTGTAGACGGAAACGGTGTTTACTACTGGGCTTACAGCTATAAATAATAAGAATAAGGAATTTTATTCTTAAACATCTGTGTTCTTAATCTTTGGTTGCATATAAACCACACTCCAAAAGTTAGATTTTAATCGTCTGACTTTTGGAGTTTTTTTGTTGAATTAACTAGGAAGCAAAAGTGGCGGTTGTGCACAGATTTTAAAGTTCAAAAAAGGCGAAAAGAAATTTTTGAGTACAAAAAAAGCACCGATTGGTGCTTATGATTATTTGAGACCGTATTTTTTGTTGAAACGATCCACACGTCCATCTGCTTGAGTGAACTTTTGACGTCCAGTGTAGAATGGGTGTGAGTCTGATGAAATTTCTACACGGATCAATGGGTAAGTTTCCCCTTCGAATTCAACTGTTTCGTTTGAACGCTTAGTTGAACCACTAAGGAACTGGTAGCCGGTAGAAGTGTCCATGAAGACAACTGGGCGGTATTCTGGATGAATATCTTTTCTCATTTTACAAAAATTTCCTTTCTGCCATGGTCTCTTTGCGAGCCATAGATTAGTTACTTTGATAGTTTATCAAATTCTGATTGATTTGACAAGACTTTTAGACTAATTTCTTACTTTTTTGCCAATTCTTTCATCTCGGTGTAGATTTGCTCTATTTCTTCTTTAGAAAATGCATTGGCTCCGCTGGCTAAGGGGTGTCCACCGCCGTGATGATTTTTAGCAATACCATTTATAGGAATAACCTTGCTGCGCATGCGGACACGATAGTGCCCGTCTGGTTGCTCAACAAAGATAGCCCACAGACCGACTTCTTCGATTCGTCCAGGTGCCCCGACGATGGCTGCTGTGTCAGCATCGGTCAGTTGATAGGCTTGTAAAACTTCCTGAGGCAGAATGACCCGTGCAGTTCCATTTTCATCTATTTCCAATTGCTCATAGACATAGCCCTGCAGTTTAGCTACCTGGCGGCTTATAGAGTCCATTTTGCGAGACAAGGCTGATAAGTCGAAATCGTACTTGCGTAATTTGGCAGCTACTTCGAATGTGCGGGCACTAGTAGAAGGATAAAGGAAGCGGCCAGTGTCACCGATGATACCAGCATAGATGAGTTCTGCAGCTTCTTTGCTCAAGTCTAAGTTATTTTCAAAGGCAAAGAGAGCAATCATCTCACTGGCACTGCTGGAACTTGTATCAACTAGAGAAATATCTCCGTAAACCTCATCATCAGGATGATGATCGATTTTGATGAGGAAATCACCTGTCGTGTAGCGTTGGTCGTCAATGCGGGCTGTATTAGCAGTGTCACAGACGATGACTAGGGCCTCTTGGTATTCTTCGTCTGCAACTTGGTTCATTTGCGCCAACCACATGAGATTAGGCTCATCGTAGCCTGTCGCTTTGATTGTTTTTTCTGGGAAATGGTACTGAAGCAGCTTTTGTAGTCCGACCTGACTGCCAAGAGCATCAGGATCTGGCCGCATATGGCGGTGGATGATAATAGTATCGTATTCTTTGATCTTACTTAAAATATCATGATAAAGAGTCATAAATAACCTCGTCAACTTTCTTTACCCATTGTAGCATAAGAGTTTTTATTTTTAAAATAAAAAAGATATGATATAATGAGAGCAGATTAGAATTTGGAGGAAACTATGACCTTAGCGAAAATTGTATTTGCCAGCATGACTGGAAACACCGAGGAAATTGCTGATATTGTGGCGGATAAGCTAAGAGACCTGGATGTAGAAGTTGAAGTGGACGAGTGCACCACTGTCGATGCAGAAGATTTCTTGGAAGCAGATATTGCGATTGTGGCGACCTATACCTATGGTGATGGTGAGCTGCCTGATGAGATGATGGACTTCTACGAAGACTTGTCTGGTTTGGATTTGTCTGACAAGGTCTACGGAGTGGTCGGGTCGGGCGATACTTTCTATGACGAATTCTGCAAGGCTGTCGATGACTTTGATTCTGTCTTTGCTGCTACAGGAGCGGTGAAGGGTGCAGAAAGCGTTAAAGTAGACCTATCTGCAGAAGATGATGATATTGCGCGCTTAGAAGCTTTTGCAGAAGGCTTGGTTAATAAAGTTTAAAGTGATAAATAGAGGAAACGGCTGCGGCCGTTTTTTTTGTGCGAAAGTGTTATTTTCTGACAATTCTCATGATTAGGAGTATAATGTAAGTAAGCGCTATCCATCAGATAAAGGAGGAGTCCCTATGAAAGAACGCGACTATGCCTTTGGCTTTCATGACGATGTCAAGCCGCTCTTTTCGACTGGTAAAGGCCTGACAGAAGAAGTGGTTCGAGAAATTTCAGAAATCAAGAATGAGCCCCAGTGGATGCTGGACTATCGTCTGCGATCCTTGGAACTCTTTCATAAGCTGCCTATGCCCGACTTTGGCCCTGATTTGTCAGGGATTCGCTTTGATGATGTTATCTACTATCAGAAGCTAAGCGGAGATCGGGCTCGCAGTTGGGATGAAGTCCCAGAAGAGATTAAGAAAACCTTTGACCGCTTGGGAATTCCAGAAGCCGAGAAGCGCTTTCTATCTGGAGCTGTGGCTCAGTATGAATCTGAAGTGGTTTACCACAATATGAAGGAAGAGTTTGCCAAGCTGGGGATTATCTTCACTGACACGGATACGGCTGTTCAGGAATATCCGGACTTGGTCAAGCAGTATTTTGGTACTGTGATTTCAAATGCTGAGCATAAATTCTCTGCTCTTAATAGTGCAGTTTGGTCCGGCGGAACCTTTATCTATGTGCCTAAGAACGTCCAGTGCCAAGTTCCTGTTCAGACCTATTTTCGAATCAATGGTGAAAATGCTGGCCAGTTTGAGCGCTCCTTGATGATTATCGAGGAGGGTGGCTCTATCCAGTATATCGAGGGCTGTACAGCACCGACTTACACAAGCAATAGTCTTCATGCGGCAAATGTCGAAATCATTGTCAAAAAGGATGCCTTTTTCCGCTATACGACCATTCAAAACTGGTCGGACAATGTCTATAACCTTGTAACGGAGCGAGGGATTGTTGAAGAGGGCGGTACCTTAGAGTGGATTGATGGAAACTTAGGCAGCAAGGTCAATATGAAATATCCTTGTAGCATTCTTAATGGTCGCAATGCAAGAACTTCTGTTCTATCTATGTCTTTTGCCAACTATGGCCAGCACTTGGATGCGGGGTGTAAGGTATTTCATAATGCACCCAAGACTTCCAGTACCTTAATTTCTAAATCAGTGGCTAAGGATGGTGGAAAGACAGACTATCGTGGTCAGGTCCGCTTTGGTAAGAATAGTGCAGGCTCCAAATCTCATATCGAGTGTGATACCATTCTGATGGATGGTGAGTCCAGTTCTGACACCATTCCTTTTAATGAAATCCATAATTCCAATGTCGCGCTAGAACATGAAGCCAAGGTTTCCAAAGTGTCTGAGGACCAGCTCTACTACCTGATGAGCCGAGGCATCAGTGAAGAAGAAGCCACAGCTATGATTATCAACGGATTTATGGAACCTATTACCAAAGAACTTCCAATGGAATACGCTGTCGAGCTCAACCAACTCATCAACATGAGTATGGAAGGCTCAGTTGGTTAAAAAGGTCCACTGGACCTTTTTAACCTGCTGATGAGAACTCGCAAAAGCAAGTTCCCTTTAATAATGTCCGGGGGACTGTTTTAGGTTGTAGATAAAAACTCGCCCTTGCGACTCCCCCCTTAATCTAAGGTCCATTGGACTTTTTTATTTAGAATTAAACTAGAAAATTTTACTATATTTTGTTATGATAGATAAAATACAAGGAGGAAGTAGATGACGTTAGAAGAAATCAGACAGGAAATTGATCAAGTGGATGATGCAATCGTTGCCCTGCTGGAGCAACGCATGAATCTGGTTGGCCAAGTCGTAGCTTTAAAAAAATTAACAGGCGCAGCTGTCTTGGATAGCAAGAGAGAAGATGTGATTTTTGCCAGAGTGGCGGATAAGGTTGAAAACAAAGACTATAAGGAAACTGTTGTTGCGACTTTTTCTGACATTTTAAAACGTTCACGTGAATTTCAGAATAAAAATATCTAATGAAAGAAGTACGGAACTCGATAGCTGTGGCTTTATCTGCGATGGCAGGCGGTTGGCTACGTTATCAGATAGCTCTTTTATTAGTTGTTGCTGATTCATTTCCGCTGGGTACCTTACTGGTCAATTATTTGGGAACTTTTTTGCTGGTCTATATTATCAAGGACTATCTTAGCAGTAAAGTTAAGTCTCAGCGCCTAATTCTAGCGCTTTCGACCGGTTTTTGCGGAGGTTTGACGACTTTTTCTGGTCTTCTGCTAGACAGTATCAAACTAGCTGATTCAGGGCGCTATATGGAGCTTTTTATTTATCTAGTTTTAAGTGTAGGTGGCGGCCTTGCAATCGCCCTATGGGTTGGAAAGCAGGTGAAGTCATGATCTGGGCGATGTTAATCTGTTGCGGCTCTGGTGCTCTCGTTCGTTATGTTTTCTCCAAGGTTAATAGCAGAGCATCTCTGCCGATTGGGACTTTATTGGCAAACTTGCTAGGTGCTTTTCTCATTGGTTATTTTTATAATCATATAGAAGACAAGCAGCTTTATGTGATTTTGGCAACAGGCTTCTGTGGTGGTCTGACGACCTTTTCCACCTTGAATGCTGAGCTGGCGGATCTCTTTTCGGAGCGAAAGAAATTTCTTCTCTATTTGGCTTTGACTTATATCCTCGGATTTTTAGCGATTCTTTTGGGAATTTTCATTTAAACATCTTTACATTTTTAGAAATTTTGATATAATATAGTTTGTGCCTAATGGAAGCACAAAAAACGGCTAATCCGCTGCGGTCTTGAACCTTAAGATTAGTAAGATAGGAGTAGAAAAAATGAATCCATTAATCCAAAGCTTGACTGAAGGTCAACTTCGTACTGACATCCCTGCATTCCGTCCTGGTGACACTGTCCGCGTTCACGCGAAAGTTGTCGAAGGAACTCGCGAACGTATCCAGATCTTTGAAGGTGTGGTTATCGCTCGTAAAGGTGCTGGTATCTCAGAAACTTACACCGTTCGTAAAATCTCTAACGGTATCGGTGTTGAACGTACTTTCCCAATCCACACTCCACGTGTTGACAAGATTGAAGTCGTTCGTTACGGTAAAGTCCGTCGTGCTAAATTGTACTACCTTCGTGCATTGCAAGGTAAGGCAGCGCGTATCAAAGAAATTCGCCGTTAATTTTAGAAAGACTCTGTTGTTGGGCAGAGTTTTTCTCTAAGTCCCCTTAGTTCAATGGATATAACAGCTCCCTCCTAAGGAGTAGTTGCTGGTTCGATTCCGGCAGGGGACATTCTAAAAGCCTGTCTAAGGCTTTTTTCAATGCTCTCAGGAGGAAAAGAGATGGGTTGTCATTTTCTCTTGAGCCTGACTGAGTCGTTAACGTCAGTTTTGGACGGAGTATTTAGAATATTAAATAAAGAATAATCCCTATCGAAATTCTCACGATAGGGATTATTTAGTGTAGTGTTTTAAATCTTAAGATAGAAATAACTATTCCTACTCTTCTACTGCCTAATACTCCCTAGTAAATAATTAAAAAAGTGTTGCATTTTTAGTTGAGTTTTAAAAAATTTAGTTGTAAAATGGAGTTAAGATAATATATTAAAAAGGAGATTATTATGAATGGTTTAGTCTTAGGTTTGGATATTGGTATTGCATCAGTTGGAGTCGGTATTTTAGATAAGAAAACTGGCAAAATTATACATGCTAATTCAAGGATATTTCCTGCTGCAACTGCGGACAATAATGTGGAACGTAGAAAAAATAGACAATCAAGAAGATTAAATCGTCGTAATAAGCATCGTCGAGAACGACTAAACGAGTTATTTGATGAATATGGTTTGTTGACAGATTTTTCTAAAGTACCTATCAATTTAAACCCATATGAGCTACGAGTTAAGGGACTAATTGAGAAATTAACTAATGAAGAATTATTCATTGCGTTGAAAAATATTGTCAAAAGGAGAGGGATTAGTTATCTTGATGATGCTAACGAAGATGGAGAGTCTTCTTCCTCAGAGTATGGAAAGGCTGTTGAAGAAAATAGAAAGCTGCTCGCAGATAAAACGCCGGGACAGATTCAGCTGGAACGTTTTGAGAAATACGGACAGGTTCGAGGTGATTTTACTATCGAAGAAAATGGAGAAAAACACCGTTTGCTTAATGTGTTTTCGACCTCTTCATATAAAAAAGAAGCAGAGCGAATCTTGACAAAACAGCAAGACTATAATCAAGATATCACAGATGAATTTATTCAGGCTTATTTAACGATTTTAACTGGAAAACGTAAGTATTACCATGGACCAGGGAATGAAAAGTCTCGCACGGATTATGGACGCTTCAGAACAGATGGAACAACTTTGGATAATATTTTTGGTATTTTGATTGGGAAATGTACCTTTTATCCAGAGGAATACAGAGCTTCTAAAGCTTCTTACACGGCTCAGGAATTTAATTTACTCAATGATTTGAACAATCTGATTGTTCCAACAGAAACTAAGAAGCTTAGTGAGGAGCAGAAGAGACAGATTATTGAGTATGCAAAAGGAGCTAAAACTTTAGGTGCTGCTACTTTGTTGAAGTATATAGCAAAAATGGTTGACGCGTCAGTGGACGATATCAAGGGATATCGGATTGATAAAAGTGAAAAACCAGAAATGCATACTTTGGATATTTATCGAAAAATGCAAACATTGGAAACGGTCGATGTTGAGAGACTATCCAGAGAAGTTTTAGATGAGCTTGCTCATATCCTCACACTCAATACGGAACGTGAAGGAATTGAAGAAGCGATTAAAGCATCATTTACCAAAGAAGAATTTGAACAAGATCAGATTGCTGAATTAGTTTCATTTAGAAAGTCTAATAGTTCCTTGTTTGGAAAAGGCTGGCATAATTTTTCAATCAAATTGATGATGGAGTTAATTCCAGAGCTTTATGAAACATCTGAAGAGCAGATGACAATCCTTACACGATTGGGTAAACAAAAAACAAAGGCAACATCAAAACGAACTAAGTATATTGATGAGAAGGAATTGACCGAAGAAATTTACAATCCAGTAGTTGCTAAGTCAGTCAGACAAGCAATTAAAATCATAAATTTTGCTACAAAAAAATATGGTATCTTTGACAATATCGTTATTGAAATGGCGCGGGAAACTAATGAAGAAGATGCAAAGAAAGATTATGTGAAGCGTCAAAAAGCTAATGAAGATGAGAAAAATGCTGCAATGGAAAAAGCAGCTTATCAATATAATGGAAAAAAAGAACTACCAGATAATGTCTTTCACGGGCATAAAGAATTGGCAACAAAGATTCGACTCTGGCATCAACAGGGAGAAAAATGTTTATACACTGGAAAGAATGTTCCAATCAGTGATTTAATTCATAATCAATACAAATATGAGATTGATCATATTTTGCCACTTTCTCTTTCTTTTGATGATAGTTTAGCCAATAAGGTGCTAGTTTTAGCAACGGCCAATCAAGAGAAAGGACAGCGTACACCATTTCAAGCTCTTGATGCTATGGATGATTCTTGGTCATATAGAGAATTTAAATCCTATGTCAAAGACTCTAAGACACTCAGTAATAAAAAGAAAGATTACTTGCTGAATGAGGAAGACATTAACAAAATTGAAGTAAAACAAAAATTTATTGAGCGCAATCTAGTTGATACTCGTTATTCTTCCAGAGTAGTTTTAAATACTCTTCAGGATTTTTATAAATTGAATGAATTTGATACCAAGATTTCAGTAGTGCGCGGACAATTTACTTCTCAACTTAGAAGAAAGTGGCGGATTGACAAATCGCGTGAAACTTATCATCATCATGCAGTCGATGCATTAATTATCGCGGTGTCCAGTCAATTAAGACTTTGGAAAAAGCAGAGTAATCCTCTGATTTCGTATAAAGATACCAAATTTGTGGATTCTGAAACAGGAGAGATTATTTCATTGACTGATGATGAGTACAAAGAATTAGTATTTAGAGCTCCTTATGATCATTTTGTTGATACGGTAAGCAGCGAAAAATTCGAAGAAAGTATTTTATTTTCCTATCAAAAGGATTCAAAATATAATCGTAAGATTTCTGATGCAACAATTTATGCAACGAGAAAAGCGAAATTAGGTAAAGATAAGTCAGAGGAAACTTATGTATTGGGTAAGATTAAAGATATATATACTCAAACGGGCTATGACGCTTTCATAAAACTCTATAAGAAGGATAAAAGTAAATTCCTGATGTACCATAAGGATCCACTAACTTTTGAAAAGGTTATTGAGGAGATTTTAAAAACGTATCCTGATAAGGAACAGAATGAAAAAGGAAAAGAAGTTGCTTGCAATCCTTTTGAGAAATATAGACAGGAAAATGGTCCTATTCGAAAATATAGTAAAAAAGGAAAAGGTCCAGAAATTAAGAGCCTGAAATACTATGATAACAAATTAGGGAATCATATAGATATTACCCCAGATAATAGTGAGAATCAGGTTATATTGCAATCTTTATCTCCATGGCGTACAGATGTCTATTTTAATCCTGAGACTGGAAAATATGAATTACTAGGATTGAAATATGCTGATTTACAGTTTGAAAAGGGAACTGGGAACTATTCTATCAATTCAGAAAAATATTACAAAATCAAAGAAAAAGAAGGAGTAAGCGAACAATCAGAATTCAAATTTACCTTATATAAAAATGATTTGATTTTAGTTAGGGATACAAAGACTGATGAACAACAAATGTTTAGGTTTTTATCTAGAACTATGCCAAACCAAAAACACTATGTTGAATTGAAACCCTATGATAAAGCTAAATTTGAGGGGAATCAGCCCCTAATGGCTTTATTAGGGAATGTCGCTAAAGGAGGACAGTGCTTGAAAGGTTTAAACAAAGCGAATATCTCCATCTACAAAGTCCAAACAGATATTTTGGGTAACAAACGTTTCATCAAAAAAGAGGGTGATGCTCCAAAGCTCAAATTTTAAAATAATTTTTAAAAAAGAGTTGCAATTAGTTCTGTAATATATTATAATGATAATTGTAAGGGACGCCTTACACAGTTACTTAAATCTTGCAGAAGCTACAAAGATAAGGCTTCATGCCGAAATCAACACCCTGTCTCTTGACGGGGTGTTTTCGTGTGTAAAGGAGAAGTTTATGACTTGGAGAATTGTACATGTATGTCAAAGTGAAAAAATGAGATTAAAACTAGATAACCTCTTAATTAAAAAGTTGGGAGAAGAATATACCATTCCTTTGAGTGATATTTCCATTATAGTTGCAGAGGGAGGGGATACAGTTGTTACACTTCGTTTACTAAGTGCTCTAAGTAAATACAACATTGCTTTGGTCGTTTGTGACAATGAGCATCTGCCAACCGGTGTCTATCATTCTCAAAATGGGCATTTCAGAGCTTATAAGAGATTACAAGAACAATTGCTTTGGACACAGGATCAAAAAGACAAGCTCTGGCAAATTATTACTTATTTCAAGATTAATAATCAGCAGGATGTGTTAGCCATGTTTGAGAAAGATTTAGCTTGTATTCAATTATTGGCTGACTATAAAGACCATATTGAACTAGGAGATAAAACTAATCGAGAAGGACATGCAGCTAAAGTTTATTTTAATGAATTATTTGGTAAAAAATTTGTTCGCGTAACCCAGCAGGAAGCTGATGTTATTAATGCAGGTTTAAATTATGGTTATGCGATTATGAGAGCTCAAATGGCAAGGATTGTGGCTGGTTATGGATTAAATCCCTTGATTGGAATCTTTCACAAAAATGAATACAATCAATTTAATCTAGTAGATGATCTGATGGAACCTTTCAGACAGATTATTGATGTATGGGTTTATCATCATTTAAGGGAAGAAGACTATTTAAAATATGAATTTCGATTAGCTTTAACGGATTTATTAAATGCAAAGATTCGTTATGGTAAGGAAAATTGCACTGTAACTGGAGCTATGGATAAATATGTAAAAGGATTTATCAAATGTATTGCGGACAAAGATACAACAAAATTTTATTGTCCGATTGTCTCGAGTTTGGAATGGAGTAAATAAAATGAGGTATGAAGCGATGAGATTGATTTGTTTTTTTGATCTTCCTATGGAAACTAATCAGGAAAAGCGAAGCTACCGTAATTTCCGTAAAGAATTGATTGCAAATGGTTTTGAAATGCTACAGTTTTCCGTATATTATCGAACTTGTCCTAATCGTAGTTTTGCTAGTAAATTTTACAAAAAACTAAAACAAAGTAACCTACCTAGCGGTAATGTTCGTCTACTAGCTGTAACAGAAAAACAGTTTTCTGAAATGGTTCTAATCATTGGTGGCAAAACTAAACAAGAAGAAGTAGTTAGTGATAAAAAAATGGTGGTTATATGAAATGGAAATTCACACATCCTTATCGAGAAGATTTATCAATAAACTTTGGAAAGTTTACTCAAATAATAGGAGAAAATAAACAGTTGAAATATTATATTTGGCAAATACTAATCTGGTATTTTAATGGAAAAAAATATAGTATGGAAGACCTAAGTCTTTTTGAGCAAAATGAGCCAGTAATTATTTCTGACGAAAATGTTTTGAAAAGAACAGATTATAAGATTATCTCAATTTCAGATATACAAGATTTAATCGAACAAATGGCTTATAAGAAAGGTACAGTTTCCTTTGATTATTTAAAAAGTAAGCTAAATGATTTTGAAATAATGGGACTAATTGATGTGATTAATGACAAATTGGATCTCATTTCAAGTAGTGTGAATCAAAGACTTAATCTTCACATTGGAGAAGTTCAATATCACACTGAAAGCCAGTATTTTAACCCTGAGCAACTAATTATTAAAAATTTTCTACCTTATTTCGGTCTAGGTGATAAAAACATCTCCTTTGAATTTTTAGAGAATGAAACAAAATTTTTCTTCTTTTTAGACATGATATCAGAAGTTGCATGTCAAAGCAGTAGTAAGATAATTCTTATCACTCATAACATGGATAGTTATTTAAACTATACTGAGTTTATAAATTGTTGTAAAAAGATGAATGAGATGACTATGGATTTACAAAATTTTCACGTTATTAACTTTTTATCAAGCGAGGGATATATTTATATAAATAAAGAAAATATAATGAATGTTAATATTGTCGCGGATTTAGTAGAGCACTTTTACGAATTTTCATTTATGTATGAAAGATTTATTGGTCAATATCCTGCTAATGAGGTACCGGATGAAAAGTTTTTTTTAGAATCGTTACAAAAAGTTTCGTCATATCTTTTTAGTAAGGATACTGCTCATATTAGTTTATCTATTCAAGATATAGTTACTTTGAAAATTATAAATCATTTGTACCAATACGATAAAAAACAAAAAATTTGTTCTAAGATGTCTAATCCGCTATTGATTAAGTTTTTGAATACCCATAATTGACAGGAATCGCGATAGACATTATAATCAATATATGAGTATAAAAATCACAATTTTTACATTTGAGGTTTTTGTACTCTCAAGATTTAAGTAACTGTACAACTATATAACGAAAACAAAGGAGACTTCTCTGGTTTTTGTACTCTCAAGATTTAAGTAACTGTACAACCCAACGTGAGATGAACAGCTTTGGTTCTAAGTTTTTGTACTCTCAAGATTTAAGTAACTGTACAACGCGGAGTCAATTACTCTGCGCTTAACCCTGGTTTTTGTACTCTCAAGATTTAAGTAACTGTACAACCAATCTATTGCTGATGTTATTATCCAAATCGTTTTTGTACTCTCAAGATTTAAGTAACTGTACAACGTATACTTACATCTATATTCAAGATAGCTGGTTTTTGTACTCTCAAGATTTAAGTAACTGTACAACCCAATCAGCTTCAGTCCAATGGTGTGTTGAGTTTTTGTACTCTCAAGATTTAAGTAACTGTACAACGAGTGCGTAGGTCAGGCAGAGGCTGCCGATGTTTTTGTACTCTCAAGATTTAAGTAACTGTACAACTTGGATTTAGTTTCATTTGTTTCCTCCATGGTTTTTGTACTCTCAAGATTTAAGTAACTGTACAACCGTTCACTTCAAGCAGTTGTGAGAAGCGGTGTTTTTGTACTCTCAAGATTTAAGTAACTGTACAACAAACTACTCCAGGTTCTATTCACCGTCGCGGTTTTTGTACTCTCAAGATTTAAGTAACTGTACAACGAAATGAATATAATCTTAAACATTTCAAAAGTTTTTGTACTCTCAAGATTTAAGTAACTGTACAACCTTTTCATACGCTGTCTCCTTTCTTCTACAGTTTTTGTACTCTCAAGATTTAAGTAACTGTACAACCCGTTTTCAATCTTTAAGACACCTTGTGAGGTTTTTGTACTCTCAAGATTTAAGTAACTGTACAACCAGGAAGATTGCACAGAACGAACGCTTTGCGTTTTTGTACTCTCAAGATTTAAGTAACTGTACAACTCCTACTTTGACAAGCAATAGTTATCATGAGTTTTTGTACTCTCAAGATTTAAGTAACTGTACAACTCTGGTAACAAAAGAAAGGAGCTTGCTCCTGTTTTTGTACTCTCAAGATTTAAGTAACTGTACAACGGATGCTCTCTATGTAGGCGCTCCAGCACGGTTTTTGTACTCTCAAGATTTAAGTAACTGTACAACTATTGCTGGCCCAAGATATAAAGAACTGATGTTTTTGTACTCTCAAGATTTAAGTAACTGTACAACAATAGCTTTCATCTTCCTTACCACATATAGGTTTTTGTACTCTCAAGATTTAAGTAACTGTACAACCTTTAGGAAGCTTGCCCATTATGTCTTTGGTTTTTGTACTCTCAAGATTTAAGTAACTGTACAACTCCTGCAAATGTTGAATTGTCTGGTTATCTGTTTTTGTACTCTCAAGATTTAAGTAACTGTACAACCAATTTTATCTTTGTCATATTCTGACATCTGTTTTTGTACTCTCAAGATTTAAGTAACTGTACAACTATATTCTTAAAATCAAATCATTCGAACCGGTTTTTGTACTCTCAAGATTTAAGTAACTGTACAACAACCAGTAACACAAGTCATTAAAGCTGATAGTTTTTGTACTCTCAAGATTTAAGTAACTGTACAACATCGCTAGACTAGAGGCTGAGCAGAGGTTTGTTTTTGTACTCTCAAGATTTAAGTAACTGTACAACGCGTCATAACATAGGCATTGTTAAACCTCCGTTTTTGTACTCTCAAGATTTAAGTAACTGTACAACATACAAGACTCGTCTTCGCACACCTGTTCAGTTTTTGTACTCTCAAGATTTAAGTAACTGTACAACTTTTGAGCCAATAATTTCTTATAGCGATTGGTTTTTGTACTCTCAAGATTTAAGTAACTGTACAACCCCTGCACATTTTGTAAGGAGTGTGTATCAGTTTTTGTACTCTCAAGATTTAAGTAACTGTACAACATAAGCTGAAAGATGTAAGGTCTAAGGCTAGTTTTTGTACTCTCAAGATTTAAGTAACTGTACAACCAACCTCAGTCTGCTCTTCCACCCGCCGTAGTTTTTGTACTCTCAAGATTTAAGTAACTGTACAACAATGTGCTCGGAAACATGATGCAACGAGCAGTTTTTGTACTCTCAAGATTTAAGTAACTGTACAACTATACTTATGAATTTACTTTATGATGGCTTGTTTTTGTACTCTCAAGATTTAAGTAACTGTACAACTGAAATGAGCGTCGTATAAACTTCGCCAACGTTTTTGTACTCTCAAGATTTAAGTAACTGTACAACTCGGTTCCATTATCGAATCTGTTGGTAGTGGTTTTTGTACTCTCAAGATTTAAGTAACTGTACAACATTCTTCTGAACATAATGTGTTCCTCCTTGTTTTTGTACTCTCAAGATTTAAGTAACTGTACAACCTTGCGAGAAAATGAAACAACAATTGAGTTGTTTTTGTACTCTCAAGATTTAAGTAACTGTACAACTATTGCTTGTTGTTAATAACCAGCACATACGTTTTTGTACTCTCAAGATTTAAGTAACTGTACAACCTTCGTGAAGAGTTTAAAGCTCGATACGGAGTTTTTGTACTCTCAAGATTTAAGTAACTGTACAACATTCAGAACATTTAAAGGTAACATAAGATGGTTTTTGTACTCTCAAGATTTAAGTAACTGTACAATCATCGTGACATTTGAAGAAGCAAAAATCGAGTTTTTGTACTCTCAAGATTTAAGTAACTGTACAATAGAATACATACGATTTATGAATTTTTGATAGGTCGTGATAAGGAGAAACTGTGTTGTTTCGTTTTTACTTATCATAAAAAGGACTGTTTTATTCAGTCCTCTTATTTTCTATTTCCCTAGGCAGAATTGGCTGAAGAGTTGGGTGATGAGCTCGTCTGGTGCAGCGTCGCCAGTGATTTCGCCAAGGATTTCCCAGGTGCGGGTCATATCGACTTGGAGTAGATCTACCGGCATACCCATTTCCAAGCCTTGGTTGACGGCTTGCAGACTTTCCAGAGCTTTTTCGATCAAGGAAATGTGACGGGCGTTGGACAGGTAGGTAGCGTCTTGCTCGACGATACCAGCATTTTTAAAGAAGAGCTGATTGATGCGTTCTTCAATTTTATTGATATTTTGATTGTGGAGGACAGAAATCTTGATAGCATCTGCTGGCAGCTGATCCAGCTCAATCTTTTCCTCAAGGTCAGTCTTGTTAAGCAAGACGATACGATTGCTATCTTGACTGATTTCGAGCAATTGTTTGTCCTGATCCGTCAGAAGCTCGCTGGCGTTTAAAACTAATAGAACCAAGTCAGCTTCCTGCAGGGCTTTTTTAGAGCGCTCAACTCCAATCTGCTCCACAAGGTCGTCGGTTTCCCGAATGCCTGCGGTATCGATGAGCTTGAGCGGCACGCCCTTGATATTGACATACTCCTCGATCACATCACGAGTCGTTCCCTCGATATCAGTCACAATGGCCTTGTCCTCGCGCAGGAGATTGTTGAGCAGGCTGGACTTGCCAACATTAGGCCGTCCGATGATAGCAGTGGAAATACCTTCGCGTAAAATCTTACCTCGTCGTGCAGTATTGAGGAGATTGCTCAGCAATGCCTCGAACTCTGCTGTTTTTTCTCGCATAAGTTGGGTCGTCATCTCTTCCACGTCGTCGTACTCGGGATAGTCAATATTTACTTCGACTTGAGCCAGTGTGTTGAGGATTTCCCGACGGGTATTGTTAATGAGGTCAGAGAGGGAGCCATCCAGCTGCTTGACAGCATTGTTCATGGCTTTATCGGTCTTGGCGCGGATGATGTCCATAACGGCCTCGGCCTGAGTTAAATCTACGCGCCCATTGAGAAAGGCCCGCTTGGTAAATTCACCAGGCTCAGCCATTCTAGCGCCCTCGCGGATAGCGAGCTGCAGGATTTCATTAGTGACCGCAATTCCGCCGTGGGTATTAATCTCAATGATATCCTCGCGCGTGAAGGTCTTGGGAGAGCGCATAGCACCAAGCATGACCTCGTCTAGAATTTCCTGATTTTGAGGATCGACGATATGGCCGTAGTTGAGTGTGTGACTGGCCACTTTGCTCAGATTTTTCCCTTTGAAGATTTTTTGGGCAATAGCAAAGCTGTCAGTTCCGCTTAGTCTGACGATACCGATGGCCCCTTCGCCAAGAGGCGTAGAAATTGCAGCGATTGTATCAAATTCTCTGGTAATCATACTGTGTTTTTCCTTGTTTTTTAAAATCAATTACCCTAATTGTAACGCAAAAATCAAGGAGGAGCAAGGCTTTCGATTATCAAGCGGAAAGAATGCAATTTAAGTCTGGCAAAGAAAACACTTTCATGTTAGTGAGAATCATGATATAATGAAAGTAGTGTGATTCGAGGAGGTGCTATGGAAAATCTAAAGAAACTGGCAGGGATAAAGGCTGCTGAATTTGTCCAAAGCGGGATGATTGTTGGTCTCGGGACGGGTTCAACTGCTTATTATTTTGTCGAAGAGATTGGTCGGCGTATCCAGGAAGAAGGATTGCAGATTACAGCTGTGACGACTTCCAGTGTCACTAGCAAACAGGCTGAAGAGCTGGGCATTCCGCTCAAGTCTATCGACGATGTGGATCAGGTGGATGTCACTGTTGATGGTGCTGATGAGGTTGATTCAGTTTTTAACGGTATCAAGGGCGGTGGCGGCGCACTTCTCATGGAGAAAGTCGTGGCGGTTCCTACTAAGCACTATATCTGGGTGGTCGATGAGAGCAAGATGGTAGAGAAGCTAGGTGCCTTCAAGCTACCAGTAGAAGTTGTTCAGTACGGTGCTGAGCAGCTCTTTCGTCGCTTTGAACGTGCGGGCTATAACCCAGCCTTTCGTCAGAAGGACGGTCAGCGTTTTGTTACGGACATGCAGAATTTCATTATCGACTTAGATTTAGGTGTGATTGAAAATCCAGTCGAGTTTGCGCAAGAACTAGATCATGTAGTGGGCGTAGTGGAGCATGGACTGTTTAATCAAATGGTAGACAAGGTCATTGTTGCTGGAAAATCGGGTCTTCAAGTTTTAGAGGCCAATAAATAGAAAGAGGTATTTTATGCCAAAATTTAATCGTATTCACTTGGTAGTCATGGACTCAGTTGGTATCGGTGCTGCACCAGATGCTAATAATTTTGTCAATGCAGGGGTACCAGATGGTGCTTCAGATACTCTGGGACATATTTCCAAAACGGTAGGACTGAATGTGCCAAACATGGCTAAGATCGGCCTGGGAAATATCGAGCGTCCTGCTCCTTTGAAGACCGTTCCTCAAGAAGAAAATCCTAGCGGTTACTATACCAAGCTGGAAGAAGTATCTCTTGGAAAAGACACGATGACAGGACACTGGGAAATCATGGGTCTCAATATTACTGAGCCTTTTGATACTTTCTGGAATGGCTTCCCAGAAGAAATCCTGACTCAGATTGAAGAGTTTTCTGGTCGCAAGATCATTCGTGAGGCTAACAAGCCATACTCTGGTACAGCAGTTATTGATGACTTTGGTCCTCGTCAGATGGAAACAGGCGAGCTGATTATCTACACCTCTGCAGACCCAGTATTACAAATCGCGGCACACGAAGAAGTGATTCCTTTGGAAGAGCTCTATCGTATCTGTGAGTTCGCCCGCTCTATTACCATGGAACGGCCTGCGCTTCTGGGACGTATCATCGCTCGTCCTTATGTAGGTGAGCCAGGCAACTTCACTCGTACAGCCAACCGTCACGACTATGCCGTTTCTCCGTTTAATCCAACTGTACTTGATAAGCTCAATGAAGCTGGAATTGATACTTATTCTGTTGGTAAGATTAACGACATCTTCAACGGTGCTGGAATCAACCATGACTTGGGACACAATAAGTCTAACAATCATGGTGTAGATACTTTGGTCAAAGCTCTGAAAGACGAGAATTTCAAAGAAGGTTTTTCATTCACTAACCTAGTAGACTTTGATGCTCTTTATGGTCACCGCCGTGATCCACATGGCTACCGTGATTGTTTGGAAGAGTTTGATGCGCGCATCCCAGAAATCATTGAAAACATGCGTGAAAATGATTTGCTCATGATTACTGCTGACCATGGTAATGACCCGACCTATGCTGGAACCGACCACACTCGTGAATACATTCCGCTTTTGGTCTTCGGAAAATCGCTGAGCGGTCATGGTCATATTCCTGTCGGACACTTTGCGGATATCTCAGCTACCGTTGCTGAAAACTTCGGAGTGGACAAGGCGATGATTGGTCAAAGCTTCTTGGACAAATTGGTATAAGCATTATAAGAGAGTGAGGAAAATGTTTTATGACAAGCTTATCAGAAAAAATCAAAGCAACAGCGGCTTTTTTGAAAGAAAAAGGTATGACAGAGCCTGAGTTTGGTCTGATTTTGGGATCTGGTTTGGGAGAATTGGCTGAAGAAATCGAAAATGCCGTTAGTCTTGACTATGCGGATATTCCAAACTGGGGCCGCTCAACTGTTGTTGGTCACGCTGGTAAATTAGTTTATGGAGACTTGGCAGGACGGAAAGTCTTGGCACTGCAAGGCCGTTTCCATTTCTATGAAGGAAATCCATTAGAAATCGTTACTTTCCCAGTGCGTGTGATGAAGGCTCTTGGTGCGACAGGTGTTATTGTTACCAATGCTGCTGGCGGTATCGGCTATGGCCCTGGTACGCTTATGGCGATCACTGACCATATCAATATGACTGGTCAAAATCCTTTGATTGGTGAAAACTTGGATGAATTTGGTCCGCGTTTCCCTGATATGTCTAAATCTTACACTCCAGAATACCGTGCCGTCGCTCACAAAGTTGCTGATAAGCTTGGCATCAAGCTGGATGAGGGTGTCTATATCGGTGTAACTGGACCAACTTATGAAACGCCAGCAGAAATCCGAGCTTATAAGACACTTGGAGCGGATGCAGTCGGCATGTCTACTGTTCCTGAAGTGATTGTAGCAGCACATTCTGGCTTGAAAGTCCTTGGGATTTCATGCATTACAAACTTTGCTGCTGGGTTCCAAGAAGAGCTTAATCATGAGGAAGTGGTTGAAGTAACAGAACGTGTCAAGGGTGATTTCAAACGATTACTTAAAGAAACACTTGCTGAATTGTAAAAATGTTGAAAGGCGGAGTGTCTGGGGTGGTAATTAAACCCGATCTAGCCTTTCTATCTATGCTGATAAAATCATTAAACTCAAGAAAGGTAGAGCGAGGTGTTCAGATTTGGACACAAGCGGAAAACTATCTTTAAAATAAACACAGAAAGGAAGGGCGTCTGAGTCTGAATTGAACTCGGGCTAGTCTTTCTATGAAATATTAAAATTAAGAAAGAAAGGAATTGAACCCATCCTAAAAGCTATGGGAAAAAGATAGTTGGTCTTGCGAGCATCGCTCACTGCGACCATCTCCTATTTTCCCTTTGTTTTTGACGGGTTTGGTATCTTAACTATGTCTATTCATATTTCTGCTAAGCCAGGTGAAATTGCGGATAAAATTCTTCTTCCGGGGGATCCGCTTCGGGCTAAGTTTATTGCGGAGAATTTCCTTGAGGATGCTGTTTGCTTCAATGAAGTCCGCAATATGTTCGGTTACACTGGTACTTACAAGGGTCATCGTGTATCTGTTATGGGGACTGGAATGGGAATGCCGTCAATCTCTATCTACGCGCGTGAGCTGATTGTTGATTACGGTGTGAAAAAGCTGATCCGTGTCGGAACAGCAGGCTCGCTGAATGCTGATGTGCATGTCCGTGAATTAGTACTGGCGCAGGCGGCTGCAACTAACTCCAATATCATCCGCAATGACTGGCCACAGTATGATTTCCCACAAATCGCTAGCTTTGATTTACTAGATAAGGCCTATCATATCTCCAAAGATCTCGGTATGACGACGCACGTTGGAAATGTCTTGTCGTCAGATGTCTTTTACTCAAACTACTTTGAAAAGAATATTGAGCTTGGTAAATGGGGCGTTAAGGCAGTTGAAATGGAAGCCGCGGCACTTTACTATCTGGCTGCTCAGCACCATGTAGATGCTCTCGCGATTATGACCATTTCTGATAGCTTGGTCAATCCTGAAGAGGATACGACGGCTGAAGAACGCCAAAATACCTTTACCGATATGATGAAGGTTGGTTTGGAAACCTTGATTGCAGAAGCATGAAAGTAGATGTCAAAGAAGCTATTCTCTTTGCTATTTCCCGCTATGACTATGCTTATGCGTATAAGCTGGCTGAGCGAGCAGGAAGCAGTGTCCGGTCTGACTTGGTCCTTCTTCTTGAGTGTTTAGCGGATCGAAGAGAGCTCAACATCCAATCTATGATGAATCTAAAGTTGGAAATCACTGGGTCTGACCTAGCTGATTTTCAGCTTTTTTACCATGAAAATGAAGCGGATGAGCAGCTGGTCAATTACCTTTATGATTTGGAAGCCAAACTGAGAAATGAACAGTTGATAGACTTTATCAGAGCAGTCAGTCCGGCTATTTATCGGATTTTTATGCGGCTGATTCGCATGCAAGTACCGGATATTGACTGCTATATTCATAATTCGCGAGGAGCCAGTTACGACCGTTGGAAGTTTGAAAAGATGCGGAATTCTGATAATCCTGACCTGCAAAATTTTCATGCGGAAAGCACGGTCAATTCTTCTAGTTTGACGGAGCTGATTTTGCAGTTAAATTTGCCCGAATCAGTCAAAGAATCAGCACAACAGCTAAGAGAGTTAGAAAAGTCAGTCCGCAATCCGATGGCTCATCTTATCAAGCCTTTCGATGAGGAAGAATTGCACAGGACGACAGGTTT
This sequence comes from uncultured Streptococcus sp., assembly GCF_963456385.1. Taxonomy (GTDB): domain Bacteria; phylum Bacillota; class Bacilli; order Lactobacillales; family Streptococcaceae; genus Streptococcus. The sequence goes on along the minus strand of NZ_CAUOLF010000016.1, from coordinate 8,563 downwards.
CTCATCTCAACACTTTATGGAGCTTCTGATTGATTTGGCGCAGGAGACAGGCATTGTCTACCAGGGGGAACCTTTTTACTTCGACCGAGCGAATGCGGTCATAGAAAGTCTCTTATAAGGAGTAGCAGGATGGATAAGATTGCAAGGCTGCAAGAATGGATAGACCAAAGTCAGAATATGGTCTTTTTCGGTGGAGCGGGGGTTTCGACGGAGTCCAATATTCCGGACTTCCGCAGCTCAGATGGGATATACAGCGTCGAGCTGGGTCGGCACTTTACAGCGGAGCAGCTGGTTTCTCACACTATGTTTGAGCGCTATCCGCAGGAATTTTTTGATTTTTACAAGAAGTACCTACTCTATCCAGAGGCTAAGCCCAATGCTGCTCATGTCTACTTGGCAGACTTGGAGAAAGCAGGTAAGCTCAAGGCTGTGGTGACTCAAAATATCGATAGTTTGCATGAAATGGCCGGTTCGAAAAAGGTTCTCAAATTACATGGCAGTGCGGATAGAAATTACTGTCTGAATTGTAAGCGATTCTATAATTTGGACGGCTTTCTGGCTCTGCACGCTACCATTCCTCACTGCTCTGACTGTGGCGGTATTGTCAAGCCAGATGTGACCCTCTATGAAGAACCGCTAGATATGGAAGTTTTCCAGCAGGCAGCTCAAGCTATCCATCAAGCAGATCTACTGATAATCGGTGGCACTTCCTTAGTCGTTTATCCAGCGGCCAGCCTCATCCAGTACTTTGCAGGAAAGCATCTGGTCGTCATCAACAAGACCAGCATCACTCAAGACAGCCAAGCAGATCTAGTCATTGAGGGCAAGATAGGAGAAGTGTTGGGGAAGTTGAAACAATAGAAAAACACCTGAAAAAGCTTTTTCGGGTGTTTTTTGCAGTTTATTTATCAAACTTCACTTCCTCAATCAGATACTCAATGAAGCGTTCTCCCATTTTGGATAGGCTAGCTTTTTCATGCTGGATGTAGACCAGCTCAATCGGATCATCAATGTCCAGTGGGATTGACACGATATTATCTCCGTTGAGGTTGCTGTTGAGGATACCGGTTGCAATCGTGTAGCCATCCAGACCGATCAAAAGGTTAAAGAGGGTCGCACGGTCGCTGACCACGATAGATTTTTTATGATGTTCCTGAGAGAGAATTTCCTCAGAAAAGTAGAAGGAGTTGTGAGTCCCTTGGTCATAGCTGAGGTAGGGGAAGTTTTCTAAGTCAGATAATTGGACCAGCTTTTTCTTGGCAAGCGGATTGGACTTGCTGACAAAGATATGGGGCTGAGCCGTGAAGAGATGAGTGGCAATCAGGTGATTGTCATCCAGCATCTTGGATAGAACATCGCGGTTGTAGCTATTGAGAAAGAGGACGCCAATTTCGCTGCGGAAGTTTTTTACGTCGTCAATGATCTCCCAAGTCCGAGTTTCCCGCAGAAAGAGCTCGTATTTCTCCATATCGCTTTTTTTAAGAAGGGAGACAAAGGCATTGACCACAAAGGCATAGTGCTGAGCAGAAACGCTGAAAAGCTCTCGGTGGGCGACAGGGTTTTTGTATCTCTCCTCTAGAAGCTGCGTCTGCTCAACTACCTGCCGAGCATAAGAAAGAAACTCCATGCCGTCCTTGGTCAAGGTAATTCCTTTTGGATTGCGAATAAAAATCTCAATCCCCATTTCATTTTCCAAGTCCCGCACAGCATTGGACAAACTAGGTTGAGTAATGAAAAGTTGCTTGGCAGCCTCATTCATACTACCAGTCTCGACAATTTTGATGATATAGTGTAACTGTTGAATTCTCATAGGACTATTTTATCACAAACTTAGTTGATTTTTCTAGTGATTGCTAGTTCTGAGGACAAACTTCACATATGTAAGAACTTCTATATGTTACTATGGATATAGAATGGTGGAAGTAGATTTTCTCAATCTACTTGAATAACGATTTTTATAGGATTGGTTGCGTCTGGATTTTGATTTTTTGAAATAGCCATGATAAAATAAAAGTTGGTCTTAGTCTAGTTAGATTGTGTTAATGAAATCTGTTTTGAATACTATCTATGTAGTCTAAACTAAATCTATAAGTTAGTAAGGTAATTAAATCAAGAAGTTATGAAAAAAGATGATGAATCATTCGAAGAAATATTTTCAGATATTTCCAAAGAGGAGAAAAAGAGCAAGAATAAAAGGACTGCATTTATTGTCATAGGTTCTTTAGTTTACGGAGCACTTATTTTGACGGCTGTTGTTTTTTCATTTCTTCATTCGCATAAACATTCAACTTCTAGAAAAACTAGTTCAACACAGGAAATAGTATCTTCTACAAGTTCTGATTCTGAACAAAATGAGGCAGAAATTTTTGCTAGAAAGTTGATAAGTGACGAAAAAGAATATCAATTTTCTTGGGAAGTTCAGGATTTTGATGGTTTAAGATTTGACAAAAATCTTGGAGGGACAAGTCTGGATGCGATAATCAGCAGATATGGGAGGCCTGATTCGGGTGAAGGATGGATAGCCTTGAATTATGGGAAAGAAACTCCTCAAATTCGGTTGCGATGGCATAGTATCGAGCGTTATAAGTATGCTTATGTAAGCTTAGTTTTTGAAAAATTTAAAGATGAATACAAACTTATCTCTAAAGAATACTACAATTTAAATAGTTCTAAATTACCCATTGATACCGAAGCGAGCAGAGATTTCACTTGGACTCAAGCAGCGTTCGATAGTTTGCTTTTGGAAAATAAGGAAGGAAATTCTCAAACGGGTTCTACCTATGAAGAAATTATCAGTCTGTATGGACCACCGCAAAATCAAAATCTGTCAGCTGAAGATTATATTTCTAATTTAAAAGTTTCTTATGTGTCACCTAAGCCAGATGAAAGCAATATGAAGCTTAGGCAAGTCGATTTAGAGTTTATTAAGATAGATTCGGGCAGCTGGTATCTTGTGAAAAAAGATTCTGTAAATTTGAACTAGTTCTAGATTTTATTTTCTGATGCATTATTTTTTTTGTAGTCACCTTGACATTCCTCATCGCTAACGATATAATGTTTACAATTTAACCTTTAATCAAGTCCAGTGAGGCTGCAAGGTAGGAAAAACGGTATAAGAGGCAGTTGGCTGCCTTGTTTTTTGCGAAACCTTGCTGCGGCGAGGTTTTTTCTTGTAGAAAGTGAGGTTGTCATGGCTAGTGACAGTTGCAAAAAGAGATTTGGCAAGATTATGCTGGAGCAGATGGAGCTGCTGGAGCAAGTAGAAATTGCACCTAATATTTTTTCCATGATTCTAAAGGGACAAATGGTTGCTCAGATGCAGGCAGGGCAGTTTTTACATATTCGGGTACCAGATGACAGCAAGCTTTTGCGCCGGCCTATCTCAATCGCAGAGATTGACCGAGACAATCTGACTTGTCGCATCATTTATCGGATAGAAGGCGGCGGGACAGCTATTTTTTCTCAACTGCCAGTTGGATCTTTTCTTGATGTTATGGGGCCTCAGGGCAATGGCTTTGATTTGAGTCCTGTAAGGGAAGGTGAGCGAGCTTTGATTATCGGTGGTGGGATTGGTGTTCCTCCTCTGCTTGAGGTTGCTAAAGACTTGCATGCCAAGGGAGCTCAAGTGACAGCTGTATTGGGATTCGCTGATAAATCTGTTGTCATTTTGGAAGCAGAAATGAAAAAATACGCTGATGTCATTGTCACGACGGATAACGGTTCTTATGGTCGTCAGGGCTATGTATCAGCCGTTGTGGATGAGTTGTCTCAAGACTATGCGGCTGTCTATTCCTGTGGTGCGCCTGCTATGCTTCAGTATGTGGATCGTAAGTTTCAGGACCATCCGCATGCTTATCTCTCCATGGAGTCTCGTATGGCTTGTGGCATGGGCGCCTGCTATGCCTGCGTAGTTCATGTGGCCGGTCAGGACGAGTCGGTCAATAAGCGGGTTTGTGAAGACGGTCCGGTCTTTGAGACGGGGACGATTATTGTCTAGGAGGGGAAAGAATGAGTGACCAACGTTTAAGAGTTTCCTTGCCAGGCTTGGACCTGAAAAATCCAATTATTCCAGCATCTGGCTGCTTTGGCTTCGGACAGGAATATGCCAAATACTATGACTTGGACTTGCTAGGCTCCATCATGATAAAGGCTACGACTCTGGAGCCACGCTTTGGCAATCCCACTCCGCGTGTGGCAGAAACGCCAGCTGGTATGCTCAATGCCATTGGCCTGCAAAATCCAGGTGTTGAGGTTGTTCTAGCTGAAAAACTGCCCTGGCTGGAAAAGCATTATCCCGACCTGCCAATCATCGCCAATGTAGCGGGCTTTTCCAATCAAGAATATGCCACAGTGGCTGGGAAAATTTCTCAAGCTCCTAATGTCAAGGCTATCGAGCTCAATATCTCCTGCCCTAACGTTGACCATGGCAATGCTGGCCTTTTGATTGGTCAAGTTCCAGAGTTGGCTTACGGAGCAACCAAGGCAGCAGTAGAGACTTCTGCTGTACCAGTCTATGTCAAATTGACTCCGAGCGTAGCAGACATCACTCAGGTAGCTAAGGCTGTTGAAGACGCTGGTGCTGCTGGTTTTACCATGATTAACACCTTAGTAGGTATGCGATTTGACTTGAAGTCGCGCAAGCCTATTATCGCTAATGGCACAGGTGGTATGTCGGGTCCAGCTGTCTTTCCGGTAGCGCTCAAGCTGATCCGTCAAGTGGCTCAGGCAAGCAAACTTCCTATTATTGGTATGGGTGGAGTTGATTCAGCGGAGGCTGCTCTGGAGATGTTTATAGCGGGCGCTTCAGCTATTGGAGTGGGAACTGCTAATTTCACGGATCCTTATGCCTGCCCGACCATCATTGAGAACCTGCCTGAGCTTATGGATAAATACGGCATCGAGAGTCTTGAAACTTTACGAAAAGAAGTTCGAGAGAATTTGCTTTAAAGTTACATTTTTACTTGACAAACCTGCTGTGAAATTATAGAATGAACTAAATATAACCTTTAAAGAAGTCCAGAGAGGCTACTAAGGTACATACGTTTGAATGGCAGATACTGCCACATTTTCGTGTAACCTTGCTCTCGGGCAAGGTTTTTTCTATGTCTCTGAGCCTAATGTGAAGGTGGTTTTGAGATATAAATGTCTAATGGACCTCTTTGAAGATAATAATTTAAAAGGAGATTTTCCCCTCATGCGTGAAGAACGGCCTATTATCGCCCTCGACTTTCCATCTTTTGATGATGTCAAAGATTTCTTGGAGCATTTTCCGGAAGATGAAAAACTCTATGTCAAAATCGGCATGGAATTCTTCTATGCCATCGGTCCAGAAATCGTTCATTATCTGAAAGCTCTGGGACACAGCATTTTCTTGGATTTGAAACTGCACGACATTCCCAATACGGTTCGATCAGCTATGTCTGTCTTAGGAACATTTGGTATCGACATGGTGACGGTCCATGCAGCGGGTGGTGTGGAGATGATGAGCGAAGCCAAGAAGGTCTTGGGGGATAAGGCTAAGTTGGTTGCTGTGACCCAGCTGACCTCGACCAGTGAGGAAGATATGCGGGATTGCCAAAACATCCAGACCACAGTTCAGGAGTCTGTTGTCAATTACGCTCGGAAAGCCAAAGAAGCTGGTTTAGATGGCGTAGTTTGCTCGGCTCAAGAAGTGGAACTGATTAAGGCAGCAACTGCAAATGACTTTCTCTGTGTGACGCCGGGCATTCGGCCAGCTGGATCAGAAATCGGCGACCAAAAACGGGTCATGACTCCGCAGGAAGCCCATCAAATCGGCAGTGATTATATTGTAGTCGGCCGTCCGATTATCCAAGCTGAAAATCCTTGGGATGCCTACCATGAGATCAAGAAGCAGTGGAATAGCTAAGCAAAACAAGGAATTCGAATTAAATCGTTATACAAAATTAACAGTATCATAAAATTTCAAATTTATAAGGAGCAAAAATGACTTTAGCAAAAGAGATTGCGCGTGATTTATTGAAAATTAAAGCTGTGTATTTGAAGCCAGAAGAGCCTTTTACATGGGCGTCGGGCATCAAATCACCTATATATACGGACAACCGTGTGACCTTGGCTTATCCAGAGACTCGGACCTTGATTGAAGATGGTTTTGTCGAAAAGATTCAGGCGGAATTTCCAGATGTAGAAGTCATCGCTGGAACTGCGACAGCAGGTATTCCTCACGGAGCTATTATCGCTGATAAGATGAACCTGCCATTTGCCTATATCCGCAGCAAACCAAAAGATCACGGAGCGGGCAATCAAATCGAAGGTCGCGTAGCGCCTGGGCAAAAGATGGTTGTCATTGAAGACTTAATCTCAACTGGCGGTTCGGTTTTGGATGCTATCGCTGCCGCTAAACGAGAAGGTGCGGACGTGATTGGCGCAGCGGCCATCTTTACCTATGAGCTACCAAAAGCAGAAAAGAACTTTAATGATGCGGGTGTGAAATTGGTGACTTTATCAAACTATACAGAGTTGATTCACTTAGCTGAGCAAGAAGGCTATATCAATGCTGAAGGATTAGCCTTGTTGAAACGATTTAAGGAAGACCAAGAAAATTGGCAGGCCTAGACCGAATACAAATAAAATGATCTGACCTTTATTCAGGTCATTTTTCAGTAAAACGTCCTTGTCTTGCCTTTAAAAATGGCTTAAAGTCTCTGTGTTTGGTATAATAGAGCTATGTCTAAGATTTATCATCTATCCTTTTCGATATTACAGAAAGTTATGCTGATTACGGCTGTTCACTGGTTTTTGATTGCCATATGGCATGTTTCAGAGCTGAATAGTATAGCTATTATTGCTTTTACTGGCTTGGTTTATCTGGCCTATCGCTATCGGAATTTTCTAGAAAAAGCTTATCATTGGCTAATGCAGCATAAATTTCTTATTATGCTAGCTGTCTTTATTTTTCAGCTGATTATGCTCTTTTCGGCAGAGCTTTTGATTAGGCGGGATGCAGCAGTAGTCTTTACAGGGGCTTTCAAAACTCTGAAAGAAAGCTCCATTTCCAGCTATCTGACTCGCAACCCTAACAATGTCTCACTTTTCCTCTACGAGCGTTTTTTCTTTAATGTATTTGGGGAATCCGGTCTATGGCTCATGCAGGCCTTGAATATTGTTTATACTAACGTAACGGCCTTGATTCTCTTTAAGGGCTGCCAAAAGTATTTTTCCCAAAAGACTGCAGATGCTGTCTTTAGTTTATACGTGCTTTTACTGGGCTTTTCTCCTTATTTCTTTTCAATGTATACCGATATTCCGCCCCTGCCTTTCATCAGTCTGCAGATTTTCCTAGTTCTGGGATTGCTGAAGGGAGAGGAAACTAGTAGACAGCTGGTTTGGCGCAGTATTTTGCTTGGGCTGATGACTAGTCTGGCTTTCTTTTTTAGACCAACAGTAATGATTCTGCTGATAGCTGTCTTCGGAGTCCTCTTTTTCAAAAAGAATTGGAAGAAGTTCTTTTTGGCACTAGTTGTTTTTACTTGCAGTTTTGCGATTAGCTATGCCCCGCTGCATTACTGGTCCAAGCACCAGACGGAAGTGCCGATTATGAAGGGAGAGGGCTTGGCAAAAGGCCCATTGCTCTTTATCAATTTAGGTCTGACCTTCAATGGCCACAATCAGGAAGATATGAAAGAAGGGCTCTTGCAGTATATTGAGCCTGACAAGCAGTATGACTATAACAATGGCATGTTTGCTAAGGAATATGTTATCAAGGAAATCAAGCGGCGCTTGAGCGATTATAATCCTTTGACTTTAGCTCATCATCTCTTCCACAAGCAGTCTCTGACTGTAGCAGAAGGAGATTTGGGCTGGCTCTACCGCAGTGTCGAAAATGAAAAGACGCCTTATATATCGCCTTTTTACCAAGATACGAAAGATAATCCTTTAACTCAGTTTGTCCGTAACTTCTTCCTGAACACTGACAAGTCAGAATTTGTCTATTTCTCGCTGTCCAAGCAGGTGGTCTGGATTGTCATGGCGGCAGGACTTGTCTTTGCTCTTTGGAAATATCGATCCAGTGACGAACTGAATTTTCTAACCTTAGCTGTTTTTGGCGGCCTGCTTTTTCTGCAGATTTTTGAGGGAGGAAAGACCCGTTATCTGATTCAGTTTTTGCCACAGATTCTGATTCTGTCCGCCCTAGGACTAGCCCAGTATCCTCAAGCCCTAGGGAAGTTTCACTTTTGGACTAGAAAGAAGGAGTCTTTAGAATGAAAAGACCTGTTCCTACCTATGAACCGCTTTATAGCTTGAAGCCCATTGCTGAGAATATCTGGATTGTCGACGGTGATTTGATTGAGATGGATGCAGTGGTGACAAATTTGCCTTTTTCTACCCGCATGACTGTCATCAAGTTAGCAAATGGCCAGCTCTGGTGCCATTCACCAATTCAGCCAAATCAAGCCTTGTTTGATCAGTTGGACGCTTTGGGACCAGTTGCACACCTTGTCTCGCCTAATAAGATTCACTATGCCTATATAGCTGACTGGAAGAAGCATTATCCTAAGGCAATTGCTTGGTCTAGCCCAGGAGT
>NZ_CAUOLF010000015.1:0-60785 GCF_963456385.1 uncultured Streptococcus sp. | reverse complement strand
GCATTTTCTTTCTTGGTAGAAAGGAAAGAGATGATATCTGGGTGGAAAACATTGAGGTAAACAACCCCAGCTCCCTGACGTTGGCCCAGCTGGTTAGAGTAAGAGAAACTGTCCTCAAAGAGTTTCATAACAGGCACAACCCCAGATGCAGCACCTTCATAGCCCTTGATAGGAGCTCCAGCTTCCCGCAGATTGCTGAGGGAAATACCAACCCCGCCTCCGATACGAGACAATTGCAGGGCAGAGTTGATGGAGCGACCGATTGAGTTCATATCATCTGTTACTTGGATGAGGAAGCAAGAAACCAATTCACCACGACGGGCCCGACCAGCGTTGAGGAAGCTTGGTGTAGCTGGTTGGTAGCGCTGGTGGATAATCTCATTTGCAATATCCTTGGCAATGGCTTCATCTCCGTTGGCAAAGTAGAGGGCGTTGAAGAGTACCCGATCTTCCATGCTTTCCAGATAGTATTCACCATCATTGGTCTTCAGTGCATACTGGTTGTAGAACTTGTAAGCAGCCATGAAAGATTTAAACTTGAAATCTTGAGCATGGATAAAAGCAGTCAGCTCCTCGATGTATTCCGGAGAATAAAGTTCAATAAATTCCTTTTCCAAATAGTTTTCTTCTATTAAATACTCAATCTTTTCTGTAATAGAAGAAAATTGCTTGGTGTTCGGCTCAACATTTTCCTTAAAGAAAGCCTCCAGAGCTTCTTTGTCCTTGTGGAGCATAATCTGTCCGTTAATCGGACGGTTGATTTCATTGTTGAGTCGGAAGTATGTCACATCCTCTAAATGTTTGAGTCCCATGTTTTCCCTTTTCTATATAAGTAATGATTATTTAGCTGGCAGAAAAAGTTCCGCCTTACAAAAGAAACGGCTCCTATGAGCATAGGAGCTGCAGTTTGCCCTGATAATCTGTCTTTTAGTTTATCTCCCAATCAAGGCGCGCTGCCCTCAAAATAAACTACATTAAGACAGTTTTTTCAATTTACCAGGTTGGAAACCAGAAAATGCCTCAGTTGCTGTCTGAATCACAGGAGCAGCATTGAAACCAAGATCTTTAACATGGTCAATAAATTCTGGCTGTTCGTCCAAGTTGATTTCGCGGTATTCTACATGATTAGTATCTAAGAAGCGCTTGGTCATTTTGCACTGAACGCAGTTGTTTTTTGAGTAAATAGTTACCATTAAAGATTCCTCTAAACTTTCGTTTTTTCTTTTAAATAATACGAAACTAGTATATCTAAAAGAAAATAGAATGTCAATAGTTTTGAACTAAATATTGTGTGATATTTTGTTATAGGATAGATTACAATACAATATATAGTGTTTATATAAGCGGTGAAAATAAGTGAAAAATTGCAGAAAAGGAGCAAAATGCTGGTGCGGCAATGCTTAAACAAGTCTTAAAGCTTTAGAAAAATGACTTGTATCTTTTCCTCCCAAAAACTAAAATCCAATATCTTGTGTTACAGAATTTAGGGAATCACTAGGAGGAGTGGAGGGAGGAGTTTATATTCTTATTTTATAACAATTAGTTCCTATAAAATAAGAAATTAACAATTGAAAATTTGGTGGCAGACTTTTTTGAATAAAGCTTGGGAAATGTGGGATTTAGCTCGAAAATTCTCTCTTCAATATAATAAGAAGAGTTTTCATTTCCCAAGAAATATTTTGTAAGCGGGCTATAAAATTCTTGAAAAAGATTTCAAAAGGTGATATAATATCAACTTGTAAGGGTTATCACAATAACTCAAAAAGAATTATTTAAAAGGAGAGTCTAACTATGGCTTCTAAAGATTTCCACATTGTAGCAGAAACAGGTATTCACGCACGTCCAGCAACTTTGTTGGTTCAAACTGCTAGCAAATTCGCTTCAGACATCACACTTGAATACAAAGGTAAATCAGTAAACTTGAAATCTATCATGGGTGTTATGAGTCTCGGTGTTGGCCAAGGAGCTGATGTTAAGATCTCAGCTGAAGGTGCAGATGCAGACGATGCCATCGCTGCAATCTCTGAAACAATGGAAAAAGAAGGATTGGCTTAATATGACAGAAATGCTTAAAGGAATTGCAGCATCTGACGGTGTTGCCGTTGCTAAGGCATATCTATTAGTTCAACCGGATTTATCATTTGAGACTGTTTCAGTCGAAGATACGAATGCAGAAGAGGCTCGTTTGGATGCAGCTCTTGAAGCTTCACAGAACGAGCTTTCTGTTATCCGTGAGAAAGCAGTAGATAGCCTTGGTGAGGAAGCCGCTCAGGTATTTGACGCTCACTTAATGGTACTTGCTGACCCTGAAATGGTTGGGCAAATCAAAGAAACAATCCGTGCGAAAAAGACCAATGCAGAAGCTGGTCTGAAAGAAGTAACGGACATGTTTATCACTCTCTTTGAAAACATGGACGACAATCCATACATGCAGGAACGTGCGGCAGATATCCGCGACGTGACAAAACGTGTTCTTGCTAACCTTTTGGGCAAGAAATTGCCAAACCCAGCGTCTATCAATGAAGAATCAGTTGTGATTGCTCATGACTTGACTCCATCTGATACAGCACAGCTGGATAAGAAATTTGTTAAAGCTTTTGTAACCAATATCGGCGGCCGGACAAGCCACTCTGCTATCATGGCGCGTACGCTTGAAATCGCAGCAGTATTGGGAACTAATAACATTACTGAGCTTGTAAAAGACGGCGATGTGATTGCAGCTAACGGTATCACTGGTGAAGTGATTATCAACCCAACTGAAGATCAAATCGCAGCATTCAAAGCAGCTGGTGAGGCTTATGCTAAGCAAAAAGCTGAATGGGAATTGCTTAAGGATGCTCAGACTGTGACTGCAGATGGCAAGCACTTCGAATTGGCTGCCAATATCGGTACACCAAAAGACGTTGAAGGTGTCAATGCCAATGGTGCAGAGGCAGTTGGTCTTTACCGGACTGAGTTCCTTTATATGGATTCTCAAGACTTCCCGACAGAAGATGAGCAGTATGAAGCATACAAGGCTGTGCTTGAAGGCATGAATGGAAAACCAGTGGTTGTTCGGACCATGGACATCGGTGGAGATAAGGAGCTTCCTTACTTTGATATGCCGCATGAAATGAACCCATTCCTTGGTTTCCGTGCTTTGCGTATCTCTATCTCTGAAACTGGCGATGCTATGTTCCGTACACAAATCCGCGCTCTCTTGCGTGCTTCTGTACATGGACAATTGCGCATCATGTTCCCAATGGTAGCCCTTCTGACAGAATTCCGCAAAGCTAAAGCGGTTTATGACGAAGAGAAAGCTAAGCTGCAAGCTGAAGGCGTTGCAGTAGCAGACAATATCCAAGTGGGTATCATGATTGAAATCCCAGCAGCAGCTATGCTGGCGGATCAATTTGCCAAGGAAGTAGATTTCTTCTCAATTGGTACCAACGACTTGATCCAATACACTATGGCAGCTGACCGGATGAATGAGCAAGTCTCTTACCTCTATCAACCTTACAACCCATCTATCCTTCGCTTGATTAACAATGTTATCAAGGCAGCTCATGCTGAAGGCAAGTGGGCAGGTATGTGTGGAGAAATGGCCGGTGACCAAACAGCGGTGCCATTGCTCGTAGGTATGGGCTTGGATGAATTCTCTATGAGTGCGACTTCAGTTCTTCGGACTCGTAGCCTCATGAAGAAGCTGGATACGAAGAAGATGGAAGAACTGGCTCAGCGTGCACTGACTGAATGTGCAACAATGGAAGAAGTTCTTGAACTTGAAAAAGAATATCTAGACTTCGATTAATCTGAAAAATTAAGATCAGGGAGATTTTCCTGGTCTTTTTTAGTTTTCTTCAAGGGAATAGTGAAGTTTGTGAAGAAAGTTGAAATCAAAGAAAACAGAAAATAAGCAGATCTAATATGAACAAACTTAGATAATCTATCTTAATTGTGAAAAAATTCTTTAAATTTATAACTTTTGGTTGAAATTTTCAGAAAATTTGGTAAAATAATATTTAATAACATTTTGGAGGGGACAAGTGACACAATATAAAAACTATATAAATGGAGAGTGGAAAGTTTCTGAAAATGAAATTACCATCTCATCTCCTATCAACAATGAGATTTTAGGAACTGTGCCTGCCATGACTCAGGCAGAGGTTGACTATGCGATGGAGAGCGCTCGTGCGGCTTTGCCAGCTTGGCGAGCTCTTTCAGCAGTTGAGCGTGCAGCTTATTTGCATAAGGTTGCGGATATTTTGGAGCGCGATCAGGAGAAGATTGGCGAAATTCTTGCAAAAGAAGTTGCCAAGGGGATCAAAGCGGCAGTCGGAGAGGTAGTCCGGACAGCAGACTTGATTCGCTATGCGGCTGAAGAGGGCATTCGTATTCACGGTCAGGTTATGGAAGGCGGCGGCTTTGAAGCTGCCAGCAAGAAAAAATTGGCTGTGGTTCGTCGTGAGCCTGTAGGAGTTGTACTAGCCATTGCGCCATTTAACTACCCAGTCAACTTGTCTGGTTCTAAGATTGCTCCTGCCCTTATCGGCGGAAACGTCGTGATGTTTAAGCCACCTACTCAAGGTTCAATCTCTGGTCTGCTCTTGGCTCAGGCTTTTGCTGAGGCTGGTCTGCCTGCTGGTGTTTTCAATACCATCACTGGTCGCGGTTCAGAAATCGGGGATTACATCATTGAGCATAAGGAAGTAAACTACATTAACTTTACTGGCTCTACTCCAATCGGTGAACGCATCGGTAAGTTGGCTGGTATGCGTCCAATTATGCTAGAATTGGGTGGTAAGGATGCTGCAGTTGTACTGGAAGATGCTGACTTGGAGCATGCAGCTAAGCAAATTGTTGGCGGGGCATACAGTTATTCCGGTCAGCGCTGTACGGCTATTAAACGTGTCATTGTCATGGAGAGCGTAGCAGATAAATTAGCGGCGCTGATTAAGGCAGAGGTAGAGAAACTGACGGTTGGTGATCCCTTTGATAATGCGGATATCACACCAGTCATTGATAATGCATCAGCAGATTTCATCTGGGGCTTGATTGAAGATGCTCAAGAAAAAGGAGCGTCAGCCTTGACAGAAATCAAACGTGAAGCAAATCTCATCTGGCCTGCCTTGTTTGACCATGTGACACTGGATATGAAATTAGCTTGGGAAGAGCCATTTGGTCCTGTTCTTCCGATTATTCGTGTGACTTCCGTTGAAGAGGCTATTCAGATCTGTAACCAGTCAGAGTTTGGTCTTCAATCTTCAGTCTTTACAAATGATTTCCCTAAAGCATTTGAAATTGCTGAGAAACTGGAAGTGGGTACTGTACACATCAATAATAAGACCCAACGTGGTCCAGATAACTTCCCATTCCTTGGTGTTAAGGGATCTGGAGCAGGAGTGCAAGGGATTCGTTACAGTATCGAAGCGATGACACAAGTGAAATCCATCGTGTTTGATGTGAAATAATGAGAAAGGCGGCTTTGTGCGGTCTTTTTTCTTACCTTGATGAACTTGTAAATCTAATAAGATTACATCATGATTTTAAAAGAATTAATCATTTATATGTTTAATTGCTTATTATTTTAAAATGTAAATTTACATATTGGTCTATATCTTTATGAAAATTTTCATCTTTTTCTTGTTTTGGATAGCTCCTATATTTAGTGAAAAAGGAATTAAAACATATCGAGAGACACAAAATGCAGTGTTTTCTCTCTCATTTATTACTAATTTCAGCTAATGTTCGGTTTTAGTAATTTTCCGTAAGGATATTTGAAATTTACTTGAAAAAGAGATAAAAATAATGTAGAATAGTATTATAGAAAACGCTTACAAATAGAAAGGTGATTGCATGGATAAGAACGAAGCATTAAGAACCTTTACAACAGGTGAAAACTTTCATTTACAGCATTATCTAGGGGCGCATCAGGATGAAGTGGACGGCAAGTCTGGCTATTCTTTCCGAGTTTGGGCGCCTAATGCTCAGAGTGTCCATTTGATTGGAGATTTCACCAATTGGTATGAAGAGCAGATCCCTATGGTCCGAAATGAAGCGGGCGTTTGGGAAGTCTTCACAGAACTGCCTAAGGAAGGAGATATTTACAAGTACAATATCAAGCGTAGCAGTGGTCAGGAAATTTTGAAAATTGATCCGTTGGCTATCTATCTGGAAGAGCGTCCGGGCACGGGAGCAGTCATTCGCACTATTCCTGAAAAGAAGTGGAAAGATGGTCTTTGGCTGGCACGCCGGAAGCGCTGGGGCTTCTTCTCTCGGCCGGTCAATATCTATGAAGTGCATGCCGGATCTTGGAAACGTAATGAAGACGGCAGTCCTTATAGCTTTGCCCAGTTAAAAGAAGACTTGATTCCTTATCTGGTGGAGATGAACTACACACATGTGGAATTCATGCCGCTTATGGCTCATCCGCTAGGACTTAGCTGGGGCTATCAGCTTATGGGCTACTTCGCCTTCGAGCACACCTATGGGACGCCTGAGCAATTTCAGGACTTTGTCGAAGAATGTCACTTGAACAATATTGGTGTCATTGTGGACTGGGTACCAGGTCACTTTACTATTAATGATGATGCTCTGGCCTACTATGACGGGACACCGACTTTCGAGTATCAGGATCACGATCGGGCTCATAACTATGGCTGGGGTGCTCTCAACTTTGATTTAGGTAAAAATCAAGTTCAGTCTTTCTTGATTTCCAGCATTAAATTCTGGATTGATTTTTACCATCTGGATGGGATTCGGGTTGATGCTGTCAGCAATATGCTCTATCTAGACTATGACAGCGGTCCATGGCAGCCAAATAAAGATGGAGGCAATCGCAACTATGAAGGCTATTACTTCCTGCAGCGCCTCAATACGGTTATCAAATTAGCTCATCCTGATGTCATGATGATTGCAGAGGAAAGCTCCTCAGAAACCAAGATTACTGGCATGAGAGAGCTGGGTGGCCTTGGATTTGACTACAAGTGGAATATGGGCTGGATGAATGATATCCTTCGCTTCTACGAGGAAGATCCGATTTATCGTAAGTACGATTTTAATCTAGTGACCTTCAGCTTTATGTACGTATTCTCTGAAAACTTCCTCCTGCCATTCTCGCATGATGAAGTAGTTCACGGCAAGAAGAGTCTTATGCACAAGATGTGGGGTGACCGTTACAATCAATTCGCAGGGCTCCGCAACTTGCTGACCTATCAGATCTGTCATCCGGGCAAGAAATTACTCTTTATGGGTTCAGAGTTCGGTCAGTTCCTAGAATGGAAGTCGGAAGAGCAGCTAGAATGGTCTAATCTGGATGATCAGATGAACAAGAAGATGCAGGGCTTCACTGCTGCACTTAATGCCTTCTATAAAGACAATCGTCCGCTTTGGGAAATTGATCTGAGCTATGATGGTATCGAAATCATTGATGCAGATAATACTGATCAAAGTGTCCTCTCTTTCATCCGTAAGACAGAAAAAGGAGATATGTTAGTTTGTGTATTCAATATGGCGCCGGTAGAGCGGAAGAACTTTACCATTGGTGTTCCAGTGGAAGCCATTTATGAAGAGGTATGGAACACTGAATTAGAAGAATGGGGAGGTGTTTGGAAGGAATATAACGAAACAGTTCAGTCTCAAGAAGGACTTTGGAAAGATTATCCACAGACCTTGACCTTTACACTGCCGGCTCTTGGAGCCAGTATCTGGAAGATCAAGCGTCGGATTGCTCGCAAAAATGTTAAAAAAGATTCCACAAAGGAGTAGTAGTCTATGAAGAATGAAATGCTAGCTTTGATTCTTGCCGGTGGGCAAGGAACTCGTCTTGGAAAGCTCACACAGAGTATCGCAAAACCAGCGGTACAGTTTGGCGGCCGCTATCGTATTATTGACTTCGCCTTGTCTAATTGTGCCAACTCCGGTATTCACAATGTCGGTGTCATTACTCAATACCAGCCATTAGCTCTGAACAGTCATATCGGAAATGGTTCTAGCTGGGGGCTCGATGGTATTAACTCAGGCGTGTCCATTCTTCAGCCTTATTCTGCGAGCGAAGGAAATCGTTGGTTTGAAGGTACCAGCCATGCGATTTATCAAAATATCGACTATATCGACAGCATCAATCCTGAGTATGTCCTGATTTTGTCTGGGGACCATATCTATAAGATGGACTATGATGACATGCTTCAGTCTCACAAGGACAACAATGCCAGCTTGACAGTTGCCGTTCTGGATGTGCCTCTCAAAGAAGCTAGCCGTTTTGGTATCATGAATACAGATGCTAATAATCGGATTGTTGAATTTGAAGAAAAACCAGAAAATCCTAAGTCCACCAAGGCTTCTATGGGGATTTATATCTTTGACTGGCAGCGTCTGCGCAATATGCTGGTAGCTGCTGAGAAGAGCAATGTGGATATGTCTGACTTTGGTAAGAATGTTATCCCTAACTACCTTGAATCTGGCGAAAGCGTTTATGCTTATGATTTTGAAGGCTATTGGAAAGACGTTGGTACAGTAGAGTCTCTCTGGGAAGCCAACATGGAATACATCAGCCCAGAAAATGCTCTAGACAGCCGCAATCGTCGCTGGAAGATTTATTCTCGCAACTTGATTTCTCCGCCAAACTTCATCAGTGAAAATTCCCATGTAGAAGATTCGCTGGTCGTTGATGGCTGTTTCGTTGACGGTACAGTAAAACACTCTATTCTTTCTACTGGTGCTCAGGTCAAAAAGGGCGCAGTCATTGAAGACTCTGTCATCATGAGTGGAGCTGTTATTGGCAAAGACGCTAAGATCAAGCGGGCCATTATCGGCGAAGGTGCTATCATCTCTGATGGTGTAGAGATTGATGGTACAGAGGAAGTATATGTTGTCGGATACAACGAGAAAGTGGGGGTACCAAAAGATGAAGATTGATAAATACTCAGCAATTTTAGGAAACACAGTCGGCTTCCATGATATGTCAACTCTGACAAATCATCGTCCAGTAGCCAGTTTGCCATTCGGTGGGAAATACCGCTTGATTGACTTCCCGCTTTCAAGTCTTGCCAATGCTGGTATCCGCAGTGTCTTTGGTATCTTCCAGCAGGACAATATTAGCTCTGTCTTTGACCATATTCGTTCTGGTCGTGAGTGGGGTCTGTCTACCTTGCTCAGCCACTATTACTTGGGAATCTACAATACCCGTGTAGAAAGTTCTACAGTCGGTGAGGAATACTATGATCAGCTATTGACCTACCTGAAACGTTCTGGTTCCAACCAAACTGTTGCACTTAACTGTGATATCTTGGTTAATATTGACCTCAATCAAGTTTTCCATTTGCACAATACAACAGAACAGCCGATTACAGTTGTCTACAAGAAATTGCACAAGGAAAATATTTCGGATGTGAATGCTGTCCTAGATATTGACGAAACTGACCATGTCAGAGGGCATAAACTCTTTGATGGCCGAGAAGATGCTGAGCTCTTTAATATGTCTACAGACATCTTTGTGGTGGATACTCCATGGCTGATTG
This sequence comes from uncultured Streptococcus sp., assembly GCF_963456385.1. GTDB lineage: Bacteria > Bacillota > Bacilli > Lactobacillales > Streptococcaceae > Streptococcus. The sequence continues at coordinate 51,288 of NZ_CAUOLF010000015.1, read as the reverse complement.
AAAAGTTGGAAGAAGAAGCTAAGAAAGAGCATCCGCAAAAACTGCGCTATGTCTTGCGTGATTTAGCAACTCAGGAAGGGGCATTTGCCTACGAATATACAGGCTATCTGGCGAATATCTATTCTGTAGAGACCTACTACAGATCCAATATCGATATGCTTGAAAGTAAGAAATTCTACTCTCTCTTCAGTCCGAACCAAAAGATTTACACCAAGGTTAAGAACGAAGAGCCAACTTACTATGCTGAGTCTTCAAAAGTATCTCGCTCCCAGTTTGCGTCAGGAAGTATTGTGGAAGGTGAGGTCATCAATTCTGTGATTTCACGGAATACCAAGATTAAGACTGGAAGCAGTGTCAAACACAGTGTTCTCTTCCCTCGAGTGAAAGTTGGAGAAAATGCAACTGTCGAGTACGCGATTGTGGACAAGGGTGTTGAAATTGGCGAAGGAGTGGTGATTCGCGGAACTGCAGAAGATCCAATCGTAGTCAAGAAGAGCCAAAAAGTTACAGAGGACATAATTCGATGAAGATTTTATTTGCAGCAGCAGAAGGAGCCCCATTTTCTAAGACAGGTGGTTTGGGAGACGTTATCGGCGCTCTCCCCAAATCTCTGGTCAAGGCTGGCCATGAAGTTGGTGTCATTCTGCCATACTATGACATGACCCATGCCAAATTTGGCGATAAGGTGGAAGACCTTTTCTACTTTGAAGTCAGTGTTGGCTGGCGTCGCCAATACGTTGGGGTCAAGCGACTGGTCTTGAACGGTGTGTCCTTCTATTTTATTGACAATCAGCATTATTTCTTCCGCGGCCATGTTTACGGGGATTTTGATGATGGTGAGCGGTTTGCTTACTTCCAGTTAGCAGCGGTTGAGCTGATGGAGCGGATTGATTTTATTCCGGATGTTTTGCATGTTCACGATTATCATACAGCTATGATTCCTTTCTTGGTTAAGGAAAAATACCATTGGATTCAAGCATATCAGAATATCAAGACTGTCTTGACCATCCATAATCTGGAGTTCCAAGGTCAATTCCCGGACAGCATGCTTTGGGAACTATTTGGAGTGGGCTATGAGCGCTATGCAGACGGAACCCTGCGTTGGAATGACTGTCTCAACTGGATGAAGTCTGGTATTCTCTATGCGGATCGAGTGACGACTGTATCACCAAGCTATGCAGGTGAAATCCGTACACCAGAATTTGGTTGCAATTTGGATCAAATCCTGCGGATGGAGTCCGGTAAGCTGGTCGGAATTGTCAACGGTATTGATACGGATATCTATAATCCAGAAACGGATCCGCTCTTAGCTCATCACTTTGACAAATCAGACTTATCTGGTAAACTAGAAAATAAGCGAGCTTTGCAAGAGCGAGTTGGTCTGCCTGTGCGTGATGATGTGCCGGTTGTTGGGATTGTTTCCCGCCTGACACGTCAGAAAGGCTTTGATCTGGTAGTGGAAGAGTTGCACAATCTCCTCCAGGAAGATGTGCAGATTATCCTCTTGGGAACAGGCGATCCAGCTTTTGAGCAGGCTTTCGCTTGGTTTGGTCATGCCTATCCTAATAAGCTTTCAGCCAACATCCTCTTTGATGTGACCTTGGCTCAGGAGATTTACGCTGCCAGCGATATTTTCCTCATGCCAAGCCGTTTCGAGCCTTGTGGCCTGTCACAAATGATGGCTATGCGCTATGGAACCTTGCCTTTGGTGCATGAAGTGGGCGGTCTGCGTGATACCGTAGAGCCTTACAATGTCTATACAGGACAGGGAACTGGCTTTAGCTTCAATAACTTTTCTGGCTACTGGCTGACTTGGACCTTCAAGGAAGCACTCAAGCTTTATGCCGATGACAAGGAAGCTTGGAAATCTCTGCAAGAGCAGGCCATGGAGAGAGACTTCTCTTGGGATACAGCCAGCAAGGCATACAGTGATTTATATCAATCACTCCTATAACATTTACTTTGGAATCAGTATAAGCAAATCCTCTCTTGTCCATGGGACAAGGGAGGATTTCCGTGAGAATTACATTTTTATATATTATCATACTGTTTTGGAGCCCTGTTTTCAGCTTTTGGCTGAAGCGAATGCTTCCCATCTTGATTGAAAAAAAGTATTCCTGCGTTTAAAAACTGTTTCCCGCTATTAAGAAAGGGAGATAACCATCCACTATGGAACTGACAAAAGAACGTTTTATTCGAGATTTTAAGGATATTCTACATGAAAGACAGCTGATTAAGGTTGCTGATGCGACTTCAGTGGAGCTTTTTCAGGCTCTGGCCAGCACTGTCCGTAAGTATATCACGCCCCTGTGGCTGGAGCGCCGTAATCAGTTGATTGAGCAGCAGCAAAAGACAGCTTATTACTTTTCTATCGAGTTTCTTCCAGGACGCATGCTGGAAACCAATCTGCTCAACCTGGGTATCCTCGATACGGTTAAGGAAGGCTTTGCCGAGTTGGGCGTTGACTTTGAGGATGTTAAGAATGCTGAGTATGATATGGCCTTGGGCAATGGCGGTCTGGGCCGCTTGGCGGCTGCCTTCATGGACTCGCTGGCAACCACTGGCTATCCAGGATTTGGAAATGGGATTCGCTATCGCTATGGACTCTTTAAACAAAGAATCGTAGATGGCTATCAGGTAGAAATTCCTGATGCTTGGTTTGGCAGTCTGGGCAATGTCTGGGAAACCCGTAAGGACCATGATATTGTTGATGTTAAAATCTTCGGAAATGTTTCCCTCCATGCCAATGAAAAGGGCCGGATTGTGCCTCTTTATGAGAATTCCAAAACCTTGCGGGCCGTTCCTTACGATGTGCCGCAGATTGGCTTTGGCAATGACAATGTCAACAATCTCCGGCTTTGGGATGTTGAAATTCCAGAGGAGTATGAACTGGACTATCCGACCATTGAAGCTCGTCGCCGGGTGCAAGACATCACTGCGATTCTCTATCCAGACGACTCTAGCTATGAAGGAAAAGAGCTGCGCTTGATCCAGGAATACTTTATGACCAGCGCAGGTCTGCAGACTATTATCAAATCCTACCTCAAGCAAGGTCGTCCGCTCAAGGATATTCATGAGAAGGTCTCTGTCCATATCAACGATACCCACCCAGCTGTCGCACCGGCTGAGTTTATGCGTCTCTTGGTGGATGAGTACGACCTGGAATGGGCAGATGCTTGGAATGCTACGGTTAAAACCATGAGCTATACCAACCATACCATTCTGTCTGAAGCCTTGGAAAAATGGGATGCAGAGCTTTTTAAGAATGTCCTGCCGCGGGTTTATCAGATTATCCTAGAGATTGACAACCGCTATGTAGCTGAAATGGCTGGGCGTGGCCTTGATCCGCAAGTCATCGAAAACACTCGGATTGTCAAAGATAATCAAATCCACATGGCTCACTTGGCTATCATTGGTGGTCATTCAATCAATGGTGTTGCCAAACTCCACACCGAACTGCTCAAAGAAGACACCTTGCGTGATTTTTACAGCATTTACCCAGAGAAGTTTAACAACAAGACCAATGGCATTATCCAGCGTCGCTGGCTGCAAATTGCGGATGAACCTTTATCGGCTGAGATTGATAAGCTGATTGGTAAGGGCTGGAGAAGTGATATCCATGAGTTGCGTAAGCTTCTGGAATTCAAGGATGACAAGCAAGTGCTGGGCGATTTCTATCGGGTTAAGCAAGAAGCCAAGGCTCGTCTGGCTGACTTCATCAAGGAATCAACAGGAGTAAAAGTTTCTACAGAAGCCATCTTTGATGTGCAGGTGAAACGCCTCCACGCCTACAAGCGTCAGCTGCTCAACCTGCTTCATATCATCAAGCTTTACTGGGACCTCAAGGACAATCCTGATAAGGACATGGTACCGCGCGTCTTTATCTTTGGTGCCAAGGCTGCTCCGGGCTATCACTTTGCCAAGTCGGTCATCAAGCTGATCAATGAAGTAGCCAATCTAGTCAACAAGGATGAAAGCCTGCAAGGCAAACTCAAGGTTGTTTTCCTAGAAAACTACCGGGTCAGCCTGGCTGAGCTCATCATTCCAGCGGCAGATGTATCCGAGCAGATTTCTCTGGCTTCCAAGGAGGCTTCTGGCACTTCCAACATGAAGTTCATGATGACAGGTGCCATTACCCTAGCCACTCTGGACGGAGCCAATATCGAAATCAAGGACGAAGTCGGTGACGACAACATTGTCATCTTTGGGATGGACAAGAACCAAGTTTACGAGCATTATGCCCGCCATGATTACTACTCTCGTGGTGTTTATGAAAGCAATCCAGACATTCGCCGAGTGGTCGATACCTTTGTCAACGGCACCATTCCAAACGTTCGTGAAGAAGGCTCAGAAATCTACGAAGCCCTCATCACCCACAATGACGAATACTTCCTCTTGGAAGACTTCCATGCTTATGTAGAAGCTCAAGAGAAGATTGATACTCTCTATCGTGACAAAGAAAAATGGGCTCGAATGAGCTTGGTTAATATCGCTACATCCGACAAGTTTACCTCAGACGATACCATTGAGCAATATGCCAAGGAAATTTGGAACTTGGAGAAATAATACTCTTCAGAAAACATGAACAATAAGAGATTGGGGCCTGGATCTCAGTCTCTTTTGCTATCCATCTACCATCTTGTCTAGAAATGTGCTATAGTAGAGAAAGCATGAGAGTCCAACTTTTAGAAAAGCAGGGTAAGCAAGCATGAAAGACTACACCATTTTTTATCAACAATTAACGGCTCCCTTTCGCAGTCGCCCTCAGTGGCTGAAAGGACTGGTTTACTTCAATCGGGGAATGACCCTCTTCATACCTCTGGTTTACAGCTTGGTCCTGCTCTCTGCTTTTCTGACAGAGGGGTGGAAAGGGCTGCTTGCTTTTTTCTTCCTGCCAGCTATCGGATTTGGTCTGTTATCGGCTATTCGCAAACGGCTGAATCAGGCACGCCCTTACGAAAAATGGGCTATTCAACCCTTGCTGGCCAAGGATACATCAGGAAAGTCCATGCCCAGCCGCCATGTCTTTTCAGCGACTGTTATTTCCATGTGCCTACTCTACTTTTTCTGGTTGCCGGGACTTATATGCCTCTTGCTTTCAGCAGGGCTGGCCGTAGTGCGCGTGATTGGCGGAGTGCACTATCCAAAGGATGTGCTGGTAGGCTATCTTTGCGGCATTTGCTGGGGAGCTTTACTCTTTTTACTATAAAAGGCTTGATTTCAGCAGAGAGTAGACAAAGGACTTCCAGCTATATTATAATAGAAGCAGTAACAACCGTTTCGACACCAAGGGCTATTCCTTGCTGGATGCGAAAAAAATTTAAGGAGAAAACTATGTCAGAACCATTATTTCTACAGTCTGTGATGCAGGAGAAGATTTGGGGCGGCACCAAGCTGCGCGATGTCTTTGGCTATGAGATTCCCAGCGAACATGTAGGGGAGTACTGGGCTATCTCGGCTCATCCTAATGGTGTCTCAACCGTCAAGAACGGACGATTTGCCGGCCAGAAGTTAGATGCGCTTTATGCCGAGCACCGTGAGCTCTTTGGCAATCGCCCGGAACCTGTCTTTCCGCTTTTGACGAAGATTTTAGATGCTAATGACTGGCTCAGTGTTCAGGTCCATCCTGATGATGCCTATGGACTGGAGCACGAAAGGGAGCTTGGTAAGACAGAATGCTGGTATGTCATTGCTGCAGACGAAGGAGCAGAGATTATTTATGGTCACAATGCCAAGAGCAAGGAAGAGCTGCGCCGGCAGATTGAGAGCAAGGACTGGGACTGTCTCCTGACTAAAATTCCAGTTAAAGCTGGTGATTTCTTCTATGTACCAAGTGGCACCATGCATGCCATTGGCTCGGGGATTCTGATTTTAGAGACTCAGCAGTCCAGTGACACAACCTATCGTGTCTATGACTTTGATCGTAAGGACGATGCTGGCAATCTTCGTGAGCTGCATTTGGAGCAGTCGATTGACGTTCTGACTATCGGTGAGCCTGCTAATAGCTGTCCTGTTACCATTCAGGCAGATAGTCTGACTTCTACTCTTTTGGTGGCCAATGACTTTTTTGCTGTTTACAAGTGGGATATCGCTGGTTCGGTTAATTTTAAAAAGACAGCAGACTATAGCTTGGTCAGTGTCTTGGAAGGAGTCGGTGAGCTAGAAGTTGATGGAGCTGTCTACCAAATCGAAAAAGGAGATCATTTCATCCTGCCTAGTGATGTTACAGAATGGACCTTGTCTGGGGATTTGCAACTGATTGTCAGCCATCCATAACTATAGAAAAATCAAGAGCAAATAATCACTTTGCTCTTTTTTCTTTTTAAAATATAGGAAATAAGTAAAATTTTAGACAGTTTCTTCTTATTTATATAGCATAATAGTTTGTATATCAAGAATAATTCAATTGTTTTGACAGGAAAATTTAGAAATCAAAAGAATGAAACAAAAAACGCTTACAATGGTGGCAAAAGATTGACTATTCGATATTTTAGGAGTAAACTAAGGAAGTAAATTTTAAAATATAAAGGAGAAGTCATCATGAATTTAACATATTTAGGACTTTGTTTGGCCTGCTTGGGCGTATCAATTGCTGAAGGTATGATTATGAGTAATCTATTTAAGGCAGCAGCTCGTCAGCCAGAAATTATCGGTCAATTGCGAAGCCTCCTAATCTTGGGAGTAGCCTTTGTTGAAGGTACTTTCTTTGTAACGCTGGCTATGTCCTTTGTTATCAAATAAGAAAGGATTCTCTTTAGAAAAGGGGGTGTCATCTGTTGGAAGAAAGTATCAATCCAACTATCAATATAGGTCCTGTGACCTTTGATTTGACCCTGCTGGCCATGACTCTGCTGACGGTCCTTGTAACTTTTGGACTTGTTTATTGGGCAAGTCGAAAGATGACGATTAAGCCGTCAAGAAAGCAGAATGCTTTGGAATATATCTATGACTTTGTCATTGATTTTACCAAGGGAAACGTTGGCGAGCATTATATGAAGAATTACTCGCTTTTTCTATTCTCCCTCTTTCTTTTCGTAGCTGTGGCGAATAACTTGGGATTAATGGCTAAGGTTCAGACAACCAATGGTTTCAATCTCTGGACATCACCGACAGCAAATCTCGCTTTTGACCTAGGCTTCTCTCTTTTAGTGACGGTATTCTGTCATGTAGAAGGAATCCGTCGTCAAGGTATAAAAGGATATCTAAAAGGTTTTGTGACTCCAGGTATCATGACACCCATGAATATCTTGGAAGAATTTACCAATTTTGCTTCGCTAGCCTTGCGGATTTATGGGAATATTTTTGCAGGTGAAGTATTGGCTGGTTTGCTCTTGACTTGGGCACATCAAGCAGCGTATTGGTATCCGATTGCCTTTATTATGAACATGGTTTGGACTGGTTTTTCCATCTTTATTTCCTGTATCCAAGCCTATGTTTTTACCATGCTAACATCTATGTATCTTGGTAAAAAGATTAATGGTGAGGTAGAATAAAAAGAAAGGATAGAGAAAATGAATATAACCGTAGGTGAAATTATTGGCAACTTTATCTTGATTGCCGGCTCCTTTCTTCTTTTAGTATTTCTCATTAAGAAGTTTGCTTGGGGCAATATTATCGGGATTTTAGATCAGCGTGCTCAAAAGATTTCAGACGATATTGACGGTGCGGAAGCGGCCCGTAAGAAAGCTGAAGACTTGGCGCAAAAGCGTGAGGAAGCTCTGGCAGGCAGTCGGGTCGAAGCAGTTTCTATCGTTGAGACTGCTAAGGAGACAGCTGAGAAGAATAAGGCTGGAATCCTAGCTAATGCAGCAGAAGAAGCAGGGCGCTTGAAGGCTAAAGCCAATCAGGAAATTGCCCAAAACAAGGCAGAGGCTATGAGCAGCATCAAAGGAGAAGTAGCTGATTTGACTGTGACTCTGGCCAGTAAGATTCTGAGCCAGGAGCTGGATAAGGAAGCTCAAAGCGAGCTCATTGACCGCTATATCAAACAGTTAGGAGATGCCTGATGGATAAGAAGCAATATGCAATCATTGAGAAATATGCTTTGCCTTTTGTTCAGACGGTCTTTGAAAAAGGTCAGCAAGAAGATGTTTTTGAAAAACTGAGTCAGATTAAGGCTGTTTTCGCGGAGACCGGCCTTGCTGACTTTTTGTCACATATCGGCATCAGTGACCACGAGAAAGAAAAGAGTCTGCGGCTCTTTCAAAACTCAGGCTCGCAGCTGCTTGATAATCTGATTGAAATTGTCATTCTCAATCATCGTGAGGACCTCTTTTATGAGATTGTGCTGGAGAGTCAGCACCAGCTTGAAAAGATCAGCAATGAGTTTGAGGTGACGTTGCGCTCTGTTCAGCCTTTGACAGCCAGTCAGAAGGAGAAGATTCGGCCGATTATTGAGCAGAAAATGGGACTAAAGGTTCGCTCGCTCAAGGAAGAATTGGACAGCAGCTTGATTGGCGGCTTTGTCATTTCTGCCAATAACAAAACAATTGATGCAAGCATAAAACGTCAATTGCAAGTCGTTAAAGAAAAATTGAAATAGAAAGTGGTGTGAATTTTGGCGATTAACGCACAAGAAATCAGCGCTTTAATTAAGCAACAAATTGAAAATTTCCAGCCAAATTTTGACGTCACAGAAACAGGGGTCGTCACTTATATTGGTGATGGAATCGCGCGCGCTCATGGTCTGGATAAGGCTATGAGCGGAGAGCTGTTAATCTTTGAAAATGGCTCTTATGGTATGGCGCAAAATCTAGAGTCAACCGATGTTGGGATTATCATCTTGGGAGACTTTACAGACATTCGTGAGGGAGATACCATTCGCCGGACTGGTAAAATCATGGAAGTTCCTGTGGGCGAGACCTTGATTGGACGGGTTGTTGATCCGCTGGGTCGTCCTGTTGATGGACTTGGTGACATTGTCACGGATAAGACACGCCCGGTTGAAACACCAGCTCCGGGTGTCATGCAGCGTAAGTCAGTATCTGAGCCTTTGCAGACAGGTCTCAAGGCTATTGATGCCTTGGTTCCAATTGGCCGCGGCCAGCGGGAGCTAATTATCGGGGACCGTCAGACTGGGAAGACGACCATTGCCATTGATGCCATCCTGAACCAGAAAGGTCAGGATATGATTTGTATCTATGTGGCGATTGGTCAGAAAGAATCTACCGTTCGTACGCAGGTAGAAACGCTGCGTCAGTATGGTGCTTTGGACTATACGATTGTCGTGACAGCCTCTGCTTCACAGCCGTCGCCTTTGCTTTTCCTAGCGCCTTATGCTGGTGTAGCGATGGCAGAAGAGTTCATGTACAATGGCAAACATGTTTTGATTGTCTATGATGACTTGTCCAAGCAGGCTGTGGCTTACCGTGAACTGTCTCTCCTGCTCCGTCGTCCGCCAGGCCGTGAGGCCTTTCCTGGAGATGTTTTCTATCTGCATAGCCGTCTCTTGGAGCGTTCAGCTAAGGTTTCTGATGAGCTGGGCGGTGGTTCGATTACAGCTCTGCCATTTATTGAAACGCAGGCAGGAGATATTTCAGCCTATATCGCGACCAACGTGATTTCAATCACTGATGGACAAATTTTCCTCAGCGACAGCCTGTTCAATGCTGGGGTACGTCCAGCCATTGATGCAGGTTCTTCTGTATCACGGGTTGGGGGCTCTGCCCAAATCAAAGCTATGAAGAAAGTAGCTGGAACCCTGCGTATCGACCTGGCTTCTTATCGGGAGCTTGAGGCCTTTACTAAGTTTGGTAGTGATTTGGATGCGGCAACTCAGGCCAAGCTCAATCGTGGCCGCAGGACTGTAGAAGTCTTGAAGCAGCCGATTCATGAGCCGCTGCCGGTTGAGAAGCAGGTCGTGATTCTCTATGCTTTGACCCATGGTTTTTTGGACAGTGTGCCAGTAGATGATATTCTGCGCTTTGAGTCAGAATTATTTGCCTACTTTGATGCACATCAAGAAAGCATTTATGAAACCATTCGGACAACGAAAGACCTTCCAAGTGAGGAAGTCTTGGATGCTGCCATTACTGAGTTTATTGACCAGTCTAGCTTCAAATAAGAATAGAGGTGTCAGATGGCAGTTTCATTAAATGATATTAAAAATAAAATTGCATCCACGAAAAACACCAGTCAAATCACCAATGCCATGCAGATGGTTTCTGCTGCTAAGCTGGGAAAGTCTGAGGAAGCAGCCAAGAACTTTCAGGTCTATGCCCAGAAAGTGCGTAAGTTAGTTACGGATATGCTGCATGGCCACGAGGCTGAAAATGCCCGTCATCACTCGATGTTAATTAGTCGGCCAGTTAAGAAATCAGCCTATATCGTCATCACTTCTGACCGTGGTCTAGTAGGTGGCTATAATGCTACAATCCTTAAGGCTTTGATGGAGCTGAAAGCTGAGTACCATCCGACAGGAGAGGACTTTGAAGTCATCTGTATCGGAAGTGTCGGTGCTGATTTCTTCCGAGCTCGGGGCATTCAGCCAGTTTATGAGCTGCGTGGTCTAGCCGACCAGCCTAGCTTCGATGAGGTCCGTAAAATCATTAGCAAAACCATTGAGATGTATCAGAATGAACTCTTTGATGAGCTCTATGTCTGCTATAACCACCATGTCAACAGTCTGACCAGTCAGATGCGGGTGGAGCAGATGCTGCCAATCATTGACTTGGATCCCAATGAAGCTGATGAAGATTATACGCTGAATCTGGAACTGGAATCCAGTCGGGATTCTATCTTGGATCAACTGCTGCCCCAGTTTGCAGAGAGCATGATTTACGGTGCCATTATTGATGCCAAGACGGCTGAGAATGCTGCTGGCATGACTGCTATGCAGACAGCGACAGACAATGCTAAAAAGGTCATCAGTGATTTGACTATTCAGTACAACCGCGCTCGGCAAGCTGCCATTACGCAGGAAATTACTGAAATCGTGGCGGGTGCAAGTGCCCTAGAATAAGGCCACAAATGAATTAGAAATTAAACGAGGGAAAAAACATGAGCTCAGGCAAAATTGCTCAGGTTATCGGGCCGGTCGTAGACGTTGCGTTTGCTGCCGGAGACAAACTACCTGAGATAAATAATGCACTTGTAGTCTATAAAAATGATGAGAAAAAATCAAAAATCGTCCTTGAAGTAGCTCTTGAGCTTGGTGACGGTGTGGTGCGGACCATTGCCATGGAGTCGACCGATGGTTTGACGCGTGGTTTGGAGGTCTTGGATACTGGTCGTCCGATTTCTGTGCCAGTTGGCAAGGAAACTCTGGGGCGGGTGTTCAATGTCCTAGGAGACACTATTGACTTGGATGCGCCTTTTGCAGAGGATGCAGAGCGCCAGCCGATTCATAAGAAGGCACCGACCTTTGATGAACTATCGACTTCATCAGAAATTCTGGAAACAGGGATTAAGGTTATCGACCTTCTAGCTCCTTATCTGAAAGGTGGGAAAGTCGGTCTCTTTGGTGGTGCCGGAGTAGGGAAAACAGTCCTGATTCAGGAATTGATTCACAACATTGCCCAAGAACATGGTGGAATTTCTGTCTTCACAGGTGTTGGTGAGCGGACGCGTGAGGGGAATGACCTCTACTGGGAAATGAAAGAGTCTGGCGTTATCGAAAAGACCGCCATGGTCTTCGGTCAGATGAATGAACCGCCAGGAGCTCGGATGCGGGTTGCTCTTACAGGACTGACTATCGCGGAATATTTCCGTGATGTGGAAGGTCAGGACGTGCTGCTCTTTATTGACAACATCTTTCGCTTTACGCAGGCTGGTTCGGAAGTATCTGCCCTCTTGGGCCGCATGCCTTCTGCCGTTGGTTACCAACCAACACTTGCGACAGAAATGGGACAGTTACAAGAACGGATTACCTCAACCAAGAAAGGTTCCGTTACTTCCATCCAGGCTATTTATGTGCCAGCGGATGACTATACTGACCCAGCACCAGCGACAGCTTTTGCTCACTTGGACTCTACAACCAACCTAGAACGGAAATTGGTTCAGCTGGGGATTTATCCAGCCGTGGATCCATTGGCTTCCAGCTCGCGTGCCCTTTCACCAGAGATTGTCGGAGAAGAGCACTATGCAGTGGCAGCAGAGGTGAAGCGGGTCTTGCAACGTTATCATGAGTTGCAGGATATCATTGCTATCCTTGGTATGGACGAGTTGTCTGACGATGAGAAGACTTTGGTTGCACGTGCGCGGCGGATTCAGTTCTTCCTGTCACAGAACTTCAATGTGGCGGAGCAATTTACCGGTCAGCCAGGTTCTTATGTACCAGTAGCAGAAACGGTTCGTGGTTTCAAAGAAATCCTTGAAGGTAAGCACGATAAGCTGCCGGAAGATGCCTTCCGTGGTGTGGGCTCCATCGAGGATGTATTGGCCAAGGCTGAGAAAATGGGATTCTAAGAGGTGAATGATGGCTCAAATGACAGTACAAATCGTGACACCGGATGGTCTTATTTATGATCACCATGCTGCATTTGTTTCCGTAAAGACCATTGATGGTGAGCTGGGGATTTTGCCCCGCCACATCAATACCATCGCTGTTTTAGAAGTGGATCAGGTTAAGGTGCGCCGGATTGATGATGACAAGCATATCGACTGGATTGCGGTTAATGGCGGAATCATTGAAATTGCAGATAATGTCATTACTATTGTGGCGGACTCAGCTGAGCGTGAGCGAGATATCGACATTAGTCGGGCTGAGCGGGCTAAGCTCCGAGCTGAGCAAGAAATCGAAGAAGCACATGATAAGCATTTGATTGACCAAGAACGCCGGGCTAAGATTGCCCTGCAACGGGCAATCAACCGGATCAATGTCGGAACAAGATTATAAGAAGCTATTTCGCCTAGATTGATGGAAGCCATTCATCGTCTGGTAAGATGCTTTCATGAATACAAAATGAATACGCAAAACTGAGGCAGGTCTGTCTCAGTTTTCTTTTCCAAAGAAAAAGGACAGGACTGTTTAGTTCGTCCCTAACTGGAGTCTTGTGGTATAATAAAAGTTATGGTAGAAGTTATTTTTAAATTATGCAGTCATTTGCTCTTTATTTTCTTTGCCTTTCATCTGCTGTCAACGGTTGTTGAGTGGGAGAGGTTTTTCAAGGTTAATGCCGATAATGCGATGAAGATTCGCTTTTTGATTCTCTTGTTCAGTATTGCCTTGGGCTATTTAGTCAGCCTTTTCTTCATTGGTATTTACGATATGAGCCGGGCGATTTTTAACGGTACTTTATAAGGTCATATTTTTGATTTTATGGTATGATAGTATGGATAATTTTAAAAATTTAGAGTAAGGAATCGGTATGGAAAAAATTATTATTCAAGGTGGAGATAATCGCTTGGTCGGAAAGGTCAAGATTGAAGGAGCAAAAAATGCGGTGCTGCCTCTCTTGGCAGCAACAGTCTTGGCTAGCGAGGGCCAGTCTGTTTTGAAAAATGTTCCGGTCTTGTCTGATGTCTTTACCATGAACAATGTGGTCCGCGGTTTAAACACTCAGGTGGATTTTAATCAGGAAGAAAATACAGTTGTTGTGGATGCCACCCAGCCCTTGTCTGAGGAGGCACCTTACAAATACGTCAGCAAAATGCGGGCGTCTATCGTTGTTTTGGGGCCAGTCCTGGCTCGTAATGGTCATGCTAAGGTTTCCATGCCCGGCGGCTGTACGATTGGCAGTCGGCCTATTGACTTGCACCTAAAAGGTCTTGAAGCCATGGGAGCTCAGATTACTCAAACAGCGGGTTACATCGAAGCTAAAGCCGATCGGCTCAAAGGTGCTCACATTTACATGGACTTTCCCAGTGTAGGAGCAACACAAAACATCATGATGGCTGCGACGCTGGCTCAAGGTACGACAGTGATTGAAAATGCTGCTCGGGAGCCTGAAATCGTTGACCTAGCTCTCTTTTTGAATGAAATGGGAGCCAAGGTCAGAGGAGCAGGTACTGAGACTCTGACTATTGTCGGAGTGGATCAGCTGCGAGGGGCCAAGCATAATGTGGTTCAAGACCGTATCGAAGCAGGAACTTTTATGGTTGCTGCAGCTATGACCAGCGGTGACTTGCTGATTGAGGATGCCATTTGGGAGCACAATCGTCCCCTGCTTTCCAAAATGCAGGAAATGGGAGTGGAAGTGACAGAGGAAGATGAAGGGATTCGGGTTCGTTCCGATGTTTCGAAGCTCAGACCAGTTTCGGTCAAGACCCTTCCTTATCCGGGCTTCCCTACTGACATGCAGGCTCAGTTTACGGCGCTGATGGCCATGGCCAAGGGCGAGTCTACGATGATTGAGACTGTATTTGAGAATCGCTTCCAGCATCTGGAGGAAATGCGTCGGATGGGGTTGCACTCTGATATCATGCGTGACACAGCTCGTATCTGGGGTGGCGGCAGTCTTCAGGGAGCTGAAGTCATGTCAACAGACCTTCGGGCCAGTGCGACTTTGATTCTGATGGGCTTGATTGCCGAAGGCGAGACTAAGGTCAGCAAGCTGGTACACTTAGACCGAGGCTACTATAAATTCCATGAGAAATTGGCAGCCTTGGGAGCCAAAGTGAAGCGTGTAAAGGAAGAAGACGATGAGTGAAAATCTTAAATATTTAGGCCGGCAGATTGGCCTTGTTTTACTGGTTCTCCTGGTAGCTGTGATTCTCTTTTTCGTGGCTCTGATGATTGGCTATAATGTTATCGGAAATGGTAAGGGCTCTATCTGGTCACCAGAAACCTGGCAAGAATTAATCGGGAAGTTTACTGGAAACTAGCTCCTAGTCGAAAAGACTAGCTGAAATGAATCCAGTTTGCTAAGTTGAAAGAAAGAAGATGAAAAGAAAGACTAGTCAGAAAAGGAATTCTAAGAGTCTGCAAGGCTGGGCTGGGCTGACTCTGGCCTTGATTTTGGCTCTGGCTGGCTATTTCTGGGGACAGGATGGTCAGCAGCCACTTCAGAGTCCAAATTCCGAAATCAGGGTTGGGCAAGTTCAAGATCAGGGTACTCCTAGTCAGGAACTGGCTGAGAGTGTTCTGACGGATACTGTGCGAGCTCAGCTCAAAGGCAGCATTGAATGGAACGGAGCTGGCGCCTTTATCGTGAATGGAAATAAGACAGACTTGGATGCGGGGATTTCTAGTAAGCCCTACGCTGACAATAAGACCAAGCTTGTTCAAGCGCAAACCCTTCCGACAGTGGCGAATGCCTTTTTATCCAAGTCAACCCGCCAGTACAAAAAACGGGAAGAAACTGGAAATGCCAACACTTCATGGGTACCGGCAGGCTGGCATCAACTCAAGAACCTCCCTGGTGAGTACAATCATGCTGTGGACCGAGGACATCTCTTGGCCTATTCGCTGATTGGTGGTTTGAAGGGCTTTGATGCCTCTACTAGCAATCCTGCCAATATCGCTGTGCAGACCGCTTGGTCCAACCAAGCCAATGAAGCGGACTCGACAGGGCAGAATTACTACGAGACAAAGATCCGGAAGGCCCTGGATAAGAACAAGCGGGTGCGCTACCGGGTAACCTTGATTTATGCTACGGAGACGGATTTAGTGCCGGTTGGTTCTCACCTAGAGGCCAAGTCCAGCGATGGTAGTCTGGAATTCAATGTCTTTATCCCGAATGTGCAAAAAGGGATTCGCTTGGACTATAATAGTGGCAGGGTCAGTCTGGATAGAGGTTCTTAATTTTATACTCAAAAATGGATTTGCAAAGAGTATTCAATAGTATGAAAAGAAATGGTTGCAGATTTGTAGTCATTTTCTTTTATGCTAATAGATGAGAAGAAGGCTAATTTTTCAGTCTTCTTTAAGAAAGCGGTGGTAAAATCAACGTTCTCTTACAATCTAGTAAAGGAGGTTGCGATGGGACTTATTTTTAAAAGTATCCGGTTCCTCATGCGTCTGATTGGGCGCGTGGTTTGGGGACTTACCTGGTCCTTTGTCCTGAGCTTTATGGTTATTGTCGGAATTTTCTATTTTACCACTTCGACAAAACCGGGTACAGAGGGACTGACGCAGGCTGTTCAGACGGCTGTTGGCAGAGTGGATCAATTTTTAAATCACCAAGGCATTTCCACAGGGCTTCACAGCAGTGAGGAGACGCAGACGGATCAGCTGACAGATGAGCATGAAACAACAGGGGCTCGTTGGGATCAGCCAAGCGCCACGATTTATATCGATACAAATAATGAAACCTTCCGTTCAGCCTATAAGGAGGCCATTGATTCTTGGAATCAAACAGGTGCCTTCACCTTTCAAATCATCAATGACAAAGACAAGGCGGACATTGTTGCGACGGAGATGAACGATGGCAACATCAGTGCAGCTGGTGAAGCTGAGTCGCAAACCAATCTCCTAACCAAGCGGTTTACCCATGTTACAGTTCGCCTTAATAGTTACTACCTGCTGGACAGTCGCTATGCTTACTCTCATGAGCGGATTGTCAATACAGCAGCGCACGAATTGGGCCATGCTATCGGATTAGACCATAATGAGGAGGAATCAGTGATGCAGTCAGCAGGCTCATTTTACAGTATCCAGCCGACAGATATCCAGGCTGTAAAAGACTTGTATCAATCGTAAGCCTATGTTAAAATCTATTTTTTACTTGATTCGACACTTTCCAGAGCAAGTTTTTCTCTTTGTTTTTAACTCAGGAATCTTTGTCTGGCTATGGAAAAGCGGCAATGAGATTGCCAACCAGCTAGGAGTGACAGCGGCTTGGGAAAATCATGTTCCGGCGCCCATTCAGGTCTTCTTCGGCCAGAATATTGAAGCAGTTCAGGGATTTTTTCACAATTCCGCCTTTATGTGGCTAGTCGGATCCATGATTATCCTTCTGGTTATTCGTCTAATCAAGGGAATGATTAAATTTGTTGTCTTTGCGATTCTGATTTTGCTGGGAATTTATCTGATTTTGCAGAATCAATCTATTCTCAATAGTTTTATGTAAGGCGGTCAGATATGGCTGTCTTTTTTCTTTTGGGGAGCTGAGTTCGCTTTCTCTCGAATTCTGATAGCTGTGCTTCTGGAAATCTGCTATAATGGTCTTATGATTATTTTACAAGCAAGCAAGATTGAACGCTCTTTTGCAGGGGAGCTTCTTTTTGACAATATTAACCTGCAGGTGGATGAGGGTGATCGGATTGCCCTCGTCGGTAAAAATGGAGCTGGGAAGTCAACCCTGCTCAAGATTTTGGTGGGCGAGGAAGAGCCTACGTCTGGTCAGATCAATAAAAAACGAGACTTGTCCCTGTCCTATCTGGCTCAGGACAGCCGCTTTGAGTCGGAGAATACTATCTACGACGAGATGCTGCTGGTCTTTGATAGTCTGCGTCAGCAAGAGAAGCGCTTGCGGCAGATGGAGCTGCAAATGGGAGAATTGTCAGGGGAAAATCTGACTGCTCTAATGACCCAGTACGATCAGCTGTCAGAGGACTTTCGCCAGAAGGGTGGTTTTACCTACGAGGCCGATATTCGAGCGATTCTGAATGGTTTCAAGTTTGACCAGTCCATGTGGCAGATGAAGATTTCTGAGCTTTCGGGCGGGCAGAATACCCGTCTGGCTCTGGCTAAGATGCTTTTGGAAAAGCCAGAGCTGCTGGTACTGGACGAGCCGACCAACCACTTGGATATCGAGACCATTGCCTGGCTGGAGACTTACTTAGTCAACTACAGCGGTGCCCTGATCATCGTCAGCCACGACCGCTATTTCCTAGACAAGGTTGCGACCATCACGCTGGACTTGACCAAGCATTCCTTGGATCGCTATGTGGGCAATTACTCTAGCTTTGTGGTCCAAAAGGAGCAGAAGTTAGCCACTGAAGCTAAGAACTATGAAAAGCAACAGAAAGAAATCGCTGCGCTGGAGGACTTTGTCAATCGTAATCTGGTTCGGGCTTCCACAACCAAGCGGGCTCAGTCCCGTCGTAAGCAGCTGGAAAAGATGGAGCGTTTGGACAGGCCGGAGACCGGCAGTCGTTCGGCTAATATGACCTTCAAATCCGATAAGGTTTCTGGAAATGTTGTTCTGACCTTGGAAGATGCGGCTATTGGCTATGGCGAGGAAGTCCTGTCGGAGCCAATTAACCTTGATATTCGCAAGTTTAATGCGGTAGCTATCGTCGGACCAAATGGGATTGGAAAGACGACCTTGATTAAATCACTAATCGGTCAAGTGCCCTTCATCAGAGGCAAGGAGCAGCTAGGGGCTAATGTGGAAGTGGGCTACTATGACCAGACCCAGAGCAAACTGACTGCCAGCAATACGGTACTTGACGAGCTATGGAATGACTTCAAGCTGACGTCAGAGGTCGAGATTCGGAATCGCTTAGGCGCTTTCCTCTTCTCGGGAGACGATGTCAAGAAGTCTGTCGGCATGCTATCAGGTGGAGAGCGGGCGCGGCTGCTTCTAGCCAAGCTGTCTATGGAAAACAACAACTTCCTCATCCTAGACGAGCCGACCAACCACCTGGACATTGACAGCAAGGAAGTGCTGGAAAATGCTCTGATTGACTTTGACGGCACCCTGCTCTTTGTCAGCCATGACCGTTACTTTATCAATCGCGTGGCCACCCAGATCATCGAGCTTTCTGAAACAGGCTCCACCCTTTATCTAGGTGATTATGACTACTATCTGGAGAAAAAGGCAGAGCAGGAGGCCTTGCGTGAGGAGACGGAGCAGGCCAGTCCTGACAAGCCTGTCCCTGCCAATGACTATCAGCTCCAAAAGGAAAACCAGAAAGAACAGCGCCGGCTGGCTCGTCGCCTAGAGCAATTGGAAGCGCAAATAGAGGACTTGGACAGCCAGATCAGTCGGCTTCAGGAAGCCATGCAGGCTACCAACGACGCCGCCGAACTCATGGAGAGCCAGCAGCAAATCGACCAGCTGACCGTTGCCCAAGAAGAAGCCATGCTAGAATGGGAAGAACTAGCGGAGAAGGAGTAGTATTTTTAGCGGCAGTCAGTCCGCCCGCTTTGAAAGGAGCTACTGATGACGACAGAAAACGATTGGTTTATGCGGCAGATCAAGGGAGCGGCCAATATGCTTGGTTCGGCTCTGCGCCTGACAATCGAGCATTTGGATCTGGGGCAGTTTGAAGATGAGCAAGGCCGGCAGCTTGATGGAGCTGATTATTTGCAAGAGCTGCTGGAAAGCGAGCATTTTGCAGAGGCAGCTGATTTCGTTCAGGCCCAGATGAAGCGCCTGCCTTTCCATCAATATGAGATACTGGCGGACCAGTTCTTGCTTTATCTGGCCAGTCTGGAAGCCCCAGTAAAAGACCGGAATGGCTTGGATGAAGCCTATTTACAGGATTTGGAAAAGCAACTGAAAGAATTTAAGTGGTAAACAAATGGAAAATTTAGGCAAAGTTTTTCGCGATTTTCGTTTAAATGGACATTATTCTTTGAAGGAAGCAGCTGGTCAGGTTTGCTCGACCTCTCAGCTGTCTCGTTTTGAACTGGGTGAGTCGGACATGACCCTCTCGAAATTTTTAGATCTTTTGGATAATATTCATGTGACCCTTGAAAATTTTATGGACAAGGCCCGGAATTTCCAGCAGCATGAGCATGTGGCCATGATGGGTAAGATTATCCCTCTTTACTACTCAAATGACATCAAGGAATTTCAGGACTTGCAAGCGGAGCAGTTGGAAAAGGCCAAGGCCAGTAGTGCGCCTCTTTACTATGAATTGAATTGGATTTTGATGCAGGGCTTGATTTGTCAGCGAGATAGTCAGTTTCGCATGAGGCAAGAAGATTTAGATAAGGTTGCCGATTATCTCTTCCAAGTAGAAGATTGGACTATGTATGAGCTGATCCTATTTGGCAATCTCTATAGCTTCTATGATGTGGACTACGTCTACCGTCTGGGCAAGGAAGTCATGGAGCGGGAGGACTACTACAAAGAAATTGGTCGCCATAAGAAATTAGTCTTGATTATAGCGCTCAATTGTTATCAGCATTGTTTGGAAAGTTGTTCTTTTGACAAGGCTAGCTATTTTGAGGCTTACGTAGAGAAAATCATTGGCAAGGGCATCAAACTCTATGAACGCAATGTATTCCTCTATCTCAAGGGTTTTGCGGCTTATCAGAAGGGACAGAAGAAGCAGGGAATCAAGCAAATGCAGGAAGCTATGCACATCTTTGAAGTGCTGGATTTACCTGAGCAAGTCGCCTATTATCAAGAGCATTTCGATAAGTTTGTAAAAGCATAATTTCCCAAATATGGGAAAAATAAAGGACCTCCCTCTATTCCTGTTACAATAGTTCCAGAAATGGAAGGAGGTATTTTTATGAATCGACAGGCAGCACAGCTGATTACACGGGCTGCTATTAATAAAATTGGGAATATGCTCTATGACTATGGGAATAGCATCTGGCTTACTTCTTTGGGAGCTCTGGGACAGACGGTCTTGGGCATTTATCAGATATCGGAGCTAGTCACTTCCATCTTATTCAATCCTTTGGGGGGAGCTATTACGGACCGCTTTTCCAGACGTAAGGTGCTGATGGTAGCGGACTTGATTTGTGCTGGTCTTTGTCTGCTGATTTCTTTTATTTCTAGTGACCAGCTCATGATTGGAGCGCTGATTTTTGCTAATGTGGTTCAGGCTATAGCCTTTGCTTTTTCTCGGCCAGCTAATAAGTCTTATATTACCGAAATTGTAGACAAGGAAGACATTGTAATCTACAATTCTCATCTGGAATTAGCCTTGCAGGTTATCAGTGTCTCAGCTCCAGTTTTGTCTTTTATCGTAATGCAGTATGCAAATTTGCGCATCACTCTTCAGCTGGATGCCCTTAGCTTTTTTCTGGCTTTTGCCTTGGTTTACTTTCTGCCCAATCATGAGCCGAGTAAGCAGAAGTCTCCCATCAATCTTGGAAATATCCTGAGAGATATCAAGGAAGGTTTAGTTTATATCCGTCAGCAAAAAGAAATTTTCTTTCTGCTTTTGGTAGCTTCTGCAGTCAATTTTTTCTTTGCGGCTTTTAATTATCTATTGCCTTTTACCAATCTGCTCTACGGCAAGACCGGCTCTTATGCAACTATTTTGAGTTTGGGAGCTGTAGGCTCAATCGTTGGAGCTATTCTAGCTAGCAAGGTTAAGGCCAGTATGGAAAATCTTCTTGTAGCTCTGCTATTGACTGGTGTTGTAGTCCTGGTCATGGGCGTCTCTGCCTTGCTACCGGTTCATCCATATTTCTCCTATTCTGGTAATCTTATCTGCGAGCTTTTTATGACTGTGTTCAACATTCATTTCTTCAGCCAGGTTCAGACCAAGGTGGACAAGCAGTATCTAGGCCGCGTTTTCTCAACGATCTACACGCTGGCAATTCTTTTCATGCCTCCTGCGACTTTTCTGATGACTCTTCTGCCGAGTGTCCACACCCTTTCCTTTCTTCTGATTGGTTTCGGAGTGATGGGATTGGCTTTGATTTCCTACCTTTATCAAAAGAGAATACAAAAAGACTAGGCTGGAGTGATTTCCAACCTAGTTTTCTGTATGGGAATTTTTAAGTGCTTCTTTGGTTTTCTTAAGCTCTTTTTTCAGTGAGAAATTTTTCAACATGCTGATGAGAAAGGTCGTGACAGAGCCTAGGAGCACTGAGACCAAAATCAATATGATTAAGGGAAGTTTGAAGCTAAATAGGATAAAGCTAACATTGACGCTCTGCATATTGGCCAAGGAAATACTGGCCACCAATAGAATGGTAATTAAAAGCAGGATATAATGCAATTTTTCTTTCATAGTGATTCTCCTGTTTATTTATTCAAACTCAGCCTTGCTCTTGATATCTCCGTATTCTTCTGGGATTTCTTGGGCTAGGATTTCTTCATAAGCAGCCAGTTCAATATCAGAGCCATACTTGTTTTTCAGAGCAGTGGTCACCAGACGGTAGGCCAAGTTCGCATTGCGTGACAAGATAGGGCCGTGAAAGTAGGAGCCAAAGACATTTTTATAATGAACACCCTCGCAACCATCCTCTTGATTGTTGCCATTTCCATAGACGACTTTGCCCAGAGGTTTTTCATCGTCCGAGAGGAAAGTTCGTCCTTGGTGATTTTCAAAGCCGTAGTATGTTTCATCGAATTCATCATTATGAATCTTAATGTCACCGATATAGCGGTTTTTGGTCTGGTTGAGGGTGTAGTGACCCATGATGCCCAGACCTTCGATTCGACGGCCAGAAGCCTCGATATAGTATTGACCTAAGAGTTGGAAGCCGCCGCAGATAGCTAGTACAACGCCATTTTCATTGATAAAGCTTTCCAAAGCTTCTTTTTTAGCTGGCAAGTCACGGGCCACGATCGTTTGCTCATAGTCTTGACCTCCGCCAAAGAAGACGATGTCGTAGTTGTCCTTGTCAAAGTCATCTTCTAGAGAGACGATATCGACTTCAACTCTAGCGCCTAGCTTTTCAGCTACATACTTGAGCATGAGGACATTGCCGTTATCGCCGTAGGTATTCATGAGATTGCCATAGAGGTGGGCAATCTTTATATCGTAGCGATAGTCCTGGTTTTCAGGAGAAGTGAGGGATCTGTATACCATTAATTCATCTCCTTTCTGACCACTTGTCGTTCTGCCAGTAGCTCGCGGAATTCCAGCATGGCAGTATAAGTTGCTAAGATATAGGCATGCTTGGTTTCTTGCTGTTCAATGGTCTTAAAAACTGCTTCCAAATCTTTGACTTCGGTAATCTGATCTGCTGGATAGCCCGTTACCCGCAGTCGACGAGCAATCTCAGAGTGGCGCACACCACCTGCAATGACATGAGGAATCTCCATCTCTAGAATCTTCTCAAAGTCAGCATCCCAGATCCAGCTGGTATCAATGCCGTCCGCATAGTTGGCATTGAGCAGGACGGACAAGCTAAAGTCAAAGGGCGCAAGTCCAATCATATCCAAAGCTTGGGTCGCACCGACCGGATTTTTAATCAAGACTAAGGTACATTCCTTATCGCCGATTTTGAAAGTTTCCTGACGGCCAAAGACAGCTCGGCTCTTGTCAAAGCCGGCCTTGATAGTAGCCGGCTCGACACCAAAGAACTGAGCTACTGACACTGCTGCTAGAGCGTTATAGATATTGTAGAGACCGCCGATATTGATTTGATAGTCTTGTCCATCAATGGTAAAGGCAGAGCGGTTATGCTCAAGTGTTTTGAGAGCGGTCAGGCTGTAGTCAAGCTTAGGACGCTTGAAGCCGCAGTCCTCACAGATATAAGCCCCCAGATTTGCATAGGTGTTGAGCTCATACTTGAGGATATGCTCGCACTTAGGACAGAGGATGCCCTCTGTATTGTAGTGAGCCAACTGAGCCTGGCCTTTCTCAGTATCAAATCCATAGTAGCGAACAGGATTCTTCAGGCTGACCGAGTTAAAGAGGGGGCTGTCACCATTCATCAGTACAGTCGCTTCAGGCACTTTAGCTGCAGCATCCAGAATCATCTGGTAGGTCGTGTAGATCTCACCATAGCGGTCCATCTGGTCTCGGAAAATATTGGTAAAGACGAAGAGGCTAGGCTTGATATAATCACAAATCCGAGATAGGCTGGCTTCATCGATTTCTAGCACAGCGATATTCTTGCCAGATTTGCCTTTCTTAGCGGTCAGGAAGGTTGTGGTAATCCCGGTAATCATATTGGCACCGCTGGGATTGGTCACCACTTGTCCGAAGGCTTCCTTGAGAATGCCTACCGTCAGAGCTGTAGTCAGAGTTTTACCATTGGTTCCGGTAACAACAACGACCTCATAGTTCTTTGCTAGGTTTTGTAAAATGTTTTTGTCAAATGTCAGGGCAACTTTCCCTGGCAGAGTTGAGCCACGTCCCATTTTGCTGAGAACAAAGTAGGAGGACTTGCCTGCCAAGAGGCCCAATGCTGTATTTATCTTCATAAGAAATATTTTATCATAAAAAAGTAAAGAAGGTTACAGAAAAATATTGACAAACGTGATATAATGGGTTGGTAAGTCTTTAAGCATTAAGACCCACTGTAAAATAAAAAGAGAGAAGTTAATTGAGTGAACTCTAATTACAAGGTGAAATCAGGCTGTTACTAGGTTTAATAAGTTCGATTTGTTGCTACAGCTGCTTGATTTTGCTTGTAGAGGAGTAGGAAGTCTAAGTATGAATTTTCAACAACTAACCAATCTCCAATATTGGGCCAGTTTGTTTTCTGACCCTTGGAGGATTGTAATTAATATTATTGACGTCGCTATCGTCGCATGGATTTTATATTATCTAATCAAGGCCATTGCCGGTACCAAGATTATGATTTTGGTCCGCGGGGTGCTCTTCTTTATCTTGGCACAGTTTTTTGCCAATATCATCGGCTTGACCACCATTTCTTGGTTGATTAATCAGGTCATCACTTACGGGGTCATTGCGGCCGTGGTGATTTTCTCGCCTGAGATTCGGGCAGGATTGGAAAAGCTGGGCCGAGCAACGGATATTTTTTCTACGACGCCCATCAGTAACGAAGAAAAAATGGTTCAGGCCTTTGTCAAGTCTGTTGCCTATATGAGTCCGCGGAAAATCGGGGCTTTGGTGGCCATTCAGGGAACCCGCACCTTGCAGGAGTACATTGCAACAGGGATTCCCTTGGATGCAGATGTGTCCGGAGAGCTACTAATCAATATTTTCATCCCCAATACGCCATTGCATGATGGAGCTGTCATTATAAAAAACAATAAAATTGCGGCTTCCTGTGCCTACCTGCCTCTGACAGAAAGCAGCGGCATCTCTAAGGAGTTTGGAACCCGGCACCGTGCAGCTATTGGCCTGTCTGAAGTATCAGATGCGTTTACTTTTGTCGTTTCAGAAGAAACCGGCGGTATTTCCACCACGCACAATGGAATTTTCAAGCATGATTTGACTTTGGATGAGTTTGAGATAGAGCTGAGAAAGGTCTTCTTATCAGAGCAGGACAAGCCAGCAGGTTTGAAAAAACGCTTCATGGGAGGATGGAAGAAATGAAAAAACGTAAAAAAATTCTTTATATAATTTCTTCGTTTTTCTTTGCCCTAGTGCTTTTTGTCTATGCAACCTCTAGCAGTTATCAAAACAATACTGGAGTTCGACAGGTCACATCTGAAACTTATACCAATACGGTTTCCAATGTGCCAATTGACATCAAATATGACAGCGAGAATTACTTTATCAGCGGCTTTACTTCTGAAGTTTCCGTTGCCCTGACAGGCTCCAACCGAGTCAATCTAGCCAGTGAAATGCAGGAAAGTACTCGGAAGTTTCGAGTCGTAGCTGATCTTTCCAAGGCTACAGAAGGCACAGTAGAGATTCCTCTGAAAGTGGAAAACCTACCGAGCGGTCTGACTGCTACAGTCACTCCACAGAAGATTTCTGTTAAGATTGGTAAAAAGGCCAGCAAGAAGGTTGAGGTCCGCTACCTCATCACAGACAGCCAGGTGGCTGAAAATGTGACGATCAGTGGTGTGACCTTGGAAAATAAGGAAGCTACAGTTACCAGTGACGAGGAGACCCTGTCTAAGATTGAATATGTCGTAGCTATTCTCCCGACCAATGTCATTATCACTGGTAACTATAGCGGGACAGCGCCGCTACAGGCTGTTGATGGACAGGGGAATGTCATGCCAAGCGTGGTGACACCATTTGAAACGACTATGCGTGTCAACACTAAAACAGCAGACAGCTCAGACTCGTCCTCCTCTAACAGTAACTCAAATACGAGCTCATCAAATAAAAACTAAATAAAATTTTGAAAATAAACTTGGATTAAAGCGGTCTGCCTTGCTTGCAGCCTAAACCTTTACATCCAGGTCTTATGAAAGGAAACTATTTATAATGGGTAAATACTTTGGAACCGATGGTGTTCGCGGAGAAGCAAATGTGGAATTAACGCCGGAATTGGCCTTTAAACTCGGCCGCTTTGGTGGTTATGTTCTGAGCCAGCATGAAAGTGAAGTTCCTCGGGTCTTTGTTGGCCGTGATACTCGAATTTCAGGAGAAATGCTGGAAAGCGCCTTGGTTGCAGGACTTTTGTCCGTTGGGATTCATGTCTATAAATTGGGTGTCATTGCAACGCCTGGTGTGGCTTATCTGGTCAAGTCAGAGAAAGCTAGCGCCGGAGTCATGATTTCTGCCAGCCACAATCCAGCATTGGATAATGGTATCAAATTCTTTGGTGGTGACGGCTATAAACTGGATGATGAGCGTGAGTTGGAAATCGAGGCTTTGTTGGATGCAGCAGAAGATACCTTGCCACGTCCAAGTGCCGAAGGTTTAGGTGACCTGGTGGACTATCCAGAAGGGCTGCGCAAGTACCAACAATACTTGGTTTCAACTGGTTTGGAACTAGAAGGAATGCATGTGGCCTTAGATACGGCCAACGGTGCGGCTTCTACCAGCGCCCGTCAGATTTTTGCGGATCTCGGCGCACAGTTGACGATTATCGGAGAAAATCCAGACGGCCTCAATATCAATCTGAATGTCGGGTCTACACATCCAGAAGCTTTGCAGGAAGTTGTTTGTGAGTCTGGTGCAGCGATTGGTCTGGCCTTTGATGGAGATAGCGATCGCTTGATTGCAGTGGATGAAAATGGTGAGCTAGTAGATGGTGACAAGATTATGTTCATCATCGGCAAGTACCTGTCTGAGAAAGGCGAGCTGGCACAGAATACCATTGTTACGACCGTCATGTCCAACCTAGGCTTCCATAAGGCTTTGGATCGAGAAGGTATTCAAAAGGCTGTGACAGCAGTTGGTGACCGCTATGTCGTAGAGGAAATGCGTAAGAATGGCTATAATCTTGGTGGTGAGCAGTCTGGACATGTTATCATCATGGACTACAATACGACAGGTGACGGTCAGCTTTCAGCTGTGCAATTGACCAAGGTCATGCAGGAAACAGGTAAGAAACTATCCGAATTGGCCGCTGAAGTAACCATCTATCCGCAGAAACTAGTCAATATCCGCGTGGAAAACAGCATGAAAGATAAGGCGATGGAAGTTCCAGCTATCAAGACGGTGATTGAGAGAATGGAAGCCGAAATGGCTGGCAATGGCCGGATTTTGGTTCGTCCGAGTGGAACTGAGCCTCTGCTGAGGGTCATGGCTGAAGCACCAACTGACGAAGAAGTAAATTATTATGTAGATACCATTGCCAATGTTGTTCGAGATGAAATTGGAATAGACTAATAAATGTAAAGAAACTGAGACATAACGTCTTGGTTTTTTTACATTTGTGTGAATATTTAAACACTTTGATACAAAATGTTGATAAATTGCAATACTCTTGGTATAATAAGCTATGAAAGGAGAAAAAGATGAAAAATAAAAATACAATTATTTTTAAAATTCTTATCTTATTAACAGCTATTGTTACAGGTTTAGGTTTTGCTGCTCGAACTCAGGCTTCTGAAGTAACTGAATACAGTCAGCAAACCAGCATTACTAAGGATGGTGAGCCATTAACAAGTGACTCAACTGTTAAGACTAATGAAACCTTGTCTGTAACAACCAACTTCACATTTCCAGCGGCTCAAACGATCGCTGAAGGGGATACCCTGACTTTTAAACTTCCGGAAGAATTAAGTCTGATTACTGCCTTAAACTTCGATGTCTATGATGTTGTTAATCATACGGGAGAGTTAGTCGGTACAGCTCAAACTGATCCAGCGACCCATTCGGTTACAGTAACCTTCAGTAACTACTTCACAAACTATACACAAAAGAAAGAGCTTTCTCTGACTTTTAATGTACGAATGAATAACGAAAAAGTTAAAGAATCAGGTCCTGTTTCCTTCAAATTTGGCCAGACAGACTTTTCTTTCCAATACCAAAAGGAAGATGGAACTGCTGGTGAATATGAAATGAAATATGGCTACCAAGACAGTAGCGATCCAAGCATTGTCAAGTGGCGTATTATCCTGAATGCAAGACAGGACATGCTTCGTAACATGGTAATTTCAGACAACTTTGGTGATGGTCTGACACTGGTACCGGGTACTCTGCGTGCAGTTCGTTATGCTCCTGTAGAAGGCGGTATCCGCAATGAAGCGCACTTGCTGACTCTGCCTGTTTTGGATAACTTTACTAACAAGGCAGTTCTAACCCAAAACGCCAATGGCGATGCTAACGGTTTTACCATCAACTTTGGTGATAACTACAACTGGCCAATGTACATCGAGTACTCTACTCGCGTACCAGAAGGTACAAAAGTGGGTGATGTGGTTAACAACAAGTTATCATGGACAGCTAAAGGATTCCCAGAGCGTACTATTACTAAGTCAGTCCGCTTGGAAGACGGTTCTGGTAAAGGAAGCGCAGTTTTAGCAAAAGATGTGAAGATTCAGGCTCAGAAAAAGCTTGTTAACAAAGAATTAGAAAAGGGTCAGTTTACCTTTGGTCTCTTTGATGAAAACGGTAATTTGCTTCAAACAGTGACCAATGAAGCGGATGGATCTATCAACTTCAAAGCCTTGAACTATAATGCAGCTGGTGACTACCGCTACAGCATTAAGGAAATTCCGGGCAATGATGCTAACTACATCTATGATGACAAGGAAGCTCAGCTGACAGTTACTGTTAAAGATGTGAATGGTGAGTTTTTGGGATCTGTTAAATATGATTTGGATCCAGTCTTTACAAATACCTATAGAGGTAATGATCCAGGCAAGGCAGTTCAGCCACCTAACCCTGGAAATAACAACAATCCAAACAATCCAAATAACAACCCTAACAATAACCCAAATAATAATCCAAACAACAACCCAAATAATACCCCAGACAATGGTAACAATACCCCTGGTAACAGTTCCGACAATCCAAAGGGCGGAACAGACAATCCAGGTAATGGAAATAACAATTCAAACAATGGTACCAATGATCCAGGTGCTGCAGGAGGCAACAAAAAAGTTCTGCCTAAGACTGGTCAAGAAACGACGCTTTGGCTGTCAGTTGCAGGTTTGGCAATCTTAGTTGGCTTTGGAAGCTATGTCTTTCTTCAAAAGAAGACTAGATAAGATTCAAAGGTTTTAAGAGTTTTCTCTTAAAGCCTTTTTGCATACTTTTCCATTTGAAAAAACGGAGCAATCATGTTAGAATAGAACTAGTAATTTTTAAAGGATAGAGGTGTTATCGTGGCTTTTGGAGATAACGGACAACGCAAAAAAACAGGATTTGAAAAATTGACGATGCTGGTCGTGATTATCATGCTCATCGTGACAGTTGGAGCTATCTTTGCTTCCGCTCTCAGCGCAATCTTTTAATCCAGACGCTTCAGGGCGTTTTTTTAGACTAGAAAAAGAGAATAGAAAAAATGAGTATGTTTTTAGATACGGCCAAGATTCAAGTTAAGGCTGGCAATGGTGGCGATGGCATGGTGGCCTTTCGCCGTGAAAAATATGTTCCTAATGGCGGTCCTTGGGGCGGCGATGGCGGTCGTGGTGGCAATGTTGTTTTTGTCGTAGACGAGGGTCTTCGTACCCTGATGGATTTTCGCTACAATCGCCATTTCAAGGCTCAGTCTGGTGAAAAGGGCATGACTAAGGGCATGCATGGCCGAGGGGCTGAGGACTTGATTGTTCGAGTGCCGCAGGGGACGACGGTTCGTGATGCTGAGACTGGCAAGGTGCTGACGGACTTGGTAGAAAATGGTCAAGAATTTATCGTAGCGCGTGGTGGCCGAGGCGGTCGTGGAAATATCCGCTTTGCGACGCCTAAAAATCCTGCTCCAGAGATTTCTGAGAATGGAGAACCAGGTCAAGAACGGGAGCTTCTGCTGGAGCTCAAGGTTCTAGCAGACGTTGGTCTGGTCGGCTTTCCTTCTGTCGGGAAATCCACTTTGCTCAGTGTCATTACAGCGGCTAAACCTAAGATTGGTGCTTATCATTTTACGACAATCGTGCCTAATCTAGGCATGGTTCGCACTCACTCTGGAGAGTCCTTTGCAGTAGCAGATCTACCAGGTTTGATTGAGGGGGCCAGCCAAGGGGTTGGACTGGGAACCCAGTTTCTCCGTCATATTGAGCGGACACGGGTCATTCTGCATGTCATCGATATGTCAGCAAGTGAGGGACGTGACCCTTATGAGGACTATCTAGCTATCAATAAAGAGTTGGAATCCTACAATCTTCGTCTCATGGAGCGCCCGCAGATTATTGTTGCCAACAAGATGGATATGCCGGAAAGTGCTGAAAATCTCAAGGAATTCAAAGAGAAATTATCAGCTAATTATGATGAGTTTGCGGAATTACCGCAAATCTTCCCGATTTCCAGTCTGACCAAGCAGGGACTTGCGACCCTCTTGGATGCGACCGCAGAATTACTGGATAAGACACCAGAGTTCTTGCTATATGATGAGTCTGAAATGGAAGAAGAAGCTTACTATGGCTTTGACGAGGAAGCACCAGCCTTTGAAATTTCTCGTGATGATGATGCGACTTGGGTGCTGTCAGGTGACAAGCTGGAGAAACTCTTTAATATGACCAACTTTGACCGCGATGAAGCAGTCATGAAATTTGCCCGTCAGCTGCGTGGTATGGGAGTTGATGAAGCCCTTCGCGCTCGTGGAGCCAAGGATGGTGATCTGGTCCGCATCGGCAAGTTTGAGTTTGAATTCGTTGACTAAGGAGGCTTGCAATGGGTGATAAACCAATATCCTTCCGAGATGAAAATGGAAACTTTGTCTCTGCAGCCGATGTCTGGAATGCAGAAAAGCTAGAAGAGCTCTTTAATAAACTCAACCCCAAACGCAAGCTGCGTTTAGAAAGAGAAGCGTTAGCGAAAGCAGAAGAGGAATAAGATAAAAAGCAGCTGAGCAGCAAATAATCCTACTCAGCTGCTTTTTTTGCGCCAAAGATGTATTCGTTAAGGTAATTAACCTTTGTTTTAAGCAAAGATTTTAGGACTGACTGCTTTTATTCGAGGGAGAGCAGCTAGGCAGACACCTAGAACGATAAGCTTGTCTGCATAATCAGTCAGTATTTGGACGAGGACGATACTAAGGACGGGGTTGACTCCCATTCCCCGCAGGGCTTGGACGATGAGGCTGGATCCGCTGGATGTTATGCCTCCGAAAAGCAGGACAGTGATTGCAGAGGCTACTAGGGTACCCGGAAGGGCTACCAATAGGGTTTTCCAGAGAAGACTGAGCTTTAAGCTTCCTTTTTCTTTAAAAAACCAAGCGGCTGAAAGAGCAATGATGATAGCGACTGGCGAGTAGTAGAGAGAAAAGATATCGGTTGTCATCCAGCCAATGAGGGCGCTGAGAAAGGCAACGCCAGCCCCAGCAAGAGGCCCTAAGGTCAAGCTAGCTAGAATCGTTCCAAAGGTATCTAGATAGATAGGCAATTTCAGAAATAGTGCAATATTAGCTCCCACGTAGTTGAGAGCGATACAGATAGACAAGAAGCTTAGGATAAGGGGTGTCGATTTTTTCATGATAAAATTTTCCTCATAAAAGTGATGATAGGTCTCGAGCAATCGTCTCCTTAGGTTGATTCAGGAGGATAGCTAAGAAGTCTTGGAAGAAGAGTGAGGGACTGACTTGAGTTGCAATATAGGCATTGGCTGGTTGATGATAGAAGTCATAAGCATCAACCACAGTCTGTCCTAGAGCAATGCCTTCGGTTACGACTTCGACATAGGAGTCGAAGCCCGTACAAAGGTCTTCATGCAGAAAATGAGCAATAGCCAGCGGATCATTGATAACACAGCCGATGATATGCTCGTATTCCCAGTGGAAGTCCCAGTAGAAACGCGTGATACGGCTGACAAACTCAGCTACTTCTGGCTGTAGGAAACGCATGTACTCTAATAGATTGGGGGTGAGGACAATGGCGCGTGTGACATCCAGTCCAACCATCTCGATTTTTCAGCCTAACCTTTGATAGACAAATTGAGCGGCGTGTGGGTCACACCAGTAGTTATATTCGGCAACAGGTGAGCAGTTGCCATGAGATTTGTAGCTGCCGCCCATGCTGACAAAGCGTTTGATATGTTTTCCAATTTGGGGATTTTGCTTTATTGCCATTGCTAGATTAGTCAATGGTCCCAAGGCGATAAGGGAAGTGTCCTGAGGCTTCTGGAAATAGGTAGCCAGAAATTCAGAAGCTTTCTGAGGCTGGGGCTGACAATTGCTTGTTCGATTGATTCTGCTCTCGCCTAAACCATCCATACCGTGGGTATCTTGAGCTGAGACGAAGTCACGGACTAGAGGCTTGTCTGCACCTGCATAGACTGGGATATCTAACCGATTCAGTCTTTCTAATATTTTAAAGGCATTTTCAACACCAAGGTCTACTGGGACATTTCCAGCAACGATGGTTAGTGCTACTACTTCTAGATCGGGATGTTGAATGGCATAGATTAGGGCTAGACTATCATCTATACCAGGGTCGCAGTCGATAATGACTTTTCTTTTCATGAGTTCTCCTTTGCCTATATAAAAATGAGGTTGAGACAATCGGTCCCAACCTCTTAACTGTCAGCCTAATCGAGGAGACAGAAAAAAACTATGCGCAAGACATTTTATATACAATATAAAGGCACTTAGTTTTTTATTCTGGGAAGTTTTCGAACCAGTCCAAAACCTAGGTTTTGATTTCTCTGTTTTTCTATCATAAATAAAAATAAGGAAAAAGTCAATGGGAGTAAGACTAACATGGCCACCCCCATCTTTTTATGGTATAATGAAAAAAATAAGTAGGAGAAGTGATAATTATGGCAAAAACGATTCATACAGATAAAGCACCAGCAGCGATTGGACCTTATGTTCAAGGAAAAATTGTGGGCAATCTTTTATTTGCGAGCGGGCAGATTCCTCTGTCTCCTGAAACAGGAGAAATCATTGGGACAACTATTGAAGAGCAGACTCAGCAGGTACTGAAAAATGTTTCAGCCATTTTGGAAGCCGCTGGAACAGACTTTGACCACGTAGTCAAGGCTACTTGCTTCTTGAGCGATATCAATGATTTTGTGGCTTTTAATGAAGTTTACAAAACAGCCTTTACAGAAGCATTTCCAGCTCGTTCAGCAGTAGAAGTGGCTCGCTTGCCTAAGGATGTGAAGATTGAGATCGAGGTTATTGCCGAGATTCTCTAAAAAAGAGCTGGAGAAAACAGCTCTTTGACGGATTCTATCTGATGAAAGGATTATAATGTCTGAGAAGAAAATTCAGCTTGTCATTGTGACTGGAATGAGCGGGGCGGGGAAAACCGTAGCCATCCAGTCTTTTGAAGACTTAGGTTATTTTACCATTGATAATATGCCGCCAACTCTGGTGCCAAAGTTTTTGCAGCTGGTCGAAGGGACTACGGATAATGACAAGCTAGCTATGGTTGTCGATATGCGGAGCCGTTCCTTCTTTTTGCAAATCCAGAACGTTTTGGATGAATTAGAGCAGAATGAGAACATTGATTTCAAGATTCTTTTCCTAGACGCGGCTGATAAGGAGTTAGTGGCTCGTTATAAGGAAACGCGACGCAGCCACCCGTTAGCAGCTGATGGACGGATTTTAGATGGGATTAAACTGGAGCGCGAACTTTTAGCCCCTCTGAAGAATCTCAGCCAAAATGTTGTAGATACAACTGATTTGACACCACGGGAGCTCAGAAAGACCATCTCTGAGCAATTTTCAAATCAGGCTGACATGCTCAGTTTCCGCATTGAGGTCATGAGTTTTGGTTTCAAATATGGTCTGCCTTTGGATGCAGACTTGGTCTTTGATGTGCGTTTTCTGCCCAATCCCTACTATAAACCTGAGCTGCGCAATCAGACGGGCTTGGACAAGGATGTCTTTGATTATGTCATGAACCATGCGGAGTCAGAAGAATTTTACCAGAACCTGCTTGGCTTGATTGAGCCAATTTTGCCAGGCTATCAGAAGGAAGGGAAGTCAATCCTGACCATTGCAGTGGGCTGTACGGGTGGTCAGCACCGCAGTGTAGCCTTTGCTCAGCGCTTAGCAGATGATTTGGCTAAAAATTGGCCGGTCAATGCCAGTCACCGCGACAAAAATCGTCGGAAAGAAACGGTGAACCGCTCATGAGAAAGCCACGAATTACAGTCATCGGCGGTGGTACAGGAATTTCTGTTATTTTAGACAGCCTGCGTAAAAAGGATGTAGAAATTACAGCCATTGTCACTGTAGCAGATGATGGCGGCAGTTCTGGTGAGCTGCGTAAAAACATCCAGCAGCTGACTCCGCCGGGTGATTTGCGAAATGTCTTAGTAGCCATGTCCGACATGCCAAAGTTCTATGAGAAGGTCTTTCAGTATCGCTTTGCGGAAGGAGATGGTGTTCTAGCGGGACATCCCTTGGGCAATCTGATTATTGCAGGTATTTCTGAAATGCAGGGCTCAACCTATAATGCCATGCAGCTTTTGACCAAGTTTTTCCATACGACAGGAAAAATCTACCCTTCTAGTGACACCCCTCTGACTCTGCATGCTGTGTTTACAGATGGGACAGAAGTTGTCGGTGAAAGCAATCTGACCAGTAAGAGCGGAATGATTGAGCGGGTCTATGTGACCAATACCTATGATGACAAGAAGCCTGCTGCCAGTAAAAAGGTGGTTGAGAGCATCTTAGAAAGCGATATGGTGGTCCTAGGACCGGGTTCTCTATTTACCTCTATCTTGCCTAACCTCGTTATTGAGGAAATTGGCCAAGCTCTTCTAGACACCAAGGCAGAAGTGGCCTATGTCTGCAATATCATGACCCAGCGAGGCGAAACAGAGCATTTTTCAGACAGCGATCACGTCCAAGTTCTGCACCGTCATTTAGTCAGGAAGTTTGTAGATACAGTCTTGGTCAATATCGAACCTGTCCCTCATGAGTACATGGACAGTAACCAGTTTGACGAATATCTGGTACAGGTGGAGCATGATTTTCAAGGGTTACAAGAGCAGGTTCCGCGCGTTATTTCTTCGAACTTTCTGCGTTTGGAAAATGGCGGAGCGTTCCATGATGGCGAGCTGGTCGTTGACGAATTGATGCAGATTATACAGGTACGCAAATGAGCTTTACAATAAAAGTAAAAGAAGAATTGTTGAGCCTGGCAAGCAGAGATAAAAATGAGCTGTCAGCCATGATCAAAATGTCTGGCAGTCTGGGCTTAGCTAGCAGTGGTTTGACCCTATCTGTCACAACAGAAAATGCCAAGATTGCTCGCCATCTCTATGAGTTGCTGTCGGACCTTTACCAGGTCAAGTCAGAAATTCGTCACCATCAGAAGACCAATCTGCGCAAGAACCGTGTATACACAGTATTTCTGGATCAGAAAGTAGAAGAAATCCTTTCTGATCTGCACTTGGCTGACTCCTTTTTTGGTATCGAGGCAGGGACTGACCAGGCCATTTTGTCAGATGACGAAGCCAGTCGAGCCTACCTGCGGGGGGCCTTTCTCTCAAATGGCAGCATGCGGGAGCCAGACTCAGGCAAGTACCAGCTGGAAATCCTGTCCGTTTATCTGGATCATGCTGAGGATTTAGCTTCCTTGATGCGGCGTTTTCTGCTGGATGCCAAGACCATTGAGCGCAAGAAGGGGGCTGTTACTTATCTGCAGCGGGCTGAGGATATCATGGATTTTCTCATTGTCATCGGTGCTATGGAAGCCATGGCTGAGTTCGAGTCTCTTAAGCTCATGCGGGAAGCGCGCAATGACCTCAATCGCGCTAATAATGCGGAGACAGCGAACATCGCCCGTACGGTCACAGCCAGTATGAAAACCATCAACAATATTGCCAAAATCAGCGACAATATTGGTATCGAGAGTTTACCTGTAGACCTGCAGGAGGTAGCCCAGCTTCGTATCCAGCATCCGGACTACTCCATCCAGCAGCTAGCTGATAGTCTGAGCCAGCCACTGACTAAGAGCGGTGTCAATCATCGCTTGAGAAAAATCAATAAAATCGCAGATGAATTATAAAAGCTGCCGAGCTTGAGCTCGGCAGCTGTTTTTTATAGGCTTGTAGAATGTTTGGGTTGGACTTTTTGCTCAGGATAGATATGGTTAATGGCATTGTTGACAGCAGTAGGTGCCTCACCTAGCCCAGTCGCAATCAAATCAATCTTACCCTCGTAGCTGCAGCAGTCTCCGGCTGCATAGATACCTGGCACAGAAGTTTCTTGCTTGCTGTTTACCAAAATCTTGTGACGATTGAGCTCCAAGCCCCAATCTTTGAGATTGCCGACAGAGGATTTAAAACCGTAGTTGACAAAGAGGTGATCCAGAGGCAGAAGCTGACTTTCCTCTCCCTTGACTTGGCTGATTTCCAAGTGAGTTATCTTGCCATTTTCGCCGACCAATCGACTCGGAACAAAAGGTGTCTTAATCTCAACGCTAGAAGCCTTGAGTTCTTCTACGCTATGCTCCAAAGCTCGGAAGTTGTCCCGACGATGAACAAGACTGGTGTCTGCAATTTTTTCAAAAGCTAGCGCCCAGTCAACAGCCGAGTCGCCACCGCCAAGAACAACGACCTTTTTGCCAGCGTACTGGCTGATGTTTGAAACGTGATAGTGAAGGTTGCTGTAGCTTTCAGCATCGTCTAGCTCCAAAGCTCTCGGTTTGAAAGCGCCGCCTCCCATGGCGATGATAATGGTTTTGGTCTGATGCTGGGCTTGAGAAGTCGTAATAGTGAAGCCAGTATCAGATTTGACGATATCCAGCACCGTTTCATTGAGGCAAATCTCAGTCTGGAAAGTTTCCAGCTGCTCAATCAGACGCTGAGTCAACTCTTCGCCACTTAGATTGGTAAAGCCTGGTACATCCAGAATCTTCTTCTCTGGATAGAGAATGGCCGGCTGACCACCCAGCTGAGGCAGGGAATCAATGATTTTAACCTTGGCTTGGCGCAAATGAGCGTAAAAAGCTGCGAATAGGCCAACTGGACCGCCGCCGACAATCGTAATATCATACAGTTCAGACATAAATTTCCTCAATCTTTTTTAAAATAAACTAGCATTATTGTACCACAAAAAGGGGTTGAAATGTAAGCAAATGTTTTGAAGACATCCTAAAAGCCCCATCAGGGGCTTAAAATTAGATAGCAAATAAATCGTTGAGGTTTTCAGCCAATGTTGGGTGGGTGAAGATTTGCTTGCTCAAGTAGGTGTAAGGAATCTTATTATCCATGGCTACAGTCAGGATATTGATAATTTCCTGAGCCCCTGCTGAGAAGATTGTTGCCCCAACGATTTCCTTGGTCTCTGTATTGACAACAGCCTTGAAGGCGCCGCGTAAGTCAGCGTTGACATGTCCACGAGGCATTGCTGCGACTGGAATCTCTTTAACTGCAATCGGCAGTCCTTGATCTTGGGCTTCCTTTTCAGTCAATCCGATTTGAGCCAATGGCGGTGTGATGAACATGCTGGTAGGGACGTTTTTACGGTCTTCCAGTGTGTAGCTGCCATCGCCAGCCAGATAGCTATAAAGGATACGGAAGTCATCCAGTGAGATATAAGTGAACTGCAGACCGCCATTGACATCGCCCGCTGCAAAAACGCCAGGTACAGATGTTTCCAAGTGCTTATCGACCTTGATAGCTCCGCGCTCTGTCAGCTCAATGTCAGTATTTTCCAACTGCAGTGGTTCAACATTCGGCTTGCGGCCGGTAGCATAGAGCAGGGCATCAAAGCGGAATTCTCCATCCTCTGTCACAACGACAACTTCAGCACCATCATTTTTAATCTGCTTGGTTTGCACATTTTGCAGGAGCTGGATTCCGTCTTCTTCCATGTATTGCTTAGCTAGAGCAGCGATAGAAGGTTCTACTCGAGGGAGAAATACAGGAGCAGCATCCAGTACAGTCACCTGACTGCCCAATTTATTGTAGAGTCCAGCAAATTCTAAGCCGATGTTACCGCCACCCAGAACTCCTAAACGTTTAGGAAGTTCTTTCAGATTTTGGATGCCAGTTGAGTCATAGACATGCTCGGTTTCAGTCAGTCCTGGAATTGGCAGAACATTGGAAACAGCACCAGTATTGATGACAATGGTCTCAGCAGTCAGTTTCTCTTTCTCATCGCCAACTGTGATTTCGATGACTTTATTGGAAAGGAAATGAGCTTCCGCATCGATGATGTCAACACCAGCACCACTGATTGCTGCGTAGTTCTTCCCGTTGAGACGGCTGGTTACAGCATTCTTTTCAGCCATGACTTGATCGAAAGCCAGGCCTTTTTCAGCTGCGACGAGCAGGGTCTTGGTTGGGATGCAGGCGATATTGATACAGGTTCCCCCGTACATAGCCTTGCTTCGCTCAATCAAAGCAACTTTTTTCCTTTGGGCCGCCATTTTGGCTGCCAATGTTTTACCGGCCTTACCAAAGCCGATGACAATTAAATCATAGGTTAACATAATTTACCTCCATTTTTCAAAAAAGATTGTATCACATCTAGTCAGAAATTGCTGATTTCTGCTACGCTTTTTTTCTTCAGTATTTTTAGTCACACTTTTTATACAAACTGTCCATTTTTGAGCAAGATTTTCGCAGTTCCAGTCAGTCTGTGTTATACTGATTTTCATTATTTATTTTAGGGGGATAAAATGTCTATTATTACTCTGATTTTGGCAAGCTTGGTTGCCTTGGAATTTTTCTACATCCTGTACTTGGAGACCATTGCGACGACTTCTGCAGCAACAGCTCGGGTTTTCGGTATGTCGCAAGAGGAGTTGGAGCGGCAGTCGGTCAATACACTTTTCAAAAACCAAGGAGTTTACAACGGATTGATAGCTGTTTTAGTGCTGATTGCGGCCTTTGTGCAGTCTAGTCCGGTTTGGCTGGGAATTTTTATGGTTTATATCATCTTGGTGGCAGCATACGGTGCAGTGACCAGTGACCCGAAAATCCTGTTCAAGCAGGGAGGGCTAGCTATACTGACCCTGCTTAGTTTATTTTTCTAAAATAGAGTGAGGAAGTAATTTCCCGCTCTTTTTTTATATAATGATTGACTTTTTTGTTAGACAAGTGTAGAATAAAGATAGAAATAGCATTATTTAGAAAGCTCGTGGGAACGATGAAAAGATCTATTAAACGTTTGCCAGATGGGGAATTTACTATTTTAAAAGTAATTTGGCAGCTGCCTACCCCGACGACCTCTGCCCGTATCATGGAAAAGCTGGGACCAGACAATCACTGGAAGCCCCAGACTTTGCTGACAGTCTTGGCTCGCTTGACTGAAAAGGGCTTTTTAGACAGTGTCCGCAAGGGGCGTGAAAGGCAATATACAGCCTTGATCTCAGAAGAAGAGTATCTGGAAGTTGAAGCTTCGGATTTTTTGAAGCGTCACAGCGGCCATTCAATGGGCGGTTTTGTCAAAACACTCTTTTCTTCTAACTCCTTTTCGGAAAATGAACTGGATGAGCTGCGTAGTTTGCTCAACCAAGGAAAGTAGGATGGAGGGATAAGCATGAAACAGTTCCTTCTTTCTTTTCTTCTGACCAGTTTGTCAACATCCATTTTGGTGCTTTTGCTTAGTCTGCTTTTTACGGCCTTTAAGACTAAGATTTCGGTCAGAGTGAAGTATTTTATTTGGTTTCTGATATTGCTGAGTTTTCTGTTTCCGTTCCGTCCTCAGTTTGGCTCAGGCCTGATTCGGCTGAATACAGGATCGGTAGTTCAGACAGCAGTGACTGCCACCCAGACAGGTGGTGCTCAGGGCGCTTCTCCAGCAGTTGAAAAAGCTGCCCAGCCAAAACTGTGGGAGGCTTTTCTCGGTCTGCCTTGGTTTGAGATTTTCTTTGCCATCTGGCTGATTGGCTTTTTCTTTAGTGTAGGAAGATACGCTTATTCTTATATTCGCTTCAGAAAGATGCTGAAGCGCTGGGGCACGGAGTTTCAGGACGAAGAAGCGATGGCTCAGTTGCGGGCTGTTCAGCAGGAGATGGGAGTTAAGGGCCAGATTCGTCTGCTCCACTATCCTATGTCCCAAAGTCCTATGCTGCTAGGTTTCAGAGATATTTTAATCGTGCTTCCAGAACTTGACTACACGGAAGAAGAGCTGCAGCTGATTTTCAAGCATGAGCTGACCCACTATAAGCACCGCGATGTTTTAATCAATCTCTTAGGGATTTTTGCCAAGAGTCTGCACTGGTTTAATCCGGTTGTCCGCTTTGCCTGCCGTGAAACCCAGGAAGCAGGAGAAATGTACTGTGACTACGATGTTTTGAGCTGTAGAGATACAGAGTATCGGACTTTCTACGGTGAAACGATTTTGACCATGATAGACCGCAGTAAGAAGACCCCAATTGCTCTGACAACCTGCTTTTACTCTGACAAGTTTAATCTCAAGCGGCGGATTGTCGGCATTATGGATAATCGGCTGCCTAAGAGGTTTCTGTCTGCTGCCTTTGTAGTGGCAGTTCCTCTCCTTTTGCTCTTGACTAGCTCGGTCTTTGCTCTAGAAAGCCCAGCTGCTCAACAAAGCAGACCTGTTGCAGGGCAAAAACAGTCTCAAGGGCTCAGTCAACGTCAGGCTCTAGCGTCCGTCTTAAAAGAGCTGTCTCTTTCTGAAAAGGATATTAAAGACCTCCAGATTGCGCGTGAGAAAGACACCTATAAAATTCGCTTCTCGCACGGGCAAACAGCTCATGAAACCATTGTCAATGCTAAGGATGGAAAACTAATCCAATCCAAGCAGCATACCATTGTCGAAAAGACGGTAACAGTCGAAAAAGAAGTCAGCCCATCCTCGTCAGCTGCATCAACTCCAGCTGACAGCGCTACTGCAGGCGCAGGGAATACGGGAGCAGCGGGCTCGACAGGAGCCACTACTGGCGCTGGCACATCAACAGTTCAAACTCCGTCTCAGAACAGTTCCTCTCATACGACAGACACTGATGATTCGGACGATGATGATGACCATGATGACGATTAAATAGAGGATTCTGCCAGTTTAAGTTTCTTAAAAGCTTAGACTGGTAGAATTTTATTATCTTCTCGAAGGGGGATTTGGTAATCCTCCAAGAGCAGTTAGTCATCAGTTTATCTTTTATTTTAGGTCGATTTTGCTTACAGTTTGCACTTCGTTTCCTAATACCAAAAACAAACTGAAAGATTATTTATCTTTTTTCTTGACATTTATAAACGACAATTGTAGAATATGCTTATAAACTATGTTTGTAGAATGTTTTTGAAAAATACTGCTTGGAAAGGAGAAGAAAGCAAAGCTTATCCAGACGCTTGTAGGTGCAGAGCGGAAGCTCTATTTCTTTTAAAAACAAAAACTACATTTGTAGAATTAAAGGAGAATCCAAATGAAACAAAAGCAAATCCAAACAAACTTCCAACGGATCGAAACTAAGTATATTCTTGACCGAGTAATGCTAGCTCGTCTTGAAGCTGACATGAGGCCTGACCTTACCGCAGATGATTATGCGACATCAACCATTTCCAATGTGTATTTTGATAATGATGAGTTCCAGATGATTCAGGATTCCATTGCCAGAAAAGGTGGTCGCGAAAAGATGCGGATGCGCACTTATGCTGAGCAGCCAAATGATGATAGTCAAGTTTTCTTGGAAATCAAGAAGAAACGCGATGAAGTAGGCTTCAAATATCGTTTAGTTTCCAATCCTCTCTCTGTGACCAACTATATTGTGAATGGTGTGGCAGACCATACTATTTCTGATGACCGGGTCAAGGCAGAAGTAGAACAGTTACAGGAGCGCTATATAGACTTGAAGCCAAAAATGGTGATTAGCTATGACCGCTACTCTATGAGAGGCTTGGAAGATAAAAAGGTACGTGTGACAGTTGATTCCAACATCCGCTATCGAGATTATGATGTAGATTTGGCTTCAGGTCGCTATGGACTGCCCTTGCTGGAAGACGACAAGGTGATTATGGAAATCAAGGTTCCTGGTCAGTATCCTCAGTGGCTGGCTGATATTCTCAATAAATATGGATTAGAAGACCAGTCCTTCTCAAAATACGGCAAAGCCTACCTGAAAACTAAAGAAAGGCTGACTCAAACAGTCAAGGCCTAAGGAGGTAGTCTATGCTCGATCAGTTATTTAACAGTATTTACTCCTCCACGGAAGTCAAGATTAATCCTTTAGCATTGATTTTTTCACTAGCAACTAGTGTGGTTTTAGGAATTGTCTTGGCCAAGGTCTATAAGCGCCAAACGATTTATACCAAGGAATTTGTCGTCACCCTCTCCCTTTTGCCAGCCATTATTTCCATTATCATCTTCTTGGTTAATGGAAATTTGGGTACCAGTGTCGCCGTAGCGGGAACTTTCAGTTTGATTCGCTTCCGGTCGGCTGCAGGTGGCTCCAAGGAGCTTCTAGCCATCTTTATGGCGACGGCTATCGGGATTACAACGGGGATGGGCTTTGTAGCGCTGGGAATTGTCTTTACTCTAGCTATTTCAGGTATCTGGATGCTCTTTGAAAAGATGAGCTTTACTTCAGTCAGTCCCACCAGACGTTATGTTCAGGTTCAGGTTCCAGCTGACTTTGACTATGAAGTACTCTTTGATGCTATTTTTGAAACGACTTGTAAATCAGCTGAACTGACCTCTCTCAAGTCGGCTGAAAAGAAGTCTATCAAGTTGGACTATGTTGTTGACTTGAATCCTGACATGAGCGACAGAGAGCTCATTCAGCAGTTCCTGTTCTATGATAAGGTGCAGGACATTTCCCTTTCCAAAGCTGCTAAGAAGCGTAAAACCCTCTAAGCAAAAGAAGAACAGCTGCAGCCATAGCAGTTGGTCTTCTTGTTTGTATCATAAAAAGGGGATACAT
This sequence comes from uncultured Streptococcus sp., assembly GCF_963456385.1. Lineage (GTDB taxonomy): Bacteria > Bacillota > Bacilli > Lactobacillales > Streptococcaceae > Streptococcus. The sequence continues at coordinate 8,554 of NZ_CAUOLF010000015.1, read as the reverse complement.
CATAATTACAGAAAATACTTGACACTCTTTTCTATATGTGGTATGATTATATAGATTTTGGACTTGAAGGGAGTGAAAAAAATGTCAAAAACAGTAGTACGCAAGAATGAATCACTTGATGATGCACTTCGTCGTTTCAAACGTGCGGTTACTAAAGCTGGTACTCTTCAAGAAACACGCAAACGTGAATTCTATGAAAAACCTTCTGTAAAACGCAAACGCAAATCAGAAGCAGCTCGTAAACGTAAAAAATTCTAATTGAACAAAAAAGCAGACTCCGGTCTGTTTTTTGTTTTCACTCTTTGGAGAGAAGGGGATGATTGTGAGCAATAGGCAAGAAAAAAACACTGATTTTCATCAGTGAATTCTCTCTATTTTTTCTCAGCTAACAAAGCTTTGATTTCTTGCAGGACTTCCAATTCAGTTGGTCCAGCTGGCGCTTCTTCAGCTTCTTCCTTCTTCTTAGCAAGGCTTTGTGCTTTTTCAGCAGACTTGACGATGAAGAAGAGAACAGTACCAATTACCAAGAAGTTAATTACAGCGCTCAAGAAGTTACCATAGGCAATCCCGTTCCATTTCAATTGAGAAATTTGCTCCAAGTTTGCAGCTTTCAAAATTGGGTTGAGGAAGAGGGGAGTGATTACGTCAGTAATCAATGAAGTGACGATTGCTCCAAAAGCGTTGGCGATGATCACACCGACTGCCAAATCAATCACGTTCCCACGCAGCAAGAATTCTTTAAGATCCTTTAACATTCTTTCTTTCCTTTCAAGAATTTATTAATGAGATTATATTATAGCTTATTTATATGACATCTACAAGATATTTGTTTGTCAAATATTTTACATTTGCTTCATTTTAGTATAAAATATAGAATGATATTCTATGATAAATTGGAGGTATTGTCTCTTGATTGATAAAGAAATCATTTCTGAAATTAAAAACAGCGTCAATATCGTCGATGTCATAGGAGAAACGGTGGCCTTGACCAAGGCTGGGCGGAATTTCCTGGGACTCTGTCCCTTTCATGGCGAAAAGACGCCCTCTTTTAACGTTGTAGAGGACAAGCAGTTTTATCACTGTTTTGGCTGCGGCAAGTCGGGCGATGTCTTCAAATTCATTGAGGATTATCGAGGCGTTTCCTTTATGGATGCTGTGCAGATTGTAGCAGATCGGGCAGGGATTCCCTTGGCTGTAGAGACAGCGGGCAATGACCGACTGAGACAAAGCCATCCGCACCAGGCTCTCTACGATATCCATACCGAGGCAGCCAAGTTTTATCATGCGGTTCTGATGACGACCAAGATGGGAGAGGAAGCGCGGGCTTATCTCTACCAGCGGGGTCTGACAGATGATGTTCTTAAGCATTTTCAAATCGGGCTGGCTCCTAATGAGGGGAATTATCTTCATAAGAGTATGGCTGGCAAGTTTGATGAGAATACCATCATGAACTCGGGACTCTTTAATCTGGCGGAGAATAATCTGGTCTATGATGCCTTTCAGAATCGGATTATGTTTCCCCTGACCAATGACAGTGGGCAGGTTGTGGCTTTTTCCGGACGGATTTGGCAGGCAGCGGCTTCAGACGGGCATCAGGCCAAGTATAAAAACAGTCGCAGCACCGCTATTTTCAATAAAAGCTACGAGCTCTATCATCTGGATAAGGCCAAGCCGGTTATCAAGAAGAACCATGAGGTTTATCTAATGGAAGGCTTCATGGATGTGATTGCGGCTTATCGGGCTGGGATTGAAAATGCGGTTGCCTCTATGGGAACAGCTCTGACACCTGAGCATGTCCAGCATCTGAGTAAGTATTGCAAGAAGATTATCCTGTCTTACGATGGAGATAGGGCTGGGCAGGCAGCGACTGCTAAGGCTTTGGATGAGCTGGGAGATATGACGGTGGAAATTGTTCGGATTCCGGATAATTTGGACCCTGATGAATTTCTCGCTAAAAATTCTGAGGAAGATTTGCAGCATTTGCTGAGTAAAACGCGAATAAGTAATGTGGAGTTTCTGCTGCATCATCTGAAACCAGATAATATTGAAAATCTGCAGGCTCAGATTGAGTTTGTAGAGAAGATGGCACCGATTATTGCGAAGACCAAGTCCATCACAGCTCAGAACTCCTATATTTACATGCTGGCTGAGTTGCTGCCAGACTTTGACTATCAGCAGGTGGAGCAGACGGTGAATAACAGCCGGCTGGCTGAGCGTTCTAGTCGCAGTCAGGAGGCTCCGATTCATCAGTCTCAACCAGTCGTCATGCAGTTTTCGCCTTCGAACCGGCTGAGTCGTCTCATGAGGGCGGAAAATCATATCTTCCACCGCATGATACATCATCCTTTGATTTTGAACCAATACCGGCTGAGAGAAGACTTTGCCTTTGACTCGGAAGAATTGCAGGCCTTGTATGAGATTTTGCTGGCAAATGGCGAGATGACACCGCAGGACTTGTCCCAGCTGCCGGATCATGTCCAGCAGGCTTGGTACCGCGTCTTGGAAGAAGACTTGCCTGATGAGGTTTTGGAAGATGAATTGAAAGAAGTGGAAGAAACCAGAGAGCGGGAGATTTTGCGCAAGCATAATCAGTTTATTAGTAAGAAGATTCGAGAAGCTTCTCACAGCGGAGATACGGATACAGCCCTATCCGAGCTGGAGCGCTTGATTGAGCAAAAAAGAAGAATGGAGTAGGAATGGCTACAAAACAAAAAGAAGTAACAACATTAGACGTTCAAATTGCAGAATTTATCCGCAACCACAAGCAGAAAGGGATTGCGACAGATGATGAAATCAATGACCAGCTGGTTATTCCTTTCACTTTGGACGCTGATGGGATTGAGGATTTGCTTCAGCGCATTCAGGATGCTGGCATCTCAATTACAGATAAAGAAGGAAATCCCAGCGCGCGTGTCTTGAATACTGAAGAGGAAGAAGCAGAATTGACGGATGAAGAGCTCTTGGGCAGCAATTCAGCCAAGGTTAATGACCCAGTCCGCATGTATCTGAAAGAAATTGGGGTTGTGCCTCTTCTCAGCAATGAAGAAGAGCAGGAGCTGGCTATCTTGGTAGAACAGGGAGACTTGGAAGCCAAGCAGCGTCTGGCTGAGGCCAATCTTCGTCTGGTTGTTTCCATTGCTAAGCGCTATGTCGGCCGTGGTATGCAGTTCCTTGATTTGATTCAAGAAGGAAATATGGGGCTGATGAAGGCCGTTGATAAGTTTGACTACACTAAAGGATTTAAGTTTTCAACTTATGCGACTTGGTGGATTCGTCAAGCCATTACCCGTGCGATTGCTGACCAAGCTCGGACTATTCGGATTCCGGTCCATATGGTGGAGACCATTAACAAGCTGGTCCGCGAGCAACGCAATCTCTTGCAGGAATTGGGTCAAGACCCAACACCAGAGCAAATCGCTGAGCGCATGGATATGACACCTGACAAGGTTCGTGAGATTCTCAAGATTGCTCAGGAGCCGGTTTCTCTGGAAACCCCTATCGGTGAGGAAGATGACAGTCATCTGGGAGACTTTATCGAAGATGAAGTGATTGAAAATCCAGTCGACTATACAACTCGTGTCGTACTTCGTGAGCAGCTGGATGAGGTCTTGGATACGCTGACAGACCGCGAGGAAAACGTCTTGCGTCTGCGCTTTGGTCTGGACGATGGAAAAATGCGGACACTGGAAGATGTCGGCAAGGTCTTCAATGTCACTCGCGAGCGGATTCGCCAAATTGAAGCCAAGGCCCTGCGTAAACTCCGCCATCCAAGCCGCAGCAAACCACTCAGAGATTTTATTGAAGATTAAGAACTGAAGAGCGCAAGAAGGGACAGAAATTTTTCATTAGGAAGCGTTAAGTCGGCAATTCTAGCTGAAAAACAAAAGCCCTCTCAAGCTAACTTGAAATTTTTGCTCTATCTATAAGGAGGATATTGCATGTCAGAACAAAAATACAGCCCTGAAGAAGTTGAAAAGATTAAAACGCGTATTTTAGAGAGCTTGGAGCAGGTCATTGACCCAGAGTTGGGTATTGATATTGTCAATCTAGGCTTGATCTATGAAATCCGTTTTGACGAGACCAATGGGGAAACGGAAATCGATATGACCCTGACAACCATGGGATGCCCTCTGGCAGATCTTCTGACTGACCAGATCTATGATGCCATGTCAGATGTTCCAGAGGTTACCAAGACTGATGTTAAGTTGGTTTGGTACCCAGCTTGGACGGTGGAAAAGATGAGCCGTTATGCTCGAATTGCTTTGGGGATTCGCTAAGAACTGATAGTAAGTGCTGGCCTGCCGCGTGCAGGCTTTTGCTTTTTTTAGCAGATTCTGTTATAATGTTCCTATTGTCTTGCTATTGTTTTGGGGTCGTTACGGATTCGACAGGCATTATGAGGCATATTTTGCAACCCATCTAGCGGATGTAAAACGCCAGTTAAATATAACTGCAAAAAATAACAATTCTTACGCTGTAGCTGCCTAAAAACCAGCCAGCGTGACCCGATTCGGATTGCTTGTGTCTGATGACAGGTCTTATTATAAGCAAGCTACGGCAAAATCTGGTCTAGGGATTTTGCAAGAGATTGATAGACTCGCTTGACTTGGGCTTGAGCTATGTGTCAAAGTGAAGTTAAATCAATACATAGCCTATGGTTGTAGACAAATGTGTTAGCAGGTGTTTGGACGTGGGTTCGACTCCCACCGGCTCCATTATTTTAAAATCTTTCTAAAACGTTGAGAAATCAGCGTTTTTTGCTTATGCAATGTTCAGGAAATCTTGATTTCTGTCTGAAAAAGTAATACAATGATGTTAGTGATGACAAAGGAAATATTTGTATTTCTAGTAGGTTGGTTTCATAAGTATTAAGGGAAGTTTGATATGAGTTTTTTTAAGAATCTGTTTGGTAAGAAGCGAGAGCAAGAGAAAGTGGAAAAGGTAGAAGAAGCAGTGCTTGATGTGCCTGCTGAGGATCCTTTTCCGAGTGAGTGGGGATCTTTCTCAACCTATATTGATGACAAGTTGGCTAGCATCCGTCTGAATTTAGCTCTTGCTGATGAGGCACCCTATCCTCTCTATGCCTATGCTATGAGGCTCAAGGTAACGCTCCTCCAGTACGATGGGGAGACAGGTTTTCCATCTAGTGATGAGTTTAAGGAGCTGAATGTGATTGAGGATAGGCTTTCTGAGGCTTTGGGCCAGGTCGGCGGCATTCATGTCGGTGTGATTACAACAGATGGAAATATTGAGTTTTACTACTATTTGCAAGACAAGAAAAGCCATCTGGAGCCAATTGCGAACGTGATGCGCGACTTTCCAGATCGACGCTATGATTCGGCAACTCTAGAAGACGAGGAATGGAATCAGTACTTTGACTTTCTCTATCCTAATGAATACGAGTATCAGACTATTCTCAACCAGCGAGTCTGGTACCAGCTGGAGCAGGACGGCGATGACCATAGTCAAGAGCGCGAGATTGACCATTGGGCCTATTTTGCATCTGAGGAAGACCGAGATGGTTTCCTAAAAGAAGTCGAAGCGTTGGGCTATAGCCTCGTATCTGCTGAAAAGATAGAAGATGCGGACAAACCATATCAGCTGCATGTGATTCGTATGGATACGACCGAAATCTTTGATTTGAACCAGAATGTTTGGACTTTGGTTGAATTTGTGAAAAAATTTAACGGAAACTATGGCGGTTGGGGCTGTAATGTGGTATAATGGTTAAAGTTTTGAGAAAGCTGGGCTTTCTCTTTTGTGGAAGATTACTCAAGAGGCTTAAGAGGCTGTGTTGGAAACGCAGTAGGCGTGTAAAAGCGTGCGTGGGTTCGAATCCCATGTCTTCCGTTATAAGATGTAAGAAACGCTTTTCAGCGTTTTTTTATTTGTAAAAGGAGATGAAAGTTGCTTTAATATGAATATTTTTTGGAAATGCTTGAAAACAATTTCAGCAAAAAAAATAAGTAATTTATTGTTCATTTTATATAATAGTGTGGTAAAATAGGATTAATGGATTTTTAAAAAGGATATAAATTAAAGGGAGAATTATGTTTTTTAAACGTCAAAAAGGTAAGTACCACGAAGTAGAGCGTGTGACTCGTTTTAAGCTGATTAAATCGGGTAAGCATTGGCTGCGTGCTGCGACATCACAGTTCGGCCTTTTTAGATCAATGAGAGGGGGAGGCCTTTCATCGATCGAGCTCAAGGTAACGGAAGAACAAGTTACCGATAAGAAGAGCGGCATAGACTTTTTGAGGGGCATTGTCGCCACGGGAGCCGTGCTGGGCGGAGCTCTTGTGACAAGCACAACTGTCCATGCGGAAGAAGAGCAGGCTCTGGAAAAAGTCATTGACACGACAGACGTTTTAGCGACACGTGGTGAAACAGTTTTAGGAGAAGAAAGCAGTGCTGCTGAAGCAGTGACCGCAACGGCAAGCTCACATACTGAGTCAGAGTCTGTATCAGATACATCCTCAGCCAGTGCCAGTGCTTCTGTCAGTGCGTCTATCTCTGCCAGCATTTCAGCTTCAGAGTCAATGTCACAGTCTAGCTCTGCTTCTATCAGTGCCAGCACATCTCAGTCAGTCTCAGATTCCTTAAGTGTATCTGAGTCTCTTTCAGTGTCTTTAAGTACATCTGATTCAATGAGTGCAAGCACTAGTGCGTCCGCTAGTGCATCAGAGTCAGTCTCAGCCAGTCAAACGTCTACTACCTCTACATCAGAGAGTGCTAGATCCGAAAGCAGCCAGCAGTCGACAGAAGCTTCTAACCAGACAGGGCGGAGAAGGGGTCGCCGCGCGGTGACACAGCCCAATTTCAATGAGACTAACCGTGATAGAGTCAACGGTGATATGATTGACAATATCACCACAAGCTTTGATGATCAGACTCGTCTGCTGACTTGGACTATTACCTTGTCACCTAACAAAGCACAGACTGGCAATATTGGTGCGCTTGTATCTATCGGAGAAGGTCAGGAAACTACAAGCGTTACTTTCAATGGTCAAGAAGCTACTAATTCTGGGACTGTTCAGTCATCTGGAGCTTGGAACCTCTATACTGGTCGTTCAGCAGCGACTACAACTCTGAGAATTGTCACCAGAGTGGCAGCGACTACAGGTAATCCAGCTATTGCCCTGCGATTGGCAACAAGCGCTCGAACGATTACCGCTGACAATTTCCCTCATGAACATGCCGATGTTGCGAGCAGAACGGCAGGAAGTTGGGATAAGGTAGATCTGGATACCAATGTACCTTTTAGGGATGAGGAAGCTCCTCAAGTTAAAACAGGAGATTATGTAGTATATAGAGGCGAATCTTTTGAATTTTATGCAGAAACTACAGATAATAGCGGTCAAGTTAATGCTGTTATCATCCGTAATGTTGAAAGAAATAAGCAGGGTCAGTTTTATCTTTCACCTGACTGGTTACAATATTCTACAGATAATCTTGGACAATCGGGCAATGCTACAGCTCAGAATCCTCTTCGAACTAGAATATTTGGTACCGTTCCACTAAATAACCCTATTGGTATTTATACTCGTTATATGCTTGGAACAGATCCTAGTGGCAATGAAACCAAAATAAATCCTATTGATAGCCGAAATGGTTTTGAAAGATTTATCCTCACTGTAAAAACTCAAAATGAAAAGTATGATCCTGCAGATCCGACAATAACGTATGTAAATAATCTTTCTAACTTATCTACAAATGAGAGAAATGCTGTAGCTGCTGCGGTTAGAGCAGCAAATCCTAATATACCTGCTACAGCTACGATTACTGTTGCTGCAAACGGAAAGGTTACCATTACTTATCCTGACAAATCTACAGATACTATTCCTGCGGATAGAGTAGTAAAAGATCTTGCATCAAGTCGTTCAGCTTTGACGTCAGCATCGACATCCGCTTCGACCAGTGCTTCGGTGTCTGCTAGTACCTCTGCGTCTCTTAGTGCATCGACCTCTGCGAGCCAGTCTATTGTTGATAGTAAATCTGCTTCTGTAAGTGCATCAACATCTGCAAGTACGTCCGCGTCAACTAGCGCGTCAGTCAGCGCAAGTACGTCCGCGTCAACCAGTGCATCAGTAAGTGCAAGTACGTCCGCTTCAACAAGTGCCTCAGTGAGCGCCAGCACGTCTGCATCAACCAGTGCATCTGTGTCAGCAAGCACATCTGCTTCAACCAGCGCCTCCGTAAGTGCAAGTACCTCAGCATCGACCAGTGCATCTGTATCAGCAAGCACGTCAGCCTCAACTAGCGCATCTGTAAGTGCCAGCACGTCTGCATCGACGAGTGCGTCAGTGAGCGCAAGTATGTCTGCTTCAACTAGCGCATCCGTAAGTGCAAGTACGTCCGCTTCAACGAGCGCATCGGTAAGTGCCAGCACGTCCGCGTCAACAAGTGCATCAGTTAGCGCAAGTACCTCAGCTTCAACTAGTGCTTCAGTGAGCGCAAGTACATCAGCTTCAACTAGCGCGTCCGTAAGTGCAAGTACGTCAGCGTCCACAAGCGCGTCAGTAAGTGCAAGCACGTCCGCGTCCACAAGTGCGTC
>NZ_CAUOLF010000014.1:0-64540 GCF_963456385.1 uncultured Streptococcus sp. | reverse complement strand
GCAAAAAGAATGTCTCGCTGCATCCAGTTTTCAAAAGCTTGCTCAGGATTGGTTGTTCCCTCTAAGACATAAGGAACCCATTCTCTCTGTCTATAATGCTTTTTCTGAAAATCAGCTGTCGGAGTCAAGCATAGATAGGAAGATGCTGGGCATTCAAGCTCCTTTACCAAGTGAGGCAAAAGTCCTGCCCCCTCCACCAAGAGAGGTCTATCTTGATTTTTTATCAAGTAAGATTTTACATAAGGAAAAATCTCTTCATAAAAGCGCCATTCTTCATCTGCCATCTCTTCTGGATTTCTCATCCAGATTTGTTCTGGACTTCTATCCTGTCTAAGAAGGCAAATCGGCTGTGAGTCTGCAATTGCTTGACTCATCATCTCGTCTACCAAATCATCCAGTTTGATATGAAGTAGCTGATACTGTCTAGCAAGCAGTGAAGCAATTGTTGACTTCCCACTACAAGGCGATCCGCCAATCAAATAAAGCATCATTCTTCCTCCTTCTGACAAAATAAAAACGACATCCTCAAAAGGACGTCGCAACGTGGTTCCACCTTCATTTATGCAAGTCAAAAGACTCACACCTCGAATCGGCTCTAACGTAGCCACCGTTTTATGTTTGCATAAAAGCTAATAGAGTAGTCCCAACTGCATCCTCTACGCGATTTTCAGCTCCACGCGCTCTCTAAAAGATTTCCTGCAGGTGATTTGTCTCTAGAAAACATTATAGCACGATTGGAGAAATTTGCAAGGGCTATTGGCTATCAAAACCAGAAAAACGATTGAGAGCCTCTTGACTCAAAGTCGCAGTTTGACGTTTTTTACGGTATTGCTCTGCCAACAGCATTCCTCCCAAAGAAAGGAATAACAAGACATGAATATCCCTAGCATTATAAAGCGTGGAAGTGATTGGATTATAAATCTTGTCTCCTGAGTAAAAAAGTCCGTCAAAAAAGTTTTTGAATAGGTAATAATACTGAACCCCTGGAATCAAAAGAAGAAAGGGCAGTGAAAAACCTTGCATCCGAGTATTTATATAAACAATCACTGCGCCAATCAAAGGGAGCAGCACAGCATAATAAAATAAATTAAGATTAGAAAGCCAGCTCAAATCGCTTCCAATACTTTCTGTATTATTTATAAAATATTGCCAAATTTGTTCCCAAATCAAGCCCGAACCAACGACAATGCCATAGAACAAAAGCAACCACGGCAACTGTTTGAGATATTTTTTCATAAGATTTCTCCTCTATTTCTAAACAAAACCTTACATAAATAACTATTGCCACAATGATGCAAGGCATGTTTCTATTCTAATAACTTAGTAATATTCCTGATTTTTTTCACTTGCTTACTCGAAGCTTTGAGGATACGAACGGAGCCATTGATTGGAAGAGAGATGACCTTGCCAGGCAGATAGGCCACTGTCTTGGCCAGACGCTTGGCAGCACTTTCCTCTGGGCTGAGCTCATTATGGAAGTCCTTGGAAATAGTCAAATCTAGATAAAACTCATAGACTCTGCGACCAAAGTTCTCCGCTGAAATCTCGTAGAGCTTGTCTGCTAACTTCTGCTCATCCATGTCAGGTGTTGCAATAATCGCCTCTAAAATAGCGCCTGATAAATCACGCTCTTGGTAATAAAGGGTCCCAAAAATCTTGTCACTAATAACATTATCAAGATAAGGATTACCATGGGCAATAATCGGCGTGCCACTGGCTAAGCTTTCCAGATAAGTCAGACCTTGAGTCTCACTGGTTGACGCAGAGATAAAGAAATCCGCAGCTTTATAGTAAAGGGCCGTATCACTAGGAGCAATCATCCCCGTAAAGATGACAGCTTCTTCAATCTGAAGCTTGGCAACCAGTTCTTTCAAGTCTTCCGCATAGGGACCGTCGCCGACAATGACTAGCTTGACTTTGTTATTTTCTTCAAGGACGGCAGGCATCGCCTCAACGATAGCCTGGATATTCTTTTCATAAGAAATACGGGACAGACTGAGCAGCATAATCTCGTCTTCAGCAAGACCTAACTTGAAACGAAGCTTCTTGATATCCTCACGCGAAATTTCCGGTCGCTCAAACTTCGCTAACTCAATCCCTGTCGGAATTACTCGTTTTTCTGCTTCGATTTTATAATTAACCAAAAGGTCATAGACAATCTCGCTAGGGCAGATAACCCCATCCAAATCACTCATAAAACCACGAACGATGTACTTGACCATACTAGGACGGATGACCATTCCCTTGGCAATATAGTGCACATAATCCTCATACTGGGTATGATAGGTATGTACTACCGGAATCCGCAGCTCTTTAGCAATCCAAATCCCCAGCAGCCCTAGTGAAAACTCAGTCTGGGTATGGATAATATCCAGCTGGTATTGGCGGGCAATTTCTAAGGCGTGAGAAAAGCCTCGGTAAGCCACTCTTCGGTCCTTAAAGGCAAAGAAAGGTACGCTGGGAATTCGAATAATCTGCCAATCCTCATAGCGATTGACATCCTTGTCCGTTGTCGTAAAAATAAATACCGTGTGACCTAATTTTTCCAGCTCCGTCTTCAAAGTCCGAATGCTGGTAGCAACCCCAGAGACCTGAGGAAAATAGGTATCTGTAAAAAGACCAATACGCATCTTACATCTCCAAAACTATTTGATAAGCCTCAACTAACTGACCTGAGACATCGTCAATGGACCGGCTTTTAGCCACCTGATAACCTGCTTCACGCTTGTCCACCTTTTTATCTAGGATATTTCTCAGAGACTGGACAAACTCATCTACATTGTTGCAGAGCTCGGCTGAACGCTCATCCACCCAGCCCTGATAGACTGGAATATCACGCAGCACAACATTCTGCTCACTGGCCAAGGCTTCCAGGACAACAATTCCTTCAGTTTCCTCATAGGACGGGAAAAAGAAAGCATCCGCTCCAGACATGGCTCCCTGAAATACCGCTCCCTTAAAATAGCCGGGAAATTCAACATTATCAGGATGGTCAAAGAGAACCAGACGGCGAATCTTGCGCGGAATCAGCCAGAGATTGATAGAGCCCAGCCAGATAAAGCGCACATCTGGCATCCTGCGGGCAACCTCTACAAAATCCTCAATCCCCTTGCGGCGGAAATAAAGTCCAGCACAGACGACCACCTTCTGCCCTTCTTCAATCTTAAAATACTTTTTAAAAACTTCTTCCTTGCGAGCATCTTTCTTATACTTAGGCAGGTCAATACCGTTTGACACAGCCACCATAGGCGTAGTGACCCCATAAGACTGGATCAGCTGCTTGGAATACTCCGATGGCGTGATAATGAAATCCGCCTTTTTATACATGTGCGTTAGATATTTACCAAAGAGCGGAGCAAAAAGATTGGAACCAATAAAGGAATTTTCAAAGTCCTCCTTGGTTGAATGCCCATGCATAATCACTTTTTTATTGCCCCTCTTGGCAGCATGCAGAAGAAGCAAGCTACGGGGACCATAGGTATTGATGTGAACCACATCATAATCTCCTAAAACGTCCGTCGTATAAGGAATCCCAGCCAAATCCAAGGCATGCATCTGATGCTGGAGGGCTCGGCCAATTCCTGATTTCTCCAAAACGGACTTTCCTTCAAGATACAGTAATACTTTCATACTTCCTATTATACCTAAAATAAAATAAAAAGGAAAACCACAAGGGCAAATGAGGTAAAAAATCCATCCAAAGCCTTATAAGGCTTAGAAAAGTACCCCTAGCTAAATGGAAACACAAAAAAGCTGAGGTACTACACCTCAGCCTCGCTTCATGCTCATGAAACTCTCTTAAAGCAGTAATTTGCTTGCTCTCTTTTGTCGCTTTTCAAGCTCAGAAGACTTGATAATCAAGCTTCTATCTCACCGCTTATTTCCGAGTTGATTTACGCTCGCTAATGCTGTGAGCTAGGAGAACTTCGCGTTCTTCCAATTCTTCCTTATGCATAATCTTAGTCAGCATGCGCATACTGATAGCGCCGATGTCATAAAGAGGCTGACCGATTGTGGAAAGGTTAGGACGAGTGAAACGAGCTACTTGCGAATCATCACTGGTAATGATTTCAAAATCTTCTGGAACCTTAATGCCTTGATCAGACAGACCATTTAAGAGGCCTGCTGCCAGTTCATCTCCTGTGACAAAAGCTGCAGTTGCTTTGGAAGCAATAACACGCTCTGCCAAGTGGTAGCCATCATCATAAGAATATTTCGATTCAAAAACCAAGCCTTCGCTGTATGAAAGTTTCTTGTTCTTCAAGCCATCTTTATAGCCTGATAGACGGATTTTCCCGTTGATATCATCTACAAGCGGTCCGCTGACAAAGGCAATTTTCTTATTGCGCTTAGCCAGTAATTCTACAGCATCAACCGTTGCTTGCTTGTAGTCAATATTAACGCTCGGAAGCTGATGCTCCACATCGACAGTACCCGCCAAAACGACCGGTGTACGCGAACGTGAAAACTCTGAGCGAATTTTCTCTGTCAGATGATAGCCCATGAAAATAATGCCATCCACCTGCTTAGAAAAGAGCGTATTGACAACGGATACTTCCTTATCATCATCCTCATCACTGTTAGCCAAGACAATGTTGTATTTATACATTTCGGCAATATCATCAATCCCTTTTGCCAAGGTTGAGAAATAGCTATTGGTAATATTTGGAATGACAACGCCGACAGTTGTAGTCTTCTTGCTGGCTAGTCCACGTGCTACTGCGTTTGGACGATAGTCAAGACGATCAATGACCTCTAAAACTTTTTTACGTGTGTTTTCTTTGACGTTCTTGTTTCCATTCACTACCCGACTGACTGTCGCCATCGAAACTCCCGCTTCACGGGCGACATCATAAATGGTTACTGTGTCGTCTGTGTTCATATAGTTTCCTTTCTTCTATTGAAAATATCGTTTTCACTTTCCTACATTCACCATTTTATCACTTCTTGTAAACACTTTCAAGTATTTTGATAAGTTTTTGAAAAGTCTTGCTTTTTTTGACATTTTTTGCCAAAATAGAGGCATAGAAAGAAGGTTGTGACCATGACAAAAATCCAACAAATCACCCACTATCTTGAGAATGAGAAGCTAGATGCTGCTGTCCTGTCTGATCCAGTCACTATCAATTATCTGACTGGTTTCTACAGTGACCCGCATGAGCGGCAGATGTTTTTGTTTATCTTTCCTGACCATGAGCCCCTGCTCTTCGTGCCAGCTTTAGAAGTTGAGCGTGCTTCAGGTTCTGTTTCCTTTTCAGTCCTTGGCTATATGGACTCTGAAAATCCTTGGCAGAAGATTAAAGCTGCCCTGCCGGCTCACTCCTTCAAGACTGTCGCTCTTGAGTTTGATAACTTGATTTTGACCAAATATCATGGATTGAAAACTGTCTTTGATAGTGCAGAATTTACCAACCTGACTCCTTACGTCAACCGCTTGCGCCTGATTAAGTCTGCCGATGAAATCCAGAAAATGCTGGTAGCTGGCCAATATGCTGACAAGGCTGTTAATATCGGTTTTGACAATATTTCACTGGACAATACCGAAACAGATATCATCGCTCAGATTGACTTTGCCATCAAGCGAGAAGGCTATGAGATGAGCTTTGAAACTATGGTGCTGACGGGAAATAATGCAGCTAATCCGCACGGCATTCCTGGAGCAAATAAAGTCGAAAATAACGCCCTCCTCCTCTTTGACCTTGGCTGCATGGTCAATGGCTATGCCAGCGATATGACACGGACCGTTGCTGTCGGCCAGCCGGACCAGTTTAAAAAAGATATCTACCATCTGACACTGGAAGCCCAACAAGCTGCTCTTAACTTTATCAAGCCAGGTGTCACAGCTCATGAAGTAGACCGTGCCGCTCGGCAAGTCATCGAAAAAGCAGGCTACGGTGAGTATTTCAATCACCGCCTCGGCCACGGTATTGGTATGGATGTTCACGAATTTCCATCTATCATGGAGGGCAACGACATGGTCATCGAAGAAGGCATGTGCTTCTCTGTTGAGCCTGGTATTTACATCCCTGGCAAGGTCGGTGTCCGCATCGAAGACTGCGGCCATGTCACTAAGAATGGTTTTGAACTCTTCACCGAAACTAGCAAGGACTTGCTGTATTTTGAATAGAATTTTATAAGCCTATATTATGTCTTGAATGATTATTGGGCTTGGCAAAGGACTTCTGGTTCTTTAAGCTATCATTGTCGGACATCGTTATAGCTATCTTAGTTCTTAAGCATTTATAATTTCAAAAAACGATAGAAAAGTTTCTGTCGTTTTTTCTTGTTTTCTAGTAATTATAATAAGTCATTTAGATTCACCAGCTTTTCTTCCAATAAAGTCGTCTCTCGAGACATTCCGAAGAACTTAATTACTCAGCTCTAACCAGTTTTTACACCAGCAAGATGTTTTCATAACTGAAAAGATTTAAAAATTTTTACCAATAGAAAGCGTCATTAAACCTTATCATATCATAGGTTTTTATCCCTTCTTGCCCTTCTGATTTAAAAATGTTATAATTTTTTATGAAAAATTGTCAAAAAATTCTAATCTTTGTTGTTAAGGAGGTCTGGATGCTCTTTAAAAAGTCAGAAAATCACGGATTTTCTCGCTATATCTGCCTGCTCTTGCTTCTCGTCATTTTTCTGGCTTTCTCCCTCTTTTTAGCTGTATCCCTGGGATCTGTCACTATTGACATACAAGATACTTACCAGATTATTTTCAGCAAGCTCGGTTTCTCCCTTGGCACAGGCAAACTATCGCCGTCTACAATCGCTATTGTTTGGAACATGCGGGTTCCAAGAGTGCTCTTGGGAATCCTAGCTGGTGCTGGACTGTCTGTCTGTGGCAGCGTCATGCAATCTACTGTCAATAATTCCATCGCAGAGCCTTATATCCTAGGAATTTCAGCGGGTGCAACATTCGGAGCTACACTGAGCATTATCTTAGGACTCAAATCCATTACTGGCACAGGTGCCTTTATAGGAGCCATTCTGGCATCGGCAGTGGTCCTTTTTATCGCATCCATGCAGGGAAAAATGACGACAAGCAGTCTGATTTTATCAGGAACAGTTGTAAATGCCCTTTTTATCGCCTTTTCCAACTTTATCATTTCTGTCGGTGCTAATGCTGACAGCCTTATGACAATCAAGTTCTGGACTATGGGCTCACTGGCTGGAACTTCTTGGTCAGATCTTGCCTTGCCGGCTCTTGTTGTTTGTCTCACCTTTTTGTTTTTCTGTTCCCAGTATCGTATTTTCAATACTATGATGATGGGGGACGAAGCAGCTCTGACGCTGGGAGTCCCTCTGCGTTTTTACTGGTTCCTTTATATCACAGTTGTCGCAGTCATGACAGCGGTACTGGTTGCCTGCTGCGGCATTATCGGCTTCGTCGGACTAATCACTCCGCACATTGCTCGCAGATTAGTCGGTACCAACTACAAAAGGCTCTTTCCTATCGCTACCCTTCTCGGCTCTCTCTTTCTTGTCTGGGCAGATGTTTTAGCTCGAATTTTGGTTAAAAATGCCGAGCTGCCGATTGGGATCTTCACCGCTTTGGTTGGCGCACCCTTCTTTATCTACATTGTAGCCAAAAGCCGAAAGGAGGTAAGCAGCTGATATGGATCTAACTTGCCAAAATATCCACTATTCTATTGGTCCAAAAAAGATTTTAAAAGGGATTTCACTCAAGGTCGAGGGAAATCAGTTTCACACCATTTTAGGACCCAATGGAAGCGGCAAAACTAGTCTGCTCAAAACCATCTACCGCCAAATCAAACCTGACAGCGGGAACATTTATCTAAACGGTAGGCCACTTGAACAGGTCAGCATAAAAAAAGCAGCCCAGAAAATAGCCGTTGTAACTCAGTTTAACCATCTTCAGTTTGACTGCACTGTCCAAGACATCGTCATGCTGGGCAGGACGCCCCATCTGTCCCTTTTTCAAAAAGAGAGCGAAAAAGACTATGCCCTTGTCCGTCATGCCTTGAGGCAGGTGGACATGCTAGATAAGGGGGACCGAACCTATCTATCCCTGTCTGGTGGTGAGAAGCAAAGAGTCCTGCTGGCACGCGCTTTGGCTCAACAGCCAAGCCTACTGCTCCTAGACGAGCCAACCAATCATCTGGACATCAAATACCAGCTGGATATGCTGCGTATCGTCAAAGACCTGAAGATCAATGTTTTGGCTGTTTTACACGATATCCAACTGGCTTGTCGGTATTCAGACTATTTGTACCTCATGAAGGGAGGTGAGATTGCATACCAAGGCGCTCCAAAGGAGGCCATCACCCATGATTCACTGCAAGGCGTTTATGGCATTCAGAGCAAAGTGATCTGGACCAAGGATCGACAGGCTATGATTCAATATCTATAAGAGCCTGTTTTCAGCTTTATCTATACAAGCTTCAAGCCCAAGAAAGGAAGGCAATATGAAAAAAACACTCAGTATCTTACTCGTCGCAACTGCTGCATTGACAATGGCAGCCTGCAATTCTTCATCTAAGGAAAGTACGAAAGAAAGCTCAACTTCGCAATCTTCTTCCAAAACAGAGAGCGCGAAAAAGAGCACAGCAGAGACAAAATATCCCGTGACAATCAAAACTTACGATGCCGAAGGTAAGGAGATTGATCAGGTCTTTGAAAAGGCACCGGAAAAGGTCATCACCAACAACCTTTCGACGACCGAAATCTTGATTGAACTAGGATTGAAAGACAAAATCGCCGGTATGCTCAATCCAGACAACGATGTCACAGATAAATACAAGGCTGATATTGCCACCATTCCGCAAGTCGGTGATAAGAAAACCGTATCACAGGAAACTGTGCTATCCTATGAGCCAGACGCTCTTCTTGGCCGAAACATGATGTTTTCCGAGAAGTCTCTGGGAACAGTCAGTGCCTGGAATGAAAATAAAATCCCTGTCTATACACAAAAGGCTTCCCTGTCCAATACCAAGCAAGACCTAGGCAATATCGTTGAAGATGTCAAGAACATAGGAACCATCTTTAATGTTCAAGACAAGGCCAATCAGTATGCTGATCAGCTGCAGGCAAGAATTGACAGTGTCAAGAAGACCAATAAGGCTAGCCAAGGCGAAAAGAAAAAAGCGCTCATCATGTGTGCCTATAACGACGAGACTTTCGGTGCTTATAAATCTGCCCTGCAGGAGAGCCTGCTTAACCAGCTCGGCTATACCAATGTAGCGACCGGAACCTCTGACCTAACCTTGGAAAATCTGGTCTCTATGGATCCAGAAGTCATCATCTACGTAACCAGCGACCGCAACAAGGCCATGGATGAGCAAGCCGTTGATCTAATGAAAGCCAATCCAGTTCTGGAAGATGTCCCAGCGGTCAAAAATCAGAAAATCATGACTATCTCCTATGATGAGTTCATGGATTATGGTCCTTCTGTAATCGACTCACTCGAGAAAATCAATGACTTTGTCAATAAATAAGACCTTTGTCTGGGAGGGTATCACTGTCAATATTGCCCTGCCCCAAGATTATGACGGATCACGACCTTATCCAGCAATCTTGCTAAACGATGGACAGATAAACTACCTAAGCAAGCTTTCTCCATCGGTAATCTTGATCGGGCTGATATCAAACAACAGGCTGGACGATTATACACCCTGGAAAGCCAATGCTCTAAAGCCTGGCAATCCTGATTTTGGCGGCAGAGCAGATAGCTACCACCAGAAACTATTCAACGGTATATTAGCAGAAATCAGACAGCACTGCCTACTGGATGAAAATAGAATTGCCTATGGTGGCTATTCTCTCGGTGGATTAGCAGCTGTTTACAGTCTCTATAGCGGCTGCGAGGTCCCCTGTGTCTTTTCTATCTGCGGCTCCTTTTGGTATCCGGGTTTTACCGACTATTGCCGGACACAGGACTTGAAAAACAAGGACTGTCTAGTCTATTTGCAGAATGGAAAGGCTGAAGGCGCGAATCACTCGAACCGACTTTCCAAGGCTCCTTTTTATGCTGCAGAAATTCATCGCTTGATTCAGAAAGAAATCCTTACCACCTGCTCCGTCTTTGACTCTTACGGTCATCATGAAGTTCTCAAAGAACGCTATGTTGCCTTTGCCGACTGGCTGGCCACACAATGGCATATTGACTAATGAAAAACCCCTTTGTCACATACAGCAGCTGACAAAGGGGATTTTTAGTTTATTACTGTACGTAAAAAAGACTCTTACCAGTAAAATGGTAAAAGTCTTGGAAAAAATTACACCAAAATTCTTACTGCCCCTCATCCCCAAATTTACCAGTATGAAGGTGGATAATACTGTCATGACCAGGTAGAACGGGCAGACCGCCAGAATCCTTACGACTGAACACTTCAAGCAAGCCTGGTGTCAATTGAGAGTTTTTCAACTGCTCAGGGCTAATCTCATGGACAATTTCTGCTCCTCGTCCCGTCTGTACCTTATAGCCAAACAGCGGGTCAATCAAAGTGCCACGGCCGATTGCAACTAAATCCGCAGCTGTATCCTCAATAGCAGCTTCTGCATCTTCCTGACTAAAGACACCACCGATTGTAATCAGTTTAGTTTGCTCATCCATCACTTCCTTAAAATGATCTGCATAGGTTTTGTCAGATCCTGTAGGTTTTGAAGCATAGCCAGCCAAAAGCGACAAATGGATGTAGTCTAGTTCGTGCTTGACTAGCTCCTTGACCAAAAGTTTGGCTTCTTCATAAGTATAGCCTACTTGATCTTCATGGATTTCATCTGGGCTAATCCGATAGCCAATAATAAAATCTTCCGGCGCATACTTGTCCGCAGCACGCTTCACTTCCTCGACTACTGCCAAAGGAAAAGCCATACGTTTTTCCAAAGTTCCGCCCCATCTGTCCTGACGAACATTGGAAGTGCTAGAAAAGAATTGCTGCAGCAGATAGTGATTGGCACCATGGATTTCCACTCCTGAAAAACCAGCTTGAACTGCACGTTTGACTGCTCGACCAAAATCCTTGATAATTTCAAGGATTTCTTCATCCGTCAATTCTCTCACAGGATAAGGCAGAAAAGAAAAATCTAAGGCACTGGGAGCCAATACTTCCTCACCCTTCAAAGCACGGCCTGAAGCTGCTATCCCACCATGATGAAGCTGCAAAATCGCTTTATTGCCATCTTTTTGAAGGGCAGCAGCTAATTTTCTCTCCCCTTCAATGTGGTCATCAGAGTAAATACCTAATTGAACTGGATAGCCAGTCTGGTAACAAGGCCCTCCTGATGGACTGACATAATGAAATTCAGTAATCAAAAGACTGGCTGCCTGAGAGCGTGCTCCATAGTATCGTAAAGTATCATCAGACACAAATCCTCCTTCTAAGCCACTGAAAGTATACATAGGGGACAGCACCAAACGGTTGGTTAATTTGGCACCGTGACGCAATTGAATCGGGTCTACAATTTGTTTAGACATAGTAAAAATCTCCTTTCTTATTTGACAATTGGTTTTCAATAAGTATTTATTACCAACAGGTATTCGCTATTAAAATCTACGTTGTAACATCATGAGAATTCATTATACTCTTATTTATAATGTCGTTTTCTATACTCCATCGGACTCACTCCGTAAGTATTCCGAAATAATTTTGCGAAATAGGCTGCATGCAGGCCACCTGAATGCTCTGCAACTTCTTGTATTGAGAGATTAGTGGTAATTAGTATTTCTTTAGAGTATTCTAATCGAAGTTCGCGTAAACGTTCTTGTGGTGTTTTTCCAGTCACACTCTTATAGACATGCCGAAGATAAGACTCAGAGCCTTTTGCCATAAAAGCTAAATCTTTCAAAGTTAAACTTTGCTGGAAATATTCTTTTAAAATATGATCAATTTCTTCTACCCACTCCTCTTTGCTAACCGGCTTTCCTAGTGGACGGCATCGTTTACATGGTCTATATCCTGCTTCAACTGCCTGCTCTGCTTTTTGAAAAATCGTCACATTTTCTTTTTTGGGAAGACGAGAGGCACATGAGGGACGACAGAAAATTCCGGTACTTCTAACAGCATACCAAAAAAACGTATCATAATCACTGTTATTACTTTTAATAGCCTCCCACTCCCAATCTTCAGCCATATGTCCTAACGCCATCATTTCCTCGCCTCCAGCTTCAGCAGGTAAGCTTTTTTATCAAGTCCGCCGGCATAACCCGTCAGCTCGCCATCGCTTCCAACGATCCGATGACAGGGAATTAAAATAGAAATAGGATTATGCCCAATCGCACCTCCGACTGCTCTGGCCGAACCAATCTTACCATACTCGGCTTGTAACTCTCGTAGAATATCTGAATAGGTAGCCGTCTGACCATAGGGAATCTTCTGCAACACTGCCAGAACCTTGCTTCTGAACTCAGTCACTTGAGGCGCCAATGGAATTTCATCTGTTGGGGGATTTTCCCCCTTAAAATAAGCATCTAGCCATGCAACAACGCGTTGGCTTACTTCTGTCTCCTCCTGCTGTGCTTGCTCCAAATCATAGCCTGCACCATAATATTTCTGTCCTTCCAGCCACAGCCCCAGCAGGGCAGTTTCGTCCGTCATAATGAGAATACGGCCGATTGGGGATTTGTAATAAGTTATGTACATTTCTTCTCCTTTTCGATGATAATCAACTAATAAAGCAAACGCCAAATATAAAAAACTGCATATGAACACCATGTTCCCCACTCATTTTTTAACTTTAACAGCAATTCCTTAGACGGTTTCTCATCTAAACCAAGTATATAAGATATGCCATTCTGCAATCCAATGTCAGCCATCGGAAAAGCCGATTGGATACGAAAACATCGCATCATCACATAATGAGCCGTCCACGGACCGACACCATAAAGTTTAAGCAGCTCTTTTTCAATTTGCTCAGCTGTATCTAACTTTTGATAATAACTTCTTGAAATGGTGCCCTGATACAAGAGCTTTGATATTGTTTGCAAATATTCTGCTTTTTTACGAGTCATTTGCAACTCCAATAACTCCTCAGCCATACTATTCGCGACCATCTTTGGCTTTGGATAAAGCCAGTAAGTTTCATGGTTATAGTGAAAAGCTTCGCCATATTTCTTGACAAAACGTTCTTTTAGGGTATAAGCATAAGCAAGATTTACCTGCTGTCCTAAAATTCCCCAAGTAATAGCCTCATAAAAATCTGGGACACCAATCAAACGAAGTCCGTAAAATTTCTGAACCAAAGGAGATAAAATATCATCTTCTTGTGCAAACTGATAAAAGTTATCTAACGACTGATCTAAATCCAACCAATCTCTGACAAAATTGCTAATAACTTTTCTAGCCTCAGCAGAAAAAATAGTCTGATTTTCCGCCTGGATACATATCTCTTGAACTTGCTCATTGTAAAAAATCGTACAAAGATAAAATTCATTTTCAACTTTAAACAAGCGCTTAATTCTGTCATTTGCAACTTGGTACATCACTTCCTTTTCCTCTCTTGATAAGTAGGAAATGATTTGTCCCCAGTCAAAGATAGATGACGTTTCTAAATAGATTATATTTTTAGCTAACATTTCTCCACCTTTCTTTTAGTTATTATACCATCATTTTGGAAGCGGAAATATAACAATCTGGCTTTCTCATCAGAAAAACAAAATCCCCCTATCTTTAGCAGATGGGGGATGACATCGTATTTAACTAGGTGACTTGAAGCTTAGCCACAATTCCATCTGGGTCTGTGACTTCTAGCTCTTGGGAGCTAATCCATCGGACTGGTGCCTGCAAGTCCAGAGCATTTTCATAAATAGCTACTAGGTCTTCTTTTCCTTCCACTTGCGCCTCAAAATAGGCTAGTCCCTGTTGTTTAGGTTGGCGATGATTCAAGTGAGAACCTCCCCATTCATTGACTGCTAAATGGTGATGGTAGTTTCCGGATGCCAGCCAGCTAGCAGAAGGTACAGAAAATTTATCCTCCAAGTCTAGAAGCTTTTGGTAAAAATGACTGGCCGCTCTGCTATTTTTCACAGATAGATGGACATGGCCCATACGAGTGCCTTCAGCAATACTAAACGGTTGGACTTCCTGACCTAGTTCATAGATTTCTTGAGCCGCGAGCGCTTCCGTCACTCCGATAATGCGACCATCTTCCCGAATATCCCAATCAGCCTGAGGCTTGTCCCGATAAAGCTCAATGCCGTTGCCTTCTGGGTCCTCCAGATAAATGGCTTCACTATAGCCGTGGTCCGCTCCTCCAACCATAGGTACTTTATTTTCGGATAAATGCTTCAGGATATCTGCTAAGGCTTGACGGCTGGGAAGCAAGAGTGCCAGATGATAAAGACCGTAAGCCGACTTGACTGACTGTCGGTCACTGGTTGCTAAAAGCCGCACCAACACTTGTCCGTCCCTACCCAAAGCCACTTGTCCGTCCTGCTCTTCCAAAAGTTCCAGCCCTAAAACACGCTGATAAAAATCCTTTTGTCTTGCTAGGTCAGCTACATAAAGCGCCACCTCTCCTAGATAAATCTTGCTTTGATATTCAAAAGTCATGTTTTTTCTCCTCTCTTCAGATTTAAATGTCAGCAGTCCGTCTGCTCCATCTTTTTTTATTTCTCCAAAACAGAGATAGGTTCCTTGATATGGTTTTTCACATCTCTATTTGTTCCGAAAATCTATTAAAATTGTAATTGTTTTTGTTACATCTATTAGTATAGCAGGTTTTAATGTAATGTCAATAATTACATCTTGGAAAATTCTTAACAAAAAAACAATCTGCTCACTGGGAAACAGATTGTTCTTTAATTTTTTTTTCGGTCGCTGCGACGACTTCGTCAAGGCTGGTCTGAGCCAACTCAGCTTCCATGGCTGCCTGAATAGCCGCCAAGCGGTCGTCTAAGACATTGTGAATGTTCTTACCGATAGGACAGTCTGGATTGGGCTTGTCATGAAAACTAAAGAGCTGGCCGCTCTTGCCCAGACACTCAACAGCGCTATAGACGTCCAACAGGCTAATGTCTTTCAAATCTTTGGCAATCTCTGCTCCTCCAGTCCCACGAGCAACGGTAATCATTCCGGCATTCTTGAGCTGGGACAGGGTCTTGCGGATAATAACTGGATTGACGCCGACACTGCCAGCAAGGATATCACTTGTCAGTTTTTGTTTTTTTCCCTCCAAAGCCAGTACAATCAGCATATGGGTGGCAATGGTAAAACGGCTAGAAATCTGCATTTTTTCTCCTCCCTCATCATTTTCTCCCACTATTATATCTCAAAAATGGTGTAACTTCAAGAGTTACGACTGGACTTTAAGAAAGCTTCAATCTCATCTGCATAGCCTTCCCGCTCACTGATTTCTCGCAGCAGGTCGTGGTTATGGGTATGGTGGATACCATTGACCAAACTTTCCTGATAAATCTCATAGTAAGGTAAGTGGAGCTCCCGAGCCAATCTCAGCTCCTGCTCCACATCGTAGGCCACGCGCCTCAGGTCGACATCAGCCAGACCCGTCTCATCTATCTCTAAAATGGCATACTGGGCTCGCAAGTCCTGACGCAAAGCTGAATCAAGAAAGAATGGCTGACCAATAGAGCCGGGATTGATAATCAGCTGACCCTTAGTCCCATAACGAAGAAACTGCTGGTGAATATGACCATAAACAGCGATAGCGCAGTCATTGCCCTCAAAAAGGCGGTCGAAATCGCTCTGCTCACCAATATGAATCAGCTCCCGCCCCCAATTCTTATCAGGCAGATGGTGGCTAACCGCAATCTTCAATCCCTCTACTTCTGTCAAGATCTGCAGAGGAAGTTCCTGCATGCGGTCAATCTCTTCAGGACCGACTTCCTCTAGGACAAAATGGCAGAGCCGGGTCAGGTAGAGATGGCTGGGACGTGTCAAGTCTAACTTTTGGTGCAGGGCATGCCAGAGACTGTCTTCCCAATTCCCTCTGACCTGGAGACTGATCTGCAGCTTCTCCATCCTATCTAAGATATTTCTGCGGCCAGTTCCTGGCAGGAGCAAGTCCCCCAAAAACCAATAGTCTGTCACCTGCTGGCTTTCCGCATCCGCCAGTACTGCTTCCAAGGCTGTGCTATTCCCATGCACATCGGATAATAAGGCAATTTTTCGTTTCATCGTGTGTCTTTCTCTTTCTTTACAAAGAATATTATATCAAAGTTCAAAAAAACTTCCACCCATCAAGTGAGTGAAAGTTTTGAAGTCTTTTTATCAATCAACAGACTTGAGTGCTTCCAGCATATCCACCCGTCTGAGGCGGTAGTTGACAAAGAAGCCAAGTAAGGTCAGAATAAGAGTCACTGCTGTTAGAGGAAACAGATAGACTGAGGAACTTACTTGAGGGGTTAAGCTGATAATGCTAGGCGCAACCTTCTCAATCAAAAAACGATGCAGGAAGAAACCGCCTAGAAACCCAACTGCCATCCCAATCACTGAAAGAATAATGGTCTCTCGATAGATATAGAGGGTCACTTCCTTATTATGAAAGCCCAAAACCTTGATAGTGGACAGCTCGCGAATCCGCTCGGCCACATTGATATTTGTCAGGTTGTAGAGAATGACGACTGCTAAAAGAATGGAAATCAGGACCAAAACCAGCATTGTATTATTAAGAGAATCTGCTAGAACGTTGAACTGCTTCACCATGCTAGCATTTTGGGAAACACTCTTGACAAACTTGAGGCTCATAAATTCATTGGCCTTGTCCACAATATTTTTGCTAGAGGAGTCCTTGAGTCGCACTAGATAAGCGTTTTTCTCGGGCTTTTTGCCGTAAATCTTCTGGTAGTCCGTCGCCTTCATAAAGGCAAAATGTCCAAAATGATTCTCATTGACTGCTGCGAGCATGACAGACTTGCCGCCCAGCTCTATACTGCCACCGGGGCTAACTCCAGCTATGCGGGCCAATTTATCCGAAACAACTACACCGTCCTTGAGAGTCAGCTTTTGCTGGCTGTCAGGACTTTCCAGAGAAATAAAAGGTTCAAAATTTTCCTTGTCCGTAACCATTAAAGTGACTGATTCTGTCTCTTTTTTCCCTTTGTACTTCTCTGTTAGAGTTTCACTATGGATTTCCTGATAGTCAGCAATCGAGTCATCTGCCAACATCTTTTTCAGCTTGTCTTGCTCAGCTTGATTCTCCCCAGGATTGACAGCGACAATCAAGTCGTATCGCAGAATCTCCTCAAACTGACGTTTTGGAATACCACCAATAGAAGATTGGAGTCCTAGACCGGCAAAGAGTAGGGCAACAGAACCCGCCACACCAAAGATAGTCATAAACATTCGCTGCTTATAGCGAAAGATATTGCGAGCTGTGACTTTCTGAGTAAAGCTAAGGCGCCGCCAGATAAAGGACAGTCTTTCCAAAAAGATCTTGGAGCCTTTGACCGGTGGCTTGGGCAAAAGCAAGTGAGCTGCTTCTTCTGTCAACTCCCGTCTTGCCACCAAATAGGCAGGGAGAACACTGGATAGAAGGGAAAGTCCCAAGGCCAGTAAACTATAGGAAATATAAAAATATGCATGAGGGGCAGAAAGCACCATCCCTCTGGTAATAATAGAAGAAATCACTCCAGACAAGAAATAATGTCCCAGCAGAATCCCTACGAGGGTACCTAGACTCCCCGCCACCAAACCGTAAAGAGCAAACTTGCGAATGATATCGCGGCTATGATAGCCTAGAGCTTTGAAGACGCCTGCATTCGTTCGCTCCTCATCGACAAAGCGAGTCATGGTGGTAAAGGTCACCATAGCTGCCACCAGATAGAGCACCACCGGGAAAATATTACCAATCGAGGCAATACTATTCATGGAGTTTTTATACATATGATAACCATTCCCACCTGGTAGAGACTTTCGGTCATAGCTATGATAGGCCGGCTCTTTCAAACGATTCAGGTCTGCCTTAGCGTCAGCTAGCTTGTCCTTGCTAGCTGATAAGTCTTTCTCTGCCTGTGCCAGCTCTGCTTTTTTCTGATTGAGCTGGGACTCAGCTTCCTGAATCTGCTGCTGGCTCTGGCTGAGCTGTGCAGGAGGGAGGATAGAAGCGGATTGAGCTGCTGCTAGCTGGTTTTTTTGCTGGTCTAGCTGACTCTGAGCTTGCTCTAATTGTTTTTTACCTTGGGTCAGTTCGCTCTCAGCCTGAGCAATCTTATCTTGGCCCTTCTGAATGGTGCTTTTGGCATCCGTCTCTAGTCGCTTAAAGCGAGCCGCTCCGTTATCTTCCAGGCTCTTGTCCAAAGCAGTCTGGTGCTGCTCCAAACGCTCCTGATAGCTTTCAGAGAAGGGAGCCAGTTTTTCTAAATCATGGTAGCGCAGACGGGCAATACTGTAAACATCTATATCAAAGGCCTTAGAGCTGACTACAGCATAGGCAGATAAAGCCCCGCTGCCACTAGTCGCATTGCCCAGATTTCTATCAGACCAGAGCTCTGCCGAGTTGACAAATCCCACGATCTTATAGGTCTTGCTTTTCAGAACTGACCGACTGCCTGCTTTCTCGGTCAGATCAATCTCCTGACCAAGTTTATATTTTCTAGACCAAAAGCTAGCTAAAGCAATTTCTTGCTCATTCTTGGGAAGATGACCGGAGATCACTTGAAAGTTTGAAATATCCTTAGTATCCGAGAATACTCGTAGGGCCTCCTCGTCTACGGTGACATCTGTCAGATAGCCAAACTCGACATCAGCTCCCTTAATAGATTCCAGCTCTTTCTGATCCGCCTTATCCAAACCATAGTCCGCCATAACAGCCAAGTCCATGGTTCGCTGCTCTTTCAAATAATCTGTTGCTGTTCTGCGCATATTGGGAGGAGCGACCTTGAGCCCCACGAGAGCTAGAGAACCCAGCATCATAAGGATTAAAATAGATAGGAAACGTCCTTTAGAGCTAGTGAAGGAGCGCAGAATATCTTTCCAATAAATCTTTCTCTTCATATCAATACTCCAATGTACTTATATCCTGTGGTTGTTCATTGACTGTAACACTCTTGACTCTCGCGTCATGCATGCGGATAACCCTGTCAGCAATGGGAGCCAAGGCAGCATTGTGGGTCACGATAATCACCGTCGCTCCTTGATTGCGGGACATGTCCTGTAAGATTTGCAGCACTTGCTTGCCGGTATTGTAGTCCAAAGCTCCTGTCGGCTCATCGCAGAGCAAAATCTTGGGATTCTTAGCCACAGCCCGAGCGATAGACACCCGCTGCTGCTCCCCTCCTGATAGCTGCGCCGGAAAGTTATTGAGGCGCTTTTCCAGACCAACCGCGCTCAAAGCAGCCACTGGATCTTGGGCATCCTTGACGATTTCAGAGGCCAATTCGACATTTTCCTTGGCCGTCAGGTTGGGCACCAGATTGTAAAACTGAAAGACAAAGCCCACATCATTGCGGCGATAGTCCGTCAGCTGGTGGGAATTGTAGTCAGCAATATTCTGGCCGTCTATCAGGATATCTCCCTCATCATTGGTATCCATACCGCCAAGGATATTAAGCACTGTAGACTTACCGGCACCAGAAGCACCTAGGATAATGACCAGTTCCCCCTTTTCAATCTCAAAAGAAATATCGTGATTGGCAACTATTTCCGTATCCCCCATCTGATAACGTTTAAAGCTATGTTTCATTTCAATATAAGCCATATCGTTCCTCTCCTTTTCAAAGCTCGTTTCCTTAAATCAACAAACTGTTGATTCCAAATCACAGATATTATATAATGAGCTTAGATAAAAAGCAATAACCAAAAATCAACAAAGTGTTGATTTAAGCAAAAAGGAAGAAAAATGGTCCAGAAACGAAAAACTAGCACTAAGGAAGACATCAAAGAAGCCTTGATTCAACTACTATCAGAGGAAAGATTTGATAATATCTCTATCAGTAAGCTCTGCAAACGGGCTGGGATTAACCGCGGCACCTTCTACCTCCACTACCAAGATAAGTATCAGATGGTTGATAGTCTCAAAAGCGACATTATTTCCCAACTTTCTAGTTATAGCATGTTTGAAGTGGAGAACGAATATCCCAAAAAGTTAATGATAGCAAAATTTCATATACTGCGCGCTAATGAACGTCTTATCAATGCCCTGACCAGAAGCCATTATATTGACTTTCGCGAAGCTATTCGGGAGTACATAACCACTATCATTCTGAGTGACAAGCAAGAGACTGCTACACAGCGTTTTTTAGAGGAGAACTTTCAGATTCCTCCGAAATATGCACTGGAAATCTTCCTATCCAGTGTTGAGGGGATTATTTCTCTTTGGATAGCCGGCGGAGCTCAAGAAGAACCTGAAGAACTCACTGACATAATTTTGACTACTTATAACTATGATTATTTAAGATAAAAGGTTCTAGCTTAAAGGATAACCTAGACAAAAGTCATTTTTTCCACTAAGAAAGGCCGGACATATTGCTCGGCCTTCTTTTTATTTTAGATTAGTTTTTCTTTGTTTTCTTCAAAAGGAAGAAGACTCCTGCTAGGATAATCAAGCCAGCAAGGCCCATGATGGTGGCTTGCTCACCTGTTGATGGCAGGTCTTTTTTCTTAGCCTTGACGGACTGCTCATTTCGATACTGCACTTGGTAAACAGAGAAATGATTGGTCGTGAAGCTGATAGTCTGGTTTTGATTAACCGTTACATCAAACTTCTCAACTTGCTTGCCATTTTCATCCAAAGCATAGACGGCATCCACTGGCAGGTCTTTGCGGACTGGGATTGTCACAAGGGTTGGACTGACTTGATGCACTGGCTGACCATTCGGATCGGTCAACCTAATGTCATAGGTATCTGTCGGCTGAATCTTGCTTTCCAGTTTTTGAACAGACAGTTGAAAACCGGCCTTGACCAAGTCAGCATTTTTCAAGCGAATGCCAGTTGCAACATCTACCAAGCTGTCATCTTCTACATTGACTTCCGTCCGGCTATCAGAGCTGCTGGACGTTGCTGAAGAGGAAGAACTTGACGAGCTTTGAGATGACGAAGAGCTGCTAGAATCTTTGCTGGAGCTGGAAGGACTAGTTTTTGTTGCTTCCTTGATTTTAGCTTCCATTTCAGCTTCTAGCTCTTTCATTTCCTTAAAGACTTGAGCTGCCCGAGCCTGTGTTTCTTCTGTAACTTTTGCTGAAGAGTCTGGCAGAGCTGCATTGGCTGCATCCAGAGCATTTTGTTCCTCAATAAAGCGGGCTTCCAAAGCCTTCCACTTGTCTTGGACAGAAGTTCCAAAGAGGTCCTGATGCTTGGCTGCCATATCGTAGATATGAGATGCTACCCAGTACCAAGAGTCTGGACTGTAGCTAGTTGTGTTGACCTTATAAGCATCGTAAGTATCTGTGATATTACCATTATATGGCAGGTAAGGTGAGAAGCGCGGACTGCCTACCGCCAGCCACATAGTGCCTCCGCCCATATTGGCTGGAACGCCGTCTTTGAGCTGGAAGATATGAGCTTCCATGACATTTGGGTTGCCCAACGGATATTTGTAAACAGGGTCTGTCGTACCGCGTTGTGGCAGCCCCTTACCATCTAGCTCCATTTGGTCCAGCGGTTTGAACTGGGTTCCCTCAAAGCGATTGCGCTGCATAGCCATGACATCTGCTACACTGATCTTTCTGTCTGTGGAGTGCATGAGATCAAAGTAAGAGTCGTTATAAGACACGGCCGCATTTGGGTCCAGACTAGTAATACCAGCCCAGGCACGTGAACGATCTGCCTCTGCCATCGGTGGATTGTAGGATTGAGAAATGTGGAATTTACCATCAATTTCTTTATAAGAATTAGCTTGCTTGGCTACATCCTGAACACCTTTTGAAGCAATGACATTTTCCGTATCATCAAAATCAACACTACCCAAGAAGAAAGTATTAGGAAAGACTGCATACTTGTCATCTGGGAATTTAATAGCAACATATTGGTGGCCAGATAGGATTTCCATATACCAGACACCAGTCTTATCAGCAATGGTGATAATATTCCCCTCTGCTGCTCCTTGCTCTCTGACAATTTGTGCCATCAGCTCCACACCCTGACGGGCTGTCTGAACATGGGGCAGAACGACGGTTGTCAGGATAGACTCTGCCAAGCCATTTTCTACATAAGGATCCACTTTTTGGATGGCATCATTAGCCTTGGCAGAAACTGTCGCAGAAATGGAAACTCCGTACTCATTGAAGCCAACCTCGTCAAAAATACCTTGGGATGGGGTCACATCTGATACCGAGGTATACTTGTAGCTTTCTGCCGGCAGGGTCCATTCAAAGCCGTTGGCTTCATCAACCAGCTTGGCACCACTCGCATTGGTCTTTCTCGGATGAACCAGAAAGACCTTATTGTGATTGGGCTCCAAGTCCTCTGTCCGACCGTAAAGCGTCGTGCCATCTGCTGTCAGGTCTTTCCCGACGATAAATCCTGTGCAGGCTTCGACCACTTGGAAAGGAAAGAGAAAAATGGCCGAAAGAGCTAACAAGGAACGAAACAATATTTTTTTCATAAAAATATCTCCTTTGTTTTTTGTAAAAAATTACAAAATTAAATACTAAATTCAGTATAGCCTTTTATACCAGGATTTGCAAGCGATTACAATATTTTTGACGTGTAAGATTTACTAGATAAATAATTTATTTCAAAATAGAAAAAAGCCAGATAAAATCTGACTTTAAAGACACGTGGCTGCGGAGGCACAACCCGCAGCCGCGCAAGTATCGCAGGAAAGAATGGATAGAGGAAAAAGAACAAACTTCTCTCCTATTACCAAACTGGTTGTGCTTCATAGCTTAGATTATTTTACCGTCTTCTCTAGACAAGCAATCCTACCAAACGCTGACCCGCTTATCTGGAGCCAGATACATGGCATCACCTTCTTTGATTTCTGGATAGGTTTCATAGAAGGCCTCTACATTTTTGAGTTGCTGGTTGACCCGCAGTTCGGACGGAGCATGGACATCTACCTTCAGAAGAAGTTGGTTAAATTGCAAGCTGGCCTTGCTTCTCCAGATATTGGCATAGTTTTCAAAGTAATTCTTCAAGTCTGCATCTGGATATTTCTTTTTAACAACTTCGAGAGTAGCTGAAAGTCCTCCAGCATCGGCTACATTTTCTGTTACCGTAAGCTTGCCGTTGACCTTGCCGCCGTAGATTTCAATACCATCCCACTGCTTGGTAACAGCTTCAATTTTCTTGTCAAAAGCTTTCTTATCTGCTTCTGTCCACCAATTGTTCAAATTTCCCTCTTCATCAAAGTTTGCACCGTTTGAGTCGAAGGCATGAGTAATCTCGTGACCGATAACCATACCGATACCGCCGTAGTTCTTTTCCATCTCTTGCTTAACATCAAAGAATGGATTCTGCAGGATTGCGGCTGGGAAGTTGATACTGTTATTTTCCTGTGAGTAGTAAGCGTTGATATCATAGGAAGGCATCAGCCACTCGTCCTTGTCTACTGGCTCAGAGAAGTGCTCAACATCATATTGATGTTTTGCTTGACTCAAAGCAATTGCATTCTCAAAGAAGGATTTTTTATCGTCTACTTTCAAGGCCTTAGTCACTTCGCGAACTTTTTCAGGATAGCCGATATAGAGTTTCATAGTATCCAGCTTCTTGACTGCCTTCTGTTTGGTTTCTTCTGATAGCCATTCGTTTTTCAGCATACGTTCCCGATAGACTTCCTTGATATCCTTGACCATTTGGGTCACTTCTTGCTTGGCTTCCTCACCAAAATATTTGCGACCATAGTAAAGACTAAAGACATCTGAAAAAGTTCCTGTTGTCAGATTGTATGCTGCATCTTCTTTTGAAGTTGCTTCCTTAGTACCTTGCAAGGATTTTTGGTACTCTGCAAAAATCAGCCGATAGTCATCGGTTAGAAAACTAGATGCTGATGCTGCCTGCTTCACAAGCATCCAAGATTTGAGCTTGCCAAAGTTCTTGTCGTTGACTACTTTGGCAAAATTTTCATAATACTTAGGGTTAGGTACATTGACATCACCAGCTTCCTGGCCTAGATAGTCATTGATAATATCGTGAAACTTAAAGGTATCAGAGTAGGCATTGATGTCTTCTGCCGTCTTAGGATGGTGAAGATTTTTAATTTCCGAAGCTTCTTCATTACTTTGGGCATACTTGGCCAATTCTCCATCAAATTCTAAGGCTTCTTTGACAATCTTTTCGCTGTTTTTTTCACTGTAGCCCAGCTTTTTCAAGGCTTCTTTGAATGCTTTTTCCAGCGGATCCATCATCCTTTTCTTAGCACCTTCATCTTCATAGTAGCTCTTATCCGGTAGCATAAGACTTGGACTGGACAGATTCACTTGTTTCTGATTAGTATTTTCTAGGTTAGAACTAATTTCAAAGGTAAACGGCAGAGCCAAACCGCGTTTTTCCCAGTCAACAGCCTTACTAGCTAGGTCCTTCAGATCGGACAAGTCTTCAATTTCCTTGAGATAGGACTTGAGAGGATCTAAGCCATCCTTTTCCCGCTGCTTGAAGTCAGTCGCTTGCTGGTAGTATTTGATAAACTCAGGCATGCCTTCAATCGTTGACTCTTCTTTACCAGAGACTAGATTTTTGACATCCGCCTTCATCTTATCCTTGACCTTCTCGTTCAGCTCATAAAACACACCATTAGACGGCTGGTCGCTAGGGATTTCTGCCTTTTCCAGCCATTTTTTATTGATGGCTTGATAGTAATTGGTCCTCACTGTGGCATTCTTATCGATCGGTGTCTCCTGAGGGACAAAGGTCTTATAAGCCCAGTAGCCACCGGCAGCCAAGATTAGGCCGGTCACAGTCAACGTAGAAGTTAGAATGATTTTCGTTCTTTTCTTCATGAGTTCCTCCTTGTATATTAAGTAAAATATAATTGACTTTTTTATTTTACTCATTTACTTTAACATATTCTTTTTTCCTCGTCAACAGAAAACTGAAGGTCTGGAAAAAATTGCCGCAAGAGGAGAAAATAAGGTCATTCAGTCTGCTTTTAAAAGTGATCTGGTCTAGACTCACACTTAAAGAAAAACTAAAGTTTCTATCAGCTGTCCTGTTGCTTCCAGCTCTTTTCTCTCCTCCTTGCACTTTCTAGTATAGCCTCCAAACTTCAGATATTTCTAAAGAAATTCTAAAATATTTCTAAAGTTTTTTACTAAAATAAAAAAAGACTGAGACAAAAATGCCTCAGTCTAGTTTTATTCTGTTCAAAAAATATTGAGGCTGAGACAATTTAAATTGTCTCCCAGACCTTTTAAACCAGAACCTCAAAATAAGTTGGTAAAGCTAAATTTTCAAAAATTTAGTTCTTTCCTACTGTCTCCTACTGAACCTTTTTAGCCAGCATCGTCGCAAAGCGCAGCTGAATTCGATTGCCGTTTTCATCCCGGCGATGGAGGTGACCAGGATTTTCATTGTACTTAACCAGCTCCCAGTCTTTATAATACTCGGCAAGCTCGCCTTCCTTAAAAGTAAAAGGAAAGGGAACAGAGCATGGGAAGTCTTCTGTATCCATAGCACAGACGATGAGATTGTAGCCACCAAGCGCTGTATGCTCTTGCATATTTCGGATAATATGCGGAATCCGCTCCGCCTGCAGAAACATCAGGACAACGGTGGAAACGATCAAATCATAAGTTTGAGTCAGACTAGCTGAGTTGATGTCGTAGCTACCCACTGGCAGATCCAAATCCTCCTGCTCCACAATGCTACGTAAAATCTCCAGTGCCAGCGCATTCTGATCTACAGCCGTCACTTCAAAGCCCTGTTTGGCCAGAAAGAGAGCATTGCGGCCTTGACCACAGCCCAAATCAAGCGCCCGCCCTGGTCGGACTGTCTGCATGGCTTCCAAAACCTCTGAGTGCACTGGATTGCTGCCGTATTTCTTAGGGAAATAATCCTCAGGTCGGCAGTAAAATTCCAAATACCACTCCACATCATCTGTCAAGGCTTCGACCCGATGCCAAGCTTGGGGTTGGGCAAAAGGATTGTCCTGACCAGCCTCAAAGATGTGCTCAGCCAGCTCCTCACCCTCCTCTGACATCTCGACAAACTTAAGGCGTCCCTTGAGAACAGTGATTTTACCCCAAGTTCCCTCTTTGGTATTGTGCTTTCTCTTTACCGCTTCTGGCATGGTCTCAGCCGTCCACAGCGGCATACGTTTATAAGCTAGCAATTCTTCTGTCATAAAAAATCCTTTCTCTAAAAGCCAAGCTCCGAATAATTTAACTGTCTTTATCATACTCGAAAAGAACCGACTTGACAAGTGGCAAATCGAAAGGTCCTTCCCTGCAAAAAGAAAGAACTAACCAATCAGCCAGTTCTTTCTCACATAAGAAGTTTACTTTCTTTTACTTTTCAGCATCTATCTCTTTACGACTCATCAGTATGCCCTTTCTTGTAAAATTGATTTATTCTGTTTTTGTTTCATTAATTCCTTATCCTTACTCTCATCATAAAACTGGTTGAATTCCTCTTTAGAGCTAAAAGGATGTTCCAATCCATCTTTACTGATACTTGCTGGAATTACACCTTCATATAAGTCTGTATTCGGAGGAACTAACAGACTATAAAACTCTAGATAGTCCTTAACGCTCTTATCAAGTATATAAAGTTGAGAGTTCGTTTTTTCCAATAATGTCGCTGCCTTTGGGTCTGTTTGCGCCATCAAGATATTTCGAATCCAACTTGTATCCACAGCTTCGCCTAAAGGATATATAATAGGAAATCTAAAATTCCCCAACTTTTCATCAAATTGTTGCGTATTTAGTTTAAAATTAAAGGTGGGACTTTGAAATTGTGCTGTCTTGTTATCTTCCCAATCAATTTTTCGCGTATCAAGATTGTACCAAAGAGTTTGAAACTTATCATGTTCCCCAGACTCAGAGGCAAGAATAGACAAATAATTTTTTCCATCAATGACAGTTAATGTTTCCTCTATTCCTCTAGGTAAATATTTAGAATTATAGTCTGAAACTAATTTATACAAATCTTCTTTATAACCTTCTAGCTGTTGATTCTTAACATGGTAAATGGATAAAGTATAATAGTTATCTTCATTTTTTTTATCAATAATATCCGGCGTTGAAGGAAGTTTGATATTTTCTCGAACAATATAGTTGGCATTACGCGCACCAATTGTCACTCGCACTGGTCTATCTGCGTTTTTCAGAGTGGCATACTTGCGAACTAAAGCATCTTCCTCTGGATTTTCTGATTTCCAATGAACCACTACCCCTGTACCATTTTCAAGAAAAGAATAATCATCAATTGTAAAAGTCCCTGTATAATAAATTAAGGATTCATAAGTTTCTCTTTCTTCCTTAGCTTTTTGAAGCTGATCTTGTTTTAAATGACACTGCCAAGCAAATATGGCAAGTCCCAAGACCGCTAAAGAAAGAAGACTTAACAATAGTTTTCTTATCATTGTTCACCATTCCTCTTATTGTTTCTATTTTTCTTTTTGTGGATGGGTTTCAACCCAATGCTTGAAATCATTAAAAGATCGAATCTGTGTTTTCTCTCCAGTTGTTTCATCTGTGGCATAAAGTTCCATTACATCCTGACCTTCGGGCGCAAACCAATGAATTAAATCATTAAACCACTCCTCCTCATTGTATTGGTCTGGACGGAAATAGATTTTATTCATGTCTCTCATTTTTTTCGCAATTTCAGGATAAATCTTAGCAAAATTAGTACCTGAAAGATCTAAATTACCTTTATCATAAGAAGCTACTAAGTAACCTGGTCCATATCCTAAGTGATAATTTGATGTTGAAGAACTAATCTGACTCTCTATACCTCCTTTTTTCCAATTGGTAGCCATAGGCGAAGAAGCCTCCACAGGAAAAATTGTGATATCCTCTTTACTTAAAAATTCATTGAATTCTTTTTCTGACATCTTCTTTTCGATTTTTCCCGTATCCAATGACAGAATTACGTATATAGTTTTTTCTTTCTTACTACCTTCGTTCGAATACATGCTAAAGGATAAATACTCTTTGCCATCCCTTGAGAACTGCTCCTGAATCTGCTTTAGCCTATATGTATTCTCTCGTCCTAACAAACTATAGATATCGACTTCTTTGCTAGTTATTTTGGTAGAATCGTGCAAATTATATATCTTGATTTTGAAATATTCCTCTTTATTTACTTTTGATGAACTTGCACTGTCATATTCATCCAAACTGTTGTATTTAAAATCCGTTATATAATTTTGACCATAGCGAAAAGAATCATTTTCTTTACTGCCAACCAAAACATATTTATCTTTATTAAATAGCTGCATTCCTTCAACACAATATTCACTCTTAGCATATTCTTTCTTCTTCCCACCTAGAAAAAAAGTCAGTGAAGCCACGGAAGTCAGAATCAAACAGAATATAAATATGAAAAATTTTTTATTGAGTTTCATTTGCTTACCACCAGTTTTTAATTCATCTAGCCATTTATTTTGATAGTCCTCGGAGTCATTCCACTTTTTTTCATCAATCATTCACCAAAAGTGGTCATCCTCAAACCTCATCCTTTCCATTATAGCATAAATCAAAAGTCAGAGTTGGATACAAAAAAAGACCGGTCACCCAGTCTTTCATCTTGTATGAAAGTTGCTATGTCCTTTTTTTAACCCTACCATTTTGACTATTTTATGCTGCTAAAAACCTCAACAATTCCTTTGAGAATTCATCCGCATATTGGAAAATAGAACCATGTCCAGCATTTGGATAGATAAGAAGTTTGCTTCCTTCTACCTTTTCATGCATAGCATAAGAATTTTCTGTTGGGACTTGCATATCCTTATCACCATTCACAATTAAGGTTGGTTGAGTGATATATTTCAGATCGTCTTGTGGAGCTTGGCCCCAAGCCTTGATTGCCTTGAGCTGCGTTAAGAAACCAGAAATTTTCATGTCTTTGTCCTTAAATTGCTCAGTCCGCGCGCCCATACGCTCTAAAACCTTCAAAGCTTCTACTTTACCTTGCTCATCATGGTTGTAAAAAATATAGCGTTTTGGGTCAATACGCTCAAGGGCAGCTTTAAACATATATTTGAATGTTTTCCCGGTAACCTTATCCATTTCAAATCCACCTCGAGGACCAGTTCCTGCCAAAATAAGAGAATTAACCAAATCAGAATCCATACGAACTATTTCTTGAGCAATCATACCGCCCATAGACAGTCCTAAAAGGTTGATACGATTGTAACCTAAATCACTTATAATGGCAATGGTTTGCTCTGCCATGCCTGGGATAGTCGTTGCAACTTTTCCCTGACTTGCCCCAACACCTGGTAGGTCTAAGACAAGGACATGATGCTCTTTCGCAATCAAATCTAAAAGTTTTGGATCCCAATTGTCCAAGGTCGCAGCCAAGTGAACTAACATAACAAGCGGAAAGTCAGACTTACCCTTGCTAAGTTCACGATAGGCAATTTGATTTCCGGCAACAGAGATGTATTGATTTTTTGTTGTAATGTAAGACATAAACTTCTTTCTAATTATTCAAAGCTGAGAACTGTTTTCCCACGTGAACGTCCATTCGCAACCTTGTCAAGAGCAGCATTCACCTCATCAAACGGGTAAACTGTATCAATAGATGGTTTGATTTCAAGTTTACTGAAAATATCTGCCACTTCTTGTAATTGAGCACCATTACTTTCAACAAAGATAAAATGATAATGAACACCATACTTCTCAGCCATCTTATCAAACTTACGTCCAGCAAGTCCTAGCAAGATTTGTTTCCATTTTGGCAAGTTCATGCGTTTAGCAAAAGCACCATTTGGCATCGCTCGAAGAGAAACTAAGTGTCCGCCTTTTTTCATGATAGACATTTGCTTCTCTGTTTCAGCACCACCAAGTGTATCCAAAACATAGTCCACATCGCTGACAGTTTTTGTATAATCCTCCGTCTTGTAATCAATAAAGCGATCTGCCCCTAGGTTCAAGACACGCTCAGCGTTAACGGCAGCACCATTCGTGATGACCTTCAAGCCTTTTGCTTTAGCAATAGGAATCGCCATGCCACCAACACCACCTGTACCTCCAGAGATGAAGATTGTTTTACCAGCTTGAGCTCCCATAAGCTCAAGGGCTTGCATAATAGTCAAAGCCGTCAAAGGCACCGCAGCAGCTTCTATATCTGTCAAATATTCTGGGACTTTTGCCAAGGCTTCACTATCTACGCCAACATATTCTGCAAAAGCTCCGATATGATCAAGTGGGAGGCGAGCAAAAACACGGTCGCCAAGCTTGAAGTTGCTGACACGGCTTCCAAGTTCTTCAACAACTCCAACAACTTCATTTCCGGCTGTTTGCGGCAATTTGTAAGGGACAATCATCTTAACTTCTCCTCGGGAAATCATATTGTCCAAAGGATTGACTCCCGCTGCAGTGACCTTAATCAAAACTTGATTATCTGTAATAATAGGCTTTGCTATTTCTGTTATCGTAAGGTTGATGTTCTTTTTGTCGTATTTTGTATGTAGTGCTGCTTTCATTATAATCTCTTTTCTATCCTTTATCTTCTTTGCATCAAGTGCAAGACTGTATTTTTGTTTTTAAAACTAAGATTTTACAAGTCAGTTTCGAACTTGATTAGCTGTTTTATATAAATTATTGATGACATCATCTAATGTTTGATGGCGCAATGCTTTTTCTAGCTGAGCTTCTGTGCTAGCGAAAATTGGCGAGACCGCTTCTTGAATATTTTGTCCGACAGGACATTCTTGATTAGCGTTCTGATGCATTTGAAACAAACTAATGTGCTTAACTTCTTGGGTAGCATAATAAATCTCAAGTAAACTCATCTTCTTAGGAGTTTTGCCGAGTTGATAGCCCGATTTACCTTGATGAGAAATAATCAAACCTGCATTTTTCAACAAGGTAATGACTTTTCGGATATAGCTAGAATTAGTTCCTACACTCGTCGCTAAGTTTTGCGAACTCAAAGTCTCCCTACTCTCACTAATCATTGTCAAGATATGCAAAGCCACTGAGAATTTTGTATCCATAGAAACTCCTTTTTCACAAACTTGTATCTGATACAAGAACAAGTATATCATCTGGATGGTTACTTATCAACTATTATGCTCACTTCTTTTTTTAAAATTAGAAAAGTTATCGAAGACAATCGAATAACTGGAAAACTTGCTCCCTAAAATAAAAAAAGACCGGTCGCCCAGTCTTTCATCTTGTATTAAAGTTCTTCATCTGTCTAGCGATGTCGCGGTTTTGCTCGCGGCGTTTGATGGACTCGCGCTTGTCGTAGTCGTGCTTCCCTTTGGCTAAGCCCAGAAGCAGCTTGGCATAGCCGTCCTTGAGATAGACCTTGAGCGGCACCAGCGTCATACCAGTTCCCTTGGTCTCCTGCTCCAGCTTTTGGATCTGCTTCTTATGCAGCAGCAGCTTTCTGCGACGTTCAGGCTCTTGGTTCCAGATATTGCCCTCTTCATAAGGCGCGATATGGACATTACTGAGCCATGCCTCACCGTTCTTGATTTGGGCAAAGCCGTCTTTGAGATTGATGCGGGCTGCGCGGATGCTCTTGATCTCCGTCCCAGTCAGCACCATGCCGGCCTCGATGGTATCCACGATGGTGTAGTCGTGTCTGGCCTTTTTATTTTGCGCGACGACCTTTCCTTCTCCCTTTGCCATGCTTGGCTCCTTTCTTGACTAGTTCCTTGTAAAATGCCTTCTGGCTCTTGCCTTTCTTGGACTTCTTATCTTTCTTATCTCTGTAGCCTTTTTCTTTGGAAGAATGGCTGCGCTTGTCATCCTCACGGCGTCTCTTTCTGCCTGACTTGCCTCTGCCACTCTTGCTAGTCTTTTCTACCAGGTCAAATTCACTAGGCAGGTATTCAAAGTCAATCTCGCCCGTAGCCTTATCCGCTCGAACCAGCTTGATGCGAATCTGCTGACCGACCTTGAAGACCACGCCAGACTTTTCTCCTTGCAGGGTCATCGTCCGCTCATTGTAGCTATAAAACTCTGGCAGGTTGGTAACATGGATCAAGCCTTCGACCGTATTAGGCAGTTCAACGAAGAGTCCAAACTTAACCACGCTTGAAACCACGCCGTCAAATTCTTCCCCAACAAATTCTTCCATGTACTCAGCCTTCTTCATGGCTTCGACTTCGCGCTCGGCCTCAATAGCCCGACGCTCTCGGCTGGAAGACTGACTGGCAATCTCTGGAATCACTTGCTCAAAATGCTCTGCTATTTCTTTAGACTTGCCATAATCCCTCACCATCCTATGAACCAGAAGGTCTGGATAGCGACGAATCGGACTGGTGAAATGCGTATAAAACTCCGCTGCCAAACCATAGTGGCCGTGATTGTGCTCAGAGTAGCGAGCCTGCTGCATGGATCGCAGAAGCATCATAGACAGGACATCCTCATAAGGCTGGTCTTTGACCGCCTCCATAATATCCTGCAGGGCCTGTTGACTCATAGAGCTAGCCGTCCCGTATATCCGAATCCCAAAGCTAGAGGCGTAGTCGATAAACTTCTGCACTTTCTCCGCCTTAGGCTCCTCATGAATCCGATAGATGAAGGGCAGATTTAGCTTAGCAAAATGCTCAGCTACCGTCTCATTCGCCACCAACATAAAGGACTCAATCATGCGCTCAGCAATTCCCCGCTGACGCAGGACAATATCCACTGGCCGGCCTTCTTTGTTGACCATGATTTTGGCTTCATTGGTGTCAAAGTTAAGCGCACCGCGTTTAAAGCGCATGCTTTCCAGAATCTCATGCAGCTGGACCATGCTATCAATACTGGGCACAATGGCCTTGAACTGCTCAGCTTTTTCCTGATTTCCAGCAATGATGTCGTTGACATCACTGTAGGTCATGCGAAAGGTCGTCTTGATAACAGTCTGTGTAATAGTATTCTTGACCACGCGCCCCTTGGCATCTATCTCCATGATAGCCGACTGGGTCAGCCGGTCCACATTGGGATTGAGAGAGCAGATTCCGTTGGACAGGCGCTCTGGCAGCATAGGCACCACGCGGTCTGTCACATAGACAGAGGTTGCCCGATTAAGGGCTTCCTTGTCCAGCTCAGAGCCTTCTTTGACATAGTAGGACACATCTGCGATATGGACGCCCAGCTCAAAGTTGCCATTTTTTAGACGCTTGATATGAACAGCATCATCCAAGTCTTTGGCATCCGCTCCATCGATGGTAAAGGTAATCTCTTCACGCAGATCCAAACGTCCTTCCAAATCACTCTCTGTCGGTGCCTCTGGAACTCGATCGGCCTCTTCCAAGACCTTTTCTGGAAATTCAGAGACAATATCCATCGACTCCAGCACTTCCAGCACATCAATGCCTGGATCGTTGACATGACCGACCACATCGACCAGACTAGCCACAAAGAAATCGTGTTTCTTGGTCGGATATTTGTCAATAGCGACCTTGAGCACCTCTGTACCATCCAGAACCATAGCTGGTTTTTTGACATAAATAGGCTGGCTTATTTTCTGATTTTTCGAGCGGATATAACCCGCATACTTGGGCTTTTCCTCATCCAGAACCAGCTGACCAACCGCTGACGTCAGGCTGTGCTCCAAAATATCAATAATCTTAGCTTCAGCTGACGTTCCCTTGATCCGGTCTGCCACCTTGGTAATGACTACTTCCACCGTATCGCCATCAATGGCATGATTGACATCATTACGGCCGACAAAGAGGTCATCCTCTTCCTCATTCAGGGTGACAAAGCCAAAGCCATTCTTGTGGGCATGAAAAACACCCTTGAGCGTCAGACGCTCCTGCTTTTTCTTCTCATAAAGCTCAATCCGCCCCTTGTCATCAAAACGAATCTGATGCTTTCTTTCCATCTGGGAGATGGTCTTGACCAAGCTACTAAAGTCCTTGGAAGATTCTTTCCCCAAAGCAGCCGCCAGCTCATCTACGCTAGCCTGCTGCCTGTCTTTTAAATATTCAATGATTTCTGATTTCATATTCCTCTTCTCTTGATGAGTTCTTTCTTCATCTCTTTTAAATCTCTTTAAAACTTAAAAAATAGGCCAAGACGAAGTCAGAGCCCATTTTATTTACTTGATAATACTGCTAATACCAATGCAATCAGTAGCCAGAAGAAAATCATGATTCCTGTCATACGCTGCATCACAGCTTCAAAACCGCGTGCCTTAGGACGTTCAAACAAGTCGTTGGCGCTGGCATCAAAGACATTGCTGGACTGATTTTTAGTTGGCTGCATGAAAATTGCAATGACAATAATAGCTGATAAAATGACTAAAATGGTTAATAATAGGTTGTACATAAATAAAAACTCCTTAAAATCCTATCTATTTTATCATAAAATCTACTTGGATTCAAGATGTAAAGTAACTTTTCTTTCCTTGGGACAATACTTTAAGACCTCAATTTTTTCCGGATGCGTTTTAGTATTTTTGCTGGTCAGATAGTTCTGACTGCCGCAGCTGGAACATTTTAAATTTATTTTAACGCGCACTAGATATCCTTCTTTTTAAATAAATTTCGAAAACTAAAGAGATTGGCCAGCATACTGACTGCGACTAGCCCTGCTGTTGCATAAAAGACTGAATGATAGC
Organism: uncultured Streptococcus sp.; assembly: GCF_963456385.1. Taxonomy (GTDB): domain Bacteria; phylum Bacillota; class Bacilli; order Lactobacillales; family Streptococcaceae; genus Streptococcus. Next base: position 30,004 of record NZ_CAUOLF010000014.1, on the reverse strand, counting down.
CATAGGCTGCCGCAATAACCGATCCAGACATAGGGCCGACCACCCCGCCCAGATAAAAGAAAATCTGATTATAACTGAAAATCCTAGAGATTCCAAACTTGGGTGTTATCTTACTTAGCAGAGCATTAACACCCGGTATCAGCGCCCCTGTTCCTAGGCCAAATAAAAAGCGATAAAAGCCCAGCTGCATAGGGGAACCAGCATTGGCACAGAGCAGATAAATCAGGATTGAATAGAACTGAGCCAGCACCAGAAGCCGGTGATTGCCGATACGGTCTCCTAACCGCCCCAGAATACTGGAGCTCATCATGCTGGAAAGTCCCATGCTAGAAACGATGAGACCCGAAACAAAGATCAGATTGTCCTTTTGCCCCAGCTCTCTGACATAGAGGGCAAGGATAGGGCTGATAGATTGAGCTGCAAACTGGATAACAAAGCTGGTCAGAAAGAGATTAATCAGCATCTTAGGATACCTGAGTTGACGCAGCAATTCCCTAAAGCCTACCTCTTCTTGTCGGGTCACTGGCACAAAATCCTCCCGAATCAAATAAAAGGTCATCAAGGCTGCCACTAGAAAAAAGGCGCCAATCAGAAGAAAGACATTGCGGATACCGAACATCTCCGCAATCAGACCGCCAATAAACGGCCCCATAAGATTACCCGCAACGACACCGGTCGAGAGAGTTCCCAGAGCATAACCCGTTTTTTCCTTGGGAGCCTGACTGGCAATCAGAGCTGTGCTGTTGGGAACATAACCAGCGAAAACACCGTTTAGAAAGCGTAGGAGCAAGAGCCAGAAAATATTGGGTACAAAGGCAATACCGCCCATAGTGAAAACCATGGCAATAGCCGCACGTACCATCATAGGCTTGCGGCCATATCGATCAGCCAGACTTCCCCAGACAGGAGAGAGCAGGGCAGCTGAGATTGCAGAGAGAGAAATCCCTAGCCCAGCGTAATACTCCACCTCATGACCTCGAGCACCCAACTGCTCCACGAAAAGTGGCATAAAAGGCGTCACCAGAGAAATGCTGGCACCTGTTAGGAAGTTCCCAAACCAAGCGATTTTCAAGTTATGTTTCCAATTTACTTGTGTCGTGATAAATCAACTTCTTTCTAATTTCTGCAAAGCATCGATGACTTGCTTTCGAGTAACCTCTAGCGAGCCATTATTATCTATCAGCACATCCGCCCTCTTTCGTTTTTCTTGTAAAGATAGCTGAGCTGCTATGCGTTTCTCTGCTTCATCCTGACTGAGAGCATTTCGAGTCATAAGTCGACTGAGCTGATTTTCCTCTGTCACATCTACCAGCCAGATTTGGTCAAACCAGTCTTCATATTGTAACTCAAACAGCAAGGGAAGATCCATAAAAAAGATGTCTTCCATCTCTGCCAGCAAATCTCGCCTGCCAGCCAGTTCCTCGCGAATAAGCCTGTTTTGTATTTGACTGGACCGCGCCAAGAGTTCGGGATTCCCAAAAATCATAGCTCCTAGCTTGGGCCGATCCAAGCGCCCATCTTCCTGTAAGATAGCTGGACCAAAAGCGGATAAAAGAGCTTGATAAAGCCGTCCGCCCGGCTCCTGTAGCTTATGAACCACCTGATCCGCATCGATAACCTGATATCCCTGCTGCCTCAAAACCTCTGTCACAGTTGACTTACCCGAGGCAATGCCGCCAGTGATGCCAATAATTCTTGCCATGACAGCTACCTCGCTTTCTGACAATGAGGACAGAGATGAGTACCGCGTCCACCCAGCTTAATTTTCTCAATCGGGCTGCCGCATCTAGCACAGGGGTGACCAGTCTTTCCATAAACCTGCAGAAAATCCTGCATCGTGCCATCTTCACCCAAAGCATTGCGATAGGTCCGAATGGTCGATCCTCTCTTTTCAATCCCGAGCTGCAAAACTTCTATAATCTGCTCACGCAGCCGCTTCACTTCAACTGGTTTCAGACTAGCTGCTGGCCTTGCCGGATGAATCCGCGCCCGCCAAAGGGCCTCATCTACATAGATATTGCCCAGACCAACGACCAAGGTCTGCTCCAGCAAATAGGGTTTGATAGGCTTCTTGGAACGACTCAAAGCTGCTGCAAAAGGCGACAAAAGAAAGTCCGCCTCTGTCGGCTCAGGACCAAGCTTTCTGGCAGCAAAATAAGCCTCCAGCTGATTCTTTCTCAAGAGCTCCATGGTCCCAAACTTGCGGACATCCTCATAAACAAGCGTCCCACCATCTGTCATCTCGAAAAAGACATGGGCATGTTTGCGCTCAGGCACCGCATCAGCATAAAAAAGATACTTACCTTCCATTCGCAGATGGGAAACCAGCACTCCGCCTGTCAGATAAAAGAGCAAATACTTGCCCCGACGGCCAATCCTTTCAATGGTCTGACCTGGCAAGTCATGGACAAAGCTATCCACTCCCGTTCCAATCATCTTGGCATAGCGGACCTGCACCTGCCCAATCGTCTTGCCAACAACCAGACGCTCCAAACCGCGCCGAACCGTTTCCACTTCAGGTAATTCAGGCATAAAGCTCCTTTCTATCTTCTATATTATTAGTCAGAAATATACTCTAAAATATCAGCAGGCTGACAATCCAGCGTTTCGCAGATAGCCAGCAAGGTTGCAAAGCGAATACCTTTAGCCTTACCTGTTTTTAGAATAGACAAATTTGCTTGTGTAATACCAATAATTTCCGCCAATTCTTTAGAGGTCAAGCCCTTTTTTTCCAATACTTTATCTAAATTAATCTTGATTTTTCCCATTACACAAAACCATCTATATCTTCTTGAATTGTCTTCCCGCTTTTTATGACAAGATGCAAGACCCCTAAGACAACTACCAAAGCCAGACTATCAATATAGGGCAGAAATATATTATCTACAAACTCTATCCACGACTGTATAGATTTTTGACCGATAAAAATATCCCATATAATACTACCAATAGGTAAACAAGTAACTAAAATCAACAGATATTTACTAATCCGATAACTTTCGTTCGTAAAAAACTGGTGAACTAGCGTGCGGTGTAGAAAAGAACGAAGCAAACCAAAGAGCAAAATCGGAAGCAAACCCAGCCAGATCATTTCATAAGATAACCTTAATAACTCTGCAAGTGGGGTAGCAGTTGATTGCCAGTTATAAATCATCAAGACAATGGCTACAAAACCTCTAGCTAAAAACCAGAAAGCACAAAATATTTGTACCAAACAAGTAATTATGGTTATTACTTGTTTCAAAATTCGCATTTTCATAGCTTACCTCCTTATTGCTTTACGATAATTTATCCTTACAATTATTATAAAACAATAATTTAACCAGGTTAAGAAATATTGTAAAACGATAATTCAATCAAACTATGCAGTATGATATTGTTCTAAATAAATGACATGTTCACAGTAAGCTATCAAAGCCCTATAGCAAAGCTGTCCGAAAAATACTCATCCAGCATCAGGCGGTGTTTATCCGATACATTTTCCAGCTCTGCTATTTCTTCTTTAGAAAAAAAGCCTAACCGTAGTGTTTCCTCATTGTGAAAATTGGAAATATCAACATTCTCCAGTGCTTGCAATTCGTACAGAAAGACAACCGTCTGCACTTTGTCTCCATTAGGATAAGATTCATCAAAATTAGTGTAGACATTCAGCAAGCGCTTGGCTTCAACAGCAATGCCTGTCTCTTCGTAAAACTCACGCAGGGCTGCTTGCAGAGAAGTCTCCCCAAGCTCCATAGCTCCTCCAGGAATCGCCCATGTTTTCTTATCGCCTCGCAACTGCAGAAGCACACGACCCTCCTCGTCTGCCAGAATCCCACCAGCAAAATTCAAGATAACCTTATCATGCCCCACCTTGGAGCGAATATAGGAAATATAGTCCATATCAAAATCCTTTCAATTTCTCTGGAAAGGCAGCATTTTGAAAGAAATAGCGCAGCAGCTGAATATGCGTATCCACATCACTAAAAAGCCAAGCATGCCCTTTGCCAGAATAATAGGCGCATTCAGACCTAACATTTTTCTGTGCCAACCTGCGGTGCCAGTCATGAATGGTTTCGGCTTCTTTCCCACCTGAGATAAAGAAAGCAGGATTATCAAACTGCAAGTCAAGTCTCAACAGATTTGCCTGTGACATCTCACGTCGAAATGAGCGCCGTTCAGCTCTTTGGAAATCTGCAACAAAGCGCTGAACGTCTTGGACAGGTGCTCCGTCCTCTTGCATCATCTTTGTCAGGAGATTGGCTACAAATTTAGTATTTTTCAAGAAAGACATCAGATATACAATGGCAATGATCTTGAGATAGCCCTTAATTGGCTGAGGGCTTGCCCCATCCACAATGACTCTACCTATAAGGCTGGAATGTTTTTCCAACAACTTAAGAATGAGGGAACCGCCTAATAAAAGACCAACCAAGTGCGGCTTGTCGTGTGCTTTGCTGTTAATGATAGCCACAATCATTTCCACGACATCATCAAAGTTTGTCCACTCAATATCACGACTCGCTCCGTGACCAGGTAAATCCACAAGAATGCAATGAAAATCTTGCTCAAGCACAGCAACATGGTGTCGCCACATCTGACTGCTAGAGCCTGAAGCATGCAAAAAGATAATACTTTTTGGATTTTGCTCCCCTCTTTCATCAATGAATAATGACGGCATCTCCATCACCTCACTTACTAGCTTAGAAACCCTCAATACTCCTTCTTATTATAGCCAAAGTCCGCCAAGTCCAGCTTCTTGTCCCGCCAGTTTTTCTTGACCTTGACCCAGGTTTCTAGGAAGACCTTGTCCCCCAGCATGAGCTCAATATCGCGCCGAGCCATGGAGCCAATTTTCTTCAGCATGGAGCCACCTTTACCGATGATAATGCCTTTTTGGCTGTCGCGCTCCACCATGATAGTTGCTCGGATATGGACCTTGTCCGTTTCCTCGTCTCGCTTCATACTGTCAACAACCACCGCCACTGAGTGGGGAATTTCCTCCCGTGTCAACATCAAGACTTTCTCCCGAATCATTTCAGACACCAAAAAACGCTCCGGATGGTCGGTAATCTGATCTTCTGGGAAATACTGGAAGCCTTCCTCCAGATTCTCACTGAGAATATCAATAAGATGGGACACATTATTGCCCTGCAGGGCTGAAATCGGCACGATTTCTTTGAAGTCCATCTGCTGACGGAAATCATCAATTTGCGCTAAAAGCTGATCCGGATGGACTTTATCAATCTTATTAACCACTAAAATAACTGGCACCTTAGCCGCTTTCAGGCGTTCGATAATCATGTCATCGCCCTTGCCACGCGGCTCATCAGCCGGCACCATGAAGAGGACGGTATCCACCTCACGCAGGGTGCTGTAAGCTGCTTCCACCATAAAATCACCTAGAGCCGTCTTAGGCTTATGGATTCCCGGCGTATCGATAAAGACAATCTGCTCCTTATCCGTCGTGTAAATCCCCATAATTTTATTGCGAGTGGTCTGAGCCTTATCGCTCATGATGGCAATTTTTTGCCCCATAACATGATTCAAAAAGGTTGATTTCCCAACATTAGGACGTCCCAAAATAGCTACAAAACCTGATTTAAAAGTCATTATTTTACCTCTATTATTTCCATAAAAACAGCAGAAAATCGGCAGTCACCCCCGATTTTCAAGTCTTTAAAAAATCCAATCCCAAATTTTGGGAACAAAAATAATCAGCCCTGTCACAACAGCAAAGCCAGACACGACCAAAACAGCTCCCGCTGCCATATCCTTGGCATTCTTGGCCCGCATAGAAAAGTGGTAATCGCTGGCCAGATCCACGACATTCTCAATGGCAGAATTGACAATCTCAAAGGCAATGACCAGAAAAATGCTCAAAAAGAGAAAGAGCCACTCTATCGCAGACAAGTCAAAAAACAGTCCCGCAACTATCACCGCCAGAGCCGAAAGAACATGCTTACGCAGGTTGCGCTCCTCTTTAAAGGCTGTAAAAATACCGGTTAAAGCAAATTCCAAACTCGAGACCACATCTCGGTTTTTCCATTTGCGTTTGTTATTTCCTTGTGAGTCCATAAGCAGTTAAAATTTCTTCCTGTAAACCAAACATTTCTGCTTCTTCTTCCGGCGTATAGTGATCATAGCCGTTGATATGCAGAAAACCATGCACTGCCAAAAAGCCCATCTCCCGCTCAAAGCTGTGGCCGTATTCTTCAGCCTGCTCACGCGCCTTGTCCACTGAAATGAACAGCTCGCCGATATAGGCATCAAAATCTTCCAGCATCTCAGCTAGCTCAGGGTGATCCAGCAAATCCTCTTCGTCAACAGCGATGTCCAACTCAGGCTTATACTCCAAGCTAATCACATCCGTCGGCCGATCCGTATCTCTATATTCCAAATTGAGTTCATGACTGCGCTCATTGCTGACAAAAGTCACAGCCATTTCCTTATTTTCCTTGCCCGTTTTCTGAGCAGCAAACTCCAAAATTTCCTGAGTCTGTTTAAGAATCTCTTCCGAAACCTGACCCGTCTCATCTACCATTTCGATATACATATCTTACCCGCTTTGCTAGTATTACCTTATTATATCATATTTTGACTCACTTTAGGGAGCCGAGGGCAGGGTTTTGGAAAATAGCAGAGCAGATTTGTCAACCTCTCACCGCAAAGACAAAAGCAGCTATTTTTATTATGTTCCTTCCCGAAACGTTGCTTTTCACTATTTGCCATCATTGACAAAAAGAAAAGGCTGGGAAAACCCAACCTTGTCCTACAAGATGCTAATTGCCGGGATCGAACCGGCGACCTCATCCTTACCATGGATGCGCTCTGCCAACTGAGCTAAATCAGCGTACCTAACTAATATATCATGTAGATAGGTGCTTGTCAATATCCTTTCTCATTTTTTGCAAAATAATCTTCCTTAGTCAGATAGTAATAAACCCGCGTGACAATGCGGCCTTTCTCATGCTTGTCTAGTGATGCGTAAGGCTCTTCGTGGGAATATTTCATACCAGACTTGACCATAACCCTGCCAGAAGCTGAATTGTCCACATCATGCAGCGCTACAAGTTTATTCATTCCGACTTCCTCAAAAGCCAGCTTGATGACTGCGCGATTGGCCTCTGTCGTATAACCCTGATTCCAGTATTTTTTATTGATTACATAGCCGATAGCCGCCGTTTTCAAGTCCAGCTTAATCTTATGCAGGTCAATGGTCCCAATGAATTTGCCGCTCTCCTTCACTTCTATTCCCCAGCGCCCCAGAGGATTGGCCAGATAAAAGAGAGCGATATTATTGCGTGTTTCTTCCAAGCTTTTGTTTGTCTCAAAGGTATAGCGAGTATTTTCCTCATCTGAAGCGTACTCAAACATCGCAGAGGCATCGTCCAAGGTCACTGGACGCAGAATCAGCCGATCAGTTTCCAGTCTTGCATGACGTGCCAGCTTGACATAGATATTTTCCATCAAAACCTCCTATTTTTTCTTAACAGAATAGCACAATTCACTAATGAAAGCAAATCTCTCTGATTTTTTCTTGATTTTTAAAGCGTTTTCATATACAATAAAAACATCTTAAAAAAGGAGCATATTTTTTATGTTAATCGGTATTCCAAAAGAAATCAAAAACAATGAAAATCGTGTCGCTCTGACACCAGCTGGTGTTCATAGCCTCGTTGGTAAAGGCCATGAAGTTCTGATTGAGACAAATGCTGGGCTGGGATCTGGTTTTACAGATGCAGACTACCAAAAGCAAGGTGCAAAAATCGTCCCTACTGCTGCAGAAGCGTGGGCAGCTGAGCTAGTGGTCAAGGTCAAAGAACCTCTGGCAGCTGAATATGGCTTCCTCCGTGATGACCTCTTGCTCTTTACCTACCTGCATATGGCTGCCGCTCCTGAGCTAGCAGATGCTATGACAAGCGCCAAGACAACTGGTCTGGCCTACGAAACTGTTCGCGATCAAGATGGACAACTGCCACTCCTGGTACCCATGAGTGAGGTAGCTGGCCGGATGGCGGTTCAAATCGGAGCCCACTTCCTAACTAAGCGTGAAGGTGGATCTGGCGTACTTCTCGGTGGTGTACCGGGCGTTCCAAAAGGAAAAGTTACCATCATCGGTGGCGGAGTCGTAGGGACCCATGCCGCTCGTATCGCTCTAGGACTGGGCGCTCAAGTGACTATTCTGGATATCAGCGCTAAGCGTCTGTCTGTCTTAGAAGATGTCTTCGGTCATCAAATCCAGACCCTCATGTCGAATCCTTTCAATATCGAAGCTAGCGTTCGAGAGGCAGATGTCGTGATTGGCGCTGTCCTCATTCCAGGTGCTAAAGCTCCGAAACTGGTGACAGACGATATGGTTAGGCAAATGCGTCCAGGCTCTGTCATTGTTGACGTAGCCGTTGACCAAGGCGGTGTCATTGAAACAGCTGACCGCGTGACGACTCACACCGAGCCTGTCTATGAAAAACACGGTGTCCTCCACTATGCAGTTGCTAATATCCCAGGTGCCGTAGCCCGTACTTCTACTATCGCCTTGACCAATGTCACCCTTCCTTATATTGAAGCCTTGGCAGGAAAAGGCTTCAAACAAGCCATTACAGATGACCAAGGACTGCGCCAAGGTGTAACGACTTACCAAGGTCATATCACCAGCCTGCCAGTTGCAGAAGGCCTCAATAAGGACTACACATCTATTGATGAACTCGTTTAGTTGAAAATTTCGACTTTTCAAATCAATCTCACAAAAAAAGAGCAGAAATAAATCTGCTCTTTTCGTATGCTATTCTGTTTCTTCTACATCTAATTCACTAGCTTTAACAGAAGTTGGTTCATAAGCCCGGATAATCTCCGCCACCACTGGATGACGAACGACATCCTTAGCTGAGAAATGCACAAAGTCAATCTGAGAGATATTCTTCAATTTCTCCTGAGCGTCAATGAGTCCTGATTTAACATTGCGAGGCAGGTCAATCTGGCTGATGTCTCCATTGACAATCATCTTGGACTGGAAGCCCAGCCGTGTCAGAAACATCTTCATCTGCATGATGGTCGTATTTTGTGCCTCGTCCAGAATCACAAAGGCATCATCCAACGTCCGCCCCCGCATATAGGCTAGGGGTGCAATCTCAATGATTTCTCGCTCCATAAGGCGTGTCGTCTGATCCTTGCCCAAAATCTGATACAGGGCATCATAGACCGGTCGCAGATATGGATCCACCTTTTCCTTAAGGTCACCAGGCAGAAAGCCCAGACTCTCACCAGCTTCTACTGCTGGACGTGTCAGGATAATTCGCTTGACCTGCCCACGCTTGAGAGCTGTCACCGCCAAGGTCACCGCCAGAAAGGTCTTCCCTGTTCCAGCCGGCCCGATCCCAAAGACGATATCATGATTTTTAACGCTGTCTACATAGATTTTCTGACCAAGTGTCTTGACCCGAATCGGCTTGCCATAGCTGTCCTTGATAATCTCTTCTTCGTAAAGAGCTACAAACTTATCAATTTCATCATTTTTGACCATGGTAATGGCTGTCACAACATCGGGTGTGCCAATTGTCATGCCACGATTGACCAAGACCAAGAGAGCCTGAATGACCTGTCGAGTCTCCTCGCAGGCAGCCTCCGTCCCCAAAATCTGCACAATCTCGGTTCGGGCATGGATAGTTACCTGCAATTCCTGCTCCATTAGGCGCAGATGGCGTTCATTAGAGCCAAAGAGATGAAAGGCATCATCTGGATGGCCTAGTTTCAATTCTACTGAATGTTCCTGCAAACAAAGAACCTCTCTATTTTATTTTTTGAATGAATTATCTTTATTATATCAAAGCGAGCAGAAAATGACTATCCCTAGCCACTATCCACTTAATGGGCCTGATACTCTTCCCAAATAGCATCGAACTCGCCCAAGTTAAAGGAAAAATTTGCGTGCTCCTCCAGAAAACGACTGACCTCATCAAAATCATCCGTATGCTTGGGAAAGGCCGTATCCTGAAAAGCCAAGTCCGCCAAAATAGCCTTGGGCTCCTTGCTCTTAGGATTACGCTCTGTCATCAGCCAGCTGTAAAAAGATTTTCTCATAGGTTCCTTTCATTTCTTTAAGTTCGTATCCTTCCAGGCATATACTCTAGATACGAGACTCTCTATCCTCACACCAACTCCGTTCCAGTCGGGTCCTGCTTGATTTTACCAGCTTTCATCAGCCCACCCAGAGCTTTTTTAAACTGGCCTTTGGAAATACCAAAGGTAGCCTTGATGTCGTCTGGTGAAGACTTGTCGTTCAAAGTCATAAAGCCGCCATTGCTCTCCAGGTAGGTCAGAATCATTTGGGCATCATTTTCCAGCATTTCAAAGGAACGAGGCTTAAGAGAGAGGTTAAGAGTGCGGTCTACTTCACGGAAGCCAATCACCCGTGCATCCAAGACCTGACCGAGACGAGGCTCTGAATAGCGCTCACTCGGATGAATAAAGCCCAGCATATTATTCTCCGGCAGGTAGACAAAGGTACCAGAAAGCTTGAGCCGATAAACGATGGCTGGCCAGTTTTGATTTTGCATGTTATTGTAGGCTGGACGGGCCAGACGCTGGAAATCCTCCTGATAAGCCAGTTGGCCCCAGATGCGGTCTTTCTTGTCCACATCTAGACGGATATAAAGGCGATCACCCTTCTTAGGCCAGAGTTCCTTGATTTCTGGCAAGATGTCAAGTGACACGACGATTTGCTTATCAGGCAGACCGGTATCGACAAAGACGCCTAGATCCTTGCGAACCTCCGTTACTGTTCCCCAACCAAACTGCTCTTGGGTTGCTGTAACTTCGAGAGTTGTCAAACGAAGCTTCTGCTTCATATCGCTGTAGGCAAAGCCTTTGACAGACTGACCCAGCTCATGCGCCCCCTCTTCCTTAGAAAGAGCGTAAACCTGACCATCCTTTTGAACAAAGTAAAAGCGATCATTTTCATCCGTGATGATACCCACGATGAAGCTAGCAAGATTTGTATTCATATAGACCTATTTTCTACCTTGCTTCTTCAAACCGGGCAAGGATTTTTGATGTTAAAACAACTCAGTCAGCCAAAGCCAACTGAGTTTTGATTCTGATAAAAATGTTAAACTTCTAAAAGTTCTTTTTCTTTGTTTGCTGTCATTTCATCAATATGTTTGACAGCATCGTCCGTTACTTTTTGAATATCCTTTTCCAAGGTCTTCAATTCATCTTCAGTGATTTCTTTGGCTTTTTCCTGCTTCTTAGCTTCGTCCATAGCATCGCGGCGAATGTTACGGATGGCAACTTTAGCATTTTCACCAACCTTTTTCACTTCTTTAGCTAAGTCACGACGGGTTTCCTCTGTCAGAGCTGGAATGACCAGACGAATCACAGAGCCATCGCTAGCTGGCGTAATTCCGAGGTCAGAAGCATTAAGCGCACGCTCAATGTCCTTGATAGAAGACTTGTCAAAAGGGGTCACCAAAAGAACACGCGCTTCTGGAATCGTAATAGAGGCGATTTGGTTGAGCGGAGTTTCTACTCCATAGTACTCCACATGGATGCGGTCCAAAAGGCTGGCATTGGCGCGGCCTGCACGAATGCTGCCAAATTCACGAGCCAGACTTTGGTGCGAGTGGGTCATTCTTTCTTTTGCTTTTTCTACAATTGCATTTGCCATGAGTTTCTAATCTCCGTTCTTATAAATTATTTGATACTGTTGTTCCGATTTGCTCACCGATAACAACGCGTTTGATATTGCCCGGCTCATTCATGTTAAAGACAACCAAGTCAATGTCATTGTCCATAGACAAGGTCGAAGCCGTTGAGTCCATAATCCGCAGTCCCTTGCTGATGACATCTCGGTGAGTCAGCTCATCAAACTTAACGGCGGTCTTGTCTTTCTTAGGATCGGCATTATATACACCGTCCACGCCATTTTTAGCCATGAGAATCGCATCTGCTTCAATCTCAGCTGATCGCAAGGCAGCGGTTGTATCGGTTGAAAAATAAGGAGAACCAATACCTGCACCGAAAATGACGATACGGCCTTTTTCCAGATGACGAAGGGCCCGACCTCGGATGTAAGGTTCAGCTACCTGCTGCATAGCAATCGCAGTCTGCACACGAGTATCAACACCTACCTGCTGGAGCGAATCCGCCATTACCAGCGCATTCATGACAGTGCCCAACATACCAGTATAATCGGCCTGAACACGATCCATGCCCGCTTCTGCTGCCGGCTCACCCCGCCAAAGGTTTCCACCTCCGATAACCAGAGCGATCTGAACTCCCAAATCATGAACTTCTTTGATTTCTTCCGCCATCTTCTGAACGGTTTGAATATCAATACCAACGCCTTTTTCACCGGCAAGAGCTTCACCTGACAACTTAATCAAAATACGCTTATACTTAGGTTCTACCATTTTTTTACTCCTTATTTTATCTGTACTATTTTACCACATTTTGTGATTTTTATATAGTTAAATCACTGAAATTTTTCTTTTTTCCTTTTTGTAAAATAGCAGAGCAGACAAGCTCATTTCACAGAAAAACCAGCCCCATCATAAGATAGGACTGGGAAGTAATAACTTCAATCATTTTTCACATAATCCACTCACTACTTGAGAGACTGTCTCTGTTCTCGCTTAGCCAAGATTGGCAGGATAACACCCAGACTGATCAAGACGATTGGCGTCAGGATATTGGTCAAGAGAGAGAATTGCCAGCCAGCTGGATCTTTGGCAAAGTCCACTTTCGGAACCATCCCTAAGATGCAGGCAAAGGCTGTAAAGAGGAAGCACCAAGCTCCGATGGCAAAGCCAACTTTTGGATTTTTAGTAAACTTGTACTCGGCATCCTTATACTTCTTCCAAGCCTTGTTCAACATCATGTAGGCCAGGAATACCCAGAGATACCGCATGGGCATAACGATGGAGTTGAGATTGGTCATCCACTTGACCAGGCCGTCAATTTCTTTGATTCCAAAGATTGGCAGAATAATCAAGAAGCTAACCAAAATCCCTGTCAGGATGTAACCGTTAATGAGGACTCCTTTTGATGTCCGCTTGCGCAGCCAGCTTGGGACAAACTCTTCATCGGCATTATTGAGCATGATTTGCAGAGGTGCGTCAATAGAGAAAGCCAGTGCAGCAATCTGTCCGACCATATTAGTCAAAGCATAGATGACTACTAGTACATTTCCCACACCCCAGTAATTGCCCAGCTTTTGGAAGGCTTGGTAAGCGCCGTTTCGCATCAGATCCTCAGGAATATTGCTGCCATCAAAAAGCATGCCCATAGCTAGAGAGCCTAGGATAGCAGATGCACCAACCATGACAGCCATGACAATCATTCCCTTTGGAAATTCCTTGGCTGGATTGCGTGTTTGATTAACGTAAGGCGAGATTTTCTCAGCCCCGCCGACTGCAAAGACCAAGAGGGAGATAGTCGTGAAATAAGAAAAATCAAAGTTAGGAATATATGTGCTGAGCTTATCCATATTGGCCGTCGCAAACTGCATATCAGGTTTGATAAAAGGCGCCCCGACCGCTAATAGAACGAAGAGGAAAGACATAATGAGCATGGCACTTCCTGCCAAGCCCCCAATCACCTTGAGCGTGGACAGTCCCTTGGTTGACAAGTAGAGAAAGGCACCGAAAATCAGTAAGCTAAGAATAACAATCCAGTGAATATCAAGACTGCTCAAAAAGTCGCCATTCCCCTGAAGAGCCCAGCCCAGCGGAATCAAAACTCCCTGCGGCTTCTGAGCCAGATAGGGAATATGCACCACCCAGTAAGTCCAGGCCGCAAAATAAGCCAGCCGCTTGGTAGAGGTTTTCTCCACCCAGTCACTGACACCGCCTCCACTCTCCTTGAAAGTCGATCCTAGCTGCCCCACGATGAGGGCATAAGGAATAAAGTAAATAGCTAGGATAAGAATCCAAGAAACAATTACCGAAATACCCTGCTGGGAGTAGTTATTAACCACATTGCCCAGACCCCAGACCATATTAAAAGCAATCAGAGATACCATCAGCCAGGTTAGCTGGTTCTGATCTTTTTTCATGACACCGTCTCCTTTTGTTATAAAATAAATTGATTCCATAATATTATAACATGTTTCTTTGCAATTGTAACCGCTATCATCATTTTTATTTCAAAAAAAGAACTACCCGGAGGCAGTTCAATTTAATTCTTAAAGTGAGTTTACGTCAACCTTGATACCAACACCCTGTGTAGTAGTGATAGTCAAGTTCGTTACGTAAGTACCTTTAGCAGTAGCTGGTTTCGCTTTTTGGATTGTGTCGTTGAAAGCTTTGAAGTTTTCAACCAACTTGTCAGCTTCAAATGAAACTTTACCAATGATAGCTTGTACGTTACCTGCACGGTCTGCACGGTAAGTAATCTTACCACCTTTAGACTCTTCAACTGCTTTTGCAACGTCCATTGTTACAGTACCAGTCTTAGGGTTTGGCATCAAGTTACGAGGTCCAAGGACACGTCCAAGGCGACCTACAAGTGCCATCATGTCAGGTGTAGCGATTACTACGTCAAAGTCCAACCAACCGTCGTTGATTTTTGCAACGAGGTCATCTTCACCAACGAAGTCTGCACCAGCAGCTTTCGCTTCTTCAGCTTTTGCTCCACGTGCGAAAACAAGAACGCGTGAAGTTTTACCAGTTCCGTTTGGCAATACCATTGCGCCACGGATTTGTTGGTCAGCTTTTTTAACGTCGATGTTCAAGTTGTAAGCAACTTCTACAGTTGCATCGAATTTTGCAAAGTTAGTTTCTTTTGCAAGTGCTACAGCTTCTTCTACGCTGTATGCTTTTGTGCTGTCGATTTTTTCAAGAGCAGCACGAAGTTGTTTGCTTTTTTTAGCCATTTTATCTTTCTCCTTGTAAGTGGTTCAATCGATTTTCATCTCCCACGTCACTCGTCAATCTGATCAAGTGTAGTGCGGGCAAATGGGACGAGCGTTATTGATTAGTCAACAACAGTGAATCCCATAGAACGAGCAGTACCTTCAATCATACGCATTGCAGACTCGATGTTTGCAGCGTTCAAATCTGGCATCTTAGTTTCAGCAATTTCTTGTACTTGCGCACGAGTAACTGTTGCAACTTTCGTTTTGTTTGGTTCACCTGAACCTTTTTCAACACCTGCAGCTTTCTTCAAAAGAACAGCAGCTGGCGGAGTCTTAGTCACGAAAGTGAAAGATTTGTCTTCGTATACTGAGATAACAACTGGAATAATCATACCAGCTTGATCAGCTGTACGAGCGTTGAACTCCTTAGTGAATCCCATGATGTTGATACCGGCTTGACCAAGCGCAGGACCAACTGGTGGAGCTGGAGTAGCTTTACCAGCAGGGATTTGCAATTTTACAAGTTTTTCGACTTTTTTAGCCATTTTTAAATCCTCCTTTGTGGTTTTGGCGGTAAATAAAGATTTTTACCTCCCACAAGTATGCTTTTCGCATACCTTTCCATTATACACTAATCTTTGTTAAATGCAAGGAATTTTATCTTCTTTTTTGAATTTTTTGTGGTAAAATAATCTTATGACACTATTAAAGATTGCTTCGATTTTATTTATCTTTTTAACTTTGATTTTAACCACTATTACTGTGCGAGTTTTTCAATTAAGAAAATACGGTTTAAACTTTGCGGACTTGGCTTTTCCGCTTTTTGTTGTGGAATTTTATATCATTTCAGACAAGGCCTACTATCATAGCTTGCTGCCCCAGCTGACCCTAGCTCTCTCAGTTCTCGCTATCGCCATTACCATCTATTTTCTCAAGAAAAAACGAAGCTTCTACTACCCAAAGTTCTTCAAGTTCTTCTGGCGGGCTGGATTTCTTTTGACCTTCTTCATGTACCTAGCCATGGTCATAGGACTCTTTTTGTAACAATGTAAAGCAATAAAACCCATCGGTTATTAGATAGCCGATGGGTTTTTCATATGCGGGACTTACAAGTCATTCTTTTACCGAGAAAAAAGGGCCTTCCGATGCTCCTAGTCTTATTCGTGAATCTCTAAAGGCAGGCCATCCGGATCAAAGAAGAAAGCCATCTTACGACTGTCGAAGTCGTCATAGCGTAGCTCGGTATGAGGAATCTCCAAACGATCAAATTCCTCCAGCATTTCTTCGACATTCGTCACTCGGAAGGCCAGATGCCGCAAACCAGTATGTTCTGGAGCAGGCAAGGCTGGCCGCTTGGGTGCTTCTTCCTTGATAAAAATTTCCAGAGTCAGATTTCCCTTGCGGACATTAAAGAGAATATCATGCTTGTCCGGCCGGTGGTGCTCATCCAGCTGCTCAAAGCCTAGCTTGTCCACATAAAACTCCCTGAACTTGGCATAATCATGACCGATGATAGCTATATGGTGAATGGTGTCTAGTTTCATACCTTCTTTTCCTTTCCTTGGAATAAGTAGAGAAAATCTGCTGGCTGACTGCTGGCAGATTTGTTTTTATCAAATAATTATCTTACTGGCAGACTAGTGAAATTAGAATCAATTAGTCTGCAAAACTTTTCTTGGCTTTGTTCCTTCGGCTGGTCCGATAACGCCAGCCGCTTCGAGTTCTTCCATAAGACGAGTGGCCCGATTAAAGCCGACCGAGAGTCGCCGTTGAATCATAGATGCGCTGGCTTTCTGAGTCTCGATAACCAAGGCCTTGGCTTCTTCAAAGAGAGGATCACCTTCATCGTCGCCCCCGCCAGTATCCAAATCACTTTCAGATACTTCACCAGGATCAAAGCTATCGTCATAATCAGCTTCAGCTTGGTTCTTGACAAAGGCAACAATTCGCTCCACATCTTCATCTGAGATAAAGGAGCCCTGCAAACGAACCGGATGGTTTTCATCAATAGGCTTAAAGAGCATGTCTCCTCGACCCAAGAGCTTTTCTGCCCCATTTTCATCCAGAATGGTCCGACTGTCTGTCCCGCTGGACACAGCAAAGGCAATCCGAGAGGGTACATTGGCCTTAATCAGACCGGAGATAACATCTACAGATGGTCGCTGGGTAGCCAGAATCATGTGAATCCCAGCCGCACGCGCTTTTTGTCCCAACCGAATAATGGCGTCTTCCACTTCCTTGCTGGCCACCATCATAAGGTCAGCCAGCTCGTCCACGATGACAACGATTAAAGGCAGGGGAACTTGCTTGTACTCTGATTGGGCATTGTACTCGGCTACTTTAGCATTGTAGCCAGCAATGTTACGGGCACCGACCTTGGAGAAGAGTTCATAGCGGTTTTCCATCTCGTCTACAACCTTCTGGAGGGCACGGCTGGCCTTGCGAGGATTGGTTACGACTGGGATAAGCAAGTGGGGAATGTCATTATAAACAGACAGCTCCACCATTTTAGGATCCACCATCATAAACTTGACTTCATCCGGTCTGGCCTTCATGAGAATGCTGGCGATAATGCCGTTGACAGCCACAGATTTACCAGAGCCAGTAGAGCCTGCTACCAAGAGATGGGGCATCTTAGCCAAGTCAAAGGAGCGGACAGAGCCGTTGACAGCCTTCCCAAGTGGGATTTCTAGGAGCTTGCTGGCATCCGTCTTCGACTGTTCCCAAAGTTCTCGGAAAGTCACGGTCGCAACTTCAGAATTGGGTACTTCAATCCCGACTAGGGATTTCCCAGGAATTGGTGCCTCAATCCGTACATCCTTGGCAGCTAGGGCAAGAGCCAAGTCATCAGCCAGATTGGAAATCCGATTGACCCGAACACCAACAGCTGGCTTGACCTCGTACTTAGTGACGGAAGGTCCGATTTCAGCCCTCTCAACAGCAGCCTTTATCCCAAAACTAGCAAAGGTCTCTTCCAAAATTTTAATATTGTCTCGGACAATGCGTTTTTCTTTGGACTGATTCTTAGGCTTGTCGGGCGCAAAGAGGTTGATGGTCGGCAGCTTGTAGTCCAGACTTTCCTTGGCAGTAAAGTCCACTTCAACGTCTACATCTGTCTCGTCCATCTCTTCTTCGCGACCAAAGTCCAGAGGCTCATGAGGATCATACTCTCCCACTTCCTCATAGTCTGCCTCGTCAAAGTCCACAGCTGTATTTGACAAGTCCTCGTCATCTAAAACCTCTCCTGTTTCAGGATCGACTTCAGCTTCCTCTTGCTCTACTTCAATGGCTTGCATAGCTGCCTGTGCAGCTTTCTCTTCCTGCTCCAGGAAACGGAGCTGACGCTTTTCTTCCTGCTTCTCTCTCCAATTTTGAAAAGCAGCCATAGCCTTTTCTGAAATATCATAGATAGACCAAGGGCTCATAAGCAGACCGCCCAAAAGAATGAGCAGCAGGCCGAAGAAATAGGAGCCGATATTTGAAAAAAGGAAAGAGATAGGCGCGTATAAGAGAGAGCCCAGCAGGCCGCCTCCCGCGAAGGAGCTAACCTTAAAGGCTGTCAGATCAGTCAAGACCCTGCCTAGAGTTGTGGATAAGACAGATGCCCCTTCTAGCTTCAACACACTGACAAAATAAGCTTGGAAAATTAACTCCAATCCCAAAAAGAGGCTGATAAATCCTGAAACCGTCCCTTCGTGCTTGTGCAGCCACTTGAAAAAAAAGAGATAGCCAAAGCTGGCCAGAATAGCCAGATAGGCTAAGCTTCCCACCAAGAGGCGAATCATATTATAAATGGTGACCCCAAAGGCGCCCAGCTTTATCGCTGCAAACAAAAGAATAAGAGCCAACACAAAGGTGGCAATCATTCTCTTTATTGCTTTTTGTCTTTCTAATTCTGCTTTTGTCGGCCGGCGAGTTGTCCGGCCTTTTTTCGTGTTTTTCTTAGTTGCCATAACCCTTATTATACCATATTTGAGCCTTAGATGAGAAATCTTTTATCTAGATCAGAAACAAAAAAACTTATTTATCCACGCAAAAAGAACTGGGCTAGCCAGTTCTCATTTCACTATCACATAATTCTTATTAAGCCTCTGGCATAACCGCCCAGGCAATCAAGTAAGCCAAGACACCTGTACCTGCTGCACAGCAAAAAACAATACAAAGAATACGAACCAAGGTTGGATCTAAATCAAAGTAGTTTGCGATACCAGCACATACACCAGCGATTTTTTTGTTGTTGACATCTCTTGTCAGTCTTTTCTCCATGGAAAACACTCCTTATTATTTTTACACTGTTTATTTTACCATAACATCTCTCAATGCACAAGTTCGCCTGCTATTAAACTCTCTCTTCAGATAAAATTTAATTACATCAAGATGAATTTGTTCACTCTACCATACTTTTAACAAGTCCCAGCAAAACTCTTGTTCTTGTGTTAGAATATAAGGAAATTCTAATTAATTAACAGTAAAAACATATCAGGAGGAAGATAATGCGAGCCGGAGTCATTCTTTTCAATCCCCAAACCAAGCAAATACTGCTCATGCACCGCTGGAAAAATGGAGAAGAGTATTTTGTGATACCGGGCGGCGGAGCCGAGTCAGGTGAGACTGCAGTCCAAGCAGCTCAGCGAGAAATTCAGGAAGAGCTAGGTTGGAGCTTGTCTGAAAAGCAACTGCAGCCAACCTTTACTTTCAGAAATGGCCAACGCTTAGAAATCTATTTTCGTGCCACTATCAGCCATACATCGGCCCCAATGATTCAGGGCGAGGAAGCCCTTCGCAGTCATGCCCAGAATCTCTATCAACCTGAATGGTTAGACATAGAAGCAATTTGCGGCCTAAACATACGGCCATCAGGACTTAAAAATCTGCTTCTGGATTGTCTGACACAGGAGGGTTTGAAAAACTAGCCTAATTGTAGTAAAATATCAGTAGTTTACAATCTAATGCGAGAAAGGTTTTATATGAAAAAAATTCTTCTTATCAGCCTCTTATCAGGACTTGTCTTGGCTGGCTGCTCTGGTAAAGGCAAAGAAGAGGAGACTACTAGCTCCTCCAACTCATCCAGCAGTTCCTCTCTAGTGAGCTCTAGCTCTGATCCAGAGGAAACCAGCAAACTCCGTGAGCAATTCAAGGATGCCATGACCAACGAAAATGCCAACTTCCCGCAGCTATCTACAGAAGTTGCAGAGGATGAAGCGGAAGTCAAGTTGGTAACGACTGAAGGCGATATCCGCATCAAGCTCTTTCCAAAACAAGCCCCACTAGCCGTTGAAAACTTCCTGACCCATGCTAAGGAAGGCTACTATGACGGCGTTTTATTCCACCGCGTTATCAATGAATTTATGATTCAGACCGGAGATCCTAAAGGCAACGGCACTGGAGGCGAGTCTATCTGGAAGGGAAAAGACAAGTCTAAAGACTCTGGAAACGGCTTTAAAAATGAGTATTCTCCATATCTTTATAATATTCGTGGCGCTCTATCCATGGCCAATGCAGGCCCTGATACCAATGGCAGTCAGTTCTTCATTAACCAAAGCAAGAAAGACCTGTCCAGCCAAATGTCTACGGATTCTTTCCCAGCTAAAATCATAGAAGCCTATAAAAACGGTGGAAATCCTACTTTAGATGGCGGAGCTTATACCGTCTTTGGCCAAGTGCTGGAAGGGATGGATGTGGTGGACAAAATCGCTGCCGCAGAAACAGACGATAATGACAAGCCTAAAAAAGATATCAAGATTGAAAAAATCGAGATTATCAAGGACTATGACTTCAGCAAATAAGCTTGCTGCCCAACCAATAAAGGAGGGAAATCAATATGATTATCTGGGGATATAAAGGTTATCAGAAAAACTCAGGTCAGACCCAAAGCAATATCGAGTGTGCCAACTGCCACAACGTCGCACCTTGGGACATTATTGAAACCGGCCGAAAGTTTACACTCTATTGGATTCCAACCTTTCCTTACGGTAGAAAACATTACCTCACCTGCCCTGTCTGTCAGCATGGTAAACAGATTGAGAAGCAGGAAATCGAGCAGTTTTTGAATTATTAGTATTAAAAATCGACTGAGATACATCTGCTCTCAGTCGATTTTTTGTAGGAGTAAAATATCAAGAATAGGTGTCTCATCCTTAAGCTATCTTCAAGAATGAGCTTCCCTTTCTTTGATAAAAAAATTTCTCTTTCCTAATCATCTTTCAAATTCCTTCACCAATCACGATTACTCATTTAGCATGGCGTCCCTTTTTGTTCCGTTTGCGATAAACAGCTGAGCGCAAACCTGTTTTACGTCGTAGCTCAGCTCTTTTTTTCTTACTCCTGCTGTAAAGAACAATCAAAATAAAGATCAGCAAAAGAAGGATGATAGCTATATAAAGCCAAGGAATCACGTTCGTCCTCTTCTTGCTTGATTTGGAAATCTTCTCCTCATTCGGAACTCGGTGACCTCTAACCAACAAGCGGTGACTATTTATTCCGTAAGGGGTACAGGTAACTAGTGTGCAATAATCCTGTTCTGGGTCAACGCTCAAGGAAGAAATATCATCAGGCTCAACTGTCAAGGTCTGATCCACTTGATAGGTGATAGTCTTTCCCAAGACATGGATCATAAATCGATCGCCGTTTTTTAATTTGTCAATGTCAGTAAACAGCTTAGCTGAAGGCAAACCTCGGTGGCCTGATATGACTGAGTGGGTCCCTTGGCCACCAACCGGCAGTGAACTTCCTGGAATATGTCCAATTGCTACTTGCAAAATAGCATCATCCGTCCCATGGTAAATGGGAAGGTTGGTTCCTAGCGTGGGAATTTCCACATAAGCCATAATGCCAGTCCCTGTAACATCTAATAGGCTATTGTAAGTATTTTTTTCTTCCTCTGAAAGACGATAGTTAGGGACAACTCCTTTTTCAAGGGTTTGGTTATAGAATTCTGCAGCCGCTCTCATCTCATCTGCTTTACTCGTGTCAAGCTTTTCTACTTTATTCTCATAGTTTGAAATAGCTTGCGACTGATGATAAGAGTTCCAAAGTTCACTTACAGTAGGGTAGAGCAACAATCCTATCCCACTGACTAAAAATAAAATTAGTAAAAAATTAATAAGGTGTTTTTTCATAACATTTATTCAGTCGCACAAGAAAGGAAAAGAGATAGTATACTTCATCTACCTCTTCCTTTCTCCCTAAGATTACCTAGAGTCAGCGCGTTTCTTGATAATAAATAGAACTCCAGCACCAAGAACTAGGCTTGTTCCGATTAGGTAAAGAATGGTTGTTCCAATTCCACCTGTGTTTGGCAGAAGAGCACCTCGCTTATTGACCACTTTCAGGGTGATTACACCAGTATTTACATTAGAATCAAATGTCGCGGTCGCTGAAGTTGCTGTCAGATTTGTCAAAGCTCCTGTGGAGTCGATTGTACCTGAAATGGTAAACTCGACATCTTTCATAGCATTGTAGCCCACTGGAACTGTACTTTCCACAAGCTTGTAGTCACCCGAATCCAGCCCCATAAAATCAAATCTGCTGTTTGATCCAGCTTCAAACTTTTTAATCTCAGTGTATTGGTTATTAACCTTCTTATAAAGAGTAAATCCTGCACCAGCAAGAGCTGCTTGGTTTTCTTTGACCTTATTCACTGTCAGCTGGTAGGTATAGACATTTGCCTTGGTTTCAGGAGTTTCAGTAGTTGAAGAATTATTTCCATTTGGATCATTTGAATAGGTCAGGCTAGCTATATTAGGATTTCCTACCCCACCCATTATAGGATAATTGTTTAAACTTGCAGTGTAGCGAACGACAATCTTACTAGATGCTGTAACTTCTTGATTGCCTTTAAGATCACCAGCAGTTATCGTAATGACATTGCCTGTATAGGAAATTGGGAAAAATGTTGAAATGTCTTTTTCAGTTCCACCTTCTTTTAGATAAACTCGAGCATCATTATTATAGGTCATTCCAGCAGGAATCGTATCCTTGATTGTAAATACATATTGCGGAAATTCAGCATAGTTGCTTGGAAGAGTTGCGGTAATTTGGAAAGGAATATTTTGTCCAATTCTATATTCCGTCGCTGCAGTATAATTTTGAGAGCCATTAGCTTGAACTTGTTTTGTAAGAGTTGGAACATCTGCTTTCACGGCTACAGTTGTATCCTTGGCCACTTGCAGCATAAATCTAGTATAGGCTTGACCACTTCTATTATCCAATGATCCCCGACTATCCTTAATAAGATAGTAACCAGGTTTTAGTCCTGAAATGGTTGTCGTACCTTGCTGGGATTTAACGGTTGTTACACCTGAACCTGATAAATATTGATTCAATTCTTGGGCAAAGGCTTTAGCCTCCGCAGAGTCGTTTTGCTTACCGTTTAAAGAAGCTGCTTTTTCAGATGCATCTCCAAAATGAGTTCTACCTGCTCCAGTAACCCCAGGTCCCCACTCGATATTGGTCAAGGTGTTGCTAGCATCTAAAGTCCCTGAAAAAATATGATAGACTTCATAAGTGTGACCAGTTGTCGTTCCGGTCAGTTGGATGGTGTAGGTCGTTGTATCAGCTGATACGACCGGTAGCCCCGCAAAAGTCAGGATAAAGACCAAGACGGTCATCAATAGTTGTTTTAATTTTTTCATTATAATCTCCTTTGAGGAGGGAGATGAATTAAACGTTCATCACTTCCTCTAGTTCTCCTTTTATTTTGTTGAAACACGTTTTTTGACTACAAAGAGCACGCCTGCTCCAAACACAAGACTTGTGCCGACTAGGTAGAGAATGGTTGTTCCGATTCCACCTGTGTTTGGCAGAAGGGCTCCTTGCTTATTGACCACTTTCAGGGTAATAATACCCGTATTGACATCGGTCTCAAATGTCGCGTTTGCTGAAGTTGCTGTCAGGTTTGTCAAGGCTCCTGTGGAGTCGATTGTTCCTGAAATAGTAAACTCGATATCTTTCATAGCATTGTATCCTGCAGGAACTGTACTTTCAACCAGCTTGTAGTCACCAGAATCAAGCCCCTTAAAATCAAAAGTGGTCTCAGAGCTAGCTTCAAACTTCTTGATTTCAGTGTATTGTTTATTGACCTTCTTATAAAGAGTAAATCCTGCGCCAGCTAAAGCTTGTTGATTTTCCTTTACCTTATTCACTTTCAGCTGGTAGGTGTAAACCTTGGCTTTACTATCAGGTGTTTTTGCTGTAGAATTAGAATTTTTTTCGTTTGGCTCGTTTAAATAAGTCAAATTCACTTTGTTTTCATTACCAGCTACCCCAGTGATAGCCTTATCTCCCAGCGTCACACTGTAACGAATGATAAACTTACTAGAAGCTGTTATTGTCACATCGCTTAATCGATCTAGATAGTAATGAGCAATAGTCAGTTTAGTGCCATCACCTTCATAATTGAGACCAGATTGAAACTTACTTGTAACATCTGTCTCTTCATTGCCGTTTTTTAGAATAATCTGAGCATCGTAATTATAAGTCAACCCTGGCGCCATGATATCATCGACGACCAATTGATAGGAAGAATAGTCAGCATAGTTGCTCGGCAGAGTTGCTGTTAGCTCAAAGTAAACCTTGTCGCCAATGGCATAGTCAGTCGCTGAAGAGTATGTATTGGAGTCACTTGCCTTCACCTTTTTAGTAATGGTTGGAGAACTTGATTTTATGACTACATTAGTATCCTTTGAAACTAGTAACATAAAACGAGTATAGCTTTCTCCTTCTTTACCTGCCAATGAATTATATCTATCTCTAATCAAGTAGTAACCCGGCTCTAAGCCAGAAATAGTTGTTGTTCCGTCTTCACTAGAAACTACCTTAGTAGGTCCGTACGTTAAGTATTGGATGATGTCTTTTGAAAAAGTCTTTGCTTCTTCAGAGTCATTAGCTTTACCACTGAGGCTGGCAGCTTTCGCACTTGCTGTCCCCATGTAGAATTCAATATTCGCCTGATTAACTGCCGAGCCCCACTCGATATTGGTTAAGGTGTTGCTAGCATCTAAAGTCCCTGAAAAAATCTGATAAATATCGTAAGTGTGACCAGCTGTCGTTCCAGTCAGTTGGATGGTGTAGGTCGTTGTATCAGCCGATACGACCGGTAGGCCGGAAAAAGTCAAGACAAAGGCTAAGACCGCCATGACTAGTTGTTTTATTTTTTTCATCATAATCTCCTAATTGAGGAAGAGACTGATTTCCCGTTCAGTTCTTCTGATTTTATCCTATTTTTTATTCACTCTTTTCTTTAACATCCATAAGATTCCTGCACCTAGCACAAGCCCTGTACCGCTCAGGTAAAGGATAGTCATTCCGATTCCACCAGTGTTTGGCAGAAGAGCTCCTTTTTTATTGACAATTTTCGTAGTAAAAATTCCATTTGTCAATTCATAAGTAAAAGTTGCTCTATCTGAAGTTGCTTGAATAGCGGTTCGGGTAATTGGCAATGTCGGATCGTAGGTTGCTCGTAGCCTAAACTCAATATCCTTCATGGCGTTGTAGCCTTTTGGAGTGATTGTTTCTACTAGTTTATAATCCCCAGATCCCAGTCCTTTAAATCCCGAGAAATTACTTCTTTTGTATTCTTGTGTAGATCCAACCTTTACATACTGATCGTTTACTTTTTTATAAAGAGTAAACTCTGCTCCTGGAAGAGCTCCTCCTCTTTCATCCACCTTATAGACATTAAGTTGGTAGGTATGGATCTGAACTTTGCTTTGGGGTGTTGTCCCGATTGATTTTGCCAAAGCCGTATTAGGGTTATTAGAAAAGCTTAGACTAGCCACATTCATATTAGTATTGGCACTGGCATGTGTTGTTGCATATTGATTCAGTTGAGCAGTGTAGCGAACCACAATCTTACTAGAAGCATCTACATTTGGCACCTGTCTCAAATTACTAGTTGCTATGGTTAGATTACGAGACGATTCTACAGAAATATTAAAATGGTCAGTTATCAAGCTTTCTTCATCACCGCGTTTTAGATAAACTTGCACATCATTATTATAAGTCAAACCAGGCATTAAACTATCATTAAAAGATAGCTCATACTCAGAATAATCATCCAAGTTCCTTGGAAGTGTTGCCGTCAGTTGGAATGGAACCATGTCACCGATGGAATAATCCGTTATAGTCGTTTCCTCTCCCGTCGTACTTGACTTGGTGACCTTAGTAAGACTAGGAACATCAGACTTGATTGCTACTGTCGTATCTCTTGCCACCTGTAGCATAAAACGAGTGTATGTCTCATTTTTTTTGTATAAGGTATTATTTACTTCCTTAATCAAATAGTAGCCTGGAGCCAAGCCAGAAATGGTCGTTGTTCCATTTTGTCCCGATACTGTTTTTCGTCCACCACCAGATAGGTACTTGGAAATTTCCTGAGCAAACTCTTTTGCTTCTTGCGAATCATCCCCTTTGGTACTTAAAGAGGCTGCTTTGTCGGCCGCGTCTCCAAATCTTTTTTTACCTGAATCCCAAATCCCCGGAGCCCATCTGATATTGGTAAGAGTATTCGTGGCAGGATCGAGGTCTCCAAGAAAAATTGGATGAGCTTCGTAAGTATGTCCTGTTGATGTCCCAGTCAGCTGAATGGTATAGGTCGTGTCTGCGGATACGACCGGTAGGTCGGCAAAGGTCAAGACAAAGACCAAGACTGCCATAACCAGCTGTTTTATCTTTTTCATAATAACCTCCTAATTATTTCTTCACTCAAACTTGATCTTCGAGGTATCCCATTCCTCTTCAAAGCTTTCGTGATTTCCTATCTTTTTCTTTATTGAAATTTCCTATATCGTTTATTTCGGACAATCAGCCAAATTGCTGATCCCAATGTGATGACAGAGCCACCCCAGAGGTATAAGAGGGTTCCATTCCCACCTGTTTCTGGAAGGACATATTTTTTTATAGGTGTCGGATTGCTCGTCCTATTTGTTTCTAAAGAGAAGAGGTCAGTTGATACCCTAGCTGGGCTTTGAAGAATGTGCCCATCTACATCCTGATCCACTCGGACTTTAAAGGACACTTCTACTGTCTCCTCTGGTGCCAGCCTTCTTCTCCAAGTTAATCTCCTATTAGCAAAGTCATCATATACAGTTGAACCATTGACATAGTCCGTATGTTCAGGTAGTTCATCTGTAATGGTGACATCCAACTCCCTATCGCTGGTATTCTTGTAGATAATTTTATAGGTTAGAACGTCATTGGCCTTGACTTCTTGGTTATCAATATTTTCATTATTTTTATTGAAGACTTCTTTTCTTGGCTTTTCGTATTCTTGAAAATTCCATATTCCAGTGAAAAGTACATCTTGATTTTGAATCGTGTCAGATTCTTTATCATAGTTTTGGAAAACCCAATTTCCTTCTGAAATACTGACTAGTCTTTTATTCCCTTTGGGGGAATCCGGTGTAACCGTCGAACCATTTTCTAGGTCATGTTGATCTTGCGGTAGCAGATTCAAAACTTTTTGAGGAAGAGATTTATCCTGAGTTCCACTTTCAAATTGGTAACTTTTCTTGTAGTGCACATTAGTTGTAACGATTTCTGATGAAACAGGGATATTATCAATTTCTTGTGTGACCCTATTTTCAATAGGCGCTCTATTTTGTAAAATGTTATCGTTTGTTTTTGTCTTGTATATAATAGTAAATTCTTTCCCAGCATTGCTACTGGTCAGGTGCTTGGCATTGATTGCCACCGTTACCTTTTGTCCATCTCTGGCCAGTGTATAGTCAGCACCTTGGGTCAACGTCCGACCGTCCAATTGAAGGGTCAAGCTCTGAAAATCCAAACGATTGTCCAAAGTTTCAACCATCTGCATTGAAGATAGAGAACCAATGACGTCCTTACCAGGGGTTGGCATAGGAAATTTGGCTGTATAATTGAGAGATTCTCCAGCAAGGGCAGGAAGCTTATCCTTTGAAGCCTGCTTCACTGGTGCCTTTGGAGCCTCTGTATAAAAGCCAAACAAACCGCCACTACCTGCCGTCGTTGTAAATTCAAATCGAACGGCGTTAGTTTCAGAACGAACCGCAAATCCTGAAACATTGTGTTCATCACTATCTCCCTGCGTACTCCTTGTAGGGTGCCATGTCGTTTTATTGTCTACTAGAGTTTCATTAAGGGCATAGGAAGTGTTTTTTACGATTTTATTTAATGCTATATCTTTATCATATATTGAAAAATTTTCTTCTCGACCGAGTGCATTATAGACCACATCAATATCAGACGGCAACATGACCATCTTTAGATCTGTGGGCGTTCCGTCCTGATATCTCAATTCTGCAGTGACATCCGTATCCAGAGCAAAGCCTCCATGCATATCATGAGTAAGAGTTGGATGCGGTGGCCAAATATAGTCCATAATCTGGATGGATTTGCTTCCCCAGTTTTCATCCACTGTCAGAAAGGGGACAAGCGTCTTATTTGGATCCTGGTAGTCTGCATTTCTCTGAACCAGATGAGTATCTATACTATGGAAGGTCACATAAACATCAACAGCCTTGCCATTAACAATACCTGCATTGTTAAACCGCAATTGAATGGGGCTATTAAAGGTTTGCTGAGTTTGGTTTTTATCTACTCTTAACGAGAAGACCGTACTTTCTTTCCAGTTTCCATTAGCTGGGATAAAATCCCTTTCGACCGAGGCGCCTTGACTTAGGACCTCCATATTATCCTGAGTCAAGGTAAACTGATAAATATCAAGCGTTGATAGATTCGTGTTTTCAGTAAGCTCCGTAACAGCATATACTGCTGAAGAAGAGAGCACAAAAATAAAAGTCAACCCAAATAGAAATGACTTAACATATTTTTTCATAAGGTATTTCATAATAATTTCCGTTTAGTCTTCAAAAAAAACTGCTTATGGATATACTAGCAGTTCTTTACATATTTGTCAAGGTGTCTAAATGAAATTGAGCACCTTTTAGACTTGAAATTTTTCTTGAATATTAACTTACAATTTGATTAAAAACAATGCTCTTAAGTCAACTGGTTAAAATCCCAGATCTGGTCCATCCAGCCTTCATAGAAATCAGGCTCGTGACAGACCATGAGGATACTGCCCTTGTATTCTTTCAGCGCCCGTTTGAGTTCCTCCTTGGCATCGACATCCAGGTGGTTGGTCGGCTCGTCCAGCACCAGAACATTATTTTCTCGGTTCATGAGGAGGCAAAGGCGGACCTTGGCCTGCTCTCCACCTGAAAGGACTTGAATCTGGCTCTCGATATGTTTGGAAGTCAGGCCACATCTGGCCAGAGCTGCTCGGACTTCTGCTTGGTTAAGAACCGGAAAGGCGTTCCAGACTGCTTCCAGCGGTGTCTGACGATTGCCGCCTTCGACTTCCTGCTCGAAATAACCCAGCTCCAGATAGTCCCCGCGCTCGACTTGACCTGCGATAGGCGGGATAATCCCTAGCAAGCTCTTGAGCAGGGTTGTTTTCCCAATTCCGTTTGCCCCGATGATAGCCACCTTCTGATTGCGTTCAAAGGTCAGGTTAAGGGGCTGGGTCAGCGGTCGGTCGTAACCAATCTGCAAATCTTTGGCTTGGAAGATAAAACGGCCAGGTGTGCGGGCAGGCTTGAAGTCAAAGGTAGGCTTTGGCTTCTCACTCTGCAGCTCAATAATGTCCATCTTATCCAGCTTTTTTTGGCGGGACATGGCCATATTACGGGTCGCTACGCGGGCTTTATTACGAGCTACAAAGTCTTTGAGGTCCGCAATTTCTTTCTGCTGCCGCTCGTAGGCTGCTTCTAGCTGAGATTTTTTCATCTCATAGACCTCTAAGAACTGGTAATAATCACCAGAATAACGAGTCAAGTGCTGATTTTCCACATGATAGACGATATTAATGACGTCATTCAGGAAAGGAATATCATGCGAGATCAGAACAAAGGCATTTTCATAGTTCTGTAGATAACGCTTGAGCCAGTCAATGTGCTCCGCATCCAGATAGTTGGTTGGCTCGTCCAAGAGCAAGATATCCGGTTTTTCCAGAAGCAGCTTGGCTAAGAGAACCTTAGTCCGTTGCCCACCAGATAGCTCCGTTACATCGCTTTCCATCCCGTAGTCCATGACACCTAGAGCCCGTGCGACCTCGTCAATCTTGGCATCTAGGGTATAGAAATCTCGGCTCTCCAAGCGGTCCTGCAGCTCGCCCACTTCTTCCATCAGGGCATC
>NZ_CAUOLF010000013.1:0-66462 GCF_963456385.1 uncultured Streptococcus sp. | reverse complement strand
GGAACAATCCAAAGGACGAAGCGGGCAAAAGCTGGCTTGGTGATTTCTCGGTAAGCCGTTGCCCCATAAACAATCAGCTGTGCCAAAGTCATAAAGATTGGCAGACCCCAGATAAAGAGAAATTTGGGTACATACTTAAATGTCGGGCTAATCGGCGACGTGAAATTGATCCTAATATTCTCTGGCAAACTAGGATAAATCCATAAGGCATAAGCAAGTGGCAGCCAAATAACCAAGAAAGTCAGCAGCAATTCTCTAAGGTTATTTCTCAGTTTCGTTTTCATTATTTTTCCCTCCTAGCGCGGCAATCCAGACCAAAATTTCCTCAAAAACCGTAGCATCTAAATGGTAGTAAATGTAATTTTTCTGCCGTTCTTCATAGATGAGCCCCGCTTTTTTCAACTGGGACAAATGGTAGGATACCGTCGCTCCCGTCAAATCGAAGACTTGAGCGATTTCACCAGCCGACTTAGGACCTTTTTTTAATATTTCTAATATTTCCCGCCGAACTGGATCAGCTAGGGCTTTCATGGTTTCACTAATTCCCAATTTTGATACCTCTTAAAAATGGATTGATGACATATTTCCGGCTAAGGAAAAATAAAGTTCCTCGTTTTACATAAATCAAGACCCCAATGTAGACAAGCAAAGAGCCATGAAGTGCCCCGCCCAAATGACCAAGATTTTCTGCCAGCAATCCTCCTAAAACTATTTAGAAAACTTTCAAATTCTTTTCTCCATTATACTGTTTTTGAGGGTAAAAGACAAGCTCGGCTTAGCTAAACACTTGCTTTTTCTTGGCTAGATAGGCGGTGAGAAGAGCAGCCAGCGCCATAACGATGACTGCTATCAGCCCGCCTGATAGAGGTTCGCTTGGCGTTCCTGCTAAGAAACTGTTGGCTTGACTGGTCAAAGTCGTCTGTAAGAAACTACCGTGCTGGAGATTGTTGCCCGCCCCAATCACTCCAAAGACGCCTAGATAAATCATGTTATGAGCCGCATGCAGCGCTGTGACCAGCCAGAGATTGTCCGTCAGTGCAAAAAGGAGGGAAAGGAAAATCCCGGTCAGAAAGACATTGAGGATATAAAGGACAGACGTTCCACCTTTAAAAATGTGGATAACCGCAAAGAGCAGGGAGTTGAGCAGGACAGCCGGCAGCAAGCTCAGTTTGGTGCGGAGTTTGTTCATGACAAAGCCGCGGTAAATCATCTCTTCAGCCAGCGCCTGAAAGAAGAAATTGACCAGGAAAAAGAGCCAAATTCCTAGATTGAACTGCTTTTCGACTTGAATGTGGAGCTGTCCGCCGAGCAGATTGAAGCCCACCTCCAGAAGGACTAAGAAGAAACCCAGTGCTGTACCAAGCAGCAGATTGAACCCTAATTTTTCCTTCCAGAGACCGAAACTAGCAAGACTGCGCCGTTCCCAAAATTTAGCGACGAAGAGAATGAGGACTAAACTGCTGCCCAGAAAGACGGATAGAGAGATCATTCCCAGAAGCAAGCGATTTGCATCCGTCATGCTCGGCAGCAAGAGCCATTGGGACAAAGCTCCGCTGATGAGGCTTCCCGCAGCAATCGCAAGAAAAGCCAGCGGCAGGCTCAGCCACCAATTTTTTGCCCCTGCTTCTTCTTGCAAGATTTCCAGACTAGAGCGATGGGCTGTCTTTTGATAAGTATGTGTCATGTGTGACCTCCTTAAGGTGTATTTTCCCCTACACCCTTATCCTAACAAAAGAAGTACACCAACTCAAGCTCTTTTTGGTAAGTGGTTAGATTGCGCTAGTAAGTGGTAGAAAAATCACCTAAAAAAGATTAAGAAATCCCCTGCTGACTTTCTCTCGCTTCACGCTTGGTCAGCCAAACGGCAATGACAAGAGCAATGAGAGCTCCAAAAAGTCCAGTTGGACTAGGACCAAGGAATTTAAACGTTTCTACCCCACTAACAGTGAAAACGGTAGTTATCATGGCAACGGCATCAATGACCCCATGTCCAAAGGCTGGCAGCCAAATGGTTTTGCTACGTACATAGTAAATATCAAGGATAATCCCAAAAGAAATAGCCATGATATAATAGGGAATTAAATTTAAGAAACGCTCACCCAGCGTCCCTGCTCCAATCATATTGACAGGAAAATGCCAAATAGCCCAGATGAGACCACCAATGATGCGTCCCTTAGTCCGTCCGTAGCGCTCTTTCAAATAAGGATAGAGAATACCCCGCCAGCCGACTTCCTCGCCCAAGCCAGAAAGACTGATGACTAGAGTTAAGACCGTTAAAATCATTAAAATTTGAAGGGCGACTTGTGGGTTCAGGGCAAAAGCCAAATGCTGCGGAAAGACAGCAAAATAGACAAGTGCGCCGCCAAGTATAATGCTACAAATGGCTAACCAGCAGGCTAGGTAATCGCGCCATTTACTGGCGAGCTTCAATTTCCAGCCGATAGACTTGACAGGAGCTTTGGCCAAAAAAGCAGCAACCATAGGGGCGAACATTACCACACTTGCGGATAAAATGTTACCGACAAGTTTCTGATTGATCGCATAAAAGTAAGCTATGGCTAGCATACCTGGCCAAGCGAGCCCAAACGCCCAAGCTAGAAACCTTTTAATGGTTGAAGTTGAAATTGTGTTTTGCATATAAAATGCTCCTTTCTTTTTTTAATTCTAGTTTTCTTTCGCCTCCCGCTTGGTTAGCCAAGTAACCACTACAATGGCTAGTAAGCCTACAAATAGCCCATTGGCTCCAGGCCCGAGATAGGCAAGAGGTTTGACATTGCCTGCGACCAACAAAGAAGTCAGGGGGCCAAGTGTATCAATAGTGGAGTGACCAAAAGCAGGCAACCAAATGGATTTGCTTTTTATATAATAAATATCTAACAAGAAGCCCATGGTAATCGCCATGATGTAGTAAGGAATGATATAGAGAATGGTGTCTAGTGATAATTTGTCCGCAAACAGTAATATAGGTAAATGCCACGAAGCCCAAATCAGACCACCAATGATGCGCCCCTTGGTTCGACCATAGCGCTCTTTCAGATAAGGATAGAGCACACCCCGCCAGCCTAACTCTTCACCTAAAGCTGGAATGATACAAAGTAAATTTATCCACGTTAGAAAATTAAAGACATACTGCCAAGCTGTGGATTGAACCAGAGCCGGATCGCTAGTTCCAATGCTTTTAGCAAGTAGGCTAAAGGCTAGTGAAAAGTGCTGAGGAAAGATAGCGAAGTAAACCACCGCACCAAAGATAATATAAAAGGCAAGCCAGAGCCAAACCGCAGCATAAGATTTCCACTTTTTGATAAAGTTAGGTCGCCAGCCAACCTCTTTTATGGGCGCTTTAGAAAGAAGAGCGGCGATACTCGGCGCAAACATAGCGGAAATAGAGAAGACCGAGGCTATGACATTTTGCTTTTGCTGAGAGAAATAACATAAGAAAATCATAAGAAACCAACCTATGCCATAAGCCCAGATGAGAAACTTTTTAATGGTTGAAGTTGAAATGGAAGTTTGCATATGAAATGTTCCTTTCTGTCATTTGTAAAATTATAAAGTCCACCATTGGTATAGCGACCAATAGAAAATATTAAAAGCCATGATAAAGGCAGCGGAGCTGGTCGCTAGCGTGAGAGCTATCCGCGCCTTACTAGCTGATTTGAAGGCAGAGCGCCAAACGACTGGTAAAAGGGTGCTAACAACCAAGACCAGTCCTATCACGGCAAAGAGGATAAATTGCAAGCGGCTGCCAGCTGTTGAAGCCGTCGCTTGGATAGAGGATAAAGCCGTCACAAAGTTGACTGGCACAATGAGCACAAACACTGCAGTCACATAGTGCCAGATGTTCCAGACTAGATTAGCAGGCTGCTGATTTGGGTTGCGGAAAATCAAGCGATACATTTTAACAAGAAAACCACCAATGTAAGCTAGTAGCGCATAAAACACTGCTACAGCTGCCAAAATCAAAACACCATAGTCCTTTACCACATCAAATATAGACATCTTGACCCAGTCGGAAATCGGCAAACTAATCACATAACGTCCATGTTTTTCACCTGCTATCCAGAAACCACGCGATTGAATATTTGGATTATCATTAGGATTTTTGATATAAGTTGTATAGTTGGGCATCATTTTCATCAGGGATAACGGACCTTGATTGAAAGTGCGAGCCATACGGTAAAAGCCGGGCTGGAAGTTTTTCACTTGTTCTTGCGAAGTCGATTTTTTCTGACCGTAGATAAGCTCGGGTATTTTAGAAGTAAAATTAGTCTCCAGCCCTTGATTAACCATAATGACAGAGCCGACACCCGTTTTAAAATCAAGCAAAAGACTAGTCGTAAAGCCTGTCGTATTTCCACCGTGTCCAAGCGTTCTGGTATTTTCGTACTCTATTGACCAAAGTCCGTGGGCATTGATTGGAATATCTGTATGAGGAAATGTATTCGTAGGGCTGTAAAAGGTCTCCCAAGTTTCTGCTCTCTTAAAGAGTTTTTCTTTGCTTAAGAGAGCCTGGGCAAACTTTTTAATGTCCGCCAAGGTTCCTGTTGCCCGACCTGCTGGGTAAAGTCCGACTTCAAAGGGTGTCAATCCCATTGACTTGCCGTTTGTATCGTAGGCTTTTTCTGATTTGCGTTGCTCTTTTACAAAAGTATTATCCGACAAGTCAGGCTTGAGAGCAGTATGTTCCATACCCAGCGGCTGGAAAATATGTTCATAGACATAGTCGGCAAAGGACTGTCCACTCACTCGCTCCACGATATAGCCCGCCAGCGCTGTTCCATAGTTAGAGTAAGCCGTCAGCTCACCGGGCTTGTAGGATTGTGGTGGTTGATTTTCTTTGAGCAGCTCCTCCAAGCTCTTGTCACTGCCCATGTAAAGGGGTGTTTCGTCGAAACTTTCTTGGTGGTTCATGAGGTCAAGCATGGTTATTGGCTTATCGTATTTGAGGTTTGTCAAGAAATCCTTGGGCAGATATTCCTTAATGTCGGCATTGAGGTCAAGTTTTCCCTCTTCCCAGAGCTGCATAACGCTGACCCAGACCATGATTTTGGTCGTTGACCCCCACTCAAAGACCGAGTTGTCATCTACTGCCAGCTTCTTCTCCTTGTCCATATAGCCAAAGTTGTTTTGATAGAGAGTATTGCCGTCTTTGTCAAAGACGGATGTTGCCAGCCCGGCGCTGGTTTTTTCGTGTTCCTTGTAGTAGTCCTCAATTTTCTGACCGATTTGGTCATAAGGCGTGCCCGACGGTAATTTCTGCTGGTCGGCGTAAGCGTGACCCGCTCCAAAAACGACCAGCCCACAAGTTACTAGCTCCACAGCGCTTTTCAAAAATGATCTTTTCATGATATTCACCTTTCTATTAAAGTGCCCACCACTGGTACAGCGACCAGTAGAAAATATTAAAAGCGATGATAAAAGCGGCGGAGCTGGTCGCTAGCGTGAGGTATTTATTTCCTTGCTTCAATCTCTCTTTGAAAAAAGGCAGATAGGGCAGAAAAGCACTAATCAGCAAGACTAGAGCAAGCAAGGCAAAGAGTTGAAAATGCCCCGTCAAACCAGCTAGGTCGAAAGAATTTTTCGCAAGAATAATAGAGAAAAATGAGAATAAATTGCGAAACACCCAAAGAATAATGAAGCCCGTCAGATAATGCCAGATTGACCAAACAGCTGAGTTGCTTCCCTTATTTTTTCCCAAAAGCAAACGATACAATTTTGCCAAAATACCACAAAGATAGCAAAGGGCGACATAAAGTAAGGCTAGCCCAGCAAGCACTAAACTGCCATAGTCTCTGATAACGTCAAGCAAGGATAGCTTCATTCTATCTGAAATGGGCAAATTCAGACGATAGCTCCCTCCTTTTTCACCTGCCGTCCAAAAACCAAAATAGACTTTGATAGCCGCATTTTCAGAAGGATTATTCAGATAGCTGGTCGATTTGAAAACTCTAAATATGGACAAAGGCCCTTTGCTAAAAATGCGCGCTTCGCGATAAAAACCAGCTTGAAAATCTCTTTGTGACGCCTTTGAGGCTTCTTTTTTCCTACCATAAATGAGGTCGGGCATGGCGATAGCAAAATGGAACTCATTTCTCTGATTGACTGTAACGACTGAGCCAATCCCTGACTTCAAATCAAGCAAGAGGCTGGTCGTAAAGCCCGGCGAATTTCCACCGTGCCCAAGCGTTCTGGTGTTTTCAAATTCTGTCGCCCACAGTCCATGAGCATTTACAGGAACGTCCGTACCCGGATAAGTATGGCTAGCGCTGTAAAAATTCTCCCAAGTCTCTGCTCGCTTAAAGAGCGTTTTCTTTTGCAAGAGAGCTTGGGCAAAGCGTTTCAAATCGGAAAAAGTGCCTGTCGCTCGCCCCGCTGGATATTCTCCGAGGACAAATGGCACATCACCTTTTAGCAAGTTACCTTCTGTATCATAGGTTTTCTCCTTCTCCCGCTGCTTTTGTACATAGCGATTGTCCGACAAATCAGGCTTGAGAGCGGTGTGCTCCATACCCAGCGGCTGGAAAATATGCTCGTGGACATAGTCGGCAAAGGATTGCCCGCTCACCCGCTCCACGATATAGCCTGCCAGCGCTGTCCCATAATTAGAATAGGAGGTCACCGTTCCCGGCTCATAAATCTGAGACGGAGTTTTTTTCATCAATGCTCCTAAATCCTTGTCAGAACCTATATATAAAGGGTAGTCTTCAAAACCCGCTTGGTGGTTCATGAGGTCCAGCATGGTAATGGGCTTGTCGTACTTGAGATTTTTTAGGAGATTTTGGGGCAGATACTCCCTGATGTCCGTTTTCAGGTCAATCTTTCCCTCTTCCCAAAGCTGCATGACGCTGACCCAGACGGTGATTTTGGTCGTTGAACCCCACTCGAAGACCGACTTGTCATCCACCGCTAGCTTCTTTTCCTTGTCCATATAGCCGAAGTTCTTTTGATAGAGAGTATTGCCGTCTTTGTCAAAGACCGTTGTTGCCAGTCCTGCGCTGGTTTTTTCGTGTTCTTGGTAGTAATTTTCAATCTTCTGACCGATTTGGTCGTAAGGCGTGCCTGACGGCAATTTTTGCTGGTCGGCGTAAGCGTGGGCTGCTCCTAGAACGAGAAAGCCCCACGTTACCAGCGCCACAGCGCTTTTCAAAAATGATGATTTCATGATGATCTCCAATCATTATTTTCTATATTTCCTTCACTTAAAAAGGAAAAAGAAAGAGCAAACTGAGTAGACCGAGAAGGAGCCAGATCCACCCAAAGATAAAGAATAAAAGCATTTTAACAAAAGTAAAAATATAAAACATGATTTTCTCCTTTCCTATCAGATTGCTATTTTAAAAGAGGAAGAGGCTGACCAGAAAAAGGATTGAGCTGATGCCACTGAAGATATAAGCTAAAACGCGTGGAGCCGGCTCTTGGTCTGCCACTATTTTTCTCGTGAGAAAGTAGCTGACAGCATTAAGGCTGATTGCCACCATAATCCCATTGACCTTAAATACCGGAAAAGCCGGATTGAGCCCATAAAGAAGAACGCTGATATAAACTACGGCATTGATAAAGGGAACCAGCCAGTAAAGGAAATGGACAAATTGCTTGTCGATAATCTCTTTAATAGTCGTCGTGTAGCAAACAATCAGTTGAATTACACTCAAGAGAACTGGCAGAAACCAGATAAAGACTTGCTTGGGCATGCCTAGACCGCTATAGGGCAAATGCCCTCTGATTAGCTGAGGTAGGTCTGCATAGATTGACAAAGCGTAGATAAGCGGTAGCCAAATAACGATTAGGCTTGCCACTAATTCTTTCCATTTTAATTTCATTTTCTTTCCTCCTTTTATAATTCAAGACAGTCATCAAAGCGGTCTAAGAGTGCCCTGCCTTGATTATGAGTAATAACGATAACAATGCGGTCCTTGATGGACAAGATATAGTCCATGACTTCCGCCGCCAAGCTCGGGTCAAGATTACTGGTCGGCTCATCAAAAATCAGCACATCATAATCCTTAACCAAGAAACGCGCCAAATCAATCCGCTGCTTTTCACCATAGGAAACTTCCTGCCGCTCCAAATCCAGCTTCTTGCTCAAGAAAGCCTCATTAAAATGCAGACTTTGGTACAAGAAAGTTTGGTCAGGTGCATTTATATCTCTGTATAGCGCGATATTGTCCGCCACACTTCCCTCGATAAAAAAGTCATTCTTTTGGATAAAGGCGATTTTCTGATAGAGACTGTCGCTTGCTAGCTGGCTGACCGCTTGACCATTGACCATGATTTGACCAGCGTAGTCCTTGCTATCAAAATAATTGAGCAAGAGCTTCATCAAGGTCGACTTGCCCCGACCAGACTCGCCGATAATAGCATAGTGCTTGTCCTTGGCAAACTGATAAGAAAAATCCTGAAAGAGAGCCTTGTCGCCCAACTCCAGACCGAGATGTTCAAAATCAATCCGATCAATCGTTTCGGTCAGATTTTGAGCGGGCTCCGCTTCTTTCTTAGCCAACTTAGCATCAAAATCATTCTCAATATCCTTGACCGTGCTCATGAGATTTTTGTTATTGATAAAAAGCTGCAAAGGAGTGAAGACAAAGTTCAAAAGCTGAACACTGGCAATCAAAGCCCCAATGGTCAGAGACCCTTGGCTGACAAACCAAAGCCCCAGAGACATACAAAATATCTGAGACAGAAAGCTAAAGAACATCATCAGAGTCACAGCGCCCTCCTTAGCCGCATTATAGCTTTTTCTGGCTTGCTCAAAGTCGCTGTTGCTGCTAGACAGGTGCTCAACCACCCTTTTTTGGAT
This sequence comes from uncultured Streptococcus sp., assembly GCF_963456385.1. Taxonomy (GTDB): domain Bacteria; phylum Bacillota; class Bacilli; order Lactobacillales; family Streptococcaceae; genus Streptococcus. The sequence continues at coordinate 57,662 of NZ_CAUOLF010000013.1, read as the reverse complement.
TTGCAAAAGTTTGATTTGCTCAAAGCCTTCCAAAAAATTGGTGACTTGCTTCAAAAAGTAATTGCTTTTCTGAGTGAAATTCGCTGTCGCCTTGCGCATCAATATCCCTGGAATTTGTGACGCAGCCATGGTCAAAAAAGAAATGAGAATAAAGCCCAGAGCCATGCGCCATTCAATCCAAAAAATAGCCAGTGTACTGATAAAAACTGAAGAAAAGGCAGCCACAATATCACAGCGCGGGGTCAAGTAATTCTCTTGGTAAATATCCATATTCTTGGTCGTTGTGTTGAGATAGCTATTTTCCTGCTCGGAAGCCTTGTCATGCAAATTCTTGTCATAAAAAGAATGGAAAAGCCTCGTTTTGACTTCTTCCAAGACTTGCTTATTATGATTGTTCTTGAACCAAATAGCCAGCAAGCTGCAAAGAGACCAAGCACAAGTGCAAAAAAGGCAGATAAAGAATTGTCCAAGCAAGTTAGAATGAGCCTTCTGCGCACTGTCCACAACAACTCCCAGCTGCAAAGAAAACAAAGTGATAAAAATCGTTGCTCCAATGCTAAAGATAGTCGCACCCAGATAAGAAGCGCGGTATTTCCGTAAAATTTCTTTCAACATTTAATTTTTCCTTCCAATTTTCGTCTATTTTTGAAAACGATCCAAGACGGGATTGCCCAGCAGACGGATAAAACCGTGAGCAAGCCTATAAGCAATAAAAGTAATCCTCTTTTCATCTTTTCTCCTTTATCTATCTATTTAGAAAATTTTCTAAATAAAGAGTACGAAACGAAGCAATCTAATCCTTCTTAGGTATTTCGATTTGTTTCTAAATACTCTGGATTAAAAAATCTAGTCTAGAAAAACTAGATTGCCTATTTTGTATTTAAAAATGTTTTTGATTGGATATTTTTTGCAGGTCGTCCTTATTTTTATAGAGCACCCAGGAAAAAACAGCCAGCCAAATGGATAGACCCGTCACTAGACCTACTACGGTTAGTAGGATTGAGTTTCTTGCTTTCTTCATTTTTCCTCCTTTTTGAGTAGAGAAATTTAGATTTTTTTCTAAATAGCTTTTATAAAAAATTGCTCAGTGACTAATTAAACAGAGCAGAATGAAGTAATTAGAAGATCTTCTAAATAGATTGTAACACTTCTCTTTCAAAAAAGCAAGAGGTATTTTGTTTTTTTCTAAATAGCTATCAAAAAATCTAGCCTGTCTAGACTAGATTGCTCTTAGTTCATATTAACCCGATGCCATTCATTGATGACGTAGGCTAACTGACCAACTTGCTCAATTCCGACACCACTGATCTCATCACTGGCCTCGGTGCTACCACCCAGATATGCCGTATAGAGAGCTATAATATAAGGCTTCTCTTCCATGACTAGAGCATCCACATTGAGCGCCTCACGAACATATCCAGGCTTTTGATAAATCGTAATGTCACGCAGATAGCGCTTATAGTATTCACCTGGGAAGGACTCACCAATATAATAAAGGATATCCTTGTACTTTTCCTGATTTTTAGACAAATACTCAAGGACCTGAATATAGTAATCCGTTGTGGTCTTATTATTCTCCCGGCTGATCGTCTTAATATCAGCCTTGGACTGACCGTAACGGCTAAACATGTCATAGGCCTTTTCCATGCCGCCTAGACGCTCTGCTAAAGCGTAGGCTGGAGTATTTTCAGAATAAACCAAGGAATATTCCTGCATGTCTGATATTCTCATAGCACCGTTGAAAGCACCAACATAGTTATCATGCTCGCCCCTATATTCATAGTTTGTATTGGTAATATCAAACCGCTCATCCATAGAAAGTTTGCCGGCAGCCACCTCATCTACTACCAGCATATTGAGAGGGAGCTTGTAGGTCGATCCCGCAGTCATAGGCTGGGTGTCATTCATGGCAAAGGTCTTACCGGTCGTCAAATCCTTATATGAAAATGCAACCTGGGAGGGTTCAATTCCCATTTCAGTCATATAAGCCTGAATGACCTGAGTCAAATCCAAATTTGCATAGTCAAATCGAAGTCCTAAAGCATCCATAGTCGGGCCGTCCGCCTCCATGACCTTCTGCTTCTCCTCTGGACTTTTTTCAACTGGCTTGGGCTTTTCTTCAACTGGTTTGGAATCAGGCTTGACTTTCTCCTCCTCCTGTTCTTGCTCGCCAGACTTTGCAAGTTGAGCAGCCTCTTGTGCTTTCTTTTCAATGGCCTTATTTCGTTGGGTTATAAAAAGGACGATGAAGCCCAGCAGACAAAGACAAGAAAGGACAGCTACGATAATCGTTACAATTTTTTTACTCAAAACATTTCTCCTAGCATTTGTATTATAAAAAATTATGAGGAAAATAACAAGTGAAATCCAGAAAAAAGGCATTTTAAGCATTAAAAAAGGCAAATCTTTAATCGATTCGCCTTTTTATATATTGAAACTGCCTGTTTATTTCGCAGCAGCGTAAAGTTCGTCAACCTTTTTCCAGTTAATAACTGAGAAGAAAGCTTGAATGTAGTTCGGACGAAGATTGCGGTATTTCACATAGTAAGCATGTTCCCAAACATCCAGTCCTAAGATTGGAGTTTTACCTTCTGAAATAGGAGTATCCTGATTGGCAGTTGAGGTTACTTCCAACTTGCCTTCTTTATTGACAACCAGCCAAGCCCAGCCAGAACCAAAACGAGTTGTAGCCGCTGCAGTAAAAGCTGCTTTAAAGTCTTCAAATGATCCAAAAGTAGCTTCGATATCTGCTGCCAATTCTGCAGATGGTGATGTTTCAGCTGGTGTCATCAACTCCCAGAAAAGAGCGTGGTTAAGATGACCACCACCATTGTTGATGACTGCCTGACGGATATCAGCTGGAATAGACTCCACATCAGCCAATAATTTTTCCAAATCTTCACCGATTTCAGGATGCTTTTCAAGCGCAGCATTAACATTCGTTACATAGGTATTGTGATGCTTGTCATGATGCAAGTGCATTGTTTCTTCATCAATGTAAGGCTCCAAAGCATCGTAAGCGTAAGGAAGATCAGGTAAGATAATTGCCATTTGATAGACCTCTTTTTCTATATGATTATAAAAATGATAACGCAATCATTAGAATTTTTCAACTATTTTGCTTGTAGCTCACCCGTCGCAATCTTGAGCAGAGCCAAATCAAACAGGTAATCTTTATCATACAGTCCCGACTTAATCTGATAATCCGTTTCAATCAGACAGGCCATAGTCTTTTTAAGAAAGGCTAAACTCAGTGAGCGAGCATCCTTTAAGGCAAACTTGACTTGATAAGGATTGACCTTGCGGCCTAAATAGTCGGACAAATCAGACACAATCTGACTCTCAGCTCTGCCATTTTCTGCTAAAACCTTAACCTGCGTAAAGATACGAAACTGCCCCAGCATAATAGCAATAAGCTTGATTTCATCCTCGCCTTGAAGTGTCAAATCTCGTACCAAGCTTCTGGCCTCATCAATCTTCTGCTGCAAAATCAGCTGGGTCAGGTCAAAAATATTGTCCTGAAGAGTCTTGGGAATGGCCTCGGTAATGTCTTCTAAACCAATCTGACCGGACTCTTTATATCCTTTCAGAAAGGCTAAATTTTTACTGACTTCACTGAACTGAAAACCTGATTTCAGCAGCAACTGATCGAAAGCTGTCGGAGCAAATTGTAATCCTTCTGCCTGCGCTTCCTTGCTGAAATAAGCCCGTAGATCTGCTTCCTTGAGTTCTGCAGCCTCAAAAATTTTCCCGTCCCGTTTCAGCAGTTTGACCAGACGGCGCTTACTATCCAATTTGCCTTCTGCAAAGATAACCAGACGAGTCGTATCCGCTGGATTTTCCAGATAACTTTCGAAAGATTTGAGTTCTTCATCAGTCAGATAGCGCTTCTTGGCTGTTGTCAAATCAGCAAAATGATCCAAAATCACTATTTTTTCATCCGTAAAAAAAGGCAGACTGACCAAGTCCAACTCCACATCCTGATAGTTTGCTTCTTTCATATCGAAAATAGCAGTGTTCAAATCGCCCGGTTGAAACTGAATCTGGCGGAGAAACTGCTCCTTCAACAACTCAAACTGCCCCAAGTCATCCCCAGTCAAAATGGTCAAAGCAGGAAGATTGCTTGGCGTGATTTTTTTAATTTCCTCAATAGCTAACACAGAAAGTTTCCCCTACTTTATATTTCTTGTCAATTTTTTTCATGTATTGATTGTAACAAAAAAGAGTCGGAAAGTCTGCTATTTTCTTTGCAAACAAAATCTAATTTTTGAGTATATCCGCTATATAAATATAAACTGTTACTAGCTTCATTTTTCTTTGTTCTAAAAAACTATCAATGTCCAGTTCTGTTCAAGATTTTCTGCGAGCGACAGAGCAAAAAGAGTTGGAAAAATTCCAACTCTTTCTTTGTTTATTCATGATTTTCAGTTGTATCCTCTACACTGTTTTCAGCAGGTTGCTCCTCTTGAATTGGTGAAACAAAAGGATTATCCTGAACAGGTGCTTGAGTTCCAAAATCCTGAGGTGTTGACTGCTCAGGTGTTTCAGCAGTAAATGGATTTTGAACAGGTTCTGCTTGCTCCACTGCTTGGCTTTGATCAGAAACAGGTTGTTGTGGCTGTTGACCAAACTGTTGTCCTTGGAATCCACCTTGCTGTGGCTGTTGGCCAAATGGTTGGCTTTGGACAGGTTGCTGTGGTTGTTGACCAAATTGCTGACCTTGGAAATCACCTTGTTGTGGTTGTTGACCAAATGGTTGATTTTGAACAGGTCGTTGTGGTTGTTGACCAAATGATTGGTTTTGGACAGGTTGCTGTGGTTGTTGACCAAATTGCTGACCTTGGAAACCACCTTGCTGTGGCTGTTGACCAAACTGTTGATTTTGAACTGGTTGTTGTGACTGACCAAACTGTTGTCCTTGGAAACCACCTTGCTGTGGCTGTTGGCCAAACTGCTGACCTTGGAAACCGCCTTGTTGCGGTTGTTTTTCATAGTTCAAACCTTGATTGTATGGCTGTTGGCCAAACTGTTGTCCTTGGAAGTTTTGCTGGCCGTATGAATTTCCAACCATTTCAGGCTTAGACCCTTGACAAAGCAAAACAATCAAAGCAATACTACATGGAAGAGATACTATTCCTGCAATAATATTTAGAACTGGAATAAATGATAGTAAAAAAGGACCAACATACAAGAAAAGGAAAGCCCAATGATAACCAGCATCACGTAAACGACGGACAATGATAGCCAAATTAGGTACAAAAGTTGCCAGAGCATATAGAATTAAGATGAAAATAAAGATTACAGCGAATCCTGCTCCAGCCAAGATTGCTGATGGATCTGATTCATATCCATATGTTGAGTCTTGAACTGCGGCTGAAAGAATACTTCCAAAAGCAGATGCCCAAAAAATGATAAACAATGGTACGATGATAATCATGTGACACAAAAACGCCCACCAATAGTCTGACCGACTAGAGCGGCTTGAAAAATCAGCATAATGTGTCCAGAATTTTTTATATGCAGCAAACATAAAATTCTCCTCTATAATTTTTTATACCCATTATTCTATCACAAATGCATAAATAAATCAATATGACTTCCTGACTGAAGCTAAGCAGTCTACAAAGTATGAGTTGGCATCTTTAGCGCTGCTATCAACGAACCGTTTCAATCCTCCAGGAATTCCAACCAGTAAACCGAATGGCCCCCTGCTGGTCAGTTCGATAGATAGCTGTATTAAACTTCTCAAATCTTTGCAAGGTTTCCTGATGGGGATGACGATAACGATTATTCTGACCGGCTGATATCAAGGCCAGTTTCGGCTGAATTTGCTCTAAAAACTCTGGACTGGACGAGCCTTTGGAACCATGGTGCCCTGCTTTTAAGACATCTGCTTTCAGCTGAGGGAAGCGCTGCAGCAGTTCGGTTTCTCCTTGTCTTTCCAAATCACCTGTAAACAAAAATTTTGTCTGAAAGAACTCTCCGTAGAGTACAATCGAATCATCATTTCCACCGTCGCCTACCCCGCTAGGATAGAGAACCTGCAAAGCTGAGTCAAATACCGGAATCTCATCTCCCACTTCTAAGACATGGACAGAAGTTTCTATCTGCTCCAGCTTTTGAACAAAATCAGGCTGAGTGAGACTTCCTTTGGAAACATAGATTTCCTTGATGGAAAAATGCTTAGCTACCTCCAACATATCTCCCATGTGATCGGTATCGGTATGAGTCAGGACCAATACATCCAGACTAGCAACGCCACGACTTTTGAGATAGGGAATTAAGGTCTTTTCTGCATTGGATGAAGTCTGTCGCTTCTGCCAAGCCTCCTTCTTTCCTATCTCGACTCGTCCTCCTACGTCAATCAAAATCGTCCTGCCCTGCCAGTCCCTGAGAAAAATGCTATCACCTTGACCAATATCCACCACTGTAATCTCATTTTGCAGCGGATGCTTTGTTAGGAAAAATAAGAGAAGAGCTAGGAAACTAAAAGACAAAAACCAACTTTTCTTTCTCCGAAAGTCATAGATTAAAGCCAAAACTAAAAGGAGGGCAACAAGTAGCCAGAGGTTGGGCTTCCCAAAAATCAAAGGACGCGGAGCAAAATCAGCTACCCAACGAATCACACCTTCGAGTAACTCAAAGAAAAAATTGACCTGAGTGATTTTTAAAAGTGGCGACAAAATAAAAATGAGGGTTAAGCCTGGCAGCATCAGCAGGTCAAAGAGTAGTGAAAATAGAAAAGTTAAAATCACGGACCAAGGCTGAAATTCTGCAAAGTAGTAGATCAGTATAGGCAAAATCCCCAATGAAATAGTCAGACTTTCCGCTAAAAGCTTCCGAATCGGCGACAACTTCTCAAAATCCATCATAGAAATCAGAAAAGCATAAGCGCAGGACAAGACACCGCCTGCTGTTAGAAGAAAATTGGGCATGATGATAAAGAGAACCATCAGTGTCAGAGCAAAATTATCTAGCCTTGTCAGTCCCTGCTGGGCCAACAACTTCTGAACTAAGCTTCTGACAACAGAAACAGAAAAGCCTGTTAGTCCAGCATAGATAAATGAAAAAGGCAGCTGCAAGGCATTTACTATCTCCCTCTTCATCCCCAAACGTAGAAGAATTCTGCGAAAACCATCCAAAAAGAAACCTACCTGCATACCAGACAAGGCAAACAAATGGATGATACCCAAGCTAGAATACAGGTCACTCATTTCCGCAAACTCCGTATCCAAGTCACCAAACAGGAGTCCAGTCATATAATGACTCATTGGACTAGGAAAATTATTTCGAATATAGACCAGCGCTTTTCTGCGCCAGACAGATAGCCAATCGAGTGGATTCAGGCTGGAAATTGGCCTTAGTGACTGAATTTTATTGATTTTTAAGGTACGGTAAATTCCCTGACTCTTTAAATAAGCCTGATAGTCAAAGCCCGAAAAATTTCGTTGCTGCTGGGCCTGTTCAAACTCTGCTTCCATATCAAGGACGACCAAATCTGTCAGTTGCTGAAAAGCTTCCTTTTCACTGGCTGATTTGATCTTGTAGAAGACTTGATAAAGCCGACCGTCCGTTCGCCCTCGAAAGGATAGGGAATCTCCATTGACTTTGATCGTATCTGGCAAGACTTGAACCGAGCTAGCTGAAGGAGGTTCCTGCCTAAAGGCCTGCTCTGCCATTTCCCGACGAAGCAAGAAAAAGAAGACAAAAAGGGACAGGAATGCCAAAGCAGCTAGACTTTTCTTGAGAGGATAGCTGAAAAAGAGACGAAGCAGAAGGACACCCAGCCCTAAATATGCTAACAAACTGCCAGAATAGACTGCAAAATAGGCCCATACAAGTATGAAAGCCAGATAGATAGGGGCGAGGGGTAACTTTTTAATCCACTGTGACATATTCTTTCAGCTTTTCTAAGGTCTTATCTCCAATACCTGACACCTTTTTCAGATCATCTACTGACTTGAAACGGCCACTGCTTTCGCGGTAGGCGATAATGTCAGAAGCTCGCTTCTGTCCGATGCCTGAAATAGTCTGCAGTTCAGCCTCTGTCGCCGTATTTAGATTGACCTTGTCCGACTTTCCACCACTGGCACCAGCAGAATCAGAAGCTCCTGCTTGACGCTGGCCAGTCTGGGTGACATCAGCTCCTTCTTCACCAATCTTTGCCACATAGATTACTGCTTCATCCGTTAATTTTTGTGCCTGATTGATGGACTTAGCCTCGGCGTCTGCTGTCAATCCGCCAGCTTTTTGTATGGCTTCATGGACTCTCGCTCCTGATCTCAGCTCATAGACGCCAGGATTCTTGACTGCTCCCTTAATATCCACAGTGACCTGCTCACTTTCCTCTTCGTCCGCCTTAGACTTATAGTCAATCTTTTCGCTTTCTTCATCAGCTGAGCTGGATGAGGAAGTTATTTCTTGGCTCAAGGCGGCCACCTGATTTGGCGACTGATGGTTTCCCTTGATAAGGAAAAAACCACCTAGCACAGCGCCAACTACTACCAGACCGACAAAGAACTTGTATTCTTTTAGCTTTTCAATGATTTCTTCAAGCATATTTTTCTCCTTTGTCTTTTTATTCGTAAAAAAATTCAAAAAAATATGACAAACCGCGAGAATTTTCAGCTTGTCATATTTTAAAATCTTTATTTTGCAAGTAGTCGTATAGATAGAAGAGGCATTGATGAAAATAGGAACTGTAATATCAATTTGCTTTGCTTATCCTGTATATCCAAGCTTCTAACTTATGAGCTTTGCTATGTAAAAAAGCAAGGTTTACTAGAAGAAAAGCCATCACAAGCGCGCTTAGAATCAGAAGCAGCGGCCAAGAAACCGACTGCTGACATAGATAAAAGATGAAGACTAAGATGAGCACAGGAAACGTCGTCAGAGCTGTGAAGCCGCCCGGTACCCAGCGACGAAAGCGAAACACTTGCATGATATGGCCCAGCAGATGGAGAGTATGACAGAAGCCAATAGCCAGAGCCAGCTCGGAAATGCGAAATAGAATCGCAAGCAACAAAAGGATAAAAGCCAGTAGAAATTCCTCCGCAATCATTAGAGCTATACTTTCAGCAGAAAGATAACTTCCTCTCCTAACAATGAACATCTCCTTTTGATAGCCTTGATGGTCTTGATTCTGAGAAATCCAAGGCCGAACCAGGATAATCTCATCAAACTCGTGCAGCATAAACAGTGATAAGGTTATAAAAGATAAAAAAGTAAGAGACATGACATCCTCCTTATAAAACATACAAACATTATAGCTCACTCACATAAAAAAATCAGCTCCCAAGCGAGATTACTCAGTAAGCTGATTAGTAACTTATTTTCTGTGTTTGTCCGGATCCCAGACAAAGCTGGCAAAAAAGCTGAAAATGATGGTCAAAATTCCAATCAAAATAGCAGGAATAAAGACAAAGGCACGTAAAATCCGTAAGAAGATATTGCCTTTCTTTTGTGTCTGGTAAGGGGCCACTTCAGCATCAAGACGATCAAACTCAGAATGAATACGGCGAGCCACTTCCTCAACTCCCTCATCATTCATCTTCTTAATGTCTGAAATATCAATTGGATTACCAAAATTCATATCCACGCGCTCTCCAGCTGCCAAGCCTTTGAGGCTCATGGGACCAGCATAGACCACTGGCATGATACGGACCTTAGCCATCTTAGCAATCACTGCCACTCCTCCCTTAACATCCGTAGAATGGCGGCTGCCGCTTGGGAACATAATGAGGGAACGATTGCTCTTTTTCAGCATATTGACAGGGTACTTGATAGCTGACGGGCCAGGATTTTCCCGGTCGATAGGAAAGGCACCACACATGCGAATCCACCAGCCGAACACCCGATTTTCAAAGAGCTGTTTCTTGGCCATGAAAATGAACTGCTTGGGCTTGGTCGCAAAAGCCATGTAAACTGGATCCCACCATGTTCGGTGAGGGGCAACCAAGATATAATTTTCATCTTTTGAAGGAATCTTTTCTTTATTGTGGTAGTGTGCATTGCCGTTCAAGGTCCACAGGATAAAAATCACTAAACCTCGCAAATAAGTATAAAACATAAACTCTCCTTATTTCAAACTGTGATTGTACTTGAAATTTATTACATCCTTTCCCATTATACCCTATACCCTTATAGTCTGCAATATTTTTCCAAACTTTGGCTGTAACAGCTGATTCGGATAGCCATTTCCATAAAAAAATGGTATCATTAATCTCATGAACAAGAAAGAATTAATCGGTTTAAACCAAACCCAAGTAAATGAAAAGATTTCGCAGGGCTTGACCAATGATTTTACAAGTGACACCAGTACTAGTAACTGGCAAATTGTTAAGCGGAATGTTTTCACCCTTTTTAATGCCCTTAACTTTGTTATTGCTCTAGCCTTGGTCTCTGTCCAAGCCTGGAGCAATCTAGTCTTCTTCGCAGTAATCAGCTTTAACGCCGTCACTGGTATTATTACGGAACTACGAGCCAAACACATGATTGACAAGCTCAATTTGGTCAGCCGAGAGCTAGTCACAGTCATCCGAGAAGGCCAGGAAGTCAAAATTCAGCCAGAAGAAATTGTACTGGGCGATCTGATCAAGCTGTCAGCCGGCGAGCAAATTCCCAGTGATGCCCGTGTGGTAGAGGGTGTTGCCGAGGCCAATGAAGCCATGCTGACAGGGGAGAGCGACTTAGTTCTCAAGGAAGAAGGCGCTGAGCTGCTGTCTGGTAGCTTTCTGGCTAGTGGGCAGATCTATGCTGAGGTGCATCATGTCGGCGCAGATAACTACGCCAACAAGCTCATGACTGAAGCTAAAACCCTCAAACCTATCAACTCACGCATCCTTTACAATCTTGGGAAAATTTCCCGCTTTACCGGAAAAATTATCATTCCTTTCGGAATGGCTCTCTTCTTTGAAGCCCTAATGATAAAGGGATTGCCTGTCAAAAACTCTGTCATTACCAGCTCGACAGCTCTTTTGGGTATGCTGCCTAAGGGAATCGCCCTGCTGACAGTCACGTCACTTCTGACAGCTGTCATCAAGCTAGGTATGCGCAAGGTTCTTGTTCAGGAAATGTATTCTGTTGAGACCTTAGCTCGGGTAGATACTCTCTGCTTGGACAAGACCGGTACAATTACCCAAGGTAAGATGACCGTTGAAGCCTTGCATAGCCTATCGGATAAGTTTTCTGATGAGACCGTCGGTCAAATCTTAGCAGCCTACATCCAAACCAGCGAGGATAATAACCCAACTGCTCAGGCTATCCGAAAGGGCTACGGCCACCTGGAGCACACCTATACTAGCGACAATGTCATCCCATTTTCTAGTGACCGAAAATGGGGGGCTATGCATTTATCAAGTGTCGGAACTATCTTTCTGGGAGCGCCCGAAATGCTGCTGGACAGCAATCCTGCAGCGGTTGGAGAGGCTCAAAAACGCGGATCACGGGTTTTGGTACTGGCTCACAGCGACCAAGTGCTAGACAAACACAGTATCCAACTGCCTGAAGATATGACCGCTCTGGCTGTTCTGGAAATCACTGACCCTATTCGTGAGGGAGCAGCCGAGACACTGGACTACCTGCGCTCTCAGGATGTTGATTTGAAAATCATCTCTGGTGACAATCCAGTGACCGTTTCCCATATTGCGAGCCAGGCTGGATTTACCAATTACGACAGCTACATCGACTGCTCTAAAATCAGCGATCAAGAACTGGTTGAGCAAGCAGAAGAAACAGCCATCTTTGGCCGTGTTTCTCCTCATCAGAAAAAGCTGCTCATCCAGACTCTTAAGGCCGCTGGTCGGACAACAGCCATGACCGGAGATGGTGTTAATGATATTTTGGCCTTGCGTGAAGCAGACTGCTCCATCGTCATGGCGGAGGGCGACCCCGCAACTCGGCAAATTGCCAACTTAGTTCTTCTTAACTCTGACTTTAACGATGTCCCTGAGATTCTTTTTGAAGGCCGCCGAGTTGTTAACAATATCGGCCGGATTGCTCCGATTTTCTTCATTAAGACCATATATTCCTTTATCCTGGCTATTATCTGTATCGCCAGTATCCTGCTCGGAAAACCTGAATACCTCTTGATTTTCCCATTCATTCCGATTCAGATTACCTTGATTGACCAGTTTGTCGAAGGTTTCCCACCCTTTGTCCTCACCTTTGAGCGCAATATTAAGCCGGTTGAAAAGCACTTCCTCAAACGCTCCCTGCAGCTGGCTCTGCCAAGCTCCCTCATGATTGTCTTCAGCGTGCTATTTGTCCGCATCTGGGGCAGCAGTCATGGCTGGAGTGACATAGAAATGTCCACCCTGACCTATTACTTGCTAGGCAGCATCAGCTTCTTGTCAGTCATTCGGGCTTGCCTGCCACTCAACCTCTGGCGCAGCCTGCTCATTATCTTCTCTGTCTTCGGCTTCTATCTATCAGCCTTTGTCCTGCAGCACCTTTTGGAAATTGCAACGCTGACAGCCGCAACTTTGCCAGTCTACCTGATTCTCATGGTTGTTTTCGGGCTTGTCTTTGTTGCCTGCACCATTAAGCAGAAATACAGATTTGATTAAGGGCTAGCTAAAAAAGAATTATCATTTAAGCTCATGGAAACATGCGAGAATCCTCGCATGTTTTTTTGATTGTGCAAAAACTTCCCATATCCTTTTGGAATCCTTGCTAAATCATGCTATAATTGACTTATGAACGAAGCAAAACTAAAAGACGGAGAACGAGTCAACCAGCTCTTTTCGACGGATGTCAAGATTATTCAAAATAGTGAGGTCTTCAGCTATTCGGTAGACAGCGTGCTGCTTTCCCGCTTTCCCAAGCTGCCCCAGCGGGGTCTAATCGTTGATCTCTGTGCTGGAAATGGCGCTGTTGGACTTTTTGCCAGCACTCGCACCAAGGCTCAGATTCTCGCAGTCGAGATTCAGGAACGTCTGGCAGACATGGCCGAGCGCTCCATTGAGCTCAATGATTTGACTCAGCAAATGCAAGTTATTCAGGACGATCTGAAAAACCTAGGCCAATATATCACTGGCAGCAAGGTTGATATGATTCTCTGCAATCCTCCATATTTCAAAGTGGACAAGCAATCCAATCTCAATGAAAGCCAGCACTACCTTTTAGCCCGCCATGAAATCTCAACAAATCTGGAAGAAATTTGCAAGATTGCCCAGCGAGTCCTCAAATCCAATGGTCGGTTGACTATGGTTCATCGACCAGAACGCTTTTTAGATATTTTAGATACCATGCAAGCCCACAAACTGGCTCCCAAGCGCATCCAGTTTGTCTATCCAAAGCTGGGTAAAGAGGCCAATATGCTGCTTATCGAAGCTATTAAAGATGGTTCCCGCGACGGTCTAAAAATCCTGCCCCCTCTCTTTATTCACAATCAGGACGGCAGCTACACTCCGGAGATTCACGAGATTTACTATGGAAAATAAAGCCTATATGTACGTGCTTGAATGCGGGGACGGCTCCCTCTACACCGGCTACACAACGGATGTCAAAGCCCGACTCAAAAAACATCAAGCTGGCAAAGGAGCCAAGTACACCCGCGCTCGGCTGCCTGTCGCCTTACTTTACCAAGAAGAACACCCTAGCAAGCCGGCTGCCATGTCGGCTGAAGCACTCTTTAAAAAGAAAACTAGACAAGCCAAACTGGCTTACATCAAAGAAAGGACTCAAAATGCCTGAAATCCAGTTTAAAGGCGACTTTCATCATATCGAAATTTCCCCAGATAGTCATCTTGATATCGGTCAAGATGTCATTTTCCAATCTTTTACCAGCCTCAATGTAGCAAGTGGCGCGCAACTCAAGCTAGGAACCCGGGTTTTCTTTAACGACCATTGTACTGTCCGCTGTCAGCACTCTATCGAAATCGGGAAAGACACCATGTTTGGCGATGGAGTTCGCATTTTTGACCATAATCATCAGTATTCTAATTATCACATTGAGAAGATTGATTTTACTGTTGCGCCAGTCAAGATTGGAGCTAACTGCTGGATTGGAACCAATACTGTAATTCTCAAAGGCGTGACCATTGGTGATAATGTCATCATTGGAGCCAACAGCTTGATTTTCCAAGATATTCCCAGCAACTCTATCGCCATGAGCAAGGAAGAGCTTATCATTAAGGAGCGTCCACAGGGCAATTTCCATGCCTTCACGCTGACAGCTTCTGATACCTTGGAACAATTGGCTTATTTAGCAGAAAATCTGCCAAAATTAGAATTTCACATAGCTGCTAAGACCAATATTTCTCCTTATTTAGCCAGCTTTAATGACTATCCCAATATCAACCTCTACACCAATATTCACCAAGATGACTTTATTGAGGATTTGCTCGATAGGGCGGATATTTACTTGGATATTAATCACTGGGGAGAGGTCGACCAAATTGTCCAAAGGGCTATCAGCAAGGGGAAGCCAGTTTTGGCTTTCAGCCAAACTGCCCACCAGCCTGAAGAAAATAGTTTACTCTTCGAAGCGGACCAACCCCAGCAAATGGCTGATGAAATACGAAAATTAATGAAAGAAAAGGCTAGGACATAAGCGTCCTAGCCTTTCTTTTGCAGTCGATATGCATTTTATTCACCAGCAATTCCATTTGGAATGATAACTTCCTTGAGCAACTGCTCTTCTTCCTTGATACGGACATAGAGGGTGATACAGTAGAGCGGGAAGAGGATGAAAAGAGCAAAGTAAGCATGACTGAGCAGAGCCAAACCCACCAATTCTGGTACAACATTCAGAAAATAATTAGGATGTTTGACATTGCGAAAGAGCCAGTGGTCAACAAACTTATGATCCTTAACCAGCATGAGCTTGATGGTCCAAACTGGCCCTAAGAGCTTGGCAACAAGGTAGAGCATAAACATAGAAAAGAGCAACAAGACAGCTCCCAGTAGGCTCACAAAGTCAAAAGCTGGCTTTTTCAGCAGCAATTCCAGAAAGCAAACCGCATAAAAAAGTATGTGCAGGTACTTCATGATATTTGAGTTTTTCACCCCGTACTCCATACCACCCTTAGCCAGAATATCCTGCTCATTCTGAGAGGATTTTCTCAAAAACACCAAACGAAAAAGCGACACAGCCACAAAAATCACTATATTGATTGTCATAAGACCTCCTAAAATTTAATAATACATTTTATTATATAAGGAATTCCGCAGCAAAGTCAAGACTGTTGTTTACAAAATCGACCAAGATATAAAAAGGCTGTGACCGGAATTTCTAGACAAAATCCTAGTCACAGCCTCTATAAAATATTTATTTGAAGCAAGTTTCTCTCATCGGTCAGATATCACAAAATTTCAACATAGGTGCTGTATTTTTCCTTGACTTTCGGAGCGATATTATCGTCCGTCACAACTGCACTGAGGTTGTCCAGCCGGTAAAAAGAATAGAAAGAATAGCTGTCAAACTTGCTGTTATCGGCTACAATGTATTTGCTGATGGCATTGTTAAGGATAATCGCATCTCCGTTGCCTTCCTCTTCATTGCTAGTGGTAACATTATGACCGTCAATACCATTCGCCCCAATAAAGGCCTTAGAAACCTTGATTTCTTTCAAAAGATTATTGGCAAACTGACCGACAAAGGTTTGAGTCTTAGCCCGATAGCGTCCGCCAATCAGAATTAAATCTAAATTGGCTCTTTCTTTTAACTTTTCAAAAATTGGCAGCGAATTGGTGACAATGCTGATATTTTTGCAATCCAAATAGTCTCCGATAAAATCCGTTGTGGTACCTGACCCAATAAAGACCGTATCCCCGTCAGCAATCAAATCCGCACATTTACGGGCAATCTGTTTCTTCTCCTCAACATTTAGCATTTGCTTTTCTGAATGGGAAATCTCGTTGAGAGCATTCTTGACCTTCTTATGGGCTCCGCCATGAACACGGGTCAGCATGCCCTGCTTCTCCAAATCAATCAAATCCCGACGGATGGTCATATCCGTAACGCCCAGCATTTCTTTGAGGTTTTTGACAGCAACCACACCTGTTTGATCCAGTTCTTGCAGAATGATTCTATGTCTACTTTCTTTCATTTTACATTCTCCTTTTGCTCCTGAATTTCTTACAGACTCACCTTCACCTTATTATACAACAGTTCCAGCATATAAACAAAGATTTGTGAATTTTTTTATTTCAAATAGCTGATATGTTGAATTTTGATGTCGAAATTAGTTGAAATACTTCGAATCCTGTTCTATAGCAAAAGCACCAAGAACTGTTCACAGCAGAAGTAAGGGGACTATAATTTACTTTGAAAAACAGGGCAAGTTCAATCAGCATGATTAAGGAAACTACATTGGCTCATACATATATTTCTGCAGGACTGACGATAAGGGGAGCCATCAAACAAATAAAAAAGAGAGAACTTGCATTCTCTCTCGACGCTAAAATTGTCGCCAACTCTAGTTAACACCTCGCTTTATTTATCACCCTTGTTACGGATGACAAAGCCGGTTTTCTTTTCGCTAGAAGTATTGCGTGGCTTCTTGTGGTCCTTGCGGTAGCGATTTTCTTTATCGAAACGCTCGTCTTTGCGACCTTTCTTAAATTGGTCACGACGACCACCTCGGTCACGGCGATTGTCATTGCTGCGACGGTTATTATTTCCGCCACGACTGCCCTTGCCTTTTCCGCCAAAGCCTCCGCCAGACGGTTTAAATGGCAATGGTTTTTCACGGGCAATTTCTACTTCAGGAAGGGCATCTGGATCCTGCACCGTCAAGCTGAGGATATACATAGCCAGCTCTTCTGGGCTGAATTCTGCTGCTAGCTTGCGGGCATCCTTGCCAAATTTCTCAAAGTTAGAACGGATGCTTTCATCCGCAAAATCGCGTTCAATCTTCTTAAGGGCAACTTTTTTCTTAGCTTGGAAAGCTTCCTCTGCAGTCGCAGGTTTAAGGCCTTTCATACGCTTCTTGGTCAGATTTTCGATAATCTGCAAATAGCCCATTTCATTTGGCGCAACAAAAGTAATAGACTGACCTGACTTACCAGCACGACCAGTTCGACCAATCCGGTGAACATAGCTTTCTGGATCCTGCGGAATGTCGTAGTTGTAGACATGGGTCACACCAGAAATGTCCAATCCACGCGCGGCCACATCTGTCGCCACCAAGACATCCAGATTCCCGTTTTTAAAGTCGCGCAGAACGCGGAGGCGCTTGCCTTGGTCCAAATCACCATGGATACCCTCTGCTCGGAAACCGCGGATTTTTAGGCCACGAGTCAGCTCGTCCACCCGACGCTTGGTCCGGCCAAAGACGATTGACAGCTCTGGCTGGTCCACGTCCATGAGGCGGGTCATGGTATCAAATTTTTCATTTTCCTTGACACGGATATAATACTGATCCACCAGCTCCGTCGTCAGCTCTTTAGCAGCAATCTTGACATGCTCAGGCTCCTTCATGAACTTGACACCGATGCGCTTGATAGCATCCGGCATGGTCGCTGAAAAGAGCAAGGTCTGACGCTCTTCTGGCACACGGGAAATGATAGACTCAATATCTTCCAAAAATCCCATGTTCAGCATTTCATCCGCTTCGTCCAAGATTAAGGTTTCAATCTGATTTAGCTTAAGCGCCTTGCGTTTGATCAAATCCAAGAGACGGCCAGGTGTTCCTACGACGATATGAGCACCTGATTTGAGGGCCTTGATTTGCTTTTCGATGCTGGAGCCACCGTAGACAGAACGCACCTTGACACCCTTGCTGCGGCCAAAACGAAAAAGTTCTTCCTGACTCTGCACGGCCAATTCACGGGTTGGGGCAATAATCAAAGCTTGCACAGCAGGATTATCTGTATCAATCTTCTCCAGAGTCGGGAAGCCAAAGGCTGCTGTCTTTCCTGTCCCTGTCTGGGCCTGACCAATAACATCCTTACCTGCCATAGCAAGTGGAATCGTCTGCTCTTGAATAGGGCTTGCTTCTACAAAGCCAGCTTTTTCAATCTCTGCTAGTAATTCAGCAGATAAATGTAATTCATTAAATTTCAATGTTCTTCTTCTTTCTAAAGGCGGTGCGAAGCCACCTTATAAGGCTTTTGATACTCAACTATCGAAACATACCAAGTGCTTTTCGCCTGCTAAATCTCGATTTTCTGAGAGTATTCGCTCTTCTCTTCATAAATATGGTCTCTCAAGTCTAGGCACTAAAAAAGCGCCGACTCGGTCGCTAGTTCCCATTGAATAGAAAAACTGTATTTCTGCAACTAATCTAGTATACCACAAAAGCACCTAAAAAGATAGGACTTGCCTGTAAAATATTTTATTAGAGATTTCTTTTGTAAAAAATGAAAACTTGAAAATCATTTTCAAAAACATTATAATCTACAAAGAAGAAAGGAGACAGGTATGAATAAATTTTTACGAGTGATTTTCATTTTACTAATCTTAGCTATGCTGGGCGCAGCTACAATCCAGATTTTCCAGCCCCAGCTCTTGGGCAATGAGTCCATCTATGGTCTAGCTCCCTACTGGCAGCGGGAAATTGGTTTCTGGAATCTGGCTATTCTGCCTTTAGTCATTGCTGCCAACATAAAGTATGATTGGTTCTATCTGCGTATGACCCTTCTAGCACTGATTCTGGGTGGACTGGGCTTTGGCACCAACCATCTGCTAGGCTATCTGGAAAAGGCGAATCAAGCCAACCTACTGGGCTGGATTGAAAATTATCTGCTCGTCTTCTGCTGGATCATCGGCTGGGGACTGGAATATCGAAAAAGACAAAAAAGTGATGAAGAGACTGTCTAGATAGGCAGATTCTTCACCACTTTTTTCTTCATTATGGACACTTTTCTATATTAGCCAGTAGCTCCTCAGCAAATTGACTAGTGGTCAAGGCTGTTACTCCTTCTAGCTGACTGGCAAAATCGCCTGTCACTTTTTGCTCAAAGAGAGCCTTCTCAATAGCCTTAGTCAGGAGATGAGAGACCTCTGACCAACCAATGTAATCAAAGAGCATGGCCCCTGATAAGAGAAGAGAACAAGGGTTAGCCCTGTTTTGACCTGCTATATCTGGTGCCGTCCCGTGAGTAGCTTCAAAAATAGCATGACCAGTCTCGTAATTGATATTGGCCCCTGGAGCGATACCAATCCCGCCCACCTGAGCAGCCAAGGCATCGCTGGCATAATCCCCATTTAGATTGGTCAAGGCGACAACATCAAATTTCTCGGGATAGAGCAAAATCTGTTGCAGAAAATTATCAGCAATGACGTCCTGAATGACTAGTTTTCCAGAAGCCAGCTCATCCGCATACTCTCTTTGAGCTAGTTCATAGCCCCATTTCCGAAAACCACCCTCTGTAAATTTCTGGATATTGCCCTTGTGGACCAGAGTTACCCGGCTCAGTCCTTTGGCTAGGGCATAGTCAATAGCCGCCCGTATCAGCCGCTCACTGCCCTGCTTAGAAATAGGCTTGATTCCAATAGCAGAGCTTTCTGGGAAGCGAATCTTGTCAACCTGCATATCCTTCTGCAGGAAATCAATGATTTTTTTGACTGCAGCCGTCCCACTCTCCCACTCAATCCCTGCATATATGTCTTCTGTATTTTCCCGAAAAATTGTGATATCAGTCTTCTCTGGGTGCTTGAGCGGACTGGGAACTCCCTTGAAATAACGAATCGGCCGCAGACAAGCATAGAGATCCAATTCCTGTCTCAAGGCCACATTCAAGGAACGAATCCCTTCTCCGACTGGGGTTTCTAGCGGCCCCTTAATAGCCACCAGATGGCCCTTAATCGTTGTCAGAGTTTCATCTGGTAGCCAGTCACCCGTCAGGTCTGCCGCTTTTTTCCCGGCCAGAACTTCCTTCCAAACAACCTTTCTCTGGCCGCCATAAGCCTTTTCCACTGCCTTATCAAAGACCAGCTGGGCATTTTTCCAGATATCCACTCCAATCCCGTCACCTTGAATGTAAGGAATAATAGGAGCATCCGGTACCTGCAACCGCCCTTTCTCAAACAAAATCTTATCTGCCATTTTATCTCCTTCCAATGGGAAGATACTCCAAACCTTGAGCACCAATATAGTTAGAACGCGGCCGAATCAGCTTATTGTTCTTGCGCTGTTCCTGAATATGAGCAATCCAGCCAGCCACCCGACTCATAGCAAAAATCAGGGTGTAGATACTGCTGTCAATGCCCAACACATGGTAAACTGTAGCCGAATAAAAATCGACATTCGGTATCAGGTGCTTGGTATGCTTCATATAAGCTTCAATTTCCTCTGAAAGCTGATACCAGACCTCATCCTTAGTTCCCTGTGTCAAGTCCTTGGCCATTTGTCGCAGGTATTTTTCACGCGGATCTTGGGTCTTGTAAACCCGGTGACCAAAGCCCATAATTTTCTCGTGAGAGGCCAGCTTACGGTCTAGGTAAGCCTGACAATCCCCTTCTGCTCTAATCTCTTTCAGCATACCAAAGACACATTCGTTAGCGCCACCATGAAGGGAGCCCTTGAGTGCTCCAATAGCTGCTGTCACGCAGGAATAAATATCGGTCAAGGTTGAGGCGCAGACTCGAGCCGCAAAGGTTGAAGCATTGAGTTCATGGTCGGCATGGAGCACCAAGGCACAGTTGAAGGCTTTAACCTCAATCTCGCTCGCCTCTTGTCCTTTGAGCATATAGAGGAAATTAGCCGCAAAGCCCAAATCCTCTCGTGGCTCTATTGGAGTCTGACCCGACCTCAGTCTGGCAAAAGCCGCAATAATGGTCGGCATCTTCGCCATAAGCTGGATGCTCTGCTCATAGGTCGCTTCTAGAGAAGCCTCCTCAGCATGGACATTATAAACGCCCAAAAGACTGACCGTTGAGCGCAAGACACTCATGGGATGAAGGTGCTTGCGGGACTGGATAAGGATACACTGCTCCACCGCATCGCTAATGGCATAATTAGCTCGCAGATCTTCTTCAAAATGCTTAAGCTCAATCTGAGTCGGCAAATGCAAGTGCCACAGCAGATAAATCACCTCTTCAAAACTTGCATGGTGCTCTACCAATTCAGAAATATTGTAGCCTGCATAAGATAAAGAATCATCCACAATCTGGCTAATCCGAGTATCACAGGCTATGGTATCTTTCAAACCGTCCGTCTGACTCATGCTCACACCTCCTCTAATTTCTTTCTAACGACCATGGGTAAAATCCCCCCATTTTCATAGTAACGGATATCCGCCTCTGCATCAAAGCGCAGCCGAGCTTGAAAAGCTATTTCTTCAGCACCTTTCCGCGCTACCACGTCAACTAGCTGACCAACTTTCGGGTTCTGTGGCAGATTGATGTCAAAAGTCTCCTTGCCTGTCAAACCAAGACTATCCGCACTTTCACCCTCTAAATACTGCAGAGGAAGAATCCCCATCATGACCAGATTGGACCGGTGGATACGCTCAAAACTCTCTGCCAACACCACCTTGACGCCCAAAAGATTAGCTCCCTTAGCTGCCCAATCACGGCTGGACCCCATACCGTAGTCTTTGCCAGCTAGGACAATGGTATCAATCTGCTCTTCCTTGTAGCGCATGGCTGCTTCATAAATGGATAGCAACTCTCCTTTATAATCTGTGTAACCACCAATCTTTCCATCTGCCAATTCATTTTTAATCCGAATATTGGCAAAAGTCCCCCGCATCATGACCTCATGATTGCCCCGACGGCTGCCATAGGAATTAAACTCTTGGTAATCCACTCCATGCTCCATCAAATAGGAAGCTGCTGGACTGTTTCTGGCAATATTTCCTGCTGGGGAGATATGGTCTGTCGTCACCGTATCCCCAAATTTTGCCAGCACTGCAAGATTTTTCAGTGGCTGAATGGCTAAATCATCAGCTAAGCCATCAAAGTAAGGTGGATTTTGAATATAGGTCGAAGCCTGGTTCCACTGATAATTTTGAGAAGAGGCTGTCGGAATCTGATTCCATTTTTCATTGTCGTCAAACACATGAGCATATTCTTTTTCAAAAAGCTGGCGCGTCACATATTTTTGAACATAGTCAGCAACCAAGTCGTGCTCCGGCATCAAATCCATCAAATAAACAGGCTGCTCCTTTTGATCATAACCTAGTGGCTCGCTGGTCAGATCGATATTGGTATTTCCAGCCAGAGCATAGGCAACCACCAAGGGCGGACTAGCTAGGAAATTGGCCTTGACCAGTGGATTGATCCGCCCTTCAAAATTGCGATTTCCTGAAAGAACAGCACTAGCCAGCAAGTCAGTATCCGTAATCGCCTGAGCCACTTCCGGTCGGAGATCGCCTGAATTTCCAATACAAGTAGTGCAGCCATAGCCGACAAGATTGAAACCAAGCTGATCCAGATAAGTTTGCAGACCACTCTTCTTGAGATAGCCTGTGACCACCTTGCTGCCGGGAGCCAAAGAAGTCTTGACAGTCTTTGAAACGCGTAAGCCTTTTTCTACTGCTTTCTTGGCTAAAAGACCTGCCGCCATCAGGACATAGGGATTGGATGTATTGGTACAGCTAGTAATGGCAGCGATAGCCACATGACCGGTCTTAATCGTCTCCTCATGGTCAGAAAATTGAACTACTGCAGACTTTTCCAGCTCGCTCTCATCTAGACCAAAGCCTCGGACTCCCGCTTCTCTGACTAGACTAGCTTGAAACTCCTCTTTAGCAGCTGTTAATTCAATCAAATCTTGGGGCCGCTTGGGGCCTGAAATACTAGGAACAATGCTGGACAAATCAATTTCGACTACCTTGGTATAGTTCGGCTCAACCTTTTCATCATAGAAGAGGTGATTTTTTTGAGCATAGAGACGGGTCAGCTTGATATGATCTTCTGACCGATTGGTCAGACGCATGTAATTAAGCGTTTCCTCATCTATCGGAAAATAACCACAGGTAGCTCCGTATTCCGGCGCCATATTAGCCACTGTTGCCCGGTCAGCCAGGCTTAGATTAGACAAACCAGGCCCAAAGAACTCGACAAATTTACCAACAACATTTTCCTGCCGCAAGATTTGCGTGACCCTTAAAGCCAAATCCGTCGCTGTCGCAATCTTAGGTAACTTGCCCAAAAGTCGAACACCAATCACCTCAGGAACTGGGAAATAGGAAGCCTCACCTAGCATGGCAGCTTCAGCCTCAATCCCACCGACTCCCCAGCCCAGAACACCGATACCATTAATCATAGTCGTATGACTGTCCGTCCCAAACATACTGTCCGGATAGAGTTGGCCATCCTTTTCAATGATGACATCACTGAGAAATTCGATATTGACCTGATGGATAATCCCAGTAGCAGGAGGAACAGCTCGATAATTATCAAATGATTTTTCTGCCCACTTGAGAAATTCGTAGCGCTCATTGTTACGGACAAACTCTTGATTCATATTGGCCTCTAGAGCTGTGTCACAGCCATAAAAGTCCACCTGAACACTGTGGTCAATAACTAAATCAACCGGAATCTCTGGATTAATCTGATCGGCCTGACCTCCCTGCCCGACAATAGCATCTCGCATACTAGCCAAATCCACCACGACAGGAACACCTGTAAAATCCTGGAGAATGACTCGACTAGGCTTAAAAGGCACTTCTCCGCTTGGTGATTTAGCTTGATAATGTATCAAAGAGATAATGTTATCTTTTGTTACGTCAATACCATCTTCCTTACGGAGAACACTTTCTAATAATATTCGTATAGAATAAGGAAGTTTTTCTATATCCCCTCCTAGTAGAGCCGAGGCTTTTCCAAGGTCTGTATATTGGTATACTTTACCTTTGTAATTTAAATCGTTTAGGTATTCTGCCATATTTCTACCCCTCACTTATTTTAAATTGTTTTATATTATACTTTATTATGAAATTTTATGCAATAAAAATTATAATATCGCGTTACATTTTCTGACATAGAATAACAGTTTTTTAAATAAAGACAAACTGTACTAATCATTTTCTTTTCCAAGCAAGAAAAAACAAGCACCATTCTCGGTGCTTGTAATAGGGAAAATAATTTCAAATGTTTACTTCTTATTGGCTAACCATTTAAGAAGCTTGGTCAGAAGTCCCCAGATGATTAGACTAATGACAACAATATAAATCCAGGCGTTTTTATCATTAGACAAGGGCAGAGGAACATTCATACCAAAGAAACCCGTGATAACTGCGAGTACTGCCAGAAGGACCGAAATGATGGTCAAGACCGTCAAATTGTCATTCAGATTGTTATTCAGGATGTTATTGTAGGAGCCAGAAAGCTGGCTGAGAACTTGAGCAATCAGATCGGTCATGGAGACGAGCTGACGAGCCTCAATCATAGCATCCTCAAACTGCTCAGTTTCCAATTCATCAAAACGTCGGTAAATGCCATGACTTTTGATATGCTCTAGGAGCATACGATTCTGCTTAGCTGCAGCAACTAGATAGACCATAGAAGTTTCCAAGTCGGACAGGGCAAATAGGTGTTTTTTGGTAGTGGTCTGACGCAGGAGAGCATTAATCTCATCCTTGCGCTTGTCCATCCGCTCAACAACCGGATAGTAAGAATTGGAGATCAACTCTAGACTAGCAAAGAGAAACTTATAAACCGATACTGGCTCATGACGCTCAGTATAAGACTTCATCATATCGACAACATAGGCATTATCCTGATTGCTGATCGTAATGAGCCGTCTCTGTTGCACCACAAAGGTCATAGGAATCGTCTCATAATGTTCCTTATCTGTCGCTAGATCAAGGACATTGTAGATGAAGACAACCGTTCCATTCTCACGATTGTAGTCCATGTGAGCCCGCTCGTTCTTATCCAGCGCATACTCGATGGTCTCCTGATCAATTTCATAATCCTGATAAATCCGGGCATTCTTTTTAAAACTATCTGAGTCAATGTTGATCCAGACAGATTGATCTTTTAGTTTTCTTTCCAGAAACATGGAGCTCCTTTCTATGAGGTAGAATGATTCTCTAATAAACTAGCGCCCAACTTCCTAAACTGTTCTTGCAATCAAATATGTTATGCTAAAACACAAAACCAAGCAAATCAACTGCCTCGCCTGATGAGATTAGTCAAGCGGCTAGCAAGGGGCCAACTGAACTCGGCCTTAGTAACTTTAGTTTGTTATACAATCATAACAATCCTATTCACTACGACACGGAGTTTAGCAAATCGATTTTATTTGCCAAACGCAGTTAGTAAGGTACTTAGCCATGGTCCCATAGGACATGGCGTAGATTGCTTAGACTACTATGTAGCCAAACAATCTTAGTACGTTACATCTTCTCTTCCAATTTAACATCTGGATACTTGTCCGCGAACCAGCGCAGGGCAAAGTCGTTTTCAAAGAGGAAGACTGGCTGAACAAAGCGGTCTTTGGCTAGGATGTTACGGCTAGAAGACATACGCTCGTCCAGGTCATCTGGTGAAATCCAGCGGACTGTCTTTTTGCCCATAGGATTCATGACCACTTCAGCGTTGTATTCATTTTCCATGCGGTGCTTGAAGACTTCAAACTGAAGCTGACCGACAGCGCCTAGCATGTACTCGCCCGTCTGGTAGTTGGTATAAAGCTGGATAGCTCCCTCTTGCACCAGCTGCTCAATCCCCTTATGGAAGGATTTTTGCTTCATGACATTCTTAGCCGAAACCTTCATAAAGATCTCTGGAGTAAAGGTTGGTAGAGGCTCAAATTCAAATTTATTCTTACCTACAGTCAGGGTGTCGCCGACCTGATAAGTCCCCGTATCATAAACCCCGATAATATCACCAGCTACAGCATTGGTCACATTTTCCCGACTCTCAGCCATAAACTGAGTAACATTAGACAGCTTAGCGGACTTGCCAGTGCGAGGCAGGTTGACACTCATACCGCGCTCAAACTCGCCTGAAACGATACGGACAAAGGCGATACGGTCGCGGTGGCGCGGATCCATATTGGCCTGAATTTTAAAGACAAAACCTGAAAAGTCTGGGCTGAGTGGCTCGACTACCTCACCATCTGTCTTCTTGTGGCCATGCGGTTCCGGAGCAAACTTGAGGAAGGTTTCCAGGAAAGTCTGGACGCCAAAGTTGGTCAGGGCCGATCCGAAGAAAACAGGTGTCAGCTTGCCAGCCAAAATCGCTTCTTCCGAGAATTCATTCCCAGCTTCGCTCAAGAGCTCAATATCTTCCTTAACTTGCTCATAGAAAGGGTTAGAAGCAAACAGTTGGTCTCCTTCTGCCAGAGTTGCAAAGCGCTCCTCACCCTTATAAAGCTCCAGCCGCTCATTGTAGAGGTCATAAAGACCCTCAAAGCTCTTCCCCATCCCAATCGGCCAATTCATCGGGTAGCTGGCAATACCCAAAATCTCTTCCAGTTCTTCTAGCAAGTCCAAGGGCTCGCGACCGTCACGATCCAGCTTGTTCATAAAAGTGAAGACTGGAATATTCCGATGCTTGACAACCTCAAAGAGCTTCTTAGTCTGGGCCTCAATACCCTTGGCCGAGTCAATAACCATAACCGCAGCATCCACTGCCATCAAGGTCCGATAAGTATCTTCTGAGAAGTCCTCGTGCCCCGGCGTATCCAGGATATTGACCCGCTTGCCATCGTAGTCAAACTGCATAACAGAGGAAGTCACTGAAATCCCCCGCTGCTTCTCAATATCCATCCAGTCAGACTTGGCAAAGTTACCAGTCTTCTTCCCCTTGACTGTCCCAGCCTCACGAATCTCGCCCCCAAAGTAGAGCAACTGCTCGGTGATGGTCGTCTTCCCCGCGTCCGGGTGGGAGATAATGGCAAAAGTCCGGCGTTTCTTAATTTCTTCTTGTAAAGTCATCTTCTTCTCTTTCTTTCATTTAGGATAATGGTGAATCTTAGTATTTGTTTTTTATTTTACATCGGAGTATTTTAATCCTTTCAACCTATCTATTATAGCGGATTTAGCGCTTTTTTTCAATTATCTAAAGAAGATAAAAATCGCCCTTCCGAGCGATTCTATTCTCCTATGTCAATAAAATTTCTCTTATAATCTAACAATGACACTGTTAAAGAGGAAAATTGCAAAGAGTAAGGTTAAACCCAGTAAATAGAATAGGCGTTTTTTTCTGGTTTCCATTTCTTCTTTCTCTTCAGCTGTCATGGGAAAAATGGCCTTATTTCGTTTCAAGAGATAGAGGTTCAAGCCTTCTCCCCTTTGTCCGTCAGCCTTAAGAAAGCCCAAAATTTGGGATGTTTCATTCCGCGAACAGAAGCGTCTAGTTGAACCAGCTTAAAGATTTGATAGACAAACAGTCCATTGTTACTAGAAGCAAAGCAAGTCATGATAAAACTCTCTAATTTAAGAAAACTCCTGCCACATTAACTTGACAGGAGCTACAAATTCGAAGTGAACTAACTGCGGACCAGACTTAACTGCTTTTTCCACCGTTTCTTAAACAATATATCAAAGAGAACCAGGGCCAGAGAAAGGATGACTGACACAAGTAGGTACTTTATCCATAGGGGGGCATCCGGGATAAAAGGCGGACTTTTTAGCAGACCGTAATTACCTCCGGTCACTTGATTAACGCCGACTAGGAAAAGATTGAGCCCAAAGGTGTAAGCTACAATCATATATTTCTTGAGCAGGGTCTTGTCGTAGTGATTCATCAGATAAATCAAGGAATTAACCAAAAGAGCATAGTGGCCAATCAGGAAAGAAAAGCTGGTAATGTGCGGGAAATCATAGGGGTCAAAGACTGGATAGCCCAAGGCAAATACCGCTCCGCTGGCTCCTAATAGAGCAAAATACTGCTTGCTGCGCCATTTGTCTGGCAGAAAGACCACCGCAAACATAGCCAGGCGGCAATGATAAAAAGGCAGACTATTGGAAAAGGGAATCCGAAAACCAAAATACCAGCTATAAAGCATCAGCAGCTGGGCAATCTGAATCCACTTAAAAGCCTTGACAAAACGCGGATTATCATGGTATTTGAGCGAGCTCCAAATAGACAGCAAAACCAGAGCAATCATCACAGCATACCATAAAATCGAGATAGGCGGTGCCACCGTTTTTGTCGTAGTTAAAAAATCTTTCATAAATCCTCCGTTAGATGATTAGGTTAGGGTGACTGTCTTAGTCTGCTCCACGTGCTTAAAAATTTCAGAAACCAAGCAGACTGCTGCACTTAAGACGATTGAGACAAGCAGATAATTGAGCAAGAGCCCGTGATTGCCAACAAGCGGCGGATCTGTAAGAAATCCATAAGAACCCTTTGTCAACATATTGATAACAAGCAAAAAAGCATTCATCATAAAGGTTGTCCACACCACTCGCTGCCAGCTCATAGAGAAAGTATGATAATATCTGAAAAGATAAATCAAACAATTTCCCAAGAGCGCTAGATGGCCGATGATAAAGGACAAAATAGTGATATGGGGAAAAGGGTAAGGATCAAAAATCGGATAAATAAAAGCTACAATCGAGCCAAAAGTCCCCAAAAGTGCAAAATAGAATTTATACACTGAGCGATTAGGCAGAAACATCAAGGCAAACATGGCCATTCTGCAATGATAAAAAGGCAAACTCTCAGACAGCGGGGCAGCAGTCAGTATATACCAAGAGTAGAGGCCTATCAGCTGGCAAACTTGCATCCCGACAAATAGCTGCTGG
Source organism: uncultured Streptococcus sp. (assembly GCF_963456385.1). GTDB lineage: Bacteria > Bacillota > Bacilli > Lactobacillales > Streptococcaceae > Streptococcus. Next base: position 29,066 of record NZ_CAUOLF010000013.1, on the reverse strand, counting down.
TAAGCCTTCCGATTGTAGTAGCGATAGGAAAGCCAGATAATCGCAAAGACCAGTCCCAAAAGAACAAAATACCAAAGTCCCAGTTGAGGCGGTTCGGTTTTATAGGTTGTAAACATATCTCTTATTCCCATCTCCTAGGCTCCCATTCTAATATAAGGTTTGAACAAGGCTGAGTTCGCCTGTTTTTGCAATAATTTCTAGCTTTTTCAGACAAAAAGTATCCCAGAAATTTACTTAACTAATCCAAATACTGTTCTCTATCTCCTTGATAAATCTCCCAAAGGATTTCCAACTGTTCTTTTGTAGTCCGCTGAGAAGATAATTCTGGTAAAGATTGGATATCAAAGAAGACTAACTCTTCTATTTCTGTATTAGGCTGAAAGTTTCCATCCTCTATCTGACAATCGAAGACCAGTTTAGCATATTGCTTACTCTGAAATTGAAATTTATTAGTATCAAAAATTGCAAGCAGACGAGAAACTGAAACATTAAATCCCGTTTCTTCTTGGACTTCCTTGACGATATTTTCCTTAGGAGATAGGCCGACTTCACAAAAGCCGCCAGGTAAAGCCCAAGTTTTCTCATTTTTACCCTTGACTAAACAGACTTTTCCGTCTCGAACCAGTACAGCTCGGACATCAATCAAAGGAGTGGAATAAAAATCCGTTGGGCGCAACAGCTCTGCCAATTCTTTCCCATCCAAATCTGACCAATCAGCCAGGAGGTGTCCCAAAAGCTGACGGAGTTCTAAGTAACGCTCTCGATCAAATTCATCACGAGTAATGCCAGTCCTGTCTCTGTAATAGAAAGGAGACGTTGAATGATTTTTGCAGTTTCTTTAGTTTCCATCTTCCAAGTCCTCTACCAGCTTAGCCAGATTCATAGAATTGCTGCCTTTGAGAAGGATCTGGTCAGCAGGAGTCAGCTTCTCTCTGACCGCTTTGGTCAGCTGTTCAAACTGGTCTTTCTCGTCATTTTTGATAAAGTAATGGACCTTGCCTGGCGGGTAGATTTCCTTGGCATAGTCATAGAGGGCTTCCATGTCCTGTCCATAAAGGAAAAGGTCGGTCACAATTTCTGGATTGAGACTGGTAATCATCGAGCCATGCATGGACTTAGAGTCCGCTCCCAGCTCTTTCATATCCGCCAGCACTGCTAATTTTCGTCCGCCTGGATTGGCCGGAATGGTCGAGAAAGTCTCCAGAATCAAGCGCATGGCTGTTGGATTGGCATTATAGACATCCGATAGGATATCCGCGCCATTACCAGCTTTCTTCCACTCCGTTCGATTGCGGGTCAGCTCCAGCTCAGAAAAGGCTTGAGCAATAGCCGCCTCAGATACACCCTCCTGCAGAGCCGCATAGGCTGCAATCATGGCATTGGTCGCATTGTACTTACCGGTCACAGGCAGATCAATCCTATGCTCTAAAAAGTTGCAGTCAAAGCTCAAGCTGTCCTTGCGCTCTTCCAGACGCGTCAGGAAGATATCCGCATCAGGACCAAAGCGAACTAGTTTGCAGTCTACTGGCAGAAATTCATTGATAATCTTATCTGCCGGAACGATCAAGAGACCATCTTTTCTCAAACCGTCTGCAATCTGCATCTTGCCTTGAGCAATCTCAGCTCGGCTGCCGAAAAATTCCAGATGGGCTTCTCCGACCAGAGTTACAATGCCTGTCTTAGGTTTGGCAAGTTTCGACAGGAGATGGATATCGCCCAAGTGATCCTGCCCCATTTCTAAGACAAGTTTCTCGGTATCCTCAGGCATATGAAGAACCGTATAAGGCAGGCCGATTTCATTGTTGTAATTGCCCTGGGTCTTATAGGTCTTGTAAGTGGTTGTTAGTAGCTGTGCCAGCATATCCTTGGTTGTCGTTTTACCGTTGGAACCTGTCACCGCCAGCACATCCACCTGCATCTTTTCCAGATAATACTGGGCCAAGCGCTGAAAGGCCGTCAGGACATCATCGACCAAGATATAAGCCCCCTCTGCCACTGGACGCTCAGATAGGGTGGCAGCAGCTCCCTGGGCAAAGGCTGTTGGGATAAATTCGTGGCCATCACGCGCCCCCTTGAGTGGCACAAAAAGGTCACCCGACTCAATCAAACGGCTGTCAAACTCAGCATTTCTAAGCGCAACATTTTCAAACTGAGTCACATCATTTTTCGCAGATAGGACTTCTGCTATTTCATATAAATCTAATTTCATACTTCTTCCTCGTTTTTCGGTTTGCTCACAAAAAGAAAGGACCGAAAATTTTCAGCCCCTCTATTATATCATATTTTAGAGAAGATGCGCCTCTCTCTTGGCAAATGCCTCTTCAGCTAGGCCAACTAGTTTCTCAATCAAGTCAGGATAGGCCAGCCCCATATTTTCCCAGAGTAGTGGATACATAGACCACTGGGTAAAACCTGGCATGGTATTGAGCTCATTAAGGAAGACCTGACCATCTTCTGCATAGAAGAAATCACAGCGGGACAGTCCCAGACCACCCAGAGCTCGGAAAGCGGCCTCTGCATTTTGACGCATCAAGCTCACCACTTCTTCTGGAATCTTGGCTGGAATATCCATGGTAATTTTATTATCAATGTATTTGGCTTCGTAGTCATAGAAAGCTACGTCTTTGACCACTTCTCCGGGCAGGGTACTCTTGACATCCACATTGCCCAGAAGCCCAACCTCAATCTCGCGAGCCGTCACTCCTTGCTCAACCAGCACCCGGCTGTCATATTTGAAGGCCAGATCCAGAGAAGCACGCAGTTCTGCTTGGTTCTCCGATTTAGAAATGCCGACACTGGAGCCCATATTGGAAGGTTTGGTGAAGACGGGATAGGTCAATTTCTCATCGATTTCCTGGATTTTTTGCTCTAGATCCTCACCATCAACTAGCGCTACATAAGGCACTTGGGCAATACCTGCCGATTCCAGCACTCGCTTGGTCGTGATTTTATCCATGGCCAGGCTAGAAGATAAAATATTACAGCCGACATAAGGCATTTTGAGCACTTCTAGGAAGCCTTGAATAGAACCATCTTCGCCCATAGGACCATGCAGGACCGGAAAGACCACTGCTCCATCTTCGTAAATATCGCTGGGCTTAATCTTCCGAGACATGTCCACCGTGGCATTAGTCATCAACTTCTCATCAGCCGCCGGCGTTGCTTCAAATTCCTGAGTTTGGATAAAATCTCCATCCTTGGTGATGAAGTAAGTCTTCACCGAGAATCTATCATAATTGACAGCACGCATGACGCTCTCAGCTGATAAAACCGAAACTTCCCGCTCTGCACTGCGTCCGCCATACAATAAAATCAATCTTTGTTTTGCCATGATTTTTCCTATCATTTTCTAAAAATAGTACGATTTACAAAAGCAGCCATCTCGAAATAAAATAACCTAAAAAGCTTGGTTTTGCATCTACCTAGCTAGTCGATTCTTCTAAGCAGGAGCTTCTGTATCAGTCCGTTTTAGTATATCACAATTCCCAGCATTTTTGAACAGAAAAAGGACTCTTCCAGCCAGCTAAAGCCAGAAAAATCCTTGATGTTTATAATTCCGTCCGATTTTCGATAGCGCGAATCAATGTGACCTCGTCCGCATACTCAATGTCGGAGCCAACCGCCAAACCACGCGCTAGACGAGTCACCTTAATCCCAGCGGGCTTCAGAACTCGTGAGATGTACATGGAGGTCGCTTCGCCATCCGCAGTCGCATTGGTCGCGACGATAACCTCCGTCACTTCACTATCCATCAAACGAGTAATCAGACTCTTGAGATTGATATCGTCCGGTCCAACGCCATTCATAGGTGAAATCAAACCGTGCAGGACATGATAAAGTCCGTGGTATTCCTGGATATTTTCCATGGCTGACACATCTCGGCTGTCCTCAACGATCAAAATAGTCGATTGATCGCGCGACTGGTCTTGGCAGATTGCACAAGGGTCCTCGTCCGTCAGGTTGCCACAGACAGAGCAGTAGCTCAGCTCACGCTTAGCAGCCAGAAGATTCTTAGCAAATTCATTGACATCGTCATCGCTCATGCCAATAGTGTAAAAAGCCAGTCGAGTGGCTGTTTTGATGCCAATGCCGGGCAGTTTTGAAAAACTGTCAATCAGCTTGGCAATAGGGGTTGGGTAAAGCATAAAATCCTTTCTCTATTCTCAAAAAATCTCCTCAAACCAGATTGCTCTACTTGAGCACTGACAACTTAAGCTTTCTCCGTTTGCTGATGATTTTCATTGAGCACTAATTCATAGGGTGTTGTTGATTGTAAAGATTGATAATATCACGAGTGATACTGTGGCTGACAGTAGAAGATAGGTCCGTATTGTGAGGGAACACCACCGCCACCGCAATCTGCGGCTTCTCACTCGGTGCATAGGACACGACATTGGTATTGATGGCTTCTTTCTTACCCTTGTCCACAAAGGTCTCAGCCGTACCAGTCTTGGCACTGATTGGCACGCTCTCTCCCTGAGAAATGGTCCGACCAGTCGTAAAACCACTGCTGCCATGAACCACTTGATAAAAACCTTGCTTGATAATGCTCATATCCTCGTCAGAGATATTGACCTGGTTCAGCTCCTTGGTGTCAATTTTCTGCACCAAATCACCGAGGCCTCCTTGGTCGCTGTTGCCGTAAATGCCTTCAACGATATGCGGAGCTACACGCTTGCCGTTATTAGCTACTGTTGAGGCATACTGAGCCAGCTGAAGCGTCGTATAATTGTCAAACTGGCCGAACGAATTGGTCAGATAGTTGGCAAAGGTAAACTTGTCTGGAAGATAGCCTGTGGACTCATTTGGCAAATCAATCCCTGTCGAAGTTCCTAGACCGTATTCTGCAAAAGTCGACCGCAGCTTTTTCATGGACGGATCTAGCTCATCAAAATCCAGCTTCATATCCGCTGAGTATGGCGTCCCCATCATCTTCAGCGCCACCTGCACCATATAGGTATTGGAAGAGTATTCCAAAGCCTCTTGAGCTGTGATGGCACGTGAACCATACTGGGTGAACCAAGAAGTGATACTGTCCGTACCGCCAAAGCTAATCGGCTGGTCTGTCAGGACTTGGTTGCCGCTAATGGCATTATTCTCCCAGCCCGAGGTCAATGTTGCAGCCTTGACCACAGATCCCGGAACAAAGACATTGGTCATGGTTCCCAGAGCATCGACTGAGCTTTCTCCTGTTTCTAGATCATGCCGGATACCTGCCATAGCCAAGACAGCGCCGGTATTGGGATCCATAGCTACGGCATAGACGCCCTCAGAGTATGTCGCATTGCCACTCGCCAACTCCGCATTAAAGGCATTTTTGAGAATGTCCTCCACTCCCTGCTGGAAGTTCAAGTCCACCGTCAGCTTGAGATTGTCGCCCTTACTGCCGTCAGAGATATTTTCCACACTCTCCATATTACCATTTTTGTCCAGATGAATCTCTTTCTCAGCTCGCTTGCCTTGCAGGACTGACTCATACTGCTTTTCCAGATAGGAGGTCCCCACCCGGTCATTGAGAGAGTAGCCTTTTTTCAGGTAATCATCCACTTCTTCAGCCGGAAGTCCAGTCTTTTCTGTCGAGATATTACCCACGATAGAAGCCAGCGAGGTATCCAAGACCTTGCGGTCCCAGCCCGTTGAGACACTGATACCTGGCAGCTCCTTGCTGCTGGAAGCCAGTACAGCTACCTGCTCTGTTGTCAGTGCATCTGTCTGGATGGTCCCCGTCGCAAAGTTGGAAATCGCATTCATCTGACTAAAGAGAACGATGGCCTTCTTTTCCTCATCCGTATAGCCCAGCTGCTTAGGGTCAATGCTTTCAGCTGCCGCCTTATAGATTTTGGACTCAGGCAGGCGGTTACCATCTGTATCAAATTTCTTGTCCTTGGGTAGCTTTTCCACTACTTCCTGATAGACTGCGCTGTCCGCCAAATAATAATCCACCTCTTGGCGGTCTGTCACCTCTGTATCGCTGACACTGATATAGCCCAGGAGCTTTTGAGCTGTCGCCCGAATCTCCCCAGCCGTCAGGCGATTATCTCGCGTATAGGTCACCACCTGCTTGGTCGTATTTTCCACCAAAGGCTTGCCAGTAGCATCATAAATCTGCCCACGTACTGAGCTAGTGGTAATCTTGGTCTTGCTGGCCTTGGCCAACTTATCCGTATAAAAGTCCTGATTGACCACCTGCATATAGCCTAGACGGGCAATCAAGGCTAAAAACAAAAACATCACGATTCCAAACAGAAGATAAAGCCTTCTGGTGATGGAATGACTGTCAAATTTTCTCTTCTTCCTTGCCATCTTCTCTCTCATTCTAGTAAAAGTTCTGACCTTTATTTTACCATAAATCCAGCTCGATGAATGTTTCAAAACTGATAGAAAATCTGAAAATGTGGACGAGTTAAGAGGAAATCCGCTAAACCTCGGAACAGAAAAGACTTGCTGACAAGACTTCCAGCAACCCTTGTCCTTCCTCTCTGGAAAAGCAAAGAACCTGAGAATAATCTCAGATTCCTTTAAGCTTATTTTCCAAGGTAGTATTCTTTTACTACATTCAATTTTTCGTCAAATTCGAATACCAATGGTGGGAAGTTTGGAATTTCCACATCCATGATTTCATCGTCAGACAATTGTTTGATGTGCTTTACAAGGGCACGGATAGAGTTACCATGTGCACCTACAAAGACATTTTTGCCATCTTTCAAAGCTGGAGCAATCTTGTCTTCCCAGAATGGAAGGGCACGCTCAAGTGTCACTTTCAAGTTTTCAGCATCTGGAATTACTGAGTCGTCAAGTGAAGCATAACGACGGTCAGTGTGTGCTGAGTGCTCATCATCGCGATCCATGTTTGGAGGCAATACATCGTATGAACGACGCCAGATATGCACTTGCTCATCACCAAATTGCTCAGCTGCTTCTGCCTTATTTTTACCAGTCAGACCGCCATAGTGACGCTCGTTCAAACGCCATGATTTTTCAACTGGTACCCAAAGCTGATCAGCCGCTTCCAAAGCAAGGTTAGTTGTCTTAATCGCACGCTTCAATACTGAAGTGTAAGCTTGGTCAAACTCGATACCAGCTTCTTTAATCAGTTTACCAGCGTCGATTGCTTGCTGTGTACCTTTTTCAGACAAGTCAACATCAGCCCAACCAGTGAAAAGGTTCGCTTTGTTCCATTCAGACTCACCGTGGCGAGCAAAAACTAATTTTACCATTAGATGGATTCTCCTTTTATTTTCCGAGGCAGTCCCCGTTTATCTATTCTATTTTACAAAATTTTCGCCTAAAAAGCTAGCCTATTTCGTCAAATCAGACCTTTTTCAGCAAGAAAGCGCTTTTGTATTTCCGGGCAGAAACCTTTTCTTTAACACCCGCCAGATAGATAAACCTCGTTGGCTTCCTTGAGCCACCAAGTCCGCCGCCTATCTATCAACTGATAAATAAGCAGTGAGCCAGATACAATCCATATGGAGAGCATATTGACAAAGATGAAAAGTTCTACACCTTTAGCATGCTGGGCGGGAGTTAGCTGGGTATGTTTACCTATAAAGACATCTCCTTCAACCCCATAAATCTTTGGCATAATAATATTAATGAAGCAAATAACAGTGATAAAGGTAACAAGCCGAACAGGCCAAGAATAAAGGATTTTATGAAAACGCTCAAATCCTAAAGAAAAAGTAGAGAAACGTTTAAAGCGTTCTTTGCCCATAAAAAAGATGAATAAAGGAATATAGCCTTCATAAGTAAAGCTAATCATTGTAGGCGTATGACGGCTAGCAATGAAAAAGCTAGAAAAGCCGTAATCTCGAGTGGTTAAAATCCAACGGCTTAAAAATTCTGGAAGAAAAATAGCTGGTATCACAAACAAAGCTGCTGAAAATTCCCTTCCAAATCTTACGCTCCATACTCGCTGCATCTTCTCCCATATCAGGTGCAGACGTGCTTTGTCCGCGCCTTTCTTAGGAAAATTCTCTTTTATGAGTCCACCGCAAGAGGGGCAAATGGGATAGCCAGCTTCCTCTTCAAAGAGAAGATGACGACATTCCAAAAGAGGCGATTCATCACTGTCTGACAACTCATCCAGCCATTTCTTTCTCCACCAGAACATAAGACCTCCTAAAAATCTAAATTTCTTTTCATATTAACACCCACCAGACAGATAAACCTTGTTAGCTTCCTTGAGCCACCAAGTCCGCCGCCTATCTATCAGTTGATGAATGGCCAACAAGCCTGCTACTATCCAGTTACAAAGCATATTGACAAAGACAAAGAGCTCTACTCCCTTAATCTGCTGGGCGGGAGTTAGCTGAATTTGCTTGACAATCAACGATTCTCCTTCCATTTCGTAAAACTTAGGCATATAAGTACTTAATAAGATGATAACAAAGATAAAGAGAGTAAACTGAACTGGCCAAGAATAAAGAATTTTATGAAAATGCTCAATCCTCAAAGAGAAGGTAAAAAATCGCTTAACACGTTCTCTTGCTACAAAAAGGATAAATAAGGGAATGTAGCCAAAAAGTGTCACACTAAATAAGGTAGGATTATGAGAACTAGAAGGAATAAATCTACTAAATCCATAGTCCCCTGTCCATAGAAACCAGTCACCTATAACCTGTGGCAACCAATAAGATAGAATGATAATGAGCAGTGTCGAAGCAATTCCAATTTTGACACTCCATACTCGCTTCACCTTTTGATAAATCAGATAAAGACGTGAGCAATCCACACTGTTTTGAGGAAGATTTTCCTTTATTAGCTTGCCGCAAGAAGGACAAATAGGATAGCCAGCTTCCTCTTCAAAGAGAAGATGACGACATTCCAAAAGAGGCGATTCATCACTGTCTGACAACTCATCCAGCCATTTCTTTCTCCACCAGAACATAAGACCTCCTAAAAATCAAACCTACCCACAAAGTAATACCCCTTAAAGATTTCAATACTACAGACTTATGACGAATTTACCTATATTGTAAATCCTTTAGAACTCTTTGAATCTCTTTGTACAAGGCTTTATTCTGCTTTCATTATATCAAAAGAGAATTGGCCTGTAAAATAATAGCATAAGTATATAAGGGGTTGTCCTTAAAATATCTGATCTTGCTAAGTGCTGTACTTGACTAGGTATCAACGTCTCTAAGCTCAGATGATATCCTGCGAGCATGCCTTGCTAAAACACATAGAAAAAGGCTAAGAGACATAAGTTCTAGCCTTACCTTTTATTAGGAATAGAATCTTAACGCAATAGCTGATTGCTCAAAGTACTGCTTTGAAGTTGCATATTGAATTTGCGAAGCGAGTCGCAACTTTGTTCGTCTTTGAGACTCCAAAAACTCCTAATCACCCTAGCTGTCACACCGCCTCTTGCTGGCATTGGGGGCATAGGCCATAGACAGTCGTTTGGCTTTGGGTGATGTGGTAACCAGTCTGCACTTCAGCCTCATGCTTCACATCAGGAAGTTCCAGCTCCATATCAGCGATACGGCCACATTTTTCACAGATGACATTGAGGTGCTGATGGCCCATAAAGTCAAAGTAGGTCGTCGTATCATTGCGAACCTTGAGCTCAGCGACAAAGCCCTCATCAATCAGAACCTTGAGATTATTGTAGACTGTTGCCAGACTCATATTAGGAAAATTGGGCTTCAAGTCCTGATATATCATTTCAGCGCTAGGATGGTCGTGACTTTGGATAATATAGTCAATTACCGCCTTCCGTGTTTCTGTAATACGCACGCCCTTGGCGCGCAAATGGCCAATTACTTGGTCAAAGTCATGCTGATGTTCTTGTTTCATTATTTGCTCCGTTATAGCCTCTCATCTAAGTCATTACCATTATACCATGACTGGGCTTACTTGGCTATTAAGAATGATTGTAAATAAGCTAAAAAGAAAAAAGCAGGACAGAACTAACCAAAGCTCGTCATCCTGCTTCTGCGTGATTGCTTATCCATTTAAGGCAATGCAAGCTTTAAACTAGTACCTCGCTCTATGCTTGGAATCTCTTCAAGCTTGCTAAATAAAGGGAACCGCCTATGATAGAAAGAATAGCACCAATCCAGCCCAAGAAGTCATTAAAGGTAAAAATTCCACCTACAATCATCAAGATAGAGCCTGCTGGTCCCACACGATTGTCATCCTTATAGTAAACAATACCAGCAATTCCCAAAGCTAGGATTGCAATTTTCAGGATGTCAAATACACCTAGCATAAAATAAATAACCCAAATGAAGAAAGGCCACAAAAGTAGAATAATACCACCAATAAGTCCAACAAGTCCATTTACGAGCGCTAATGTTTTTGTCTTCATCAACAGTCTCCTTTGTATAATTTTTTACTAAAATAGTTTACCATACTTACTAGAAAAATACAAGCTTATTTTTAATTTTATGAAAAATTCAAGCATTTGACTGCTTATAATGCTTATCTTTCCTTGAAAAATAAAAAGCCTGCTATTCCCAACAAAAGTTGAGATAACAGACTTTTCATATATTCTAGATTTTCAAAGCTTTTTACTGAAGCTTAAGTCTTAGTCGCGCTGACATTTGCTCAAACCAACTGCTCCTCCAAAGCAGTCAATGTCTGCATGGGTAATAGAAAGATTGAAAAAAGCACGACAAACAATCCCTTCAGCAGGCGAAATTTGCTGCCAAAAGGATTAACAGGACGCAATGAGCTCTGAAGTGGTTTCCATTTCATTTCTCACCTCCTAAACTTTTTATTTTAAGATTTTAAAAATGTTTGTCCTATATCATTCTCTTTTGATTAGAGACATTTTCCTTCACTTTACTGCAAACTAAAAACTCCAAGAAAGTTCATCAATCAACTTTCTCGAAGCGCCTAAATCTTTTATTAAGCTCAAGAATTGAGAGCAAAAAGAAAAAGCTGACATACTCGCCAGAGGCAAGTGTATCAGGCTTTATTAATCAAAATTATTTTACAGCGTCTTTAAGAGCTTTACCTGCTTTGAAAGCTGGTACTTTAGAAGCTGCGATTTTGATTTCTTTACCAGTTTGTGGGTTGCGACCTTTACGTGCTGCACGCTCACGAACTTCAAAGTTACCAAAACCGATCAATTGAACTTTTTCACCAGCTGCAAGGTATTCAGTTACTGCTGCAAATACAGCGTCAACTGCTGCTGCTGAATCTTTTTTAGTCAATTCTGTAGCTTCTGCTACTTTTGCGATCAAATCTTGTTTGTTAGCCATTTAACAAATCCTCCAAATTTTTTCTGGGTTGATAACCCTAACAAATATTATCATATCTAAAAATAGCTTTCAGGTCAAGTACTAAGCCGCTATTTTCTAAATTATTATGGTTTTATTCGTAACGAATCAGCACAGCCCAAGCATTTTCCCCTGTATGTGTCTGAATAATGGACCCTGTTTCCAGCACTGAAATAGGATTCTTGACATACGGCTGTAAACTTTCCTTCATTTCTAGTGCCAATTCTGGACTGCCTGCATAGGAAATTCCAATTTCAGCCACTTGCTTAATTTGCAGACTTGCTGTCAAATCATCCAACCATTTTTTAAAGGTCTTAGCTCCCCTGCCCTTGACAATGGGCTCCAGCTGATGGTCCTTCATTTGCATGATGACCCGAATATTAAGCAAGGAGCTAATCAGACCAGAAACTCGGCCTATGCGGCCTCCTTTAACCAGATTTTCTAAGGTAGAGAGACCGATATAAAGCTCTGTCTTTTCCTTCACTTCCTCTATTTTAGTCAGAATCTCCTCTAGTCTAACTCCTTCCTTGGCCAGTTTAGCTGCTTCAGTGACTTGGAACTTCATAGCCTGATCAGTAAAAGAGCTGTCAACAACCGTCACATCAGCATTAGCCAAAGTCGCTCCCTGACGGGCGGCTTCGACAGTTCCTGATAAGGCGTGAGACATGTGAATGGAGATAATCTGCGCTCCATCCTCTGCCAAGTGCTCAAAAACATCAGCAAAAACTCCGACGGGCGGCTGGCTGGTTTTAGGAAGATTGCGACTAGACTGCATGAGACGAAAGAACTCACCTTCCTCTAGGTCTGAATCCGAATAGACCACCCCGTCCACCATAACAGAGAGAGGCACAATTGTAATGTCTAATTCCTTGGCAACCTCTGGTTCAATGGTTACGGATGAGTCAGTTACGATTTTTATTTTTGTCATAGATTTCCTACTCTGTATCTAAATTTTAACTTGTTATTACACTACATTATACCAAATTTTTATGGTTTTGTGGGGGAATATTCGCTAAAATCACAGCTCAGGCCAAGCGTTTCCTAAATTTAATCTGCTTGTTTTAGTTTTTTAATCTTTTTGCGCTTCTTTAAAATTAGATGAAAAAGTGTTTACATTCAGCTTTTTTAGCTTTATGGGGGGAAATTTTAGGAAAAAGCTGGTTTTCAAAGAGAATCTCAGCAAAAAAAGATTGGATTTTCCCAATCTTTTTCAGTCTTCGGCTACCAAACCATCATTTTTTATGGCATACCGCTCTATGATGCCATTATGACCAAAGAGAACTCCGTGGAGGACTCCGCCATAAACAGCTCCGCCATCCATACCAATCTTGTCATCCTCAGTCATCCATAGCTGGTCAGTTCCCGGTGCCTCATGCAAGAGGTAAAATGTCGGTGTATGGCCAAAGACAATCGTTTTGCCAGTCTGATTGCTACCTTCGTGAAAAGGCGTGCGAATCCAAACTTTTTGATAATCACTGGTCTCTCGCCAGTCTTTCAGCTCCAAATCTAGGCCAGCATGGACAAAAATATACCGCTCTGTCTCCAATAGGAAAGGCATCTGACGAATAAAATCTACTAAATCTGCTGCCTCCGTCTTGACACGTTCCGCGTCTGCTACTCCATCTACAGGAGCATTGAGAGGTCGGCCTAAAAGCGAATTAATCGTCGTATCTCCGCCATTACGTCGGTAGTGGTCATAAGATTTTTCAGGATTGTCCAGCCAGGTCAGAAACATATACTCATGATTGCCAGACAGACAAACAGCTCCCTCTTGGTCCACTAGGTCCTTGACCCGCTCCAAAACTGCTCGGCTGTCCTCACCACGATCTATCAAGTCGCCTAGAAAGACTAGTTGGCTACGACCATCCCAGTGCTGGAGCAGCTCATCTAGCATACTAGCCTTACCATGGACATCACCAATTGCAAAATATTCTGTCATATGCGCTCCTCCTAAAGGAGACCGAAACACTAGTGTCTCAGCCTCGCTTGTTTATTTCTTTAATAATTCTCTGGCTTGAGTCAAGGCAGCATCTGTCACATCTTCGCCAGCCAGCATCTTAGCGACTTCCTGAACCCGCTCGTCAGCTGTCAACAGGCGAACCGTTGAGACGGTCGAATTCTCATCCGAAATCTTCTCAATAAAGAACTGATAATCGGCAATCGCAATGACCTGCGGCAGATGGGAAATAGCCAAGACTTGCCCATTGGAGCCAATCTTGTGAATCTTCTGAGCAATAGCCTGGGCCACTCGGCCAGAAACGCCCGTATCCACTTCGTCAAAGACAATGCTGGTCTTGCCTTCCTTACGAGAAAAGGCAGACTTGATAGCCAACATGAGACGGGAGAGTTCCCCGCCAGACGCAACCTTCACCAGAGGTTTAAATTCCTCGCCCGGATTTGCTGATATGTAAAACTCTACTTGTTCATTGCCTTCACGGTTGAACTTGCCCTTATTGAACTGCACTTTAAAGCGCGCCTTTTCCATGTAGAGGTCTTGCAGCTCTTGCTTGATTTCCGCTTCCAGCTGGACTGCCAGGCCGTGACGAGCCTGACTCAGCTCCTGGGCCAGCTCTACCAGCTCTCTCTCCAAGGCCTTCAGCTTTCGGTCCATATCCTCTGAGGATAAGTTGCTTCCAGTTAAAAGGCTGTATTCTTTGGAAATCTGAGCAAAGTAATCCAACACATCATCTACCTGACCGCCGTATTTACGCGTGATACTGTTAATCAAGTCTAAGCGACTCTCCACCTGCAGCAGCCGATCTCCGTCAAAGTCCAGTCCATCTAAAATGTCCTCTAGGCGCTTGCTGACATCTTCCAAGACATAATAAGTCTCTGACAAGCTGCCGGAAAGCTCCTTGTAGGCTGGATCGTAATCCTCGATAGACTCAAGATCATTCATAGCTGAGCGGACATTGGTCAGACTGGAAAAATCTTCATTATCCAGCATAGTATAGGCGTTCGTCAGCGTATCGGCAATGAGCTTGTGATTAAGCAAACGATCTCGCTCCTGATGCAGGGCAGTATCTTCACCGCTTTTGAGGGCTGCGCTCTCAATCTCCGTCATCTGAAATTCCAGCATCTCAATCCTGGCCCTATGCTCCTGCTGATTTTTCTGCAAAGCCAGGACTTGCTTGCGCAAGCTTCGATAGCGGTCAAAGGTTTCCTGATAGCGACCCTTGAGATGCAAAAAGTCTGCTGTTCCAAACTCATCTAGCATGGCAATATGAAGCTGGGGTCTCATCAATTCTTCCTGATCGTGCTGACCATGGATATCCACTAAATGCTGGCCGACAGCCTTTAGAACAGACAAATTAACCATCTGGCCATTGATACGGCTAACACTTCGGCCATTTTGCAGGATTTCCCGACGGATAATCAGCTCATCGGTCAGCTCCCAGCCTTGCTCCTCAAAAATCTCTCGCAAAGCTCTGCTATTTTCCAGCGAAAAAAGTCCCTCTATCTCAGCTTTGGCTGCCCCATGACGAATAACATCCGTTGTCGCGCGGCTGCCTAGCATCATGTTCATCGCATCAATAATAATAGACTTGCCGGCTCCGGTTTCCCCGGTTAAAACCGTCATACCTTGCTCAAAATTAAGGGAAATCTCCTCAATAATGGCAAAATTTTTAATCGAAATTTCTAATAACATAGGCTTTCCTACCAATGGTGAATGATGCTTGCAATCCTTGCGGCTGCTTCCTCTGTCATCATAACCATCAAAATACTGTCGTTGTCTGCCAAGATACTGAAAATATCCTCAGCAAATTCATTCCTAAGATGACGCTTGACCAGTGCTGTGCTCCCCGGTACCAGACTGAGATTGAGCATATTTCCCAAAATCTGACAGGACAGGATGTTATTTTCGGCCAAACCCAGACTGCTGGTCATGGTCTTAGGCAGCTCGTAGATATAAGTGTTGTCCTTAAGCGGTATCTTGACAATCCCCAGCTCCTTGATATCCCTAGAGACCGTGGCCTGGGTCGCTGTAATCCCAGACTCCCTGAGATGTTCTACAATTTCCTCCTGTGTGCCAATGTCATAGTCACTGACAAAGCGTCTAATCTTTTCTAATCTATCCTTCTTATTCATCCTTAAATTCCTTGTGTGCTGCCTCTACGACAGCTGTCATCAGTGCTGAATCAAGAGCCTGTGGTTCTGTACTCTTCTCTAAATAGGCCAGAAATTCTACATTGCCCTGACCTCCCTGAATAGGCGAAAAATCCAGTCCCCTGACAGAAAATCCAGCCTCCATCATAAATGCTGTGACCTTTTCCAGAACTGCCAAATGGACCTTTTTATCCTTGACAATCCCTTTTTTCCCAATCTGCTCGCGTCCCGCTTCAAACTGGGGCTTGATCAAGGCGACCACTTGGCCATCCTGAGCCAAAATCTCATGCAGAGCTGGCAAAATCAAACTCAGCGATATAAAGCTGACATCAATACTGGCAAAGCTCGGCTCCTGCTCAAAGTCAGTCCTTTGGGCATAGCGAAAATTAAACTGCTCCATGCTGACGACCCGCTCATCCTGTCTAAGCTTCCAAGCCAGTTGATTAGTACCAACATCTACTGCATAGACCAGCTTAGCTCCGTGCTGCAGCATGACATCTGTAAAACCGCCAGTCGAAGCTCCGATATCCAAGGTCACTCGGTCAGTGACCGAAATATCAAAGACTTGCAAAGCCTTTTCTAGCTTGAGGCCGCCTCGGCTGACATATCTGAGTTTCTCGCCTTTTAAGCGCAGCTCTGTGGCTGCGTCAATCTTTTCACCAGGCTTGTCAAAGCGCTGGCCATTGGCCGCAGCAATAACCTGTCCAGCCATTACACCACGCTTAGCCTGCTCTCTGGTCTCAAAGAGCCCTTGTCTGTAGGCCAGCACATCTACTCTTTCCTTAGCCATTCAATCTCAAACTTTCTATTATCTTTTGAATTTCTCCGCCTGAAAACTCTGTCTTTTCTTCCAAGTCTGTCAGAATGTCCACAGCTTCATCAAGAGTCTGATTGAAAAAGCTCTTAGCTCCATCCAGTCCCAGAAAGGCTGGATAAGTCGACTTAGCCGCAGCTAAATCTTTCTGCGGGGTTTTACCCAACTCTTCAAAGCTGGCTGTCACATCCAAAATATCATCTCGCACTTGAAAGGCCAAGCCCAAGAGCTCTCCAATCCTACGAAGCTTGTCTTGAATAGACTGTTGGGCATGAACAATCAAACCAGCTGCGACAAAAGGATACGTCAGAAGTTTTCCAGTCTTATTGGCATGGATAGTTTTTAAATCTTCTAAACTAATTGCTTGGCCTTCGCCTTGCATGTCCAGAACTTGACCCGCAACCATACCAAAGCTCCCTGCTGCCAGAGACAACTCAGAAATTAAGTCCACCTTGACCTGGCTAGGCAGCTCGGCTCTTGCCAATAGTCCATATGGATCCAGAAAGAGAGAATCACCCGCCAAAATAGCCATATCCTCTCCAAACTTCTTATGGCTAGTCAGGCGTCCGCGACGATAGTCGTCATCATCCATAGCCGGCAAATCATCATGAATAAGGCTGCCAGTGTGAATCATCTCAAGAGCCGCCGCGACCTGATAGTGAGCCTCTTCCAGCTTTATGCCAAAGGCTTGTATTAACTCCAATAGCAGTAAGGGACGAATTCGCTTGCCTCCGGCCTTCACAGAGTACAAAATAACTTCTGATAAATCCGACGACACTTGCTGAGATTTATAAAAATCCTCAATCGTCAGACCAATCTTTTCCAGTTTCTCGTTTCTTGTCATTCCATTTCCGTTTCTGTGCCGTCTGCCTGCATGACCTTAACTAAGGTCTTTTCAGCCTTGTCCAGACTTGCCTGGAGTTCCTTTGAAAGCTTCATCCCCTTTTGAAATTCCGCAATCGCCTCTTCTAGCGCTACATCACCATTTTCCAGCTTTTGGACGATAACTTCCAAGTCTGCTAAGTTTTCTTCAAATTTCTTTTCTTTGGACATGTTTTACCTCTACTTCCAGCTGCCCATCCCGCATGAGCAGGGTCAGCTCATCTTTTTCTTCAATGCCAGCACTTGACTCGACAACCTTTTGATTCTTTTGGACAATAGCATAGCCACGCGCCACGATTCGACTGGTATCCAGCATAAGCAAGGCCTCGGACAATCTCCTGACTTGAGCCACCTTTTTATCATAAATGACCGCCATGTTGCTGCGCAGCAAACGCTCCAGCTGGGCAGTCTGCTCCTGAAGATGCTGAACGCGACTGAGCGGATTCAATGCTTCCAAACGATGCTGCAAGATTTTGACCCGCTGTTGCTCTTCACTATAATATTCGCGAATTTTTTGCTTCAGTCGCAGGTTGAGCTGGTCTAATTTCTGCAGATGGCCATCGTAAAGCCGCTCTGGCTGTCGGAAGATAACCGACTGGGTCAGCTTATTCAGTCGCTCTCGATAATAGCTCAGGCGATTGGAAATCGCTCGTGACATGCGGTTTTCCTGCTGCTGCAAATGTCCCAGCAGGTCCAGCTTGGTGACCGGTGTTGCTAGCTCAGCTGCAGCCGTTGGAGTCGCAGCCCTTCGATCTGCTACAAAGTCCGCCAAAGTCGTATCTGTCTCATGGCCGACACTAGAGATAACAGGAATCCGAGACTCAAAAATAGCCCGAACTGTTTCCTCTTCGTTGAAAGCCCAGAGATCTTCGATAGAACCACCACCTCGGCCAATAATCAGTACATCCAAATCCGATCGCTCATTGGCCAGTCTGATGTGGTCAGCAACCTGAGCTGCAGCCCCATCTCCCTGCACTTTTGTCGGATAAAGGACAATCTCCACTCCCGGGAAGCGACGGCTGACCGTCGTGATAATGTCTCGGATGACCGCTCCGCTAGGACTGGTTACAACGCCGATTTTCTTAGGAAATTGGGGCAAGGCTTGCTTGAATTTCTCTTGAAAAAGCCCTTCTTCTCCCAGTTTTTTCTTGAGCTGTTCAAACTGGATAGCCAAGGCACCGATACCATCCGGCTCTGCTTTTTCAATGATGATAGAATAGGAACCGCTCGGCTCATAGAGCTGTACCCGGCCAATCACATTGATTTTCATGCCTTCTTCCAGCTCAAAGCCCAGCTTCTGGTAGACACCAGACCAAATTGTAACCTGAATGACGGCCTTTTCATCTTTCAATGAGAAATACTGGTGATTGGGACGTCGGCGGAAATTGGACACCTGGCCAGTCAGATAGACCCGCTCCAAATAAGGATCCCGCTCAAACTTCATCTTCAGATACTTGGTCAAGGTCGAAACCGACAAATATTCTGGCATGCCCTTTTCCTTTCTTTTCTTGTTTTTCCGTAACTTTTATTATAACAAAAAACTGCATAAAAAACCGATTACAAAGTCTAAAAATCCCCTGAAAAGCAAGAAAAAAACTGGGCTTCCACAAAAGAAACCCAGCTGACTTAAAACCCAAGAAAAAGTCTACTGACTCATCTCCTTCATCCACTTTGGAATGACCCTGCTGATTGCCGTTGGCAGGACGACATAAGCTTCCTGACTCAGTTCATCTGCGATAAGCGAGTGAAGAAGGGTTGCAGCCGCCACTCGCTCAAAGAGACTGCTTGACTTGAACTGTCCAGCAAATGCGGCAATCATACCAGCCAGCGTATCTCCCATGCCGCCAGTTGCCTGATGAGGTCCGCCTACTGTCAGCTCAAAGACCCGCTCTTGACCACTTTGATAGATGGTCGTCCCATGCTTTTTCTGTACGACAATACTGCCCAGAGGCAGCTGATTGATCGCCGCCTGATTGGCTGCCGCTGCCTGATCTGACAGGCTCAAACCCGATAAACCTTCCCACTCCTTTTGGTGAGGGGTAAAAACTGTTTGGGCTTTTGGAAATGGCAAAGCTGCCTTGCTAAAAAGTGAGATGGCGCCGCCATCCATGATAAGTATCTGCTGTTCTGACACAGTCTGGACTACCTTTTGTAGAATATCTAGGCCTAGTTGATTCTCCGCCAAGCCAGGACCAATCAAGACAACATCTGATTTGGTCAGCTGCTCTGTCAATCGGTCTTGCTCCTCTAGGTCAAAGGCCATAGCCTCTGGTAAATGACTGTGCAGAGGGGCGATATTTTCTCTCTCTGTAGCAACAGTCACCAGACCGGCTCCGCTATTAACTGCCGCTAAAGCTGCCATGATAATGGCGCCCCCATAAGGATAGGTCCCCCCAATCAGTAAAAGACGGCCGTAATCGCCTTTGTGACTATCCAAGGGACGTTCCCTAATGACTCTTTTTAAAATATTTTCAGCATTTTTTACCATGATATTCTCCTAGACCAACTTCATCCTGCACTGGTCTCAATATGACCAAACCTATCTTCATTATACACCAAAAGGCACCTAAACAGGTGCCTCGTATCGCAAGAAAGTTATTTTTCCCGGAAATCTGCAAATTTTTGTAAGATTCTTGCTGCGACTGCCTTGGGTAAATTTTCCTGAAAGGCGACTTGCTCATCAGCATAATCGCTCAATCCTGAGAAATCCCCAACCTGCACAGCGTAGAGAGAATTCTTAAAGAGCTGGATATCATTTTGATCATTACCAAAAGCCACATAATCCGAACCGCATAATTCCTTTACAGTTGAAGCTTTATTGGTTTCAGCCGGATTGATATAAAAACATTTCTCATGTTCATGATAGTCTAGACTTAGATTAGGCAAGTTTGTAAAACGAGCCTGTAAATCGTCTAAGAGTTGCTCATGATTTCCCATGTAAATAACAAGCTTAATAGGATGCTGGAGTTCAGTCAGTTCCAGCCGTCTTGCCCGCTTGAGAGGATCTACACTGGCAATAAAAGGAATTTTTTCTAAAATCTGGCCGCTGTAGTCAAAAGTATTATCAACGAAAAAAGGCAAATTATAGGTCAAACAAGTATCTAAAATGGCTTGATAACTTGACTGATGCAGCTGACGCTCAAACATCAGCTGTCCCTTTTGATAAGCCACTCCGCCGTTCAGGCCAATCACTATCTGCTGGCTCAATTCCGGACCTAATAGTCCCAGACAATCTCGGTAGGAACGCGCCGAAGCAAACAGAACTTCATGCCCAAACTGAGGAGCCGTTAGCAGAACCTGCTTAATCTCCTCATCAATCGTCATATAATCAAAGGACAAGGTCCCATCCAAATCAAAAACAAATTTCATGATTCAAGACTCCGTTTAAAGGCTTGGTAGGTCTGCTCCATCAGCATGGTAATGGTCATAGGCCCAACACCTCCAGGCACAGGGGTAATCAGACTGGCAAGTTCAGACACTTCATCAAACTTAACGTCGCCAATCAGCTTGCCATTTTCATCTCGGTTCATACCGACATCAATGACAACAGCTCCTTCCTTGACAAAGTCCTTGGTCACAAAATGTCCACGACCGATAGCCACCACCAAAATATCTGCCCGCTTAGCAGTCTTAGCTAGATTGTGGGTCCGCGAATGCGTTAGGGTCACAGTCGCATTCTTAGCTAAAAGGAGCTGAGCCATGGGCTTACCGACAATATTACTCCGCCCGATGACAACCGCTCGCTTACCTTCCAGTTCAACGCCATATTCATGGAACATGGCCATAATGCCTGCAGGAGTAGCTGGAATCATAACCGGATGGCCACTCCATAACTTGCCCATATTAAGCGGATGAAAGCCATCAACATCCTTGTCTGGATCAATGGCCAGCAACACAGCTTCATCATCAATATGCTCAGGCAAAGGTAGTTGGACTAAAATGCCATGCCAGTCCGGATTTTGATTATAAGTTTCAATCAAGCTCAAGAGCTCTTCTTGGCTGGTTGCTTCTGGCAGACGTTCTACCTTACTCCGAAAGCCAGCAACCAAGGCTGAGCGCTCTTTATTACGCACGTAGATTTGACTGGCTGGATTATTTCCCACCACAATCACTACCAAGCCCGGAACCTGACCTGTCTTTTCTTTGAGGCGAGCCGTTTTTTCGGCCAATTTTTTCTGAAGCTTCTCTGCCAAACCTCTACCATCAATAATCTGGGCCATGTCATTCTCATTTCTTTTTCATTATCTTTTTCATTATACCAAAAAAATCTGTGCTCAGCCTATAACTTTTTCTTATACAAGGTTATAAGACGAGGATTCATTGGCATCTAGTGGTAAAATTTTCAGACCTACTAAATCTTTTTCAAAATAAGATAAAAAGGGTAAAAATAAAAAGCAACGACGTGCTTTTTAGTAGAGTAATTCATAAATTTCCATTGCAATCAAATCGATGCTGTCGAAAGTATAGGTCTCACGCGCAGCAACATCACGCAAGGTGAAGACAGAGCCGTTTTCTTCGTCGTAACTGTAAGCTACTTCTGCTACAACCACTCCTTCACGCTCAAAATTACGTTTCAAATTTCCGCCATCCTTAGCCATAGCTTCTAAGCGGTTGATAATTCTAACTAAATGTGATTCCATTTTGTTTCTCCTATTTACTTAGTTCCCTCTTATTTTACCATAAATAGCGACTGAAATACCACTAAAAGCCAATTTTTTGTAATTTTTCAAGAATTTGTTTTCATTCTGCTCGGTCTAAGGGAGGATTTTGTAGTAAATTCTTGCAAAGTTCGAGAATACTGATATAATGAAACTATAAAACTTTGACTATTTTTGACCTTTAATTATTTCTATAAATAGCTTGCACACTAAAAGAAAAGAGGTATCTGCATGCTTTGTCAAAATTGTAAAATCAATGAATCTACGATTCACCTTTATACTAATGTAAATGGCCATAAACAGCAGGTGGATTTGTGCCAAAACTGCTACCAAATCATGAAAACAGACCCCGAACACTCCTTGTTCGGCGGAATTGCTAATGCCAACAATCACGGAACAGATCCTATTGATGACTTCTTTAACAGCCTCAGCAATTTTCAACAGCCTCAGGAACCAACTACTCCTCCGACCCAATCTGGCGGAGCCTATGGAGGCGGTGGCGGCTACGGCTCTAATCCAAGCAAGGGTGGTCAGCCTCAGCCAAGTCCGCAAAAGCCAAAAGGCCTGCTGGAAGAGTTTGGTATCAACGTGACTGAGTTGGCTCGCCGAGGCGAGATTGATCCTGTTATTGGCCG
Organism: uncultured Streptococcus sp.; assembly: GCF_963456385.1. Taxonomy (GTDB): domain Bacteria; phylum Bacillota; class Bacilli; order Lactobacillales; family Streptococcaceae; genus Streptococcus. The sequence continues at coordinate 6,739 of NZ_CAUOLF010000013.1, read as the reverse complement.
TGATGAAGAAATCGTCCGTGTCATTGAAATCCTCAACCGCCGCACCAAAAACAATCCTGTTCTCATAGGAGAGCCAGGAGTCGGAAAAACTGCCGTGGTGGAAGGTCTGGCCCAGAAAATTGTCGATGGCGATGTGCCTCATAAACTCCAAGGCAAGGAAGTTATCCGCCTAGACGTTGTCAGCTTAGTACAGGGAACTGGTATCCGTGGCCAATTCGAGGAGAGAATGCAGAAGCTCATTGATGAGATTCGTTCTCGTCAGGATGTCATTCTCTTCATTGATGAAATCCATGAAATTGTCGGAGCAGGCTCTGCTGGCGATGGCAATATGGACGCTGGAAACATCCTCAAACCAGCTCTGGCTCGCGGAGAACTCCAAATGGTCGGAGCAACTACCCTCAACGAATATCGTATTATTGAGAAGGATGCTGCACTGGAGCGCCGTATGCAGCCCGTTAAGGTAGACGAGCCGACTGTTGAAGAAACGGTTACCATCCTCAAAGGGATTCAGAAAAAATACGAAGACTACCATCACGTCAAGTACACAGATGCAGCCATTGAAGCTGCTGCCCTTCTCTCCAACCGCTACATCCAAGATCGCTTCCTGCCAGACAAGGCTATTGACCTCTTGGATGAGGCCGGATCCAAAATGAATCTGACCCTCAACTTTGTTGATCCCAAGGTCATTGACCAGCGTCTGATTGAGGCCGAAAATCTTAAAGCTCAGGCGACTCGTGACGAAGATTTCGAGAAAGCAGCTTACTTCCGTGACCAGATTGCTAAGTACAAGGAACTCCAGCAGACAAGTGTGCTAGACAAGGATACTCCGATTATCAGCGAGAAAACGATTGAGCACATCGTAGAGCAAAAGACCAATATCCCAGTTGGCGACCTCAAAGAAAAAGAACAGTCTCAACTAGTCAATCTCGCCAGCGACCTAAAGGCTCATGTCATCGGCCAAGACGATGCCGTAGATAAGATCGCCAAGGCCATCCGCCGCAACCGGGTCGGACTAGGAAGTCCTAATCGCCCAATCGGTAGCTTCCTCTTTGTCGGCCCTACTGGTGTCGGTAAGACTGAGCTGTCTAAGCAACTAGCCATTGAGCTCTTTGGCTCGGCTGACAGTATGATTCGCTTTGATATGAGTGAATACATGGAGAAACACAGCGTGGCCAAGCTGGTCGGTGCCCCTCCGGGCTATGTTGGCTATGATGAAGCTGGTCAATTGACTGAGCGCGTCCGCCGCAATCCCTACTCACTCATTCTGCTGGATGAGGTGGAAAAAGCCCATCCCGATGTTATGCACATGTTCCTGCAGGTTCTAGATGATGGCCGCCTGACTGATGGCCAAGGACGAACTGTCAGCTTCAAGGACACCATTATCATCATGACATCTAATGCTGGAACTGGCAAAGCTGAAGCCAGCGTTGGCTTTGGAGCAGCGCGTGAAGGCCGCACCAACTCCGTCTTGGGTGAATTGGGCAACTTCTTCAGTCCTGAGTTTATGAACCGCTTTGACGGCATTATCGAATTCCAGGCGCTCAGCAAGGACAATCTGCTGCAAATCGTCAACCTGATGCTGGACGATGTCAATCAACGTTTGGCAACCAACGACATTCATCTGGATGTTACAGAGAAGGTCAAAGAAAAATTGGTTGACCTGGGCTACGATCCAAAAATGGGCGCTCGCCCACTGCGCCGTACCATTCAGGACCATATCGAAGATGCTATTACTGACTTTTATCTGGAAAATCCAAGCGAAAAAGATCTCAAAGCTATCATGACCAGCAATGGCAAGATTCTCATCAAGTCAGCCAAGAAAACTGAAAGCACAGAGTCAGTTAACTCATCACAAGAAGAAAAATAAATGTCGACAAAATAGAACAGAAAACAGTTAGTTTTCTGCTCTATTTCTTTATTAATCTTTCTGAACCTTGTAGCGCAGAATTGTTTTCAGCTTGCTAGGGTCTGTCCGATTCAGATTATTGAGATAGATTTCCCTATGAGTGTTTGAAATCCGTGTCAGCTGGTGACTCTGGCAAAAGGCATCCATTTTAGCGAAGGATTGAGGTTCTTCGTCAAAAGGACCCAGATGCAGCATGGAGACACACGCTCCTTCCGTCATTTCTTCAAAGCGAATCTCATCATAGAGAGGATTAGGCTTTTTGACACGGACTTGTTCCAGAGCCTTTTTCACCATTTCTCCAGTGATAAAGTCCGGCTGCCCAATCATAATGGTATAAATCAATTCTTCTTTAATCAGTTCTCCTGCTTGCTCTTGCTGCCAAAGTCCTTCCAAGGGATAAACTGTAAAATCAGTAAATTCTTGCTCGGCCGCTGTCTTTTTGTAGTTCATCTTGATAGCATAGGCTAAGCTGTACAGAGCACCAACTCGTTCCGAAAAGTCAGCAGCATTAGGATTGCCCTTGCCGTCAATCATGATAAAAGACTGGGCAGGAACATCTATGAAACAGGGTTCAGACTTGATTTGATAGATTTCTCGATTGGCTTTTCTCCATTCATATTTCATGAGAGAGCCCTCCTTTCTTTACTACAAACAGTATAGCAAAGAAAAGCTGACAACCTCTGTCAGCTTTTATAAATATCGGCAATAGCTTTTAACTTTTCTTTGAATTCTTCCCGTAACCGAGGCGGCTCTAGGATTTCAACTCCCTCCAAAAAGGATAGCAAGTAGGTATAAAGACTATCGTGACTCGGCAAATGCGTTTGGACATAAAGGCTCCCATCAGTCTCCTCTATCTCTGCTTCTGAAAACTCCTCGTACACTCGAAAGGCATGCTTCTTGTCAAATTTCAAAATGACTTTTACAGTATCTCCTAGCCGCTCCTCAGGACTAAATTTCTCATCCAAGACTCTCTGCCTAAATCGTTCCTCTAACATATGACACTCTCTCATTCTGCTGAGTTTAAAAAAGCGCGGAGCTTGTCTTAAATGACAAAAGCCAGCAACATACCAATCTTGACTTTTAAATACTAACTTCAACGCCTCTATCCTGCGCTGCTCTCTTTCTCCACGCCCATTCAAGTAAGAAAATGACAAGACTCTTCTTTGCAAGATTGCTTGTCTAATGGTATCAAACAGTTCTTTCTGATCTGCTTTCTTGCGCCAGTCAGTGAAATCCACCTCCAGCCAGGAAGACGCCTGAACTTGAAACAAGGACTGTAGCTTAGCCAAGGTCTCTACTTGCTCGCCATCTGTTAAAATCTGCAAGCCTTGAAGAGCAGCTAATAGCTCATCCCTCTCAGACTCTGAAAACAAGGCTTTTTCTAAGACAAAATCCTTCATCAGAAAAATGCCCCCGCCCTTGCCTGGGCTGCAATAGATGGGGATTCCTGCCAAACTCAGCTTGTCCACATCTCGATAGATGGTCCGAATAGATACTTCAAACTGTGAGACCAATTCGGGAGCTGTTGCGCGGCCTCGCTCTAAAAGAAGATATAAGATTTTAAAAAGTCTGCTTTCTGTCATAAAACCACCTCGTTACTATTATAACAATTTCTTCTATAAATGTTTTACCATTCCTATAAAGAAGAGTTTTTTTAAACGGTCGGAGGAAGGAATTTATTATTTGAAAGAGATTTCTTTCAAAGACTATCATTCTTTTTCTGTCCAATAAACTGAGTAAATTCTTGACAGCTGGTCCTTAGTCCATTATGATAGATAGTAAACTGACTAGAGATTGAGGATATTAGAATGACAAATCCAACCTTTGGTGAAAAGGAAGCAAATGTAGAATATGTGACCCGCTACGGAGTCTATGCTGTCATCCCAGATAAAAAGAAAGAAAAGATTATTTTGGTCCAGGCGCCTAATGGGGCTTGGTTTCTGCCCGGTGGAGAGATTGAAGAGGGGGAAAACCATCAGACTGCCCTTGAACGCGAGCTGATGGAAGAACTTGGATTCACAGCCCAGCTTGGCCGCTATCTTGGACAAGCTGATGAATATTTTTACTCTCGCCATCGCGACGCCTACTTTTACAACCCAGCCTACCTGTATGAGGTCACCTCTTTCCAAGAAGTCCAAAAACCGTTGGAAGATTTCAATCAGCTTGCCTGGTTCCCAGTCGATGAAGCTATTGAAACACTCAAACGCGGCAGCCATAAATGGGGTATCCAAGCTTGGAAAAATGCGCTTAAAGCTTAAAGAAATCATTCACAATTTATAGCAAACATGTTATAATAATAGCAGGTATAAAGCAGGAGGAAATCGTATGAAGCTTATTAATACAACAAACAGTCATGCTGACCTTGTCAAAAGCCAATTGGAAAGCACCGATGCGATATTAGTCGAAGTTTATTCTGCTGGAAACAGCGATGTTGTTTTTACACAAGCTCCTCTTCACTATGAAATCTTGATTTCAAACATGCACCGTGCTGTACGCGAACAGGAAATCGAAAAAATCAGAGAATTTTTCTTGAAGAGAAAAATTGATGCAAATACTATTGATAGAGCTGCTATCCGCACGATTTACGCTAATAATCTAATCGAAATTTCTATTCCTGTTAAACAGTAAAACTAAGGCCAGACCTTAGTTTTTTATTGTTTATAGATCATGGTAATGTGAGGTGTCGATTCAAAAATAAAGGGTTGGCCAACTGATTTGAAGCCATACTTTTCATAGAGAACAGCCACCTGAACCTGAGCCTCTATTTCAATTTCCTTTCCTGGCCATTTCTCAGCACATAATTGCAAGATTTCTCTGATAAGCTGTCCTCCTAAGCCCTGTCCTCGTGCTGACTGAGCTGTGACTACTCGACCAAAGACTAAATGCTCTCCCTCTTCAAAGACACGGGCATAAGCATCAATTTCCCCTTGTTCATTAGCGTGGTAAACATGCACTGCTTCTAGGTCCTTCTCATCCAGCTCAGGATAAATGCGCTCCTGCTCCACCACAAAGGTGTCGATGCGCAGTTTTATGATTTGATAAAATTCTATCGGGTTCAGCTCTGTTAATTTTTTCCTAGACCACATACTTGTTTCCTCTAACTTTTTAATGTATAATAAGTGCAAATGCAACTATTAAGGAGTTCCTATGGATTATCGTCAACTTTTCCGTCAAATGGGATTTATTTCCAGACAAGCCATGATGAAAATGAATCAGAAAGCCAGTAACTACGACCTAGACAATAATTTGTTTCTATTGCTCATTCGCATCGTCGAAAATGAAGGTCTCAGCCAATCACAACTGGCAGAGCTGGTGCAGATTGACAAGACTACGCTCAGCCGTTCTCTAGGAAAACTGGAAGATAGAGGCTTGATTATTAAAAAGACCAAAGCTCAAAATAAGAAGTTCAAAGAGCTCTATCCCAGCAGTCAGACTCTCAAACTCTACGACCAGCTGATTGGCTTTGAAAATACCTACGCCAGTCAGGCTCTGCAGCAACTGACTTCCTCTGAGCTCTTTCAGCTCCAAAACATCTTGGCTAAAATAAGCACTCCTAAGATATGACTAGTATAACAGAAAACAGTTGCATTTGCAACTGTTTGTTTTTGCTAATTTGGTTTTAAATTAACAAATTTTCAAATCGATCTATCTAAAAAATGGCTTACCACTAAAGGGCAAAGCCATTTTTTATTTTGGAAACTTACTTGCTCTCAAAGCCTTCTGAGACAGCTTGAACAAAGTTTTCTTCTAAAATTTCTGCACAGTGGTCACAGACAAGGGCTTGATAACTGCGCTCTTTAACTGTTGTGTCAATGCGGCGGCAGCGATCACAGACTTGCCCCTGCGCATGCTCTACGACAAAAGCTACATCTTCAAAGACTAGAGCGTCTTCTGGAGCAGGTCCTTCAGCAATCGTTAATTGTGAAACGATAAGAAGCTGAGCCACATCACTGTTGACTGCCTCAAGCAAAGTCTTGATGACTTCATTTGGATAGACAGTCAGGTGCGCTTCCAATGATTTCCCGATAACCTTCTCATTGCGGGCTTCTTCCAAGGCTTTCTGAGCCTGACTACGGAAGTCCATAAAGGCAGACCAAGTGTCCAAGATTTCTTCTTGATTTGGGAAAGTCTGAGCTTCTGGCAATTCAGATAACTGAACAAATTCTTCCTCTTCATGCTCTAGGTAAGACCAAATCTCTTCTGCTGTGTGCGGCAAGATTGGAGTCAGAAGCTTGGTGATTTTAACCAAAATATCATAGAAGACAGTCTGCATCTGACGTCGTTCCAATGATTTAGCTGCTTCGATATAGACGACATCTTTGGCAAAGTCCAGATAGAAAGCAGACAAGTCAACAGTCACAAAGTTGACAATCGCTTTATAAATAGTTAGAAACTCAAAGTCCGCATAAGCCTTGCGAATAGTCTCTACTAATTGATTGAAGCGGATAGTCATGTATTTATCAACGGAGCGAAGTTCTTCGTAAGCTACGGCATCCTCAGCTGGATTAAAGTCAGAGGTATTAGCAATCAAGAAACGAAGCGTATTCCGAATCTTACGGTAGGTTTCAGAAACTTGACCCAAGATATCCATAGAGATACGCACGTCATTGCTTGAGTCAACACTTGTTACCCAGAGACGCAAGATTTCAGCACCAAATTGTTTTTCAACATCGCTTGGAGCAATGGTATTTCCAAGAGATTTAGACATCTTCTCATCTTTACCGTCAAGGGTAAAACCTTGTGACAAGATTTGTTTGTAAGGTGCTACGCCATTGTTGGCAACAGATGTGATGAGTGATGAGTTGAACCAACCACGGTATTGGTCAGAACCTT
>NZ_CAUOLF010000012.1:0-71154 GCF_963456385.1 uncultured Streptococcus sp. | reverse complement strand
GTCAATACTTTAATGATTATGGACCGAGCTTTGCTTCTTATGTTGTTGGGATTATTACCATTACTATCGTTTATCTTATCTTCCAGCGCAACATTATTGCTGGAATGAGCAACGGAGCAGTGAAGTAAGCTAAATATACAAAGCCCGTAAAAAGCTCACAGGCATCCACATCCATAAACTACTGAATTTGTAACGGCTGTGGAAGATTCATCTTTTTTGCACAGAGCTTAGGGCGTGTTCCATTCAGCGCACGGGAAAGAGTATATAAGACAAGATTTTAGAGGAGAAGACTATGGGTATTCAAAATAAGACCATGCTGATTACTTACTCAGACAGCCTGGGGGAGAATTTAAAAGATTTATATGACAATTTAGAAAAGCATTTTGGCGATGCAGTTGGAGGAGTGCATTTGCTTCCTTTCTTCCCATCAACTGGTGACCGGGGATTCGCCCCAGTAGACTATGAAGAGGTTGACTCAGCCTTTGGTGACTGGGAGGATGTAGAAAAGCTGGGCGAGAAATATTATCTCATGTTTGACTTTATGATCAACCACATCTCACGCCAGTCCAAGTATTATAAGGATTTTCAGGAAAAGAAGGATCAGAGTGAGTATCGTGACCTCTTTCTCAGCTGGGATAAGTTTTGGCCAGAAAATCGTCCGACGCAAGCTGATGTTGATTTGATTTATAAGCGTAAGGATCGGGCACCTAAGCAGGAAATCGTCTTTGCAGATGGAAGCACTGAGTATCTGTGGAACACCTTTGGTGAAGAGCAGATTGATCTAGATGTTCGCAGTCAGGTAACTAATGATTTCATCAAGAAAACATTACGTCAACTGTCAGAGCATGGCTGTGATCTGATTCGTTTAGATGCATTTGCCTATGCAGTCAAAAAGTTAGATACCAATGATTTCTTTGTTGAGCCAGAAATCTGGGATTTATTAGAAAAAGTCCAGCAGCAAGCGGCTGAGTTTGGGACGGATATTTTACCAGAAATTCATGAGCATTATTCTATCCAGTTCAAGATTGCAGAGCATGGCTATTTTGTCTATGATTTTGCGCTACCGATGGTAACTCTTTATTCTCTATACAGTGGTAAAGCAGAGCGTCTAGTCAAGTGGCTTGAAATGAGTCCTATGAAGCAATTCACAACACTGGACACCCACGATGGTATTGGGGTTGTTGATGTTAAGGATATTTTGACTGATGAAGAAATTGACTTTGCAACCAATGAACTATATAAGGTTGGGGCCAATGTCAAGCGTAAGTATTCCTCAGCTGAGTACAATAATCTGGACATTTACCAGATTAACTCGACTTACTACTCAGCCTTGGGCGATGACGACAAGAAATACTTCATTAGTCGTCTGATTCAGGCTTTTGCTCCAGGGATTCCACAGGTCTATTATGTTGGTTTCTTAGCTGGGAAAAATGACCTTGAACTGCTAGAAAACACCAAGGAAGGTCGCAATATCAACCGTCATTATTACAGTAATGAGGAGATTGCTGAAGAAGTCAAGCGTCCAGTTGTGCAAGCCTTGCTCAAGCTTTTCCGTTACCGAAACCAGTCTGCTGCCTTTGACCTAGATGGCACTATTGAAGTCAATCTATTGGATGAAAATAGCCTCCGGATTGTCCGTAGCAATGCAGATAAGTCAGTCACTGCTCAAGTAGTTATCAACCTCAAAGAATTGACATATAGCGCGAGTGAAAATGGCCAAGCTATCACTTTTGAATAGAGATAAGAAAAGAGAAGAAGAATGGTAGAATTAAATCTGAAAAATATCTATAAAAAATATCCCAACAGCGACCACTATTCAGTGGAAGACTTCAATCTAGATATCAAGGACAAGGAATTTATCGTCTTTGTCGGTCCGTCTGGTTGCGGAAAATCAACTACTCTGCGTATGATTGCGGGTTTGGAGGATATTACAGAAGGAACTGCCTCTATTGACGGTACAGTGGTCAATGATGTAGCGCCAAAAGATCGTGATATCGCTATGGTCTTCCAGAACTATGCCCTTTATCCGCACATGACTGTCTACGACAACATGGCTTTTGGTCTCAAGCTGCGCAAGTACAGCAAGGAAGATATTGACAAACGGGCTAATGAAGCAGCAGAAATCCTAGGTTTGAAGGAATTCTTGCAGCGCAAGCCAGCTGATTTGTCTGGTGGTCAGCGTCAGCGGGTAGCAATGGGACGCGCTATCGTTCGGGATGCAAAGGTTTTCCTTATGGATGAGCCTCTGTCAAACTTGGATGCTAAGCTGCGTGTTTCTATGCGGGCGGAGATTGCCAAGATTCACCGCCGTATCGGGGCAACAACTATTTATGTTACCCACGACCAGACTGAAGCTATGACTCTGGCTGACCGGATTGTTATCATGTCAGCGACCAAGAATCCTGCTGGAACTGGTACGATTGGACGAGTGGAGCAGATTGGTACGCCACAGGAAGTCTATAAACATCCGGCAAATAAGTTTGTTGCCGGCTTCATTGGCAGCCCAGCTATGAACTTCTTTGAAGTGACACTGGAAGATGGCCGTCTTGTCGGCCCCAACAGAAACTTCAGTCTCCAAGTCCCAGAGGGCAATCTTAAGGGGTTGCGGGAGAAGGGCTATGAAGGCAATAAGTTGATTTTTGGTATTCGTCCGGAAGATATCAACATGGAACCAGCCTTTCTGGAAACCTTCCCTGAGTCGGTTCTAACTGCGAAGATTTCTGTTTCTGAGTTGCTTGGAGCGGAGTCTCACCTCTACTGTGCGGTTGGTAGCAGTGAGTTTGTTGCCAAAGTTGATGCACGTGATCATATGAATACCGGAAGCAGTATTAAACTTGGCTTCGACCTAAACAAGGCGCATTACTTTGATGCTGAGACGGAAGACAATATTTTCTAATCTATTGCTCCTTATAAAAATAATCCAGACAGATTACTGTTTGGATTTTTACAAAAAACTATCTATAAAATTAGTAAAATTTTACTAAATTTATTGAAGTTTTACTCGGAAACAGTTATAATAAATATAAGAAAACGATTACAATGTCGATCATTCATTTTAAAGGAGTTTAGCTTATGTCAAACCTAATTTCAGCGGAGCAAGTCTGCGCAGATTTTGCCAAAGTTTTTGGAGTAGAAGCGGACCACACTTTCTTTTCACCCGGTCGGATTAATCTGATTGGTGAGCATACGGACTATAACGGCGGCCATGTTTTTCCTGCTGCGATTTCTCTAGGAACTTATGGAGCGGCTCGCAAGCGGGACGATCAGCTCTTGAGATTCTTCTCAGGAAATTTTGAAGAAAAAGGGATTATTGAAGTGTCGCTGGAAAACCTGCACTTTGAGCCTGAGCATAACTGGACCAACTATCCAAAAGGAGTTCTGCATTTTCTGCAGGAGGCAGGTCATAAGATTGACCGAGGCATGGATGTCTATGTTTATGGAAATATTCCAAATGGTTCTGGCTTATCATCTTCTGCATCGCTAGAGCTATTGACAGGTGTGATTGCTGAGAAACTCTTTGACTTGCAGTTAGAACGTCTGGACTTAGTGAAAATCGGTAAATTAACTGAAAATGAATTTATCGGGGTTAATTCTGGCATCATGGACCAGTTTGCTATCGGAATGGGAGCTGACCAGCGGGCTATTTACCTAGACACCAATACTCTCGAATATGACTTGGTGCCGCTTGAACTCAAGGATAATGTCGTAGTAATTATGAATACCAACAAGCGTCGTGAGTTGGCGGATTCTAAGTACAATGAGCGTCGGGCGGAGTGTGAAAAAGCTGTTGAGGAACTTAACCGCAAGCTGTCTATCGCTACCTTGGGTGAGTTGGACGAGTGGTCCTTTGACGAGTATAGCTATCTGATTGAGGACGAAAATCGTCTCAAACGGGCTCGCCATGCTGTTTTGGAAAATAAACGGACCTTGCAAGCACGGGCAGCTTTGCAGGCAGGCGATCTTGAAAAGTTTGGCCGTCTCATGAATGCTTCCCACGTTTCTTTGGAACATGACTATGAAGTGACTGGTCTAGAGCTGGACACTTTGGTTCACACGGCCTGGGAGCAAGAAGGTGTTCTGGGGGCTCGTATGACTGGGGCAGGCTTTGGCGGATGTGCTATTGCTTTAGTTGGTAAAGATTCGGTGGAAGCTTTCAAAGAAAATGTCGGCCGCAAGTATCAAGAGGTTGTCGGCTACGCCCCTAGCTTTTACATTGCAGAAGTAGCTGGCGGAAGCCGAGTGCTGGATTAAATGGCAGAAAAGGAACTTGGGTCTGGGACAAAAGTCCTAGCCTCTCAATTGTCTTTGGATTGTCGAGCAAGACGCAGTGGTTGAGTGGGCTCTACTACGCTGATTTCATCAGCTTTTACAGCCCTACTCAACTGTGCGGAGGTGGGACGACGAAATCGAATTCTAACGAATTACCGATTTCTGTCCCACTCTCTTTACTAGCAAGAGAAAGGAAGATCTATGTCCAAGAAGTTACTGACTGCTTTTGTATCTGCAGTGATTGACAATAGTACTTTTGAAGAAATGGACACCATCTATCTGAGCAATCGTGTTATGGCTTTGGTCGGAGAGGCAGTGGCAGAGCAGGAGACCGAGGCTGAGCAGCTAATTGACCTTAAGGATGACTTGGTAGCTGTGGCTGTCAAGAATGGGAAGATTGGTGATACCCTGGCTGAGCAGGATATATTGGGAGCTGAGCTCATGAACTTCATCACCCCAGCCCCTAGCCAGCTCAATCGGGACTTCTGGATGACTTATGCCTCCAATCCCGAGCAAGCCGTGGCTGATTTTTACCAGCTTAGTCAAAAAAATGACTACATCAAGGTCAAGGCCATTACTAAAAACATTGCTTTCAAATCGCCAACTGAATATGGAGATTTGGAAATTACCATTAATCTCTCTAAGCCAGAAAAGGATCCCAAGGAAATTGCGGCAGCTAAAAAGGCTAAGAACAGCAATTATCCAGCCTGCCAGCTCTGTATGGAAAATGAAGGTTATCAAGGTCGCTTGGACCACCCAGCCCGCGCTAACCATCGGATTATCCGTTTTGACTTGGCTGGACAGGAGTGGGGCTTCCAGTATTCGCCCTATGCCTACTTTAATGAACATTGCATCTTTCTGCACAGCCAGCACCTTCCCATGGCTATCAGTCGGCTGACCTTTGAGCGCTTGCTGGACATCGTGGAGACCTTTCCGGGTTATTTCGCTGGCTCCAACGCCGACCTGCCTATTGTCGGTGGCTCTATCCTGACCCACGACCACTATCAGGGCGGACGTCATACTTTCCCTATGGAAATAGCAGAGCTGGATTGCAGCTTTACTTTTAGCGGCTTTGATGAGGTGGAAGCAGGCATTGTCAAGTGGCCCATGTCCGTCATTCGTCTAAGGTCTGAGAAGAAGGAACACTTGATTGAGTTGGCTGACAAGATCTTGCAAGTTTGGCGGACTTATTCTGACTCCAGTGTGCAGGTGTTGGCAGAGTCTGAGGGTGAGCTGCATCATACCATCACACCGATTGCCCGCAGAAAAGATGGATCTTTTGAGTTAGACTTGGTCTTGCGGGACAATCAAACGTCGCCAGAACACCCAGACGGCATTTACCATCCTCATAGGGATGTGCAGCATATTAAGAAAGAAAATATCGGTCTGATTGAGGTGATGGGACTGGCTATTCTGCCGCCTCGGCTCAAGGAAGAACTCAAGCGGGTGGAACTTTTCTTGCTAGGAGAAGACTGTCAGGTTGCTGCCTATCATCAGGAGTGGGCCAATCAACTCAAAGACCAGAATCCAGATGTTAGCGCTGAGACGGTGGAAGGAGTAGTTCAAGCATCGGTTGGACAAATTTTCAGCCGTGTGTTGGAAGATGCGGGAGTTTACAAGCGAACAGAGGAAGGGCAAGAGGCTTTCATGCGCTTCGTCCAATCCGTCGGCATCCAGCCCTAGGAAATGTGTTATAATGAATCTAGCGTAACAGGGAAAGGAAGTTTTATGGCAATTTTAGTATTAGGTGGAGCTGGCTATATCGGCTCGCACATGGTAGACCGTCTAGTAGCGGCAGGCAAGGAAGAGGTAGTCGTCGTTGATAATTTGGTGACTGGCCATCGGGCAGCCATCCATCCGCAAGCAGTTTTTTATGAGGGAGATTTGGCGGATAAGGACTTTATGCGTGGTGTTTTTGCCAAACATCCATCTATCGATGCGGTCATTCACTTTGCTGCCTTTTCACTGGTCGCAGAGTCTATGGCGGATCCGCTCAAGTATTTTGACAATAACACAGCCGGCATGGTTTCCCTTTTAGAGGTCATGCAGGAATGCGGCGTTAAAAACATTGTCTTTTCTTCGACTGCTGCGACTTATGGCATCCCTGAGGAAGTGCCGATTCTGGAAACGACTCCGCAAAAGCCTATCAATCCTTATGGTGAGAGCAAACTCATGATGGAGACCATTATGCGCTGGGCAGACCGGGCCTATGGTATCAAGTTTGTAGCTCTGCGCTATTTCAATGTGGCCGGTGCCAAGCCTGACGGGTCTATCGGAGAGGACCACGGGCCTGAAACCCATCTCCTGCCCATTGTGCTTCAGGTGGCTCAGGGCAAACGTGAGAAGATTGCCGTCTTTGGTGACGATTACGATACTCCAGATGGCACCAATGTCCGCGATTATGTCCATCCTTTTGACTTGGCTGATGCCCATATTTTGGCTGTTGAGCATCTGCGTGCTGGTCAACCTTCAGACGCCTTTAACCTTGGCTCTTCGACTGGTTTTTCCAACCTGCAGATTGTAGAAGCAGCACGAAAGGTGACCGGACATCCTATTCCTTTGGAAATAGCAGAGCGGCGCCCAGGGGATCCGGATACGCTGATTGCTTCCTCTGAGAAAGCAAGAAATGTTCTGGGTTGGCAGCCGAAATTTGACAATATCGAAACCATTATCGAAACCGCTTGGAAATGGCATTCCAGTCATCCAAATGGCTATGATGACAGAGAATAAACTGACAAACCAGCTAGAGAGGCTGGTTTTTTACTTTGAATTATAAAACCCTTCTTTACAAATTTTTAAAAGCCTTTTATAATAAAAGGAAGATTGATTGACATATTATCTGTAATCTTGTTTATTTGCTACTAATTATTAGTATATTTTAAAAATCATGGTAGTTACAGTGCAAGGAGAAATAAGAGTGTAGAATAGCGAATTTTTTGAACCACTATCAGATGAGACAGATGTTGACAGTTTGTTGTGTAAGGGCTTTAGAGACTTATGATATAATGAAGCCATAAAAGTTTGAGAAGTCTCTTAATCTTTTCAAGCTGATTTTCATAAAAAGAATAGGAAATAAGTATGCACTCGATTCTTGCCTTATATATCACCCTGATGCCGGTCATTCTGGCTGGAGTTCTGAATATGATATTTTGCAGGTCTTCACTGCTAGAGGCGGCTTATCGACCAATGGATGCTGGGCTGATTTTAAAGGATGGGAAGAGGCTTTTTGGGGCTAACAAGACCTGGAAAGGTTTCTTTGGCATGATTGTCTGGGGAGCTTTGGCGCAGATCTTTTGGGGATTGCTCTTAAAGGGTATTCCCACTCTAGAGACGCTGCACTTGGTCTATGCTTTCTACGAAAATACCGTCCTGTTTAATCTGGTGCTTGGAGCTCTTTTGGGGCTGGCCTATGTTTTGTTTGAGCTGCCCAATAGCTTTATCAAGCGCCGTTTGGAAATCAAAGAGGGCAAGACGGCGGAAAATGGCTGGAAATGGACCTTTATCTGGATAGACCAGATTGATTCCTTGATTGGCTGTACCATTTTCTTGCTTTTCTATATCCCTCTGTCTTGGCAGCAGATGCTGGGCATTCTAATCCTAGGGGCGGGTACGCATCTGGGAGTCAATCGTCTGCTCTACTGGGCTAAGCTTAGAAAAAATCGTATGTGAGATGGGAGTTTTTGATGAAAGAACTATGGCTGGAAAAAGAGCCTTCGGTCGCCTATGGCGGTAAAATAAATCAGTTAATCAACCTCTGTCAGCTGGGGCTTCCGGTTCCTAGGGCTCTGATTTTGCCTGCGGACCAAGTAATGACTTGGCTAAGAGCAGCTCTGCCAGAATACTCAAAACAGGGAATTAAAGAATTAATCGAACTGGGCAAGGAGGAAATTGCCGAGCGTTTGCAGCAATATCCCTTGGAGTCAGCTTGGTTACAGGAGTTAGCATCCTTTTGCCAGGAAAATCAAGCTTATATCGTTCGCAGCAGTGCCCTCTTAGAAGACGGACAGGCCATGTCATTTGCTGGTCAGTATGACTCGATTGGTGACTGTCGGACATTGTCAGAAATTGAGCAGGGCATTCGTTCCTGTCTGCTTTCCCTCTTTAATCCAGAAGCCTTGGCTTACTGGCAGCGTCAGGGTCTTGCTGAGAAGGATTTTGCCATGGCGGTGCTGATTCAGGAGCAGATAGAGCCAGACTTTAGCGGCGTCTGCTTTTCCCTAGATGTGGCGACTAATCAGGACCAGACCATGCTGCTTGAGTATGTGAAAGGCTCGGCTGAGAGCTTGGTTAGCGGTCAAGTTAATCCTGAGCAACTGAATATTCCTTGGTACAAGCCGGACTGGAGCCAGTTTGAAAAAGTTGAAATGCCTCTGGCAGTCTTGCAGAAACTGCATGAACAGGTTTTGCAGATTGTGGCGTATTTTGGTCGGCCGATGGATATTGAGTGGTGTGCCGTACAAGAGCAAGTCTATGTGCTGCAGGCTCGACCCATCACGACAGTACCAACTAAAATTGACAGTGGCCGCTGGACGACGGCTAATTTTCGGGATGGAGGCGTGGCGGCTCAGCCCTGTCCCAACCTGATGTGGAGCCTTTACCGCCATTCTTGGCAAAAGGCACTCTCCAGCTTTTTGCTGGCAATTGGACTAGAGCCTGAAGGTGTTATGCCGCCGCTGATGCGCTTGCATTATGCCCGCCCCTTCTGGAACTTAGGCGTGGTCAAGCAAGGTATGGAGCAGATTCCAGGCTATATTGGACGAGACTTTGATGATGAGCTGGGAGTTAATAAAGACTACCAAGGTCAAGGTTTTACCAGCAAATTAAGTCCAACCTTGCTCTTGAATTTCCTGCGGGTAGCTTTAAAAACACAAAAAGTAACTAAGACTTTTCTGCATCAGGCGCCAGACAAGCTGCAAGAGCTGCGTCAGCAATTTACCCGCCTGAATCAAGAAATCCAAGAACTGAACGACCAAAGCCCGATCCAGCAAGTCGAGAGTCTTTGGCAGTTAGTGCTAAATCAGGCTTATTTAGACAGTGAGGGAACGTATTTTTGGCAGGCCTACATTAATACGGTCCAGCTGTCTATGAAAAAGACCAGTCTGCTCAAATGGCTGACTGTGGATGAATTTTTCCAACTAATAGCTAAGTTAGGAAATGTTTCTCATACCAAGCCTTTGGCTCGGATGCTGGAAGCTGCGGATCTTATTTTGACAGACGAGAAACTGACAGACGATTGGTTGAAGCTATCAGTGGAAGAGTTACAGGAACTGGCTGCACAATATCCTGAGCGAGCAGATTTCATCAAGATTCAGGATTTTCAAAGGAATTTTGGCTATCACTCGGCTCGGGAGCTGGACTTACGAGTAGCGAGTTATGAAGAAGATGCTCATCAGGTTCTGACAGCGGTCCAACAGTTAGTTGCTGATTCAGCGTATTACCAAGCAGCCAAAGCTTCGCTCAGTCCTGTCTCAGTATCTGAGCTGGATTTGGGTCATCTATCTCGAGCCAAGCAGAAAAAGATTGAAAAAATTAGTCAAGACCTGCGGAACTTGCTCTGGTGGCGGGAGGAGTTCAAGGATATTTCCACGCGCTATTACCACCTCATTCGTCAGATTAGCCTCAAACTCGGCCGAGCCTATGAAAAGCAAGGCTTTCTGAAAAATAAACAAGATATTTTTTACATTAAGAAAGAAAGTCTGACCGCCTTTATGAAAGGGCAAAAGACTGCTGACCAGCTTCAAGAAGAAGCGGCTGATAATCAGCATTATTGCCAGGCCTATCGGAATTTTGAGCCAGTGGGGGATTTGTCTGACAAAGAGATGAGCTTGGAAGAGGTGGCCCGTGACAGTCGGACATTGCTGACGGGAATGCCAGCCAGCAGTGGCCAGGTGACCGGTCGGGTTCGAGTTCTCTTGGAATTGGCGGATATTGAGACGATTGAGCCGGGAGAAATTCTTGTCACTCGCTATACAGATACGGGTTGGAGTTATGTTTTCGGTATTCTGGGCGGTCTTGTGACAGAGTATGGCGGGGTTCTCTGCCATGCCTCCATTGTCGCTCGGGAATGCGGGATTCCAGCTCTGGTCTGCGCCAAAAATGCAACTCAGCTGCTAGAAACTGGCATGCTGGTTACTTTAGATGGAAGAAGAGGAGAAATAAGAATTCATGAAGAAGAATGAACCTTTGTTTATTGGTGAATACGACAAATCTGTTATCCTGACCTATATGGGCGCTACTTTTGCACTGTTGGCAGTCTATGCCATCATTCAGTCCCAGCTGCGGCTGGCCATGATGGCCTTTATCGTTAGCGGTATCTGCGACCTTTTTGATGGTTTGGTGGCGCGACGGATGAAGCGGACTGAAAGTCAGAAGCGTTTCGGTATTGAGATTGATTCCCTCTGCGACATGATTAGCTTTGCGGCTCTTCCAGCTGTGCTTCTCATGACTCAGCTGCCCTTGGGAGCGGCCAATATCGTCTTGGCTGTCCTCTATGTCTTGGCTGCGGTTACGCGCTTGGCGCATTTTAATCGCTTGGCCAAGCATGATGAAGGATCTGGCTATTATTTTATCGGCTTGCCCGTGACCTACAGCGCCCTATTTTTCCCTCTGACCTATCTGGTCTGTCAATGGCTGGCGCCTGGTCTCTTTGCTTGGGTGTGGCTGGGTTTGTCTCTTTTGCTGCCCTTCCTATTTGTCTACAACTGCCGTATTCCCAAGCCAAATAAGCTGGCCTATCTGGTCTTTGCGATTCTAGCTGTTGCAAGTCTGATTGGTCTGGGGGTTCTGCCCCATGGTTAAGGTCTATCAGAGAAAGGCTGGCCAAGTACTGGAACCGATAGAATATAAAGCGGGTCTGTTAGACAAGCTTTATGGTACTGCTTGGGGTTGCTTCTTATTGCCTATCTTGACTCGACCTAGCCTGTCTTATCTTCTGACTTTGATAGACTACACTCCTTTTTCTCGCAAGAAAATAGCAGCTTTTGTGGAAAATTATCAGCTGAATTTGACTGACTATGAAGATGGTCCCTATTCTAGCTTTGCGGCTTTTTTCCAGCGGAAAATCAAGCCTGGTCTGCGTCCGGTCTGTCCTGATAGTCAAGTACTGGCTGTGGCGGATGCCAAGCTAGAGACTTTTACCATCAGTCAGAACTTACAGCTGACAATTAAGGGGCAGACATACAGGCTAGCTGACTTACTACTGGATGAAGAATTGGCTCAGTCCTTTAGTGGCGGAACAGCGCTGATCTATCGCTTGGGAGTGGAAGACCTGCACCGCTATTTGGCTGCTGAATCTGGCAAAATTACCCAAAGACGAAAAATCAAGGGACGCCTGCATACGGTTAGACAGGTAGCCCAAAAGCGGCGCTTCATTTACAAGGAAAATAAAAGAGAGTACTGTCTTTTAGATACCGACCTAGGACCTGTCCTGCAGATGGAAGTAGGGGCTCTGCTGGTCGGAAGAATATACAATCACAGTCAGGACCATTTGGTTAGGGGAAAGGAGAAGGGTTGCTTTGGTCTGGGCGGCTCAACCATTCTTGTCCTCTATCCAGCAGGCACGATTCGCTTGGATCGGGATATCCTGACTTACTCAGACCTCGGAATAGAAACCCAGATTCAAATGGGTGAGAAGATTGGAGAGAAGTTATGTTTAAACGATTAGCTGTTTATTATAAGGAAATGTTTCCTTTGCTGCCGCGCTTTTTTGTGGCTGCCATCATGTTTTTTGAGATTTATTTTGTCCTCTTGCTCAATGACGGAGTGACTATTTTTCACTTTGACCATCAGGAGTTGATTGGGATCTTTACCATTTTCGTCTTTCTGATGATTCTGCGGATTGCAGATGATTTCAAGGACTATGAGACCGACAGACGCCTCTTTCCTCATCGGGCTCTGCCATCTGGCCGGGTGAAAAAGAAGGACTTGGCTATTGCCCTCAGCTTTATCGTAGCTGTGTCTGTTATTCTCAATATCCTCTTTATGAACAATATCGGCTGGTTCCTCTTCCTCTATATCTACGGAACTCTCATGTCCTTCTGGTTCTTCAAGCGTGACAAGATTCAAAATTCTCTGCCACTGGCTCTAGTGACCCATAATCCGGTCATGATGATTTTGAATCTCTATACCATTTCTTTTGTCTGCTACAAGTACAATCTGCCCCTCTTGTCCCTGCCGACCGTCTTGCTGGCCTTTACCATGTATTTCCCAAGTCTGATCTGGGAAGTCTGCCGCAAGATTCGGGCGCCAAAAGACGAGACAGAGTATGTGACCTATTCTATGCTTTTTGGCTACAAAAAAGCCACTCGCTTTATCGAGGTGGTGACTCTGCTGGATATCTTGACCAATTTCGCTCTCCTCTGGAATATTTCCCATGTCGGAGTGGTGGTCTTGGTGCTGAATGTGATCGGGATGACCGTCCAGTTTGAGCAGTTTATCAAGGATCCGACTCGCTTTAATATCCGGGAACGGGTGGAGCGCTATACTTATATCACGGAGACAACCATGGTTCTGTCCGTTGCTGTTTATCTCTTGATGGGGGTACTTTGATGAAAAGAATCAAGCAGACAGGGCTTGACCAGGTCGGAGGCAAGGCCTATCATTTGCTGAAAATGCAGGCTGCTGGTTTGCCGGTTCCTGACTTTGCAGTGTTTGCTTTTGACTTTTTTCAAGAATCTGCCAGCTCTGCTGACTTAGAGCGTACGGAAGAAGCTTATCGGTCTGGAGAATTGGACTTGTCCCAGCTCAGTCAGCAACTGCAGGATTGGGCTAAAGAGCAGTTTGCGCAAGAAGATCTGACAGCGACAGAAAGCTGGATTCATCAGGAGTTTTCTCAGAAAGACTGTCGCTTTGCAGTCCGCTCATCAGCAACCATTGAGGATGGGAAGGCTTCATCCTTTGCCGGTCAGTTTGAGAGCCAGCTCAATGTGAAGCCAGAAGGACTTAAAGAAGCTATTCAAGCGACCTTGCTCTCTCTTTATCAGGAGTCAGCTCTTGGTTATCTATTTGAGCAAGGACTATCCTTGAAGCAAGCGCAGATGATTTGCCTTGTGCAGGTCATGCAGGAGGGAGACTTGTCTGGGATTTACTTCACAGCTAATCCCAAGGGCATTCTGAACGAGCATATCATTGTTATCGGTCGGGGCTTGGGCAACAAGGTTGTCGAGGATAAGATTCCTACAACAATGGTGACGCTTCATCCCAAGGATCAGCTCTTTTATACAGAGCAGACGAAGGACTCACCAGGCGTATCACAGGAAAAACTCGAGGACTTACAAGCCTTGGCTAGTCAGGTAAGTCAGCTTTTCGGACCCTTTATGGATGTGGAGTTTACTTTTGCCAATGGCCAGCTATATCTCTTGCAGGCACGACCTATTACCACCTTGCCTGAGGGACAGCGGATTATTCTGGATAACAGCAACATTGTCGAGAGCTATCCAGGCGTTTCCAGTCCTCTGACTATTAGCTTTATCCAAGAGGCCTATGCCAGCATTTTCCGAAGTCTGGCTCAACGCTTGGTTGGCAAGGATGCCCCTGAGTTGGCTGCCTATGAAGCTACTTTTCAAAATATGCTGCAGCCGGTCAACAGCCGGGTTTATTACCAGATTCAGAGCTGGTATCAGTTGCTGCAGCTTTTGCCTTTTTCAAAGAAAATCATTCCTATCTGGCAGGATATGCTGGGAGTGAGAGAGACAGAAGTGCCTCAGATGCCAGTGCACCTATCTGCTTTCAAACGCCTGCAAATCATGCTCCGAATCATCCGAGAGTTTTGGACGGCACCCAAGCAAATGCGGAAATTGGAAGAGCAGTTCGCCCAGATTCAGCACGAATATGAAGCGAGCTTTTCTCCCGACGCAGATGCGGAGACCTTGATTGGCTTGGTCAGCAAGCTGAAAGAGGATATTCTGGCTCACTGGGACATTACGCTGGTCAATGACCTCTATGCTTTTGTATATACTGGACTCCTGAAGAAGTCGCGTCGCGGCGGAGCTGTTCAAGCTGAAATTGCAGGAATTGAGCAGATTGAAAGTATGCGGCCGGCCTTGGCTCTGCAGGCTTTAACAGCTCAGCTGAAAGCAGAAGAAAATGCAGAGATTAGACAGGCCATGGCAAGTGAAAGTCCAGCTGTCTTTCTAAATCGCCAGCATCCTTTGGTTCAAGAAATAGTCCATTTTATCCATGAATTTGGTGATCGGGCTCCGGAAGAGTTGAAGTTAGAAACTCCCACCTTTCGAACGCACCCAGAGCGTCTGCTCAAGCTCCTGCTGCAAATTTGCCAGCAAGAGGAGAAGAAGTTGGCCCCTCAGAAACTTGAAGAAGATGTTCAAAAATCAGGCTGGTGGACGAATTTTCTCCGCAAGCGAGCCATGACTGGTGTTAAATATCGGGAAAGCTCTCGTTTAAACCGCACACGAATTTATGGCATGATGCGACAGATTTTCCGAACGCTTGGGCAGCAATTAGCCGAGCAAGGGCTTCTGGCTACAGCAGACGATGTTTTTTACCTCACAAAGGAAGAATTATTTGAGTTGACCAGAAAGCCCAGAGATGTCAGCGGTTTGATAGCCGAGCGTCGAGAGAAGTTGGAGGCTGATAAAGAACTGCCAACCTTTAGTCGCTATGTTTTTGCAGGAGATGTCTTTGAGAAATACCTGAAACCGCAAAACCACACCAGCAGTCATAATACGGGCAATCAAGCCTTACAAGGGATTGGCTGCTCACCTGGCTGCGTTAAGGCTCAGGTTTTGGTCGTGGAAGATGTGCAGGAGATTGAGTCTGCTCAGTACCGGATTATTGTGACAAAGATGACCGATCCGGGCTGGGTTTATCTTCTGACCCAAGCCAAGGGTGTCATTGCCGAGCAGGGGTCTTTGCTCTCGCACACGGCCATTATTTCCCGCGAGTTAGGTATTCCTTCCATTGTCAATGTCAGAGGTGCTTGCAGCCAGCTGCAAAATGGCGACTGGATTGAGATGGATGGCCTTACTGGCAAGATTCGACTAATCAAGGAGGAAGACCATGCTGGAAATTAAACCAGTCAAACCCAATACTGCAGAGCTGGCCGATTTTCTAGCCCTTCCCAAGCAGATTTACCAGCCAGACCACCTCATGCAGTCGGAAGAGGAAGAACTAGCTTTGATTGAAGGCAGTCACCCGCTGAGTTCTGACTTAGAAACCTATGCTTTTATTGGCTATGTGGACAGTCGGCCTTGTATTCGAGGACTTCTGACCTTCTATCCAGATGATGAGGCTGCTTACTTGGGATTTTTCGAGTCAATCAATGACCAGCAGATTGCATCTGCTTTTATTGAGCATTTAGCAGGTTTTGCTCGCAGTCTCGGAGCGATTAAGATAATTGGTCCCGTACAGGCAAGTTTTTGGCTGGGCTATCGAATGCAGCTGACTGGAACAGAGGAGCTCCCTTTTACTGGAGAACCTCATAATCCGGCCTATTATCCTGAGCTGTGGCAGGCTGCTGGTTTTGAGCTCAAGGAGCGCTATCTGTCCAATTTTTATCCCAAGGTCAGCAATCAAATTCATCAGGACAAGCTAGCTCATCGCTTTGAGTCTTTTGAAGAAGCAGGTTTTACCATTTGTTCTCCAAAGAAGAAGGAGTGGGATCAAGCTTCGCTGCAGGTTTTTGAGCTACTCAATCGCCTCTATCAAGATTTTCCGATTTATCGGTCTATTTCCAGTCAACAGTTCAGTCAGATTTTTCAGAAATACCAGTATATTCTTGATTTTTCTATGGTTAAGCTGGCTTATAAGGAGGATAAGCTTGCTGGTTTTCTGATTGCCATGCCGGACTACGGTTCTCTGGTTTATCAAAAACTGACTCCTCTCAACCTAGCTAAACTTTTTTGGATCAAGCGTTTTCCAAAACGTTATATGATTATGTATCTGGGAGTAGATGATGAATTCTTGGGATTAGGCTCTGCCTTGGCCTACCCGATTTTTAAAGAAGCGCAGAAGCGTCAAGCCTCAGCTATTGGAGCCTTGATTCATCAAAAAACAGTCACGCGCCACTATGCGGCAGAACTGCAAGGAGACAAGCATGAGTATGGTCTCTTTGAATTTGATTTGAACTCCTGACTAACAAAATAAATCATATTTAAAAAAACAAATTTTCTAACCGAAGATTTGTTTTTAATTTTTTAGGTAAAAATGAACACTATTTTCAGGTTGTTCAAAAATCAAAAGATTTCAGTCTTCAAAGATATATTTTTAAGCAAAAGCATTGAATTTTTGTAGGAAATTCTGTAAAATTTTAAGAGATTATTATATGAAGAAAAGGGAATTATTATGGAAAAAAGAATCACTGGTGATACGCTCCAGCGCTATTCTTTTAGAAAGTTATCAGTAGGATTGGTTTCCGCCACTATCGGAAGCTTCTTTTTGAGTACCGCAATAGGGGGAAATATAAGCACGGTTGAGGCTGCAGAAGTCTCAGCCGGCAAAACCGTTCCAGTCCAGTATCACTACGTAGTAGAGTCTGAGCTGACTGAAGCTGAGAAGAATGCAGTTGTTAAGGAGCTTCCAAAGTTTGTGGAAGAAAACTCTGATGCTTATTATCTGGTTTACCGTCCTAAGACCCAGGGGCTTTCGGCAAAAAGTTTGCCAAAGACGGGCTACTCAAGTCTGTGGGAAGCAACTTTTGCAGCTGCTGGACTGACTTTAGCAGTCTTAGTAATTGCACGAGGTAGAAATGGTAAGCGATACCTGTCTTCTATTTTGCTGGTGACGGGTCTAGGATCTATTCTCCTAGCTCCTTCTGTATTTGCAGTGACCAATATTGAATTAGCCGCCTACAATCAAAGGCTGAATTTGACAGTGGGAGATAAGCTGCCGGAGCCTTTAGAGATTGCTGGTTTCGAATATGTTGGCTATCTGAAAAGCGGTGAACAGGGCAAGGAGAACGCAGCAGGAAGTCATCAGCTTCCTACGGCACAAAAGGACTTGTCAGCTGTTGAAGTCGATCAGCAGGCGGGCAAATCTGCTAGTCTTTCTGGGAACCCGAGTGCTGCCAACAAGCCAGCATCTACTGAAACAGACAAACTAACCGAGCAAGAAAAAGAAATTATTGCTGCCAAAGAGCGCGAATTTGCTCGGCTTTCTCCAGTCACTGAAGTACCAGAACTGGAATTCAAGAGCCAAGAAAGCAGCCAGACTCAAGTCCTGCCTTATCAAACAGAATACCAATATTCAAATGAACTCGCAGAGGGGCAATCACAGGTTATTCGTGCAGGTGTCGCTGGAACACGCACTGTTGTCACTCGCAATTATATAGCAGGTAAAGAAATTGTAAAAAGCGAAGTGATTTCAGACCAGGTAACTGCAGAGCCGGTTTCGGAAATTGTGTTGGTTGGAACTGCTGCAGTAAAATCTGTTCCAAAAGAAGCGCCAGTTCAAGAAGTCCCAGAGTTTACCAGCTATGGCACTGCACCAGATACTGCGCCTGTGAATGAAGTTCCCGAATTGACGGCTTATGGAACGACGCCCGATACTGCACCGGTTCAAGAAGTGCCTGAGCTAACGACTTATGGCACTGCACCAGATACCGCACCTGTAAATGAAGTCCCAGAATTGACGACTTATGGCACAACGGCCGATACTGCACCGGTTCAAGAAATGCCTGAGCTAACGACTTATGGCACTGCACCAGATACCGCACCTGTAAATGAAGTCCCAGAATTGACGACTTATGGCACAACGGCCGATACTGCACCGGTTCAAGAAATGCCTGAGCTAACGACTTATGGCACTGCACCGGATAGCGCACCTGTAAATGAAGTACCCGAATTGACGACCTATGGAACGACGCCCGATACAGCGCCAGTTCAAGAAGTTCCGGAACTAACAACTTATGGTACCGCACCAGATGAAGCACCCGTGCATCAAGCCCCAGAATTAGAGCTGACTGCGACGGATGAAACAAGAAGAGAAAAGATAGATTTTTCTGTCGAAGAACAGTATACTGATGAGATTCCAGAAGGCAGTCGCCAAGTTGTCACACCGGGTGTACAGGGTGAGCGGGCTATTACTACTCGTATCTATACCTCGAATGGCCAAGAGATTGACCGCCAAGTTTTATCGGATGAAGAAATTCTTGCAGCAGTCACTCAGATTATTAAAGTTGGAACAAGTAAGTCAAGTCTGATTCCGGCTGACGCGCCAAAGGTTGAAGAACTCCCAGAATACCCGCTAACTTACACGGACGAAACTAGAGTTGAAAAAATCAACTTCACAATTCGTGAAGAAGAGACTGACGAGCTAGTCCAAGGCGCCCGTCAAATAGCGATTCCAGGAGTTGAGGGCGAGCGAACCATCAAGACCCGTGTTTATAGTTCCAATGGTCAGGAAATTGATCGTCAAGAACTATCTAATGAAGAGACTCTAGCTCCTGTAACGCAAATTGTTAAAATTGGTACAGCTAAACCAAACATGATACCGAGTGATGAACCAAAAGCAGACGCTTTGCCAGAGTATCCATTAATATACACGGATGAAACGCGCGTAGAGAAAATCAACTATACTATTCGTGAAGAAGAGACTGACGAGCTAGTCCAAGGTACTCGCCAAATTGCGACTCCAGGTGTGCAAGGTGAGCGAACCATCAAGACCCGTGTCTACAGTTCCAACGGTCAAGAGGTTGAACGTCAAGAGCTGTCAAATGAGGAAACTCTAGCGCCAGTAACGCAAGTTGTCAAAGTAGGCACGGCTAAGCCACATTTGGTACCAAACGATGCACCGAAAGCAGACGCTTTGCCAGAATATCTGCTAACTTACACAGATGAAACGCGTGTTGAGAAAATTGCCTTCAATATTGAAGAACAATACACTGATGAATTGCCACAGGACGCCCGTCAAATCGCGACCCCAGGTGTTGAGGGTGAACGTACCATTAAGACCCGTATTTACAGCTCTAATGGTCAAGAAATTGACCGCCAAGAGTTGTCCAATGAGGAAACTCTAGCTCCAGTGACGCAAGTCATCAAAGTTGGTACTGCTAAGCCAAATAGGGTACCAAATGATGCACCAAAAGCAGACGCTTTGCCAGAGTACCAGTTGACTTATGCCGATGAAACTCGCGTAGAGAAAATCGCCTTCAATATTGAAGAACAATACACAGATGAGTTACCACAGGATGCCCGCCAAATCACAACTCCGGGAGTCCAAGGTGAACGAACTATCAAGACCCGTGTTTACAGTTCTAATGGCCAAGTGGTCGACCGTCAAGAGCTGTCCAACGAGGAAACTCTAGCGCCAGTAACACAAGTTGTCAAAGTCGGAACGGCTAAGCCAACCATGGTTCCGAACGATGCGCCAAAAGCAGACGCTTTGCCAGAATATCTGCTAACTTACACAGATGAAACGCGTGTTGAGAAAATTGCCTTCAATATTGAAGAACAATACACTGATGAATTGCCACAGGACGCCCGTCAAATCGCGACTCCGGGAGTTCAAGGTGAGAGAACAATCAAGACTCGCGTCTATAGTTCCAACGGTCAAGAAATTGACCGCCAAGAGTTGTCCAATGAGGAAACTCTAGCTCCGGTAACGCAAGTTGTCAAAGTTGGTACAGCTAAGCCACATATGGTTCCAAGTGAGGCTCCGAAAGAAGCAGCTTTGCCAGAGTATCCACTGACCTACATGGACGAAACCCGCGTAGAGAAAATCAACTTCACGATTCGTGAAGAAGAGACCGACGAGTTAGTTCGAGATGCTCGTCAAATCGCGACTCCGGGAGTTCAAGGTGAGAGAACAATCAAGACTCGCGTCTATAGTTCCAACGGTCAAGAAATTGACCGCCAAGAGTTGTCCAATGAGGAAACTCTAGCTCCGGTAACGCAAGTTGTCAAAGTTGGTACAGCTAAGCCACATATGGTTCCAAGTGAGGCTCCGAAAGAAGCAGCTTTGCCAGAGTATCCACTGACCTACATGGACGAAACCCGCGTAGAGAAAATCAACTTCACGATTCGTGAAGAAGAGACCGACGAGTTAGTTCGAGATGCTCGTCAAATCGCGACTCCGGGAGTTCAAGGTGAGAGAACAATCAAGACTCGCGTCTATAGTTCCAACGGTCAAGAAATTGACCGCCAAGAGTTGTCCAATGAGGAAACTCTAGCTCCAGTAACGCAAGTTATCAAAGTCGGAACTGCTAAGCCAACCATGGTTCCAAACGATGCACCAAAAGCAGACGCTCTTCCAGAGTACCCGCTGACTTATACGGATGAAACTCGCGTAGAGAAAATCAACTTTACCATTCGTGAAGAAGAGACGGATGAACTTGTACGAGACGCCCGTCAAATCGCAACCCCAGGTGTGCAAGGTGAGCGAACAATCAAGACTCGCATCTACAGTTCCAACGGTCAAGAAGTTGACCGTCAGGAGCTGTCTAACGAAGAAACTCTAGCTCCAGTTACTCAAGTTATCAAAATTGGCACGGCTAAGCCAGCCATGGTTCCAAACGATGCACCGAAAGCAGACACTCTTCCAGAGTACCCGTTGACTTACACGGACGAAACTCGAGTTGAGAAGATTAACTTCACCATTCGTGAAGAAGAAACGGACGAATTGGTTCGTGATGCCCGTCAAATAGCGACTCCGGGAGTTCAAGGTGAGCGAACTATCAAGACCCGTGTCTACAGTTCCAACGGTCAAGAAGTTGACCGACAAGAGTTTTCCAATGAGGAGACTCTAGCTCCAGTAACGCAAGTTGTCAAAGTCGGAACGGCTAAGCCGCATATGGTACCGAACGATGCACCAAAAGCAGCAGCCTTAGAAGAATTCGATTTAATTCCACTACATAATCTATTAGCGGAAGCGGATCAGATTAAAGCTCAGGCACGTTATTTCAATGATAGCCAGGAGCATCAGGCTAGCTATGATAACGCTTTGGTATCTGGTCAAGCGATTCTGAGCCAATCCCAAGCCAGCCAAGCAGAAGTCAACCAGCTTGTTAAACAAATCAATCAAGCCAAGGCACAGTTAAGCGGACTTGAGGTTGTCAAAACGGCTCTTCAAAATGAATACGATTTAAATCCAACAGTTAAAACAAATGCTAAATATAAGAATGCAGATTCAGATAAGCAGACAGCCTATACTGACGAATTAGCCAAGGCAGAAGGAGTTCTGAACAATCAAACTGCCACACAAGTGCAGGTTAACCAAGCATTTGCTAGCCTGACAGCAGCCAAAGAAGCTCTAAATGGAGTGCCTAAAGTCAAGCCGACAGTTTCTATTCTAAGTCTGACAGAAAATCTTGATGATAAGTCGGTTACAGTCCAATATAGACTGGAAGACCAGACCCAGTCCTTCCGTTCAGCGACTGCAGAATTGTACCAGGGAGATCAGCTTGTCCGCACTCTTCCGATTACCAATTTCGCAGGAAGTCTGAAGATTGGCGACTTAGACTACTACACAGGTTATACGCTAAAAACCAAGCTGACTTATGAACTGGATAATGGCAGCTTCACAGACCTTGAAACCGACAGCCGCAATTTTGAATTGGAATACAAGAAGATTGCCTTCCGAGATATTGATTCGGTCGAGTTTTACAGAAAAGAAAACGACCAGTTTAAGCGCGTCGTGTCCATGAGCTCTATGCCTACGGATCTGTCTACCTACTTTGTCAAAGTTAAATCAAGTGAATCTAAGGAAATGCTCCTACCGGTTCACAGCATAGCGGAAAGTCATAAGGATGGCAGGGATGTCTATAAGGTGACAGTCTCTCTGCCTGAGCTGGTACAAGAAGGTGAGACAGGCTATAAGTCTGGCTATGACTTCTATATCAGTAAGGCAGTCCCTAGCCAGCAAAATGTCTACACTAGCTTTGCTGGTTTGGTAGACGCTATGAAGCAAAATATGGCTGGCAACTATGTTCTGGGAGCTGATTTGGATGCTAGCGAAGTTAGTCTGGCACCTGCGGACTATGTCTACCTCAAAGGGAACTTCACAGGCAGTCTGACAGGTAACCATAATGGCAAGCAGTACGCGATTTATAATCTAGCCAAGCCTTTATTTGAAAACCTCAAGAGTGGTTCCTCTATTTCTAATCTGGACTTGAAAGAAGTCAATATTGTCGGTACTTACGACTCAGCTGCCCTAACTCGCAATGCAGAAAATGCTCGAATCACAGATGTTTCAGTCCAAGGTAGAGTAGAAGTAAAAGAAAATGCTTCACAGGTAGCAGGTTTGGTCGTTATTGCTAACAATACGCAAATTACCAATAGCTCCTTTACTGGAACTATCGTGTCTAATGATAAACAGGGTAAGGAATACAATGTCGGTGGTTTGGTTGCCAATCTTAAGGGAGGAAACTCCTTGATTAGCCAGAGCAGGGCAGATGTGACCATTCTAGCAGGCGCTAGAGCCAACAACCAACGCTTTGGCGGTTTAGTCGGCCGTTTAGAAAACAATGCCCGCATCAGCCGTTCTTATGTAGCTGGAAAGATTCAAAACTCTACTAAGAACGGTCAGATTGGTGGTGTGGTTGGTTCCAATTACTTCAATGGCTTGATTGATAATGTCATCAGCAACATCAGCGGTACAAATGTTTACAGTATTTCTGGTGATCAGGGATATGAAAACAACCGTATCACAGAAGCTTATGCCGTTGAAGGAAATAAGACACTGGAAAATGACAAGTTTGTCACATCAACACTGACCCTGAACGAGGCAGAAGAGAAGCTAGCTAGTTTAGACATTACGACCACGCTGGAAGACACGAATCTCAACCTTTATTCTGTCAACTATGCTCTGGAAAAGAATGCTCGAGAAGACCGTCTGATAGCTTATGCTAACATGGAAAAACTCCTTCCATTCTACAATAAGGAGACCATCGTTGCCTATGGAAATAAACTTCCAGATAATCACAAGCTCAATACAGAGTACTTGCTGGACGTTGTTCCGATGAAAGGCGACCAGATTATCACTGATATCAATAGCAACAAGACTGGGATTAACCGTCTGATGCTGCACTTTGAGGATAATACGGTTGACTACCTGGATCTGACCTATAAGGGAGATTTCAAATATAAGGCAATTGCAGAGTACAGCGTAAATGGCTTAGACCTCCTTTATACACCAGAAGCCTTCCTATCAGACTACAGCAGGGTTCTCAATCAAGTGCTGCCAGAGTTGAACAAGGTTGTCCTTGACTCCCCCGCTATGCGAACTGTTTTAGGCGTGAATGCTGACACTTCTCTGGATGATCTCTATCTGGATACAGCCTTTGACCAAGTCAAGACCAAGCTGTCAGAAGAGTTGCGCAAAGTTCTGGCTATGGACAAGTCCATCAATACTGAAGGCGATGTCGTGGCTGACTATGTAGCTCAGAAGATTACAGCCAATAAGGAAGCCTTCCTACTGGGTCTAACCTATCTCAACCGTTGGTATAATATCAACTATGACAATATCAATGTTAAGGATTTGTCGGCCTATAAGTTTGACTTCTTTGGAAATCATAATGCTTCAACCTTAGATACCATTATTTCACTTGGTAAGTCAGGCATGAACAATCTTAAAGCTAAGAACAACTATATGGCTTATGATGCCTCGCTTTCTGAAGCGACTGGTAAGCGTGGACTCTTTAACTATCTAGAAGGTTATCGTCAGCTCTTCCTTCCGGACAAGAGCAACAATGAATGGCTCAAGACCAATACAAAAGCCTACATCGTTGAGGCTAAGTCAGATATAGCAGAAGCTAGACAGCTTCAGGATGCAGCCGAGGACAAGAACAAGTATTCTGTCGGCGTTTACGACAAGATTACTGCTGATAACTGGGAACACAAGGGCATGCTCTTGCCACTCTTGACCATGACTGAGAAAGGTGTCTATGCTATTTCCAATATGTCTACCATCTCCATGGGGGCTTATGATCGCTATCGTCTTGATGCCAATGGCAGGGTTCGGACAGATGCAGAGCTAGCTGAATTTGTCGAAGACCGAGTGAGAAAAACAGCTGAATACCAGCGCGATCACTATGACTTCTGGTATAAGATTCTAAGCGATGAAAGCAAGGACAAGCTCTTCCGTTCTGTTCTGGTTTACGATGGATTCTCATTGGTTGACAAGAATGGTCAAAAATATTGGGCTCCAGCTAATGACAAAAAATCACTGGCTATGCAGGAATTCTTTGGACCAGCCGGCAAGTGGTATCCTAGCAAGGGCTATAATGCCTATGCTACAGGAAGTGTAACCCACTTTGATGCAGCTAAATTGTTAGAAGACTATGGTAACTCTGTCTACACGCATGAAATGACCCATAATTCTGACGGTGGCATTTACTTTGAGGGCAATGGCCGCCGCGAAGGTCTGGGAGCTGAGCTTTATGCTCGCGGACTCCTGCAGTCCACTCCAAGTGCGGATGAGGCAACCATTACGCTCAATACCCTCTTCAAGGTGGACAAGGATTCTAAGACGCGCCTGCACACTTATAACTTCAAGGACCGCGTTCAAAATGCAGAAGACCTGCAGCACTATGTCCATGGTATGTTTGACATGATCTACACCCTAGATTACCTAGAAGGTACCTCTATGCTGAAGCAGAGCGATGATGCTAAGCTCCAGTGGTTCAGAAAGATGGAGAATTACTACGTTACAGATAAGTATGGTAAGGAAACCCATGCTGGAAACCAGACACGAAGCTTTACTGCTGAGGAAATCAAGCAGCTGAAAACCTTTAACTCCCTGATTGAAAATGATGTCATCACTCGTCGGGAGAACAAGGACAGTGGTAGATATGGACGAAATGGCTACCTCAGCCTCAGTCTCTTCTCACCAATCTACTCAGCTTTGAGCAATCCGAATGGAGCGCCGGGTGACGTCATGTTCCGCCGGACGGCCTATGAGTTGCTGGCAGCCAAGGGTTACCATGAAGGATTTATCCCTTATGTTTCTGGTAAGTACTCTCAGGAAGCCTTCGATGAAGGCAAGAAAACGTGGGACGGATGGTCTGGAAGAGATGTCGGTCTCGTGACAGACCAGAAAGTCTTGGAAAATGTATTTAAGGGTGAATATGACTCCTGGGTAGCCTTTAAGAAAGCTATGTATAAGGAGCGGATTGATAAGCTGACCAAGCTCAAGCCAATCACCATCGAGTACGAACTCAGAAATCCAAACAGTACTAAGAAAGTAACCATTCGCTCTTATGCAGACATGCAAAGGCTGATGGACGCAGCAGTAGCAGAGGATGTGAGCAACATTGCCAATGCTACCAGCCGTGTTGATGCCAGCTGGGTCAACCTGCTCAAGAAGAAGATTTACAATGCTTATCTTCGTGAGACAGATGACTTCAGACAGTCAATCTTTAATAAGTAAGCAATAAGTTGTTTTCCGTATATGTTTAAAAATACCTAGACTGTAAAAAGTCTAGGTATTTTTTCTGCTATTTATTTCTAATAAAACAATAATAATCCATCCGAGTTTGATTAAAAAAATAATTTGTAACTTTTTTGTAACGAAAGTAGACAAAGAATAGAAAAATGCTAATAAAAATTATAGTTCACAAAGAGTCAATTATAATATTTTATGTTATAATTGATATGTATATGTCATATTTGCTTATCATATACAAATACATTCATTTTTAGTTTGGTAATAAATCTTGATTTAGAATCGACTGAAAATGAGGGGGTAGACAAGTGATGGTGTGCCTGCCAGCATTTGTCTAAAATAAAATATAAAAAGAAGGAGGACCGCATTCAAGGTGAAACAAACTTATCATAAAGTGTCTCATGCTCTGATGACTTTGCTGCTTTTGGTATCAACCTTTATTCCCTTGTTAAGCTCAAGTCCTAGGGTTTCTGCTGCAGAGTTAGGTGATGGCGACTATCAACTAACTACAAACGTCACTATTAATACTAATCCTTTAAAGGATACTGGCTACGGTGAAGGTAAATTTTACATTGCACCGACCTATAAATTTGCAGATAGCAAAGTATTAAATAATGGTGATACCATGGTTTATCGTGTTCCATCACAGTTCAAAATTGAGCGAACTTTGGAGGAAAACATAAGCGCACCGGATGGCACTGTTGTTGCTAAGTTGGTGACAGATCCTGTTACAAATACAGCAACCATTACTGTCACAAATGCTGAGTATTTTGCGAAAATGCCAGATACCAAGCTTATTCAATCTTCTTTCACAGTGGTTTGGGCTGATAATATGCCTTATGACCAAGAGCAAGAAGTTAATTTCCCAGGTGCTAGAACCTATAGACTGAAGCGTATCAAGGTTGATGAAGAACCTCAAGGGTATTCCAAGTGGGGTGTTCAGGATTCTAAGGATCCTAACTATGTCAACTGGCGTATCCGTGTCAATCGCGATGTCCAAAATCTTGGTCAAGTTGTCATTGAGGACGCCATTCCAGAAGACCAAGAATTGGATGAAGATACAGGGATTACAGGTTACTACTTTACTGAGTGGGAAGGTGCTTCTGGCACACGTAAATCCTTTAACCCGAGCGATGTCGTTTCAATTACAGACTCCAATCATTTCACAGTTAATGCTGGGGATTTGAGTGGAAGAGGTATTTATGTTATCTACCGGACCCGTTTGACTGAGCCAGTAGATAAGGTAACCAAAAAAGCCTTTAACGATGTAACTGTTACATCTAATGGGCAAAAGTTGCCTGATTTGTTAGCACGTCCATTCGCGCCTTTGACAACTCTTGATGGTGTTGGCGAAGGTACCCGTTCTGATGAAGTTATCTTTAAAGTCAAAAAGGAATTGACTGGCCGCAATTTGGCAGATGGTGAATTTACTTTTGATTTGATTAATAAGGATGACAACGATAAAGTTGTCCAAACGGTGACCAATAAAGCGGGTGCCGTAACCTTTAAGAAACTTCGTTTCAAAAAAGAAGGAACCTTTAACTACGTCATTCGTGAACGCGCAAGCAATCTGCCAGGTGTGACAAATGATGCCAATTCAGACATCAATGTTACTGTTACTGTAACAGACAACAACGGTGTTAAGACAGCAACTGTTGCCTATGACCGTGAGACTTTCACCAATACCTACAAGTTAGAGCCAGCAACTGCAGCGATTACCGCTAAGAAAGTTCTGGAAGGTAAAGCACTTGAAGCTGAAAAGTATACTTTCAAACTGACTGAGGTTGGCGGAAATAACTTAGAACTTCAAGCAACAAATGACGCCAATGGTAATATCAAGTTTCCTGAAATCAACTATGATAAAGAAGGGACTTATACCTACAAGCTGAAAGAAGTAGCTGGAAGTGAAGCTGGAGTGACTTACGACAGTACAGAACATACTGTGACTGTCACAGTGACTGAAAACAATGGCAAATTGGAAGCTACCGTCGAAGGAAATAATCCAGTATTCACAAACACTTATAAAGACTATGGTGTTAGCTATGAGTTTCTCAGCAGCAATCCAGCCTTTCCAAATCTGCCAAAAGAAGTAACTGATTTGCTTCCAGCAGATGCTAATCGCTACACTAGTGGTACTAATGTAGACGCTAAGCAGCCTGCTAAGACAAGTGTTACAGTTACTGAAGGCACATGGACTTTCGAAGGCTATGCGGAAACGAATAGCCAGACTGTTGCAGATAAAGACCTTAAATTTACTGGTAAATGGAATTTCACTCCAGCACCAAAATATAAGGCAACTTATGAATTTGTAAGCGCAGATCCGAACCGTAGCTTGCCAGCAGAAGTCACAGCATTGTTACCAAATGATGCCACTGAATATGCAGACGGTGCTACTGTTCAATCGGTTCAGCCAGCTAAGAAAACTGTTGAAGCAAGTGATGGTACTTGGAAATTCCTCAAATATGACGCAGATAGTAAAACTATTGCAGGCGCAGATGTCAAATTTACAGGCACATGGACATTTGAAGCTAGACGTCCACAAGGACCAGGTACACCACCACCTTCTTCAGGTTCGACACCACCACCGTCATCATCTGGTGATAAACCAGGCGGTTCGACAAATGGAACCCCAGGTAATTCGACAGATAAAGATGGAAAAGATGTTACTGGATCAGCAACTGGCAAAAAAGTTTTGCCGAAAACTGGCAGCGAAACATCTATCTTTGCGATAGCAGCAGGATTTGCTCTGATTCTTTTATCAGCTCTTGTCTATCGTTTCAAAAAAAGCTAATTAATATTAGCCAAATGAATCATCTCAGCTAGCTGAGATGATTTTTTCTTGTCTTTGTCATCATCTATCCTTGATAATGTACTGACGGTTAAATTTATAAACTCTAAAGCAAGCAGTCATTCAAATGGATGTTTTTACGGTGGCTAATATTTGCTAAACTTGATTTTACAGTCAATAAATACTTGAAAATAAAAGTGAATTCTTGTTTTATAAAGAAGATTTGTTACAATAAAATAAGAAAAAGTTTCTTTGTTTAAAGGGAGATGTTGATGAAAAATAGGAAGTTTAGGGTGATTCCTTTTTTGCCCCTAGTTTTGTATCTACTGGTGTATCTGTACGGTTATTCGGGAATTGAGCCAGAGCCGGAGGTTGCTTATGGTTATCTTTACCTTTTTCTTTTATTAGTTCCTGTTGTCATTGCTTATTTTGTACTTGCTGTTATGAATTTTGCAACACTGATGGGGGAAGTTACTTATTTATTCAAAGGACAGCTGCTAGGGCATCTCTATCGGCTTTACTTTTCTATTTTTTTCTTTTCGATTTTGTTTTGCGGTCTTAATTATTATCAGTTGATAGCTCCATATGGCCCTCAGATGAAAATTAGTGCTGGAGAAGCTTATAATCCCCTAGCACCTTATGCCATTCCTCTCTTGCTTTTTCTCTTAGGTTTTCTGGGTAATCTCTTCTTTTGGGAGTTGCAAAAGATTGAAGTCCAGGAGGAGAAAGAGTAGTAGTACAGCGCTAGCAATTGAGGTGTTATAATTTCTCAAAATCATTAAAAGCCTGCTGAAAATCTATTTTCTCAGGCTTTCTTTGTGCTATAATAAAGAAAAACGATAAGGAGACATTCATGAATCAAACTGTTCAATATTTACAAGAATTAACAGCTATTCCTTCCCCAACGGGTTTTACGGCTGAGGTGGCAGACTATTTGGTACAAACGCTGGAGGGATTGGGCTATGAGCCTGTCCGGACCAATAAAGGCGGCGTTCATCTTGTGGTTAAGGGTGAAAATGATGCCCAGCATCGGGTAGTGACTGCCCATGTGGATACACTGGGGGCTATTGTGCGTGCAATCAAGCCAGACGGTCGTCTTAAACTGGATCGGATTGGCGGTTTCCCTTGGAACATGATTGAAGGAGAAAACTGTCTAGTCCATGTGGCAAGTAGCGGTAAGACTATCAGTGGGACTATTTTGGTTCACCAGACATCTTGCCATGTCTATAAGGATGCTGGAACGGTTGAGCGAACTCAGGACAATATGGAAGTCCGTTTGGATGAAAAGGTAACGAGTGAGAAAGAAACGCGGGATTTAGGAATCGAAGTCGGAGATTTTATTTCTTTCGATCCGCGTACCACAGTTACCAAGTCAGGCTTTATCAAGTCCCGCTTTCTGGATGACAAGGTCAGCGCAGCTATTTTGCTCAATCTTTTGCGCGTTTATAAAGAGGAAAATATTCAGCTACCGGTAACGACTCATTTTGCTTTTAGTGTCTTTGAAGAGGTTGGTCATGGGGCTAATTCCAGCCTGCCGGTGCAAGCGGTAGAGTATTTGGCGGTTGATATGGGGGCTATGGGTGACGACCAGCAGACCGATGAGTATACAGTTTCCATCTGTGTCAAGGATGCATCAGGACCTTATCACTATGGCTTCCGCCAGCATTTGGTAAATTTGGCCAAGGAGCAGGACATTCCTTACAAACTGGACATCTATCCCTTTTACGGATCAGACGCCTCTGCAGCCATGAGTGCAGGAGCAGAAGTCAAGCATGCTCTGCTAGGGGCAGGTATCGAATCTAGCCACTCTTATGAGCGTACCCATATTGATTCAGTCGTCGCAACAGAGCGTATGGTGGATGCATATCTTAGAAACGGATTAGTCGGACAGAGAGTCTAATAATGTCTAAAAATATTGCTCAAATTATTGGTATAATTCTTAAAAATGTGTTACGTTCATATATAGAATTACTTTAGGTTAAAAGGGAGAAAATGAAAGTAGTTTGTGTGGATTCTTGTATCCGTTCTAGGGCGTTTGGGATTGACATAGCTCTCCGCAATCGATTTGAACTTTTTGAAGGCATGAAAGTGCCTTATGAATTGTGGGTTTCTGAAACGGATACAGATATATATGCTAATGCCTCTTCTAGACAGCTTGTGCTGGATAGTTATGAAGCCTTGGGAATTGATAGGAGTAAAGTCCGTTTTCTGGGCTTAGAATTAGCTGGTAGGAGTCTGCAGGAGTTTGCTGAGGAGGAGCTTGAGCCAGAAGACTGGCTGATGATGGAACGTCTGGATATTCCAGAAAATATTCTCTTGAGACGTGGACAAGATTTTCATGTAGTGCGCGTCCTTCATCAGGATCATATGATTGCCCTCGGACAAGAGTTAAATAAAAAGGTGATGAGCTGGCTGGATCAGGATGTGTTAGACTTTTTGGTTTTAGTTGGGGAAGGCCAAGAGGCTTATCTACCTCAAAAGATGAGGGATAAGGCCCTCTTTATTCCAACAACCTATGCAGATCAAGTGGTCCAATATCCAAGAGAGAGAGTCTTTGATCCTAAGGAGATTCGCTTGGTGACAGTCAGTCGTTTGTCTGAGGAAAAAAATGTTCTGTTATTGCTGAAAATCATGGCTTTGCTAAAATTTAAAGGGTATGAGCAATTTAGATTAGATATCTATGGAGATGGTTCAGATATGGCTATGCTGCAAGATGTAGTTCAGCTCAATGATTTGGAAGATATGGTTCATTTTAAGGGCTATCAGTCTCAGGTGCCTTATCAAGCTTATGATGCCTATATTAGCACCTCCTTATCGGAAGCCTTTGCGACATCACTTTATGAGGCTTTGGTCAATGGCTTGCCTCTGATAGGTTTGGATGTGCGTTATGCCAATCGCGCTTATATTAAGCATGGAGAGAATGGCTGGCTGATACCGCATAATGACGCTAATCAGTATATTGCCCATCTAGAGCAATTTAGTCAATTTGGAGAAAAAGAATGGGGGGAATTTTCGGCAAGATCTAAAGAACTTGCCAATCGCTATCACAAAGAATTACTAGTCAATCTATGGGAAAAAGTTTTTAAAATGTCAAAAATAGGAGATTAAAAGGAGAATAATATGAAAAAGAGTTTAGGAAAAAAAGTAGAACTGGGAATGAAATTAGTCCCAATTCCTCTGTCTTTACTGCTTGCTGGGACAATGGCAGTGACTGTACAAGCGGAGGAGGTAAATAATGAAACAGAGGGGAATCAAGTCCAGAATAACCAAGTGACTCCTCCTATCACTCAAGAACTGCCAAATGATGGGACAATCAAAAATACACCAGCAGAGGAAGCTTCCGGTCTGACCATCTCAGAAGAAGGAGAGAAGGGCGCAGCCCAAGTCACGCCTGAAATCAAACAATTAGCTCAAGAGTTTTATGACTATCATACTAAGGAAAATAGCTTTGAAATAACTAAGGCTGCAACCTTAACTTCCGTTATGCCTGAGATGCAGTCAAAGGAGCAAATAGAAGAAGAAGCTAAAAAGTATGATCGTGCTTATGCTATCCGTAAGATAGATGGTGTCTTTAAATATATTGATTTAAAACAAGTAGAAAATTTAAATCTAGTTAGAGATGAGGATTTTAGGGATGTAGGTTCTCGAGTGGCAACACTTATCCAAAATGATACAGCCCTCTTCTTTTTGAATAAGTGGGAGTCTATATTCAATCCAAATCCAACCCCAGAAGAAGTAGCCAAGATACCCAAAGCTATTATTCCACGCTCCGAATTGGATTTGACAGTTAATGAATCTATGCCCAAAAGAGTGTTTTTGAGTGCAGCGTATACTCCACAAGAATGGCATGGTTGGAAAACCTATGAAGAGGCTTTTTCTAGAAAATATCTGCCTTCGTCAGATCGTAGGATATTATCTATGAAAGAGATAAGACAGATATATTCTAAAAATCCTGATATGTTCCGAGTTGAAGCGTATCCTATTGAAAGGAAATTATCTGAAAAAGGACCTATCAATCCGTACTTTCAGAAAATTGTGATTAATCAAAAGGAAATTGATTTTGATGTCCCTAATTACAATACGAATCTAAAGATTGGATTGCTTGATACACGAGATACGGATCCCTTAGCCTTTGGTTATAGAGATCCCAATGAACCATGGAGACAACAAAATTATCGTTTCAATGAGTCTCAAATTGGTAGAATTTTTCGACTAGGTCGTATGGGATTAGAAAAATATAACGACCTAGTGTATATCGACTGGATGGGCAATAATCCGACTGTAATGGAGCCTTGGTTTGGTGAAAACAATATTAAAACCTTCCACTACAAACTGTATCTGATGAAACCTCATGACAGGACTCGCTATTATATCGATAGAGACTATACGATCCAAATTGAGGGTGTACATAATTTAATTGAGACGCCTGATGGTGGACTTAAATCTGTTGAACCAACTTTTTACAGGGGAGGTAAGACATTACTTGGCTTAAAAATTAACCAAGAGGGCATAGATGCAGCTTTTAGAACAGTCAAAGCTGAAGGCTTCGTCTTTAAACTTTCAGATGTTAAGAAGGTTAATGAGAGAGAGACCGGACCGGGCAAGGTTCTTGTCCGTTACCAAGACGAGCAGGGGCATGCTATTGCTAACCCTATTACGGATGAGCAACCAGGTACGACCAGATACACAGTCAGTCCTAAACCTCTAATTTCCTATAATAACAAGCTCTATACTTATAAATCTCGGCTAACTGCCTATGATGCTGAATCGGGAGAGTATGAAGCAGGAAGAACCAAAGAAATCGTCTATGAGTATGAACTCAGCCAGTTCCAGCTTCCAAATGATGCACCAAGCGAGGACAAGCCTGTCTTGGAAATGACCCGCTTTGTAGATGAATCAGGTCAAGAATTATCAGACCCAGAGCGAGGTTTAGTAGCTTCTAAGAGTATCGCTGGCTATGACTATCAGTCCAGCAGTGACGAGGACAGTATTCGCACGCATGTCTATCGCGCAAGTGTGCATGAAGTACCGACAGACGTTCCGAGTGAAGACAAGCCCGTCATGGAAATGACCCGCTTTGTAGATGAATCAGGTCAAGAATTATCAGCTCCTGAGCGCGGTTTGGTGGCATCTAAGAGTATTGCTGGCTATGATTTCCAGTCTAGTACTGAGGAGGATGGCATTCGTACTCATGTCTATCGTGCCAGCGTGCATGAAGTACCGTCAGAAGCTCCACGAGAAGAGAAACCAGTTTTAGAAATGACTCGCTTTGTAGATGAAAATGGTCAAGAGCTGTCAGATCCAGAACGAGGTTTGGTAATGTCTAAGACTATCGCCGGCTATGACTTCCAATCCAGCAGTGACGAGGATGGTATTCGCACGCATGTCTATCGTACCAGCGTGCATGAACTGCCGACAGACGCACCAAGTGAAGACAAGCCCGTCATGGAAATGACTCGCTTTGTAGATCAACGCGGTCAAGAGCTGTCAGACTCTGAACGTGGTTTGGTAGCGTCTAAGAGTATTTCCGGCTATGACTTCCAGTCCAGCAGCGACGAAGATGGTGTTCGCACTCATGTCTATCGCGCAAGTGTGCATGAACTTCCGACAGACGCTCCACGAGAAGAGAAACCAGTCTTAGAAATGACTCATTTTGTAGATGAAACTGGTCAAGAATTATCAGCTCCTGAGCGCGGTTTGGTGGCATCTAAGAGTATTGCTGGCTATGATTTCCAGTCTAGTACTGAGGAGGATGGCATTCGTACTCATGTCTATCGTGCCAGCGTGCATGAAGTGCCGAAAGATGCTCCGGTTGAGGACAAGCCTTCTATCGAAATCACTCGCTTTGTAGATGTAGAAGGAAGACCTTTAGCAGCTGAGGAATTTGGTTTACTTGATGCAAAGGATTTTGAAAAATATGGTTTTGTTTCTGTAGCGGATGCAAATGGCGTTCGCACTTATGTTTACAAGCCAAAAACGCACACTCAAACACCTTTGGGAACAGAAACTTCTGA
The DNA here is from genome assembly GCF_963456385.1 of uncultured Streptococcus sp. Taxonomy (GTDB): domain Bacteria; phylum Bacillota; class Bacilli; order Lactobacillales; family Streptococcaceae; genus Streptococcus. The sequence continues at coordinate 36,750 of NZ_CAUOLF010000012.1, read as the reverse complement.
GCAGAAGAGTCCTGTAAGGGTTGAGAACTCTGAGACTACTCCTGTTCTGTCTCGAGTGTCCAAACATCAATTACCAAATACTGGAAACACAAATTCATCATTCTTGGGAGCAGCAATTATCAGCCTTCTGGCTTCTATTGGCTTACTACATTCCAAGAAAGAAAGAAGAAAAAAATAAGGCCAATTCGGTCTTATTTTTCTTTTTCCATATGTTTTCTGTGACTTATCTGACACTCCAGACACTAACTGATTTTTCCTCCACAGGAAATTCTCCCCAGCCTTGGTCGTCAATAGTTACGATTTGAGAGCTGTTGCCTAGATAGTCACTGAATTCTCTGCCAGCCCATTCTGGACCGACAAGCATGGATTTGTTGGTTGCTTGGTCATTGCTGATAAGGACAGCGATTGGCTGACCATCGTCCATACCTTGGCGAGTCCAGCCAATACAGTTTGCATCGTCAAAGTAGTCGGTCTGCTCACCATAGGCTAGATTGAGACGGATGTCTAGGAGTTTATCCAGTAGCTCTTGAAAGCTCTCTTGGGCAAATTCTCCGCTAATGCCATAGTAGTCTCCGTAAAAGACACAGGGCAATCCAGCTTCTCGCAAAAGTATGAGAGCATAGGCCGCAGGCTTGAACCATTCTTCGACGGTAGACTCCAAAGCCTGACCTCTCTGAGTATCGTGGTTGTCCACAAAGGTTACAGCTGATTCAGGATGATTCTTTGCAAGTGTCTGATCAAAAATAGTTCGCAGGTCATAATCTGCTCCAGATTTGCTAGCATCAAATAAATTATGATGAAGTTTAACATCGACTAGGTCAAAGCGGTAGTCAATATTTTCTAGATAATCGTTATTGGCCTTCTCATCGCTATTCCAAAATTCCCCAAAGACATAGAAATCTTCACCGTATTTTTCAGTAATATCGCGGATGAAATTCTTCATAAAGAATGAATCAATGTGTTTAACAGCATCTAAGCGAAAGCCATGAACACCAGTGCTTTCAATAAACCAATGAGCCCAGTCGTAGAGATTCTGGATGACTTCGGGGTGCTTGAAATCAATATCCGCATACATGAGATAGTCGTAGTTACCATTCTCATTGTCTACTAGCTCATCATCTGCCCAACCTTTATTGTCGCCTTGGATGAGAAAAATGCCTGACTTGTTTTTTTTTGCATCATAGTCAGTGCCAGTGAAGTGGTACCAGTGCCATTCGAAGTCATTGTAGGCTTTTTTGCGGCCTGGGAAGACAAACTTAGTCCAGCCTTTAATCTCGAAAGGTTCTGACAAGACCTTTGTGCGGTCGTTAGGATCAACTTCAACAACGGTAAAGCGCTCTTTATAGTCAGCTGCGGCCTTGTGATTGAGGACAACATCTGCAATAGCTTCGATACCGTTTTGGCTAAGCGCTTCAATCGCTCGGAGGTATTCTTCCTTCAATCCATACTTTGTGCGGACGGTCCCTTTTTGGTCGAATTCTCCCAAATCAAAAAGGTCGTATACACCATATCCGACATCATTAGAGCCTGTTCCTTTGAAAGCTGGCGGCATCCAGACTTTGCGAATTCCTTTTGCTGCTAAGTTTGGTGCATCTTCCGCTAAGCGGTTCCAATGCTGACCGTCATCTGGCAGATACCATTCAAAATACTGCATTAAGGTTTGGTTTTCCATATAAATTTTCCTCTTCATTCTCACTGATTGGCTTTATTGTACCAAAAGAAGCAGAAAGACGCAATCGCTTGCGTTTTTTCACTCTCATAGATATTTAACTCTTTTATAATTTGAAAAATATTTTTAAAATTGAAAATGAAACATTTTTAGCTGAGACAAAAAGCCGCAAAAAGAGTATACTAATCTGTATAGAAATCGGTAAAGGAGCTCTCTTATGATTGAATTTAAAGATGTCACTAAAGTTTATGAAGGAGCGGTAGCTCTCAATCAGCTGAATCTGACCTTGCAAAGTGGAGAAATCGTCGGTCTGATTGGTCACAATGGCGCGGGAAAATCTACCACCATTAAGTCATTGGTCAGCGTTATCAATCCTAGTAGTGGACAGATTTTTGTAGATGGGAAAGAATTATCAGCTAATCGCTTGGAAGTCAAGAAAAAAATCGGCTATGTAGCTGATTCACCAGATCTATTTTTGCGCCTAACTGCCAATGAGTTCTGGGAACTGGTTGCGACTTCTTACGATATGACAAATGCAGAAGTTGAAGAGCGGTTGGGAAATCTGCTCCATATTTTCGACTTCGGCTCTCATCGGTATGAGGTCATTGAATCATTTTCTCATGGGATGAGGCAAAAAGTCTTCGTTATTGCAGCTCTTTTGTCTGATCCAGATATTTGGGTGCTGGATGAGCCGCTGACGGGTCTTGATCCGCAGGCAGCTTTTGACCTCAAGCAGATGATGCGCCAGCATGCAGATAAAGGAAATACAGTTCTCTTTTCAACCCACGTCTTGGAAGTTGCAGAGCAGCTCTGTGATAAGGTGGCTATTCTCAAAAAAGGGAAATTGATTTTCTATGGAACCATTGAAGAACTAAAAGGCCAACATCCAGAACAGTCTCTTGAAACCATTTATCTTGGTCTAGCAGGCCGCAGAGAAGAGGTGAGTCCTGATGCGCATTAAAGCTATAAAAAAACTCGTTGATATCAACATCCTCTATGCTATTCAGCCGTCTCAGCTGCAACAGTACCGCAAGATGCAAGCTAAGAATCCTGAGCGCAAGGTCAATGTATCGCTGAAGGCCATCCGCATGTATCTGATTTTAGGACTGGTCTATCTCTTTCTTTTCGGCTTGATGGGCTCCCTGAACCAACTGGTTGGCAATCCTGGTCTCTTTGCCAATTTGGTTTCTGCTTTTGCTCTCTTTTCTATGTCTCAGGGCTTTCTGGTTTTTTACAATGTCTTTTATGAAAGCAAGGACTTGCAGTCTTATCGTCCCTACGCTTTTAGCGAAGCAGAAATCATTGTCGGCAAAAGCATTTCAGTTATTCTGACCTTGCTGATTGCCATTTTGCCTATGTTCAGTTATTTCTTGGTTCTGACTTTCCAAGGTGGTAATCCTTTCTTGGGCCTGCCCTTAGCTCTGCTTGCTATTCTGATTTTAAGTTCAGTCATCACCTTTCTGATTCTGATTGCCGTCCATTTCATTACCAAGACAGTCTTTTTCAGGAAGTACAAGACCATCCTGTCCAATGTCATTCTGGCTCTTGTTTCCGTTGGATCCTTTTTCCTCTATTTTATGATTAATCAAATGAACAGCAGAAGCGTTGTAAATCGTACAGAGGTCAAAGCTTTCTTTCCGCCAGTTCAGGCCTTTTATGATTTTATCCTTCATCCTTTTCATACAGCTTCCTTGCTGGGATTTTTGGGATGGGTTGCAGTTGCGGCTCTTCTATTTTTCATCGTAAAGACCAAGGTGATTCCAGAGTTTTATGAGGCAGCTCTCATGACGGGCTCTTCAGTAGGAAAGCGGGAGCGCGTGCATGACATCAATATTGCGGAAGCAAAAAATCTCAAAAAGTTTGTCTGGCATTACAATATCAGGCTCTTGAGCGAGGGTTCTGTCATTATGCAAGCTATCTTTATGTCGGCCTTTCTCCCTTACATTGTCATTTTCAGTATGGGAATGGGCATGATACAAGGTGGCCTGTCTTTGACTTCTTATCTGGGACCACGTTTCCTCTTGCCAATGATGGCTCTGGCTGTTTTGATTGCAACTCTAAACTCAGGCGGCAGCAACCTTACGGCTATTGGGATTTCTCTGGAAAGGGAAAATTTTGATTATCTCAAGGTTCTCCCCTTTGATTTGAAGCAATATATTCGTCTGAAGTTTTGGCAGCTCTTTGCCGTCCAGTCTATCCTGCCTCTGACCTTGCTTTTGATAACTAGCCTTATTTCCGGTATGCATCCAGTGACTTTCTTGGGCATGGTGGTTGTTTGGGCCTTAATTAGCCTAATGTGGAGTTCTTGGGGTTACTACCGAGACTACAAGCATTTTGTGACTAATTGGTCCAATGTCACAGAATTGATGAGCCGAGATAACAATATGGTGAAAACTCTCTTAGCCATCGCTCTTATTTTAGGAATGGTGATTGTCATTACTCTTCTCTTCTTTATATCCAATGTTCTTGCGCCTCTGGTAATTTATACGATAGTGGCTCTAGTTCTAGTAGGATTAACTGTGTTGTCTTACATAGTCCACAAACACTACATGAAAAAGCTGAATGAAGAGTTAGCAGTATTTTATTAAAAGAGCATCAGGAAGTCGAAAGACTTTCTGATTTTTTGACTGTAAAAATAACAGCTCTGTACATTTGCAGAACTGTTATTTGTTTTTCTTTATTTTTTCTATATCCAGTGGCATGAAAGTCGCCATGACTCGACCGATAAGTTTAGGTTCTTCCTCATGCGGGATAAACTTATCACTATATTTTTTATTAAGGGAAATCAGACGGATACCGGATGGATCGTTGAAGACCCTTTTTATAATGGTTTGGCCGTCATAATCGATAGCATAGATAGCGCCAGCAAGCTCGAAATGAGTCTGCTTGATTAGCGCTACGGAATCTCTCGGATACTTGGGCTCCAGAGAGTCAGTTCGTACCCAAAGAGCAATATCGTAGTCAATTTCTCTGTCCAACCAGACTAAATCAGCTTGTTCAGGCTTATGTTGAGAGAGATAGTAATTCTCATAGACCAAGTAGGGAAAGTAGTCGTCCTTTAAGCTGGCATGTGTTTCTTGCTCAGTCAGGCTAGCTTCCAGTAGCTTTAATCCTTTCCCCTGTCTGTCTTGGTCAAGTTGTTGATAAATACGATTTAAATCGGGGAATTGCTGAGGGATGTCTGCAATTAGTCGGTAACGAGGGTCAATTTCTTCAACCTCTACCTCAAAAAATCTTGCAATCTTTTCTAGATTGGCTGCAATAGGCAGAGATGTCCCTTTGATATAGCCAGTCAACGTACTAGCAGGAATGCCTGTTTCACGAGATAGCTCGACTTGCTTCTTACCTGTTTCCTTGAGAAGTTCTTTGAGCTTTTTAGAAATGAGAAGACTTGCTTCCTTGTCTTGGGGGCTTGCGGCGCCTCTTCCTCTGGCCATAATATCAACTCCTTTACTTGGTTTTATTATAGCGAATTAAATCGAAAAAGTAAAGGATTAGGTCAATTATCTTAGCCTAATCCTTTACTTTTTTAGATGTCGTATTAGATTTCGTAGCCCATTAAGATTCCGCCTTCCTCAGCATAGAAGCTGCAGAGGCCTGAAGTCGGCACCGTTTCGACTTGAGCTTGGGGATACTTTTCTTGTATCAGCTGACTAAATTGCTGGCAGAACTTTTCGTTATTGCGGTGAGCGATGATGAGTCTGCCACCCTTGTAACCAGCTTTGAGTAGTTCTTCGATTGCAGAAGCGAGAGCCTTTTTCGGACCGCGTGCCTTTTGCAGAAGCTCTAGCGTACCAGTCTGGCTAGCTTCACCAACCATACGGATATTGAGCAAGCCGACAACGGTTCCCAGAAGTTTGCTAAGCCGGCCGTTTTTGACCAAGTTATCTACCTTTGCCAGAACGAAGAGAAGCTTGGTTTTCTCTTGATAGCGACTAATGACTTCAACAACTTCATCAAAGCTGAGATCTTGCTGAATGAGTTCATTGAGTTTAGTCACAAGTAAGTCCACCTCGCCGCCAGCAGAAAGACTATCAATGACATGAATCTGGGCATCAGGATGTTCTTCCAAAAAGATTTTCTTAGCAACCTGTGCACTATTATTGCTGCCAGATAGAGTTCCAGTGATAGTCACCACAAAGATCTTGTCAGCTCCCTCAAAGCTTTTGAGATAGTCATCTGGACTAGGGCAGGCGGACTTTGAAGCAGCAGAAGAAGCATACATCTTCTCCATCATCAGGTCAATATCAAGTTTCTTATTATCTACAAAGATTTCATTTTCCACTTGAATGGTCAAGGGAACACTTTCAAACTGGGTGTCTTTAGCTAAGTTTGTCATTTCACGAAAGTCACAGCCAGAGTCGGCTATAATTTTCCAAGTCATATTTTTCTCCTTTTTTGTCAAGTATGTACAATAAAAAAATTGACAAAAAACCTGTCTTTTTTTAAAATTATAACATGAAGAATGCTTACTAAAAAGCGGAAACTGTCAGCTGATACAAGAGGGAAGAAATTGTTATGTCGGAAAAGAAAATATCGGAAAAATCACTCGCGAATTTAAAGAAATACAATCAGGAATCCAATCAAATCACGAGAGAGTCTCTGGAAATTTCTCTCATGCAGTTGCTGGAGAAGAAAGAACTCAAAAAGATCACAATTTCAGAGCTGGTTGAGCGAGCAGGGGTTTCCCGCGCTGCATTTTACCGCAATTATAGCTCTAAAGAGCAGATTCTGGAAGAGATTTTTAAAAACACTGTTCAAGGCATTACGGATAAATTGGAAGAGTTTAACTTTAAAACGGAGATGTACCAAATTTGGCTTTTTCTTTTTAAGGAAGCTAAGAAAGAAGCTCGGGTTATCAGCCTAGCCATCGACTATAATTTTGAAAAGCTGCTGACTCAGGCCGTGTTTGACTTTTTGGAAAAGCGCAATCGCAATGCTAAGAAAACAACTAACTCTTACATGAATTCCTTCTGGAGTTCGGCAGTTGTTTCCGTTCTTTCCAAGTGGATTAAGGACGGCATGAAGGTTCCAGCTGAAAAAATAGCTTCTTTAGGCCTACCTCTTTTCCCACAGAAAAAGAAATCAAATAAAAACAAGTGAGTCATTAGGGCTCGCTTGTTTTTAGGTTCTGTAAGAAGCTGTTCAGTTCTTTTTGGTTCCTTAATTCGTAGAATTTCTGAGGAAAGGTTTGTCGGATTCTCTTATATCTTGCCAGTGCTGTCTGACGTCGTCCCTTCCAAAGAACCCAGCAGATAAACTCCCAGTCAAACTTTTCGGGGCAGCCTGGAGCCATGCTTTCTCTGGTCCGATTGCGGTATTTTAAATAGCGTTTGAAAGCTCGATAAAGACAGTTCCAGCGAGAGAAGTTCAGAAAGATGATTTGGTCGGCTTCTGCCATCCGCCGTTCATAAAAACACCAAGAGTAGTTGCCATCAATAATCCAGTCGGTATTTTTTGACAGAAAATTGTCCATCTGTTCACTCATCCAATCACGGTCGCTATCCTTCCAGCCAGGTTGGAACTGCAATCTATCCATGTGAAGTTTGGGAATGGAGTAGTGGTTGGACAGTTGTACTGCTAGAGTGGATTTGCCAGAACCGGAATAACCGATAATTGCTATTTTCATCCTTTTCTCCTTTGTGTGAGAAACAAAAAAAGCTCCTGAGAGCTCCCTTTGTATGCATTATTTAGCAAGTTTAGCTGAAAGGCGTGCTTTATCGCGGCTTGCTTTGTTTTTGTGGATCAAACCTTTTGTTTCTGCTTTATCGATAGCTGAGCTAGCAGCACGGAAAAGTTCTTCAGATGGGTTTGCTTCAAATGCTTTGATTGCAGTACGCATAGCTGACTTTTGAGCTGAGTTTTTTTCGTTATGTTTCACGTTCAATTCAGCGCGTTTGATAGCTGATTTAATGTTTGCCAAGTTCTTTCACCTCCATTGAAAATACTAACTATCTAATTATATATGAAAAGTTAGGATTTGACAAGCTTTTTTATTTTTTTAAGTAAATTTCATCAATTTCATGATTTCCGGCTTTGTGCAGGATAATTTCTGCCCGATTGCGGGTTGGTTCAATGTAGTCTAGCAGGTTGACAAGGTTAATGCTTTTCCAAACATTATGGGCGAAGGTTACTACTTCCTCTTCTGATTGAGTGGTGAAGCGGTGGTAGTAGTTTTTGGGGTCGTTTTCAGCCAGCGTCAGCATTTTTTTAAAGCGATCCAGATACCAGTTTTCAATGTTTTCGACTTCTGCATCAACATAGATAGAAAAGTCAAAAAAATCTGTCATATAGAGGCGCTCGTTCTGTGGATTTTGGAAAACATTGATGCCTTCGACGATAACAAAATCTGCAGCCTTTACCTCCTGCATTTCCTGAGGGACGATATCGTAAGTCTCATGTGAATAGACGGGAATTTGGAAATCCTGACCGTTTTTTATGCTGTCCAGAAAGGAAAGAAGCAGCTCCATATTATAGCTTTCTGGAAAACCCTTGCGGTTTAAAATGCCATGTTCTTCCAAGATTTTATTCGGAAATAAAAAACCATCTGTGGTAACTAGCTCGACAGTTGCATTTGAAAAAGTCCGAGAAAGCAGAATCTGCAGCAAACGGCTGGTGGTGGATTTCCCAACGGCCACACTGCCAGAAACTCCGATAATAAAGGGCTGTTTCCGGCTTTCTTTTTGTAGAAAAATCCCCTTGGAAAAAGCCAAGTCTTCCTTAGAACGTTTATAAATCTGAATGAGATTGGTCAAGGGTAAATAAATGTCAGTTACGTCCTGCAGACTGATCTTATCATTGAAACTCTTGATAGAGTTAAGTTCAGCCTGAGTCAGGGGCGGAGTTGTTTTGCGGTGCAGGTTTTGCCATGTATGGCGGCTGATTTTTTCAAAGTGAAGAAATTCGTTAGTCATAAGTTACTCCTGTATGATGGACTTTAGTATAACATACTTTTTGGAGAAATGAAAACGATTTACAATTCTAGGAAAATTATGATAAAATGGTTGTATGACTAAAATGTATTTTGCAGAAAATCCTGATGCCAAACATGATATTCATGAATTAAATGTGGAACTGTTAGGACAGAGGCTGACTTTTTTGACAGATGCTGGTGTCTTCAGTAAAAAGATGATTGATTATGGCAGTCGGGTTCTTTTGTCTGTCTTGGACTTTGAAGCTGGAGAACGGGTCTTGGATGTTGGTTGTGGCTATGGGCCTCTAGGTTTGACCTTAGCCAAAGCGCAGGGAGTAACTGCGACCATGGTGGATATCAACCAGCGGGCCTTGGACTTAGCTCAGAAGAATGCTGAGAGGAATCAGGTATCTGCTCATATCTTCCAGTCAAATGTCTATGAAAAGGTTACTGGAATTTTCGACCATATTATCAGTAATCCGCCTATTCGTGCTGGTAAGCAAGTCGTGCACGACGTCATCAGAGGAAGCTATGAGCATTTGACAGAAGGCGGAGATTTGACCCTTGTGATTCAGAAAAAGCAGGGAGCACCCAGTGCCAAGTCGAAGATGGAAGCTATCTTCGGTAATTGTGAGATTGTTAAGAAGGACAAAGGCTACTATATACTAAGGAGTGAAAAATAGGATGCGTGCTGTAGATATTATCCAAAAGAAGAGAGACGGTCTGGAACTGACCAGTCAGGAAATCCAGTGGCTGATTGAGGGTTATGTGGACGGGACGGTGCCTGATTATCAAATGGCAGCCTTTGCGATGGCTGTCTATTTTAAGGGCATGACGACTCGGGAAATTTCGGATTTAACCATGACCATGGTTGGAACTGGAGAGCAGTTTGACTTGTCAGAAATCGCGGGAATAAAAGTAGATAAACATTCTACTGGCGGTGTTGGTGATAAAGTAACTCTGGTCTTGGTACCATTGGTAGCTAGTTTCGGTGTGCCTGTTGCTAAAATGAGCGGCCGCGGGTTGGGCCATACTGGAGGAACCATTGATAAATTGGAATCCATTAAAGGATTTCAGGTAGAGCGCAGTCAGCAAGACTTTATCAAGCAGGTGCAGGAAATCGGCTTGTCCGTTATCGGTCAGTCTGATCAGTTGGTGCTAGCGGATAAGTTGCTCTATGCCTTGCGAGATGTAACAGCAACTGTTGATACGATTCCGCTGATAGCGAGCTCTGTTATGAGTAAGAAAATTGCTGCTGGTGCAGACAGTATACTTCTGGATGTGACTGTTGGTGAAGGCGCCTTTATGAAAAATATTGATGACGCTCGTGTACTAGCACGTACTATGGTAGATTTGGGCAAGGCTGTCGGCAGAAAAACAGTAGCTGTTTTGACAGATATGAGTCAGCCTTTGGGAACCAGCATTGGCAATCGTCTGGAAATCTTAGAAGCTTTGGATATCTTGCAGGGCAGGGGTCGTGAAGACATCACAACTTTTATTTGTGAGTTGGCTCAGATTATGCTCGGACTGGCAGATGTTGAGAAAACGGTGGAAGAAGTAAGAGAACAGCTGACCAACGGTGCTGCTTTGAAGAAATTTGAAGCTATGGTTGTAGCTCAAGGTGGTGACTTGGAAGATCTCTATCGTCCATCCAGTGCAGCTCATATTGTAGATGTGAAAGCAGAACAGGCAGGTTATATCACTGAACTGCCTGCCATGGAATTTGGACTCTTTGCTATGAGACTTGGAGCGGGACGTGCAGTTAAATCTGACGACTTAGATTATGAAACTGGAATTGTTTTCGAAAAGAAAGTCGGAGACAAGGTTGAAATTGGAGAAGTTTTCGCAAAAATTTATTCAAATGAAAAAATTTCTCAAGAACTAGTTACAGATTTTCAAAAAAATGTTAAAATAGGTGATGAAAGCGTTGCAGTAAGCGAGATTATCGAGGTTATTGCTTGATTCTAGGAGAAACCAACATGAAATTAAACAAATACATAGACCATACGCTTTTAAAACCAGAAGCGTCAGAAGAGCAGATTCTGAAGTTAATTGAAGAAGCAAAAGTTTATGATTTTGCCAGTATCTGTGTCAATCCAACCTGGATAGAGTTTGCTGCGGAGCAGCTGAAAGGCTCAGATGTCAAGGTTTGTGTGCCAATTGGTTTTCCTTTAGGAGCCAATACTTCCGATGTAAAGGCTTTTGAAACTAAGGACGCAATCCAAAAGGGTGCGGGCGAAGTGGATATGGTCATCAATGTCGGCGCTCTGAAGTCTAAAAATTACGATTTGGTAGAGCGAGACATCCGTGCGGTTGTAGAAGCTGCAAACGGTACCTTGGTCAAGGTAATTCTGGAAACTTGCCTGCTGACAGATGAGGAGAAGGTTAAGGCCTGCCAACTGGCTCAGAAAGCTGGAGCTGATTTTGTTAAGACCTCTACAGGATTTTCAACTGGCGGTGCGACAGTCGCAGATGTTGCCCTTATGAGAAAAACAGTTGGTCCTGACATGGGCGTCAAGGCTTCTGGCGGTGCTCGTTCTTATGAAGATGCGCTGGCCTTTATTGAAGCAGGTGCGACTCGTATCGGAACTTCAGCCGGTGTGGCGATTATGAAGGGAGAAGAAGCTAGTGGCGACTACTGAGTTGATTGACTTGGCTGTCCAAGCCAGCAAAAATGCTTATGTTCCCTATTCTCATTTCCCCATCGGAGCGGTTTTAGTCGCTAAAGACGCACGAGTATTTACCGGCGTTAATGTTGAAAATGCCAGTTTTGGCTTGACCAACTGTGGAGAGCGGACAGCTATATTTAAGGCGGTTTCAGAAGGAGCTTTAGACTTCGAGGAGCTGATTGTCTATGGTGAGACGGAAAAACCCATATCGCCCTGTGGTGCCTGCCGCCAAGTAATGGCAGAATTTTTTGCTGAGGATCTAAAAGTGACCTTGGTCGCTAAAGATAAATCGACGGTCGTGATGACGGTCAAGGAATTACTTCCATATTCTTTTACAGATTTAACATAAGTCTGTTATCGGTCATCTGACCAAACTCAAACTTGCAACTGTGTTGCACATCTTAATTAGGAGGTTCAGAAATGAACAAAAAAAAATGGCTAGGTCTTGGTCTAGTAACTGTCGCAGCATTCGGACTTGCTGCATGTGGAAACCGTGCTTCTCGCTCAGATTCTTCAAACGCGAAAACTGATTTGAAGGCTGCTATCGTAACTGATACTGGCGGTGTTGATGATAAGTCATTTAACCAGTCTGCATGGGAAGGCTTGCAAGCTTGGGGTAAAGAAAACGGTCTTTCTAAAGATAACGGCTTTACTTACTACCAGTCTAATGATGAGTCTCAATATGCAAATAACCTGAACCAAGCTGCTACGGATGGTTATAATTTAGTATATGGTATCGGATTTGCTCTTCGTGATGCGGTTGAATCTGCTGCTCAAGATAACAAAGACATCAATTATGTTATTGTTGATGATGTTATCAAAGGAAAAGAGAACGTCGCTTCAGCTATTTTTGCTGACAATGAAGCTGCTTACCTTGCTGGTGTTGCTGCTGCAAAAACTACTAAGACAAAACAAGTTGGTTTCATAGGTGGTATAGAAGGCGCAGTTATCACTCGTTTTGAAAAAGGCTTCGAAGCTGGTGTGAAATCAGTTGACCCATCTATCAAGATTCAAGTAGACTATGCTGGCTCATTTGGTGATGCAGCTAAAGGTAAGACAATTGCTGCTGCTCAATATGCTGCAGGTGCAGATGTGGTTTACCAAGTTGCTGGTGGAACTGGTGCCGGAGTATTTAACGAAGCTAAGTCAATCAACGAAACAAGAAATGAAGATGAAAAAGTTTGGGTACTCGGTGTTGACCGTGACCAAACTGAAGAAGGTAAATACAAGTCTAAGGATGGTAAAGAGTCTAACTTTGTTTTGGCATCAAGCTTGAAACAAGTTGGTAAGACTGTCCAAGACATCGCTAACCAAACTGCTAAAGGTAAATTCCCAGGCGGTAAAACTACAACCTTCGGTCTGAAAGACGGTGGAGTTGACTTGACGACAACAAACTTGTCAGAAGATGTGAAAAAGGCTGTTGAAGAAGCGAAAGCAAAAATCCTTGACGGCAGCATCACTGTTCCTGACAAATAAAACAATTTAAGAGCGATCCGACCTTGCAGGGTCGCTTCTTTTTGAAATTTGAGACGCCTTTGTATCAATAGAATTTATTAGCACAAGTAGTGCCAGTAACTTTTATTGAAATAAAATGAAATTCTGGAAAGGAAAGAGCCATGACACATGAAAATGTCATTGAAATGCGAGAAATTACCAAAATTTTTGGTGAATTTGTAGCCAATGATAAAATCAATTTGGAACTCAGAAAAGGTGAAATTCACGCTCTTTTGGGAGAAAATGGTGCCGGCAAGTCAACCTTGATGAATATGCTGGCTGGCCTGCTTGAGCCAACCAGCGGTGAGATTGTAGTGAATGGAAAGTCAGTTAAACTGGACTCTCCATCAAAGGCGGCCTCACTTGGTATTGGGATGGTGCACCAGCACTTTATGCTTGTTGAAGCATTTACTGTCGCTGAAAATATCATCCTTGGAAGTGAAATCACCAAAAATGGTGTGTTGGACTTGAAAGGCGCGACTAAAGAAATCAAGGAACTTTCTGAGAAATACGGCTTGGCAGTTGATCCATCTGCTAAGATTGAAGATATTTCTGTTGGTGCCCAGCAGCGGGTTGAGATTCTGAAAACTCTTTATCGTGGTGCGGACATTCTCATCTTTGACGAGCCGACAGCCGTTTTGACACCAGCTGAGATTGATGAATTGATGAAAATCATGAAGAATCTCGTTAAAGAAGGAAAATCTATCATTCTTATCACTCACAAGTTGGATGAGATTCGGGCAGTTTCTGACCGAGTAACGGTTATTCGTCGCGGAAAATCCATTGAAACAGTTGAAATTGCTGGTGCAACTAACCAAGATTTGGCTGAAATGATGGTGGGACGGGCTGTTTCCTTCAAGACTGTGAAAGAGCCAGCTAATCCTCAAGAAACGGTCTTGTCAATAAAAAATCTTGTTGTTGAAGAAAACCGTGGTGTTCCAGCTGTTAAGGGACTTTCTCTTGATGTCCGAGCTGGTGAGATTGTTGGTATTGCTGGTATTGATGGCAATGGTCAAACCGAGCTGATTCAGGCTATTACAGGACTTAGAAAAGCTAGCTCTGGCGAGATTACAATTAAGAACCAGTCTATTATTGGTAAGCAGCCGCGGCAGATAACTGAAATGAAAGTCAGCCACGTTCCTGAAGACCGCCACCGTGATGGTTTAGTCCTGGCAATGTCCATTTCTGAAAATATTGCTCTGCAGACTTATTATATTGAACCTATTAGTAAGAATGGTATTTTAAATTATCAGAATATAACCAACTATGCAAAAAGACTCATGGAAGAATTTGATGTTCGTGCTGCAAATGAATATGTATCTGCTTCAGCTCTTTCAGGAGGAAACCAACAGAAAGCTATCATTGCCAGAGAAATGGACCGTGATCCAGACCTTCTGATTGTCAGTCAGCCAACTCGCGGACTTGACGTGGGGGCTATTGAATACATCCACAAACGCTTGATTGAAGCGCGGACTCAAGGTAAAGCTGTCCTCGTTGTCAGCTTTGAGCTAGATGAAATACTTAATGTTTCTGATAGAATCGCGGTTATCCACGATGGTAAGATTCAGGGGATTGTAACTCCAGAGGAAACTAATAAGCAAGAGCTTGGTATTCTCATGGCAGGTGGTAAGATTCAGAAAGGAGCTGCAAATGTCTAAGAAAAGTCTATTTATTACTCTTGTTTCTATCTTATCATTGATTGGCATTTTTTTAGAATGGAGTGTAGCCTCGGTAGGAGCAAAAGTAGTATATCATTTTAATGGTATTGATAGTAATCAAGGTAAAGTTTCTTTGATTCTTACAGTTTTGATTGGGATTTGTGCGATTCTGAGTAACTTTCTAAAGAAACAATCTAAATTATTAAACGTAAGTATATTAATTTTTTCAGTTTCTAATCTTGTATTATTACTAATAAATATATTTAATTTAAAGAATACTATAAATCAAGTTGATAGATTGAAGGAATTGAGTGTATCTGCTAGCATTGGAATTGGTATTATTATTTCTCTCTGTTCTTCTTTGGTAATTCTTGCTTTAATTCTTTTAACTATTTTTAAACAAAATGAAACAAAAAACTTGAGCTATTCTATTGAATATAAAAAGGAAGTTTCTTCGATTATAAAAGATCGATTAAGTAGTAAAAATATTGAGAATAAGAAAGAATCTTCTTCTAGAGTTAAATTACCAAATGGCTTACAACAAATAACTGTTCCATTGATATCTATTTTATTAGGACTGGTATTGGGAGCGGTTGTCATGGCCATCTTTGGTTATGATGCTATCTGGGGGTATGAATCCCTCTTTAAAACAGCTTTTGGTTCTTTGAGAAGTTTGGGTGAGATTTCTCGTGCGATGGGACCTCTGATTCTCATTGGTTTGGGCTTTGCTGTAGCTAGCCGTGCTGGATTCTTTAATGTTGGACTTCCTGGTCAAGCCTTAGCTGGCTGGATTTTGGCTGGTTGGTTTGCACTTTCCTTCCCTGATTTACCTCGACCTCTGATGTTATTGGCGACTGTAGTCATTGCAGCAGTAGCTGGTGGTATTATCGGATCTATTCCAGGAATTCTGCGTGCTTATCTGGGAACGAGTGAAGTCATCGTAACCATTATGATGAACTATATTGTTCTTTTTATTGGAAATGCCCTTATTCATAGTTTCCCAGAATCTGTGATGCAGAGTGTTGACTCTAGTAAGCGTGTCAGTGCCAATGCGATTTATCAAACAGAGTGGTTGAGAAGTCTTACATCTAACTCTCGGATGAATATCGGTATCTTCTTTGCCTTGATTGCAGTAGTGGTTATTTGGTATTTGCTTAAGAAAACAACACTTGGTTTTGAAATTCGTGCTGTAGGGCTTAATCCAAATGCATCTGAATATGCAGGGATGTCATCTAAGCGTACTATTATCATATCTATGATTATTTCAGGTGCTCTTGCAGGACTTGGAGGAGTAGTAGAAGGACTTGGAACTTATCAGAATGTCTTTGTTCAAGGAAGTTCCTTGAGTGTTGGTTTCAATGGTATGGCGGTAAGTCTCTTGGCAGCCAATTCTCCAATTGGAATTCTATTTGCAGCCTTCCTCTTTGCGGTTCTGAGTGTTGGTGCTCCAGGTATGAACGTGGCTCAGATTCCAACAGAACTTGTAAACATCGTAACAGCTTCTATCATCTTCTTTGTCAGTGCGCACTATCTGATTGAGCGTATGACAGGTATGACAATCTTTGATTTCCTTAAAAATCGTCGCCAAGAAGCTAAAAAAGTGAAGGAGGGAAACTAGGATGAATATTGTAACGATATTAAGTTTATTAGTATCATCTATGCTGATTTACGCGGCTCCCTTGATTTTCACAAGTATTGGCGGGGCTTACTCTGAACACGCTGGTGTGGTTAATGTCGGCTTGGAAGGAATCATGGTTATGGGGGCTTTTACAGGCGTTCTCTTTAACCTGACTTTCGAGAAGAGCTTGGGTAGCGCGACTCCGTGGCTTTCATTGATTGCTGCTGGTTTGGTCGGAGTTGTCTTCTCTCTTATCCATGCTGTTGCGACCATTACCTTCCGTGCTGACCACGTTGTGAGTGGTACAGTGCTGAACTTGCTGGCGCCAGCCTTGGCAATTTTCCTTGTTAAAGCTATTTATAACAAGGGACAAACGGATAACATTCAGCGTTCATTCGGCAAGTTTAATTTCCCTATCCTGTCTGATATTCCAGTCTTGGGAGACATCTTCTTCAAGCATACAAGCTTGGTTGGTTATCTTGCCATTGCTTTCTCTTTCCTTGCTTGGTTTGTCATGTTTAAGACTAAATTCGGGCTACGTCTTCGCTCAGTCGGAGAGCATCCGCAGGCGGCAGATACCTTGGGGATCAATGTTTACCTCATGCGTTATTGTGGTGTCATGATCTCTGGATTGCTCGGTGGTATTGGCGGAGCTATTTATGCTCAGTCAATCTCTGTTAACTTTGCTGTGACAACTATCGTAGGTCCAGGATTTATCGCCTTGGCAGCTATGATTTTTGGTAAATGGAGTCCTATTGGTGCCATGTTGGCGAGTCTCTTCTTTGGAGCTTCCCAAAGTTTGGCGGTTATCGGGAACCAATTGCCATTGCTTTCAAGTGTTCCAACGGTTTATCTGCAGATTGCGCCTTACGTATTGACGATTGTAGTGCTTGCGGCATTCTTTGGTAAAGCTGTTGCTCCCAAAGCGGATGGTATCAACTATATCAAGTCTAAATAAACCTTTACACCAGTTCTTTGGAGCTGGTGTTTTTTTGGTATTTGTAAGAAGCTATAATCATAGGAATAAAAAAAGCCTGCTTCAGGTGAAGCGGGCTTTTTAAGATTAGTTTGTTGCGATTTCATTTAGCAGGTCTTCTGCAGTGGTGGTTGGATTAACGCGTACTCGGTTAAGTGTGAGCAAGCCATTGGATAGGGAGGCTAGACCGTTATTGGTTGTCAGTCCCATCTTGTAGCCAAGGCTTTCAGCAATCTGCAAGGTTGCATCACTGTATCGTCCAGATGGATAGGCAACGGTTGTTGTGGTTTGAGACAGTTCTTTGTCCAAGTAAGACTTGGAATCTTTTAACTCAATTTTTTGTTGGTCTTCTGCAGTCGCTGAGAGGTCAGGATGGTTGACGGTGTGATCTTCAAAAGACATGCCTTTGTCCTTCATTTCCTTTATCTCATCTAGCGTCAGCATATCTTCGCGTCCAGCTTGAACAAATCCGGTAATGACATTATTGGTTGCTTTCATGTCATATTTCTGGAGAAGTGGAAAGGCATTAGTATAGAAATCCCTTAAACTATCATCGAAGGTCAGCCAGACGACTTTTTTATTTTCTGGCAAGACATTCTCCGTCAGTACCTTGTATGCTTCTGCCGGTGTTAGTGGATAGTAGCCTGCGTCTTTCAAGGCTTTCAGATGGCTTTCAAATGTAGCTGGATCTACAATCAAACCAGCATTAGCTGCTTCTGATGGGTCCATGACGTGAATGGCATGATACATCAAGATAGGAACTTGAACTGGCTGGTCTTGCTTGACCCATTTGACTTTGTCTTTACTGCTGTCATCCGAAGTTGTCTTTTTTTCCCGAGTTGGTGCTGACGAAGTTTTAGATGAAGTATTGACCTGATTCGTTGACACGTTATTAGCTTCTTTTTGGTTGTGCGAGTTTTGCAGCTTGGCTAGTAAAGAAAAGCCACCTACAATCAGGACGAGAAAAAGTAATAAACTCGTTAAAGAAAGCAAAATAGCTCTTTTTCTAGCTTTGCGTTGCTGCATGCGATTTCCTCTGTGTTTTCCTGTCATAATATCTCCTTTTTAAAAAAAATTATAATTCCTTGCGGAAATTTACATCTATTATAACAAATAAAGAAGTAGTTTTGTAGGCATTTTTATATAATTTTGTTATAATATTTTTTATACAAGAAATTTTCAAGGAGTGCTTCATGTCTATTAAAATAGCTTTACTTGGTTTTGGAACAGTGGCCAGCGGTGTGCCTTTTTTGCTGAAAGAAAACGGAGAAAAAATCGTTCAAGCAGCTCATTCAGAGATAGAGGTTGCTAAAGTCTTGGTAAAAGATGATGCTGAAAAAGAGCGTCTTTTAGCAGCTGGAAATGACTTTAACTTTGTCACAAATGTTGAAGAAATTCTGAAGGATCCTGAGATTACTATCGTTGTAGAATTGATGGGACGAATCGAGCCAGCGAAAACGTTCATCACTCGTGCTCTTGAAGCTGGCAAACATGTAGTAACGGCTAATAAGGATTTGCTAGCTGTTCACGGAGCGGAGTTGCTGGAAATTGCTCAAAAGCAAAATGTGGCTCTCTACTATGAAGCAGCTGTTGCAGGCGGAATTCCAATCCTCCGTACCTTGGTTAATTCATTAGCTTCTGACAAAATTACCCGTATCTTGGGTGTGGTCAATGGAACCTCTAACTTAATGATGACCAAGATGGTGGAAGAGGGGTGGTCTTATGAAGACGCTCTTGCTGAAGCTCAGAAACTTGGATATGCTGAAAGTGATCCAACCAATGACGTAGATGGTATTGATGCGGCTTACAAGATGGTCATTCTCAGCCAGTTTGCCTTTGGTATGAATGTTAAATTTGAAGATGTGGATCATCAGGGAATTCGTCATATCACACCAGAAGATGTGGCTGTTGCTCAAGATTTGGGCTATGTAGTCAAGCTGGTAGGTTCTATTGAAGAAACAGTATCAGGTATTGCAGCAGAAGTAGCTCCAACATTTTTGCCTAAAGCGCATCCTTTGGCTAGTGTCAATGGGGTAATGAACGCCGTCTTTGTCGAATCCATCGGCATCGGAGAATCCATGTACTACGGACCAGGAGCAGGTCAAAAACCAACTGCAACTAGTGTTGTGGCAGATATTGTCCGTATTAGCCGCCGTTTGAATGAAGGAACAGTTGGCAAGGCCTTTAATGAATTCAGCCGTGAGCTTGTGTTGGCTAAGCCAGAAGATGTGAAGAGCAGCTATTACTTCTCTATCTTGGCACCTGATTCTAAAGGTCAAGTTCTGCATTTGGCTGAGATTTTCAATGCTGAGGATGTTTCCTTTAAGCAGATTCTGCAGGAAGGTACTGACGGTAAGAAGGCTCGCGTGGTGATTATTACCCATGCTGTCAGCAAGACACAGCTGGAAAATGTCACTGCTAAGCTCAAAGAAGTTGCTGAGTTTGACTTGCTCAATACCTTCAAAGTATTAGGAGATTAAGATGAAAATTATTGTACCAGCGACCAGTGCCAATATCGGTCCTGGCTTTGACTCTGTTGGGGTAGCCCTGTCAAAATATCTGGAAATTGAAGTCTTGGAAGAAAGTCAGGAGTGGGTGATTGAGCATGACCTCAATCCGAGAATTCCTAAGGACCGACGCAATTTACTGGTTAAGATTGCCCTGCAGTTGGCTCCAGATATTCAGCCACGCCGTTTGAAAATGACCAGTGATATTCCATTGGCTCGTGGACTTGGGTCTTCTAGTTCGGTCATTGTGGCTGGGATTGAATTGGCCAACCAGCTGGCTCATCTTAATTTGTCGGATTATCAGAAACTGAAAATCGCTACAAAGATTGAAGGTCATCCTGACAATGTTGCGCCAGCGATTTATGGTAATTTGATCGTATCTAGCTCATCTAGAAATCAGGTGTCTGCTGTGGTAGCGGACTTTCCGGACGCAGACTTCATCGCCTATATCCCAGACTATGAGCTTCGGACGGTTGAGAGCCGCCAAGTCTTACCAAATCGGCTTTCTTACAAGGAAGCTGTTGCAGCTAGCTCCATTGCCAATGTTGCGATTGCAGCTCTTTTAAAAGGTGATATGAAAATCGCTGGTCGGGCTATCGAGTCTGATTTGTTCCACGAAAAATACCGTCAGCCTTTGATCAAGGAATTTTCAAATATTAAGTTCTTGGCCAGAAAAAACGGCTCTTATGCAACCTATATCTCAGGAGCGGGGCCGACTGTTATGGTCTTATCGCCTAAGCACAAGACGGAGACGATTTATCAGCTTCTGCAAAAACAGAATTTCAAAGGGCAAATCTTCCGACTTCAGGTGGATACTGAGGGCGTCCGAGTAGAAAAATAAATCATCAAGAGGTTTTCCATGAGCCTCTTTTTTCTTTTCGTAAGATAAGGATTTGATATCCCTATCTTTTTATACCTAACTGTGCTATAATGGGTCTAGCTTAAAGGAGGTTAATTCACTTTATGGATCATTTAGAATTACAGGCTCTAGCGACTGAGCTAGGCTTACAGTTTGATGAATTTTCGTCTCTTGTCTTCGGACAGATAGAAGGTTACACGCTCTATATTGAGCCTACAGAGCAAAGAAAGCAATATAGGATTTGTTTTTCTGTTAAGGCTGGCGATGCTTTTACTGCGCCAAATGCCTTTGATGATTTGATTAAAAACTCAGAGGTTCTAACCAGTAGCCAACTGAATCACTATAAGCTAGTACTTTATGCTAAAGCCAAAACCAATCAAGCTCTTGCACAAGCTGTTCAAGAAGCACTTGTCTTTTTCAAGGAAAGAGGATTTGTAAATGTTTGTGAGCAGAGTGGTGAGCCTGGGCAGATTGATGTCTATCAATTGGGAGGAAATATCCTGATTTTGTCGCGACAAAGCTTTGAGACTCTGAGTTCAGGTCTTTCGCTGGAAAATCAGATCTATGACAATCAAAAAGAAAGTATCGTTGGTGGTATTGTTGGTGCTTTTGTTGGCAGTCTCATCGGAGGAGCGGTGATCTTGTTGATTGCACAGATGAACTATGTGGCTGTTGCTGGAGGGTTGGCCATGGGTTACTGTACTATCAAAGGGTATGAGTTGCTGGGTAAAAAGCTATCTAAAGCAGGTATTGCTATTAGTATCGTGTTTATGGTCTTGGTGACTTTCTTAGTCAATCAGTTTGACTATGCTTTGTTACTTGTTCGAGAATATCCAGACGCGAATATATTTGATGCCTTTTCAGCTGTTAACGAATCAATTTTTAATGGAATCATCCCAGATAACTATTGGTTCAACTTGATCTTGCTCTATGTTTTCACTGGAGCGGGAGCTTTCGGTGCCATCAGGAATGCTCTTTCTACTCAAACACAACGTTTTGCTACTAGAAAATTATAACCATTAAAAAGCTGAACTTTCTCAGCTTTTTCTTTGTAATCTATCGTAAATGCCATAGATTTTTGATATAATAGAGTGTATTTTGTTTACATAAAAGAGAGAAAATCATGCAAAAACTAGAGAAATTAAAATCTGAATTAGAGGGAATCGACATTCGCTTCAATGAGCCTTTGAGCCAATACACTTATACAAAGGTCGGGGGCGCAGCCGATTTCTTAGTTTTCCCTCGTAATCGTTATGAGCTGGCTCGTATTGTCAATTTTGCCAATCAAGAAGACATTCCTTGGATGGTGCTGGGAAATGCCAGTAATATCATTGTGCGAGATGGCGGTATCCGAGGTTTCGTGATTATGTTTGACAAGCTCAACAATGTAGCAGTAGATGGCTATATGATTGAGGCAGAGGCTGGAGCTAATCTGATTCAGACAACCCATATCGCCCTGCAGAATAGTCTGACAGGCTTTGAGTTTGCTTGTGGCATTCCTGGTAGCGTCGGCGGAGCTGTCTTTATGAACGCTGGGGCTTATGGTGGCGAGATTGCTCATGTCTTGGTATCTTGCAAGGTACTGACTCCTCAGGGTCAAGTCAAAACGCTGGATGTTCGGGATATGAAGTTTGGTTATCGTCACTCACTTGTTCAAGAAACAGGCGACATTGTTATTTCTGCTAAGTTTGCTCTTTCGCCTGGTGTTCACAGAACGATTCGTCAGGAAATGGAGCGCTTAACCCATCTGCGGGAGCTCAAGCAGCCTTTGGAATATCCATCTTGTGGCTCTGTTTTCAAGCGTCCTTTGGGTCACTTTGCTGGTCAGCTGATTAGCGAAGCAGGCCTCAAGGGCCATCGGATCGGTGGTGTAGAAGTATCCGAGAAGCATGCCGGCTTTATGATTAATGTCGATAAAGGAACGGCTCAAGATTATGAAAATCTTATTGCCCATGTGATTGAAAGAGTGCGGGAAAATTCAGGTATTACTCTGGAGCGCGAAGTCCGCATCATTGGTGAATCTCTGTAAGACAGATATGATTTCCAGTAGAAGTATGCTGGATAAGGAACTGCAGCTGGCTGCAACTTAGTAAGGGGGTGAAAGCCTATCGACACGGAATTTATAAAGGGCCTTTACAGCCCTCACGAGGTAGCAGCGGTCTGACAGAACCCTTAATCTGTTAATACGAGAAAGAAGGAATTTATGACAATTGAAAAAACCAATCATCGAGTTTAAAAACGTTTCAAAAGTTTTTGAAGATAATAATACTGTCGTTCTGAAAGATATTAATTTCGAGCTGGAAGAAGGAAAGTTCTATACTTTGCTGGGGTCTTCTGGTTCAGGAAAATCAACGATTCTGAACATTATTGCCGGTCTTTTGGACGCGACGGACGGGGATATTTTTCTTGATGGCGTCCGCATCAATGATATTCCAACTAATAAACGAGACGTCCACACTGTTTTTCAGTCCTATGCACTGTTTCCGCATATGAATGTTTTTGAAAATGTGGCCTTTCCGCTGCGTCTGCGCAAGGTTGATAAAAAAGAAATTCAAGAGCGGGTTGCTGAAGTACTGAAAATGGTTCAGCTGGAAGGCTTTGAGCGCCGTTCTATTCGCAAACTGTCGGGCGGTCAGCGCCAGCGTGTAGCCATCGCGCGGGCAATCATTAATCAGCCGCGGGTTGTTTTACTGGATGAGCCGCTGTCTGCTCTGGATTTGAAGCTGCGTACAGATATGCAGTATGAGTTGCGGGAATTGCAGCAGCGTCTCGGCATTACCTTTGTCTTTGTCACGCACGACCAAGAGGAAGCCCTAGCTATGAGCGACTGGATTTTCGTTATGAATGACGGTGAAATTGTTCAGTCGGGGACGCCTGTCGATATTTATGACGAGCCCATTAATCATTTTGTTGCAACCTTCATTGGCGAGTCCAATATTCTGCCAGGTAAGATGATTGAAGACTATCTGGTTGAGTTTAACGGCAAGCGCTTTGAAGCAGTAGATGGTGGGATGCGCCCAAATGAAGCTGTCGAGGTGGTGATTCGGCCGGAGGATTTGCGGATTACTCTGCCAGAAGAAGGCAAGCTGCAGGTTAAAGTTGATACCCAGCTTTTCCGCGGCGTTCACTATGAGATTATCGCTTATGATGAACTGGGCAATGAATGGATGATTCACTCGACTCGCAAGGCCATTGTCGGAGAAGAAATTGGTCTGCATTTCGAGCCAGAGGATATCCATATCATGCGTCTCAATGAAACTGAAGAAGAGTTCGATGCCCGTATCGAAGAATATGTTGAAGTAGAAGAGCAGGAAGCGGGTCTGATCAATGCTATTGAGGAGGAACGCGATGAAGAAAACAACCTCTAATCTTTTTCTCTTGCCCTACCTGCTCTGGATTTTCCTCTTTGTCTTGGCACCTGTTGTCATGATTATCTGGAAATCCTTCTTTAACATTGAAGGCCAGTTTACTCTGGAAAACTACCAGACCTACTTCACATCGCAGAACTGGACCTATCTCAAGATGAGTCTGAATTCGATTCTTTATGCAGGGATTATTACTGTTGTAACCCTGCTGATTTCCTATCCGACTGCATTCTTTTTGACTCAGCTCAAGCACAAGCAGCTCTGGCTGATGCTGATTGTCTTGCCGACCTGGATCAATCTCCTGCTCAAAGCTTATGCTTTCATTGGTATTTTCGGTCAGAATGGCTCAATCAATCAATTTCTGACTTTTATCGGAATAGGACCGCAGCAGATTCTCTTTACGGACTTTTCATTTATCTTTGTAGCTAGCTACATCGAGCTGCCCTTTATGATTCTGCCCATTTTCAATGTTCTGGATGATTTGGATCCAAATCTTATCAATGCCAGCTACGACTTGGGAGCTAATCGCTGGGAGACTTTCCGTCGGGTTGTTTTCCCTTTGTCTTTGAATGGTGTCAGAAGTGGAGTGCAGTCTGTCTTTATCCCTAGTCTCAGTCTCTTCATGCTGACTCGCTTAATCGGCGGTAATCGAGTAATTACTCTGGGAACTGCCATTGAGCAGCACTTCCTGACTACTCAGAACTGGGGCATGGGCTCCACTATCGGTGTGGTGTTGATTCTTGCTATGCTCTTTACCATGTGGGCGACCAAGGAAAGGAGAGGGCGATGAAAAAAATTGCAAATCTCTATCTGGCCTTTGTCTTTTTGGTGCTCTACATCCCCATCTTTTACCTGATTGCTTATGCCTTTAATGCAGGGGAAGATATGAATCGTTTTACAGGATTCAGTCTCAGCCATTTCCAGAATCTCTTTGAGGATTCACGTTTGATTCTGATTTTGGTTCAGACTTTCTTTCTGGCTTTCCTGTCATCACTGATTGCGACGCTGATTGGAACTTTTGGAGCCATCTATATCTATCAAGCCCGCAAGAAATATCAGGATGCCTTTCTGTCTATCAACAATATCCTCATGGTGGCGCCGGATGTCATGATTGGAGCAAGTTTTCTGATTCTCTTTACCACAGCTAAATTCCAGCTGGGCTTTCTCTCTGTGCTGGCTAGCCATGTGGCCTTTTCCATTCCGATTGTGGTGCTGATGATTCTTCCGCGTCTGAAGGAAATGAATGATGATATGATTAAGGCTGCCTATGACTTAGGCGCCAGCCAATTGCAAATGCTGAAAGAAATCATGCTGCCTTATCTGACTCCAGCCATCATCGCTGGCTACTTCATGGCCTTTACCTACTCGCTAGATGACTTTGCAGTGACCTTCTTCGTTACAGGCAATGGCTTCTCGACTCTGTCTGTTGAGATATACTCCCGCGCTCGTCAGGGAATTTCTCTGGAAATCAATGCCCTGTCAGCCTTGGTCTTTCTCTTCAGCATTGCTTTGGTAATTGGGTATTACTTTATCACCCGTGAGAAGGAGGAGACTGTATGAGAAAACTCTATTCATTTTTAGCGGGGATTCTGCTGATTATCTTAGTCTTGTGGGGTGTCAGTTACCAGATTGAAAGTCGGACGCAGAGCAAGGAGAGCGATAAGCTGGTCATTTACAACTGGGGTGACTATATCGATCCTGAACTTCTGACTGAGTTTACTAAGGAAACTGGTGTCCAAATCCAGTACGATACCTTTGACTCCAATGAAGCCATGTATACAAAAGTGAAGCAGGGCGGCACAACCTACGACATTGCTATTCCCAGTGAATATATGATTGCCAAGATGATGAAAGAAGGCTTGGTAGAGAAGCTAGATCATAGCCAGATTAAAGGTTTGGAAAATATCGGATCTGACTTTTTAGACCAGCCTTTCGATCCTGGAAATCAATACTCGATTCCTTATTTTTGGGGAACGCTGGGTATTGTCTATAATGAAAAAATGGTTGATAAAGTTCCTGAGCATTGGAATGACCTCTGGCGTCCTGAATACAAAAACTCTATTATGATGATTGATGGAGCTCGTGAAGTCATGGGACTTGGTCTGAACTCAGACGGTCATAGTCTCAACTCCAAAGATGCTAATCAGCTGCAGGAGGCTGTCGACAAGCTCTATACTTTGACACCAAATATCAAGGCCATTGTGGCTGATGAGATGAAAGGTTATATGATTCAGAACAATGCTGCTATCGGTGTGACCTTTTCTGGCGAGGCTCGGCAGATGCTGGAGGCCAATGAAGACTTGCGCTATGTCGTGCCTACAGAAGCCAGCAATCTTTGGTTTGACAATATTGTCATTCCCAAAACGGTCAAAAATAAAAAAGCGGCCTATCAGTTTATTAACTTTATGCTGAGACCGGAAAATGCTTATAAAAATGCTCTTTATGTCGGCTATTCGACACCAAATCTTCCTGCCAAAGCCATGTTGCCTAAGGAAATTCAGGAAGATGAGGCTTTTTATCCGACTGAGGAAACGATGAAACATCTGGAAGTTTATGAGCAGTTGGGCCCTAAATGGTTGGGAACCTACAACGACCTCTATCTTCAAGTCAAGATGTATCGGAAGTGATCATCAAACAAGTTTGCTTGATGAATACAAGAAAAACGCCTGGCTCAATGAGCTGGGCGTTTGCTGCTTACTTAGTTTGAAGATTCTGTCTGAGTATTGGTTGCAGTGTCTGCCGCAGAGCTAGAGGCAGTAGTATCGCCTGCTGCTGTATCTGCAGCAGAGCTAGACGCACTAGTCTCAACGGCTGCTGTATCACTGCTGGAAGCTGCTGTATCAGTTGCAGTTGTTGAAGCAGGGCTGCTTGTTTCTTTTTCGATTTCCTTTATAATGGTAGTCGTTGCAGTAGAGCTGCTGGTATCGGTTTTTGATTTTTCATCCTTTTGGTCCGTTAGATTCATGATCGTGATGCTGGCAATGATGATAGATAAGATACTGGCAACAGTTGCAATAGTTTTTTGGAAGGCTGAAAGACCAGTTTTAATATGCTGTTTAGTAGGTTTTTTAGATGATTTTGTCTTGTTTTTATTGCTGCGAGAATAGTTTTCCATGCTCGAAAGAATCTCCTTTTAAAATTTCAATGATTTCTTATCTCTCATTATACGTTTTTTATCTGAAAATGTCTTAAAAAAATCAAATTTTTATCTATGAAAACGCACACAGAATATTGTTGTTAAGAAAAGAAGCTGCTCAAATTTTGGTTGAGCAGCTTCTTGAGCTAGAATAGCAAAGTAATCACGCCTTCTCATCTTGGAGTGCCGCTTGAGCGACAGCCAGCCTAGCTGCTGGAACCCGATAAGGAGAGCAGGAAACGTAGGTGACACCAATTTCTTGGAAGAAGGGGATGGAAGTAGGATCACCACCGACCTCGCCACAGATGCCGATAGGAAGTTCAGGCTTGACTTGACGGCCCTTACTGATGGCTATCCGCATCAATTCACCAACACCAGCTTGGTCGACAGTTTGGAAAGGATCAAAAGGAAGGATTTCTTTCTCCTTATAATGGCCGATGAATTTTCCAATATCGTCCCGTGAGAAGCCATAGGTCATCTGGGTCAGGTCGTTAGTACCAAAGCTGAAGAAGTCTGCTTCCTGAGCCAGCTGGTCTGCAACCAGACAGGCGCGCGGAAGTTCAATCATGGTGCCGATTTCATAAGGGAAAGGCTCCTGACCTTGATGCCTAAAGAGCTTGTTGATATGTTTGGTGAGAAAGGCTTTGACAGAGTTCAGCTCAGCCTTGTCTGCAATCAGCGGAATCATGATTTCTGGCTTGACGGTCAATCCTTCCTGACTCAGCTTGATAGCACTCTTGAAGACTGCTTCGACCTGCATCTTGTAAATCTCTGGTTGCGTAATCCCCAGACGGCAGCCGCGGTGGCCTAGCATTGGATTGCTTTCTTGCAGTTGTTCAATGCGGCGAGTCAGTTTTTCTGGTGACTTGTGCAGCTTGTCAGCCAAAGCCTTGATTTCCTGTGAATCTTTAGGTAGAAATTCATGCATCGGTGGATCCAAAAGACGGATAATCATTGGTTTGTCCAGAACTGCTTGGAACATTTGATAGAAGTCTTCTTCTTGGAACTCCAGTAGTTTTTTGAGGGCGGATCTGGTTTCCAATTCATTGTCGGCTAGAATCAGGCGCCGCATTTCCAGAATCCTCTCTTGACCAAAGAACATGTGTTCGGTACGAGCCAGACCAATACCCTTTGCCCCAAACTTAATAGCTGTTTTCAGATCCTGAACGGTCTCTGCGTTGGCACGGACTTTGAGTTGTGCGAACTCATCTGCCCATGAAAGCAAGCGGTGGAGTTCTTGATCATTTTCGACTAGAACTGTCGGAATCTCACCGCTATAAATGCGCCCAGAGCTGCCATCAACTGAAATGACATCACCTTCAGTCAAGACAAGACTTCCGCAGGAAACGGTCTTGCTATCCTCGCTGATGTTCAACTCTCCACATCCAGCCACACAGCAGGTTCCCATTCCTCGAGCTACGACAGCTGCGTGAGAAGTCATGCCGCCCTGACTGGTTACAATGGCTTGGCTGACGACCATGCCCTCAATGTCTTCAGGTGAAGTTTCCTGCCGTACTAAAATGACCTTTTTGCCCAAGGAGTGGTAGTCTTTGGCGCGCTCAGCTGTAAAGACAATCTCACCAGTTGCAGCACCAGGGCTGGCTGGCAGTCCTTGAGCCAAGAAAGGAGCATCTTGCAGAGCTTTTTCTTCAAATACAGGATGGATGAGCTGGCTAATCGTAGCAGGAGATACACGCTGGAGAGCTTCTTTTTTGCTGATAATGCCCTCGTCTACCAGATCTAAGGCGATTTTCAAAGATGCCTTGGCAGTCCGTTTACCGTTTCTAGTTTGGAGAATATAGAGTTTACCCTTTTCGATGGTAAATTCGATATCTTGCATGTCCTTATAGTGGTTTTCGAGAATCTTAGCATAGTCTTGGAAGGCTGCATAAGCCTGAGGGAGAGCTGTCTCAAGTGCAGCGATAGGCTCAGGAGTCCGAATACCGGCTACGACATCCTCTCCTTGTGCATTGAGCAAAAATTCGCCAAATAGCTGATGCTCACCACTGGCAGGGTTTCTCGTAAAGACGACTCCTGTACCACTGGCTTGGTCGCTATTGCCAAAGACCATGGCTTGGACATTTACCGCTGTTCCCAAATCATGAGGAATATCATTCAAGTTGCGGTAAACCTTAGCTCGGGGATTATTCCAAGACTTGAAGACCGCCTTGATAGCTGCATAGAGCTGTTCTTTTGAGCTTTGCGGGAAGGTTTGATGATGCTCACGATAAAGCTGCTTGTACTGGTCGATTAATGCTTGATGTTCTTCCAATGTGAAATCCTTGGCCTGTTTGCCAGCATTTCTTTCAAAATAGCCCAAGAGGTCATCGAACTCATCCTTGGAAATTCCATAAACCACATCAGCAAACATTTGCAGCAACCGGCGGTAGCAGTTGTAGGCAAAGTCAGCATTGGTCTGCTCAGCCAGAGTCTGGGTTCTTAAATCGTTCAGACCTAGATTGAGAATAGTGTCCATCATGCCCGGCATGGAAAACTTGGCTCCGCTTCGAACAGACACTAAGAGCAAGGCAGAGTCGTTGCCGCTGAAATATTTACCTGTTTTCTCTTCTAAATCAGTAACCGCTTTCAAAATATCTTCTTTTAAAGAAGATTCAAAGAAATAAGGTTTTTCTAAATATTCGATACAGCTTTCTGTGGTAATAGTAAAACCTGGAGGGACAGGCAGTCCCAAATTGGTCATTTCAGCTAGGTTGGCTCCTTTTCCGCCAAGCAGAGCTTTGTCATCTGCACATCCTTCCTCGAAGGAGTAAATCCATTTCGCCATATTTACCTCCAAAATTATGAAATATGTGTCATATTGTAGGACAACTACATTGTAATATACATCACATATATTTGTCAACCGAAAAAAGTATCTTTTTTTATTGACAATTTTTCTTTTTTTGTTATAATGTGTTACAAAATGATGATTATTTAAACGTCTGAAAATGAAATATGAGTAATAATAACAACTTTTAAGAGAAATCAGGCTAATCATCTATTATAAAGAATAAAGGAGTCAGACCTATTTGAAATTAAGTGAACGGCAAAAGAAAATTGTAGAAATTGTAAAAGAACACCAGCCACTCAGCGGTGAGAAAATCTCTGAATTACTGGATATTTCTCGGGCGACCTTGCGCTCGGACCTGTCTTTTCTGACCTTGGTTGGAATTTTGAAGGCTACACCTAAAGTTGGTTACACATACTCAGGCTCAGATTTAGAGACGCTTTTCTTTTTCGATACCTTTCGAAAGGAAGTGGCTGAGATTATGACTTCGCCTGTTTTGGTATCTCATGATTCTTTTATTCAAGATGCCATTATTACATTATTTATGTATGATGCGGATGTTCTCTATGTCATTGATGAGCATAAGCTGCTCTTGGGGATTTTGTCGCGTAAAGACTTGCTGCGGGCTTCGCTCAATACTAACATTGACAGCACACCCGTAGCGGTCTGCATGACCCGAATGCCCCATATTAAAACTTGCTACAAGGATATGAATATTTTGGAAGCGGCAGCAGTTTTGCAGGATTTTGCGATTGATTCACTGCCGGTAGTCGATGAGGATAATGAGCGTAAAATTTTAGGAACTGTGACCAAGTCAGCTCTGCTGGATTATATTATTCAAGAGGCTAGAAGCGCTGAGGTTAATAGATAAGAGGAATGAACATGAAGAAAGAAATTATTGTTTACAGCATTTCAGATTCTTTGGGGGGGACTTCGCAGAAGTTGCTGTCTGCAGTGACAGCCCAGTACCCAGATATTATTTTTAATAACAGCTATCGTTTCCCATTTATCAACAAGGAAGAAGAATTGCTGGAAATTCTACGTGATGCCATCAAGGATGATGCCCTTGTCATCAGTACACTGGTTGATGGCAACTTGGCAGCAGCTGCTAGGGAGTTCAGTAAGTCCAATGGCCTTGCTTATCTGGATTTGATGCATCCATTTTTTGAGATTATCAGAGAAAAGACGGGCACCAGTCCTATAGAGGTGCCGGGTACTCTGCACCGGCTAGACACTGAGTATTTTAATAAAATCTCTGCTATTGAGTTTGCAGTCAAATACGACGATGGCAAGGCACCACAAGGATTTTTAGATTCAGACTTGGTCCTCTTGGGTGTCTCACGTACTTCTAAAACGCCACTCAGTATTTATCTGGCTAATAAAGGCTATAAGGTTTCTAACCTGCCTTTGATTCCAGAAGTCCCTCTGCCTCAAGTTTTGGATAAGGTTGATCCGGAGCGGATTATCGGCCTTTTATGTGAGCCAGAAAAACTGTCTAAGATACGCAGTAATCGCTTGAATTCTCTGGGATTAACCCAGTCGACCAGCTACACGGATCTGGAAAAGATA
Source organism: uncultured Streptococcus sp. (assembly GCF_963456385.1). Classification (GTDB taxonomy): domain Bacteria; phylum Bacillota; class Bacilli; order Lactobacillales; family Streptococcaceae; genus Streptococcus. The sequence goes on along the minus strand of NZ_CAUOLF010000012.1, from coordinate 5,529 downwards.
TACGAAGAACTAGACTACTCAAAAGAAGTCTTTAAAAAGTATCGGGCTCATGTCATCAATATCACCGATAAGTCAATCGAGGAGACGGCTTTCTTGATTGAAGATCATTTGAAGAAATTGAGATAAGAGAGAAGATTGCAAAAAGCGGTTATAGAGTGAGGGCATATGATGGAGCAATATAAGCGTATTTTACTGAAAGAATTTGACAGTCGGCAGAAGGTCATTACAGAGCTGACCAACCTAGAGGCAATTTTGAATCTGCCCAAAGGAACGGAGCTGTATATCAGTGACATTCACGGGGAGTTTGCTGCATTTGACTATATTTTGAGAAGCTGTGCAGGTATCCTCAATGAGAAGATTAAGGACTGTTTTGGAGACAGCTTGTCAGAAGATCACAAAGACCGCCTGTCAGCGCTGGTTTCCTATCCTGAGCTTGTGCTGGGGGAAGAAACTAAAGGCAAAGACTGGTATCAGGAAACCATTCCCCAGCTCTTGAACTTGCTGGCTTTTGCAGGTGCCAAATACAGTCGGTCCAAGGTCAGAAAGGCCTTGCCGCCACAATATGCCTATATTATCGAGGAGTTGCTCTATAGTGACCGGGCTTTAGCTGATAAAAAATCCTATTTTGAGAATATCCTGACTTATGTGATTGAATTGCGGGAAGCGGTGCCTTTTATTCTAGGCTTGGCCCGAAGTATTCGGCAGTTGTTGATTGACCATCTGCATGTGGTTGGAGATATTTTTGACAGAGGAGCTGGCAGTGCTCAGGTCATGGATGAACTGCAGCATTTTCACTCGCTTGATATTCAGTGGGGCAATCACGACATTATCTGGATGGGAGCCTTTTTTGGCTCTAAGGCCTGCTTGCTCAATGTGCTGCGCATCGCAGCTCGCTATGGCTATCTCTGGGATATCGAGAAAGATTATGGTTTAAACCTACGCTCCTTGACTCTTTTTGCGGATAAGACTTACCAGTCTAATCCTAAGTTTAGACCCATTCTTGGAGGCAGAGAGCAGGAATTTTCAGATGAGGAAATTCTGCAGCTGGAAAAGGTTCACCAAGCCTTAGCGATTATCCAGTTCAAGCTGGAAAATCAACTCATCAAACGACGGCCTGAATTCCAGATGCAGGACCATGTCATGTTGGACAAGATTGACTATTGGGAAGAAAGCATTACGATTGACGATACTAAACATGCCCTGGTTAATACCTGCTTCCAAACTATCAATCCGGAAAATCCATCAGCTTTGACACCAGAAGAAAATCAAGCTGTAGACAGTATGATGGCCTCATTCCAAAATTCTCTTAAGATGGCTGAGCATATGAGTCTTCTGATGAACAAGGGCTCTATGTATAAGATTTACAACCAGCACTTGCTTTTTCACGGTTGCATTCCTCTGGAGCCGTCAGGAGAATTCCAGCCTTTCATTCTCAATCAAGCCCATTATTCAGGCAAGGAATTGCTGGATTTCTTTGAGTATCATATTCGACAGTCGGCCAAGAACAAGGAAGTGGGCGATGATTTGTCGACTGACTTGATTTGGTATTGCTGGAAAGGTAAGCTATCGCCCCTGTTTGGAAAAGAAAAGATGACTACCTTGGAGCGCTATTTCATCGAAGATAAGGACACCCACAAGGAAGTGGAAAATTCTTATTTTTCTTATCGAAATTCTGAGAAAGTCTGCCAGCTGATTTTGGAAGAATTTGGCCTCTTTTCTCCAGAGTCTAGGATGGTCAATGGTCATACTCCGGTTAAGACGGGCAAGGGAGAGTCGCCTATCCGTGGTGGCGGTTTGCTCTTTGTCATTGATGGTGGCCTCTGCAAGGCATATCAGAAGAAAACTGGAACGGCCGGCTATTCACTGCTCAATAATTCCTATGGCTTCCAGTTGGTGACTCATCAGCCTTTCCAAAACGCTCAAAAAGTCGTTGAATCTCCTTTTGCTCAGACCTCTCTGAAAAAGGTGATTGAAAATGTAGAGGAACGAACCCTCATCAAATCTACTACCATAGGTCAGAGCTTGTTAGCTCAACAACAGGAACTCTTTAGCTTGCTGCATGAGTTTTATGACCGGTGATATTTATCCCTAAGTTCTAACAGAATTTAGGGCCTTTTCTTTCTTGTTCCAGCTTCTCTTTCGTGTTACAATAGGAGTATTGAAATTTAGAGGAAAGAACATGATTTATTTAGATAATTCAGCGACAACCAAGCCTTATCCTGAGGCTTTGGCCGCCTACACAGAGGTCGCTTCTAAAATCTGGGGCAATCCATCCAGTCTGCACAGTTTAGGCAGTCAGGCAACCCGTCTCTTAGCAGCTTCACGCAGGCAAATTGCAGAGCTTTTAGGCAAGTCTTCTTCGGAGATTTTTTTTACGTCTGGAGGGACTGAAGGGGACAACTGGGTGCTAAAGGGAGTTGCTTTTGAAAAGGTTCCTTTTGGCAAACACATCATCGTATCTAACATTGAGCATCCTGCAGTTAAAGAATCAGCCCTCTGGCTTCAGAGTCAAGGCTTTGAAATAGATTTTGCCCCAGTAGACAAGGCGGGTTTTATTGAGGTAGACAAGCTGGCTGAGTTGATTCGACCAGACACCACTCTAATCTCCATCATGGCTGTCAATAATGAAATCGGCAGTATTCAGCCCATTCAGAAGATATCCGAACTACTAGCAGACAAGCCGACTATTTCCTTTCATGTGGATGCAGTACAAGCTGTTACGAAGATTCCTACAGCTGCTTATCTGACGGATCGCGTGGATTTTGCGACATTTTCCAGTCATAAATTTCACGGTGTCCGGGGAGTAGGCTTTGTCTATATCAAGTCTGGCAAGAAAATCAGCCCGCTCTTGACCGGTGGCGGCCAGGAGTCGGATAAGCGCTCAACGACGGAAAATCTAGCAGGCATTGCAGCGACAGCCAAAGCTCTGCGTTTGTCCATGGAAAAGCAAGAAGTATTTGCCCAGCGGACGGCTCAGATGAAGAGAATTCTTCTTGAAGAGTTGCAGAAGTATCCAGATGTGATGATTTTCTCAGACATGGAGGATTTTGCGCCCCATATACTAACCTTTGGTATCAAGGGAGTGCGAGGTGAAGTTGTCGTTCATGCATTTGAAGACTATGAGATTTATATCTCGACTACCAGTGCTTGCTCTTCTAAGGCTGGAAAGCCAGCAGGAACCCTAATCGCTATGGGCGTTGAGAAATCTCTCGCTCAGACTGCTGTCCGTATCAGTTTGGATCTTAACAACGATATGAGCCAGATGGAGCAGTTTTTGACAACTTTTAGAATCATTTACGAAAAAACTAGAAAAGTAAGGTAAACAATGCATTATTCAGAAATTATGGTACGCTACGGTGAGCTGTCTACCAAGGGCAAGAACCGCATGCGCTTTATCAACAAACTCAAACGCAATATTCAGGCTGTTTTGTCAGTCTATCCGCAGGTCCATGTCAAGGCTGACCGTGACCGCACTCATATCTATCTGCAAGGAACCGATTATCAGCCTGTTGCTGAATCACTCAAGCAGATTTTTGGGATTCAGAATTTCTCGCCATCTTATAGGGTTAAAAAGTCTGTACCAGCCTTGATTGAAGCTGTTCAAACCATCATGAAGCAAGTCTATCAGGAAGGCATGACCTTTAAGATTACCAGCAAGCGCAGTGACCACAGTTTTGAATTGGATAGCCGCGAGCTTAACCAGACACTTGGTGATGCTGTTTTTGAGGCCATTCCCAATGTTCAGGTCAAGATGAAAGCGCCAGATATTGAACTTCGGGTCGAAATTCGTGAAGAAGCGGCTTATATCTCTTATGAGACCATTCGTGGTGCTGGAGGCCTGCCAGTCGGCACTTCAGGAAAGGGTATGCTCATGCTTTCTGGCGGGATTGACTCACCGGTAGCAGGCTATCTAGCTCTCAAGCGGGGTGTAGACATCGAAGCAGTTCACTTTGCCAGTCCGCCTTATACCAGTCCAGGTGCTCTGAAAAAAGCTCAGGATTTGACGCGGAAACTGACCAAGTTTGGCGGCAACATCCAGTTTATCGAAGTCCCTTTTACAGAGATTCAGGAGGAAATCAAGGCCAAGGCTCCAGAAGCCTACCTCATGACACTGACACGTCGCTTTATGATGCGCATTACGGACCGGATTCGGGAGGAGAGGGGCGCTCAAGTCATCATCAACGGAGAAAGTCTTGGTCAGGTGGCAAGTCAAACCATTGAAAGTATGCAGGCTATCAACGCTGTGACCAATACACCGGTTATCCGTCCTGTCGTGACCATGGACAAGCTGGAAATCATTGAGATTGCAGAGAAAATTGATACTTTCCAAATCTCTATCCAACCATTTGAAGACTGCTGTACCATTTTTGCTCCAGACCGACCTAAAACTAATCCGAAAATCAAGAATGCTGAGAAGTACGAAGCTTACCTAGATGTTGAAGGCTTGGTGGAGCGCGCTGTTGCAGGAATCATGATTACAGAAATCAGACCAGAAGCTGAGACCGACGAAGTTGATGAGCTGATTGAGGGGCTCTTGTAAAAGCGAGAGAAGGTGACGTTTATGCTTGCTGTTTTTCTCTTAATTCCTTTTCTGCTGATTCGTTTTCCTTTATTAAGTCATTTTGGCAAAAATGCTTTGTCACGCGCAGCTTATTTTGCACCAGTCCAAGGAAAGGAAAAGATAGCTTATATGATTTATCAATTGAGCAATCTAGCCGTGTTCATAACTCCTTTTTTGCTTGAAATTAAGTTTGATTTTTCTGTTTTCTTTTATGCTGGAGTGGCTATTTACCTGCTTGGTTTGGCTTTGTGTGCTATCAGTATGAGGGATTTTGCTAGACCAGATGCAAACGGCATGAATACAAAGGGCCTTTATCGCTATTCCCGTAATCCCATGTATGTAGCTTACTTTGTTTGTTTTTTGGGAATAGCTTTTTTGACTAAGTCAATGATTTTCTGTCTTATTTTAGTCATGTTTCAGACTTCGGCCCACTGGATTATCCTCTCCGAGGAGCGCTGGTGTCTTGAAAAATTCGGAAAGTCTTACCAAGACTATCAAGATAGGGTGCGGCGTTATATTTAGAAATTTTTTATCTAATCATTATTTAACAAGGAGGTTAGCGGATAACTGAAATTGTCTATGTTCATTAGTGGACAAAATCTAAAGATAATCCTTGAAAATCCGTTTTCATGAGATGAAAAAGCTTGCTAAAGAGCGGCAGAAGTGCTATACTTGTAGAGTTGACTATGCACATTCCTGTGCAACCGCACGAACATCGTTGCTCGTCGTATAACAAATTTAAACTTCGTCATTATCGCCTTGCCTAACACAAGTTATGCCTTCGGCTCAATTCCTAGTTTATTCTTTGTTATACTTAGAGCTCTTCTCTTAAGTGGTTCGTCCCACGATGCTAGGCGAGTCTTCACAAAATCCGGGGAAACCCTAAAAATCATAGGAGGTGCATAATGAGCACATACGCAATCATTAAAACTGGCGGAAAACAAGTTAAAGTTGAAGTTGGTCAAGCA
>NZ_CAUOLF010000011.1:0-88039 GCF_963456385.1 uncultured Streptococcus sp. | reverse complement strand
CACCGTGCATATAGGATTTTGCTGCATCGAACTCCGCAATCATCTCTAAAATCGCGTCTTTATCTTCCAAAGTTGGTCGTCGTAACTTCATAGGCTTTCCTCAATCTATATCAATCCAATAACGCTCTTTCCCGCCTCGAATATCCTCTAAAGCTCCACCATTAGCCAGAATCACTGCTCGACTGGCTCCATTGTCACCATCGCAAGTCACTAGGACTCGTTTAATATTTTTACTTTTGGCTACTTGCAAGCCTTGTCGCAGCTGCTCTTTTGCCAATCCTTCCCCACGTGCAGAGGGACGGATACTATAACCGATATGCCCTCCTTCTTGGAGCAAATAGCCATTGAGCCGCAAGCGCAGATTGAGAAAGCCCACAGCCTGACCATCCGCAGCAAAAGAAACCAGTTGAACGTAAGGCACAAAACCTTTCGGCAAGCCTAGACCAGCCTCAGCTAGCTGAATCGTCTCCAGCCAGTCCTCGTAGACAAAATCCACTCCGCCAAAGAAGCCATCCTGCCGGCTGCCAGCTGCTTCAAAGTCAGCCAGCATCTCTAAAATCTTTTCCTTGTCTTCTAGTTCCGGTCGTCTCAGCTCCATACTTCCTCCTGATACGAAGAGAGTGAGACCGCCTTGCGCCCCACTCTGACTTCTATTGTTTCTTGTTCTTTTCTAAAAATTGCTGACACAGTTTGGCCAATCGTTCTTTTTTGCCGCTGCCTCCCTGCGAATGTTTTTCATGGAAACGCTGCACCTGAGCCTTTCCTTTGTCGTCCAATTGATACTTTCCCATCTTAATTTCCTTCGTACTTAATAGTCGAGCCATTCATGTGCTTGACCCGAGCTGATATTTCCTTGTGCCGGCCATTAACCATCGGACGGGCTTGTGGATTTCCTAAGTAGCCGCAGGTCCGCTTGACCACATCAACCGTCTTGGGATCGCTGTTGCCACAGTTTGGACAGGTGAAGCCCCGCTCGGTCGGCGTGAAATCTCCCTCAAAGTTACACTTGTAACAGCGGTCAATCGGTGTATTTGTACCTAAGTAACCAACTCGGTCATAGGCATAGTCCCAGACAGCTTCCAGTGCCTTTGGATTTTGCTGCAGCACAGGATATTCACAGTAGTGAATAAAGCCACCAGAAGCTCCCACTTCAGGATAGATCTTCTCAAAGTCCAGCTTTTCAAATGGCGTTGGATTCTTGCGCACATCGTAGTGGAAGGAGTTAGTATAGTATTCCTTGTCGGTAATATCTGGAACAACCCCAAACTTCTCTGTATCCAAACGGCAGAAGCGGTCGGTCAGACTTTCAGATGGCGTCGAGTAGACAGAGAAATGATAGTCATACTGATCTGACCACTCTTGTACCCGGCGCTTCATATCTTTGACAATAGCAATCGTAAAGTCCTTGGCTTCAGGATTGGTCTCCCAATTACCGCCGTAAAAGACTGCTGCCACTTCATAGAGACCGATATAGCCTAGGGAAACCGTGGCACGACGGTGAGTAAAGAGCTGATCCACCTGATCATACTTGCCCAAGCGTTGGCCAAAAGCCCCATACTGATAAAGAATCGGCGCATTGGCTGGACTGGCTTCCTTGGTCCGCTCCACTCGGTAGACCAAAGCGTCCTCAGCTATATTCATCCGCTCATTAAAGAGTTCCCAGAATTTATCCAAATCCCCCTCGGATTCAAGCGCAATCCGCGGTAGATTGACAGTAACGACACCTAGATTCATACGACCGGAATTGACTTCCTGACCGTTTTCATCCTTCCAGCCTTGTAGGAAAGAACGGCAGCCCATCGGTACCTTGAACGATCCAGTTAAGTCGATAATCTTGTCATAGGAAAGCACATCTGGATACATGCGCTTAGTGGCACACTCCAGAGCCAGTTCTTTGATGTCGTAGTTAGGGGTTCCCGGCTCGAGATTGAGTCCACGCTTAAGGGTGAAAATCAGCTTAGGGAAAATTGCTGTGCGGTGCTCGCTTCCCAGTCCCTTGATACGGATATTGAGAATGGCCTTCTGAATTTCCCGCTCAAAACGATTGGTGCCCAGACCAAAGCCCAGCGAAGTAAAAGGAGTCTGACCATTAGAGGTAAAGAGAGTATTAATCTCATACTCCAGCGACTGCATGGCATCGTAGATGTCTTTCTTGGATTTCGCCCAGGCGTACTCTTCCTGCTTATCAGGCAAAACCCATTGCTCCGCATCCTTGAGATGCTTTTGGTAATTAAGCTTAGCATAGGGCGCCAAGACTTCATCAATCCGATCGGCTGAGCAGCCACCGTACTGGCTGGAAGCTACATTGGCAATGATTTGCGAGATTTGCGCTGTCGCAGTCTGAATAGACTTGGGACTCTCTACTTCTGCATTCCCAATCTTGAAGCCATTTTTCAGCATGCCGTCAAAGTCAATTAGACAGCAGTTCGTCATCGGTGTATAAGGGCTGTAGTCCAAATCATGGTAGTGGATATCCCCTTTCTGGTGAGCGTTGGCCACATGAGGCGGCAGCATCTTAAGCCCAATGGACTTGCCAACAATCCCAGCCGTCAAATCCCGTTGAGTATTGAAAACATCGCTGTCCTTATTGGCATTCTCGTTAACCACCGTACGATCTTTGTTAAGGAGCTTGTCAATGGTAAAGTTGATATCAGTCGCTTTTGAGCGCTCAAAATCCCGTTGGGTGCGGTAAGTGATGTAATTCTCCGCAATGGCATATTCCTTGGCATTCAAAAGCTCATGCTCAACGATATTCTGAATCTCATATATTTTGACATACTTAGCGAAGCGACTGCTGATTTCTGCCACAATGCGGTCTGTGATAGCTTCTAGCTTGGCTTCCAGCATCGGATTCAGCGGACCGACTTCCTGAGCTGCCCGCACCATAGCCTTATAGATCTTTGACACATCAAAAGCCACCCTACGGCCATCCCGCTTCTCCACATAAATCGCTGGAGCAGTTTCAAACTTCTCTTCCCTTAAAATCATCACGAACACATCCTTTTCTCTGCCCCTAGGACAAATCAAGTCTCTTTAAACCAATCCCCTGCTAAGAAATTTACAAAAAATCTCCGACAGCAGTTCATCCAAAGAACAGTATTTTTTAAATAAGTCGATACAAGACTCATTATAGCACGTTAAAATTAAAAATCAATATGTTGTGGCAAAAAAGTTAATTTTTAACTTTAGACACAACATATTGATTTTTTACTACTTGAGTTGATAAAGCTTGAAATGGTCGAGTTTGAGGTCAGCTTCCTTGTAATTTTGGGAAATTAGCTGCTTCACATCTGATAGCAATTTGACATCATTGTTAACCAAAATATACTTGGGCTGGCTGTTTTCAAGTCCCTTCTGAAGACCTAGACGATTTTCAGCCGTTCCCACATACAAAGTTGGAGACAAGAGAGAGACAGCAGATAAGCGGCCGCTCTTTTGATACAGACTAGCCGAGGTATCCCAGGCATAGATAGTATCCCCATCCTTGGTCTTTTCCTTAATATACTGAGCCACTTCACTTCTTTCAGCAGATACACCGCTGGAAAGGATATACTCATTCACCAAAGGATAACCAATCAGATAAAAGATGGCTAGGAGCGGCAGAAAGAACTGACCGGAGAGATAGGAAGTCCACATCGTAGGACGACGGCGATCTCGACGATGACGCCCTGGTGCCTGCTGCTTGCCTTTATTGAACCACAAAGCAAAAAGAATCATGGCAAAAGGCAGGGCAGGAAGCAATTGATAACTGCCCTGATCTGGCAGGATAAAAGCCGCAAAGACAGTAATGAAGAGCCCTAGCAAACCGATAAAGCGCAAGACGCGCAGGCTGGTTGCTTGCCCCTTTTCTCTTGAAAAGAGATTGGTACCCAAAGCAGAAATGAAACCTAGACCAACCGTCAGCAAGCCATAATAAATCAAATTAGAAAGACTATGACTGCCAATCAAGCTGATGGAATCCCAAGCATAGGTCACCTGACTGATAGCCTGGCCAAAGGTTTGATTGGCAACAGTAAAGTAGCCGATAGGATAAAAAATCACTGAGAAGCCAAAGAGACCAGCTAAAAGCTGATAGAAGCCTCGAGCCGCACGCTTGGCTGCGATATTGTAGACCAAAAGCACCAGAGCAGTCAAAGAGTAGAAGACTAGGCTGGAAACCGGATCAATCATAAAAGCAAGAGCTCCAAAAGCTCCATATAGAATGAACTTTTCATCCTTGATTGAATCCTGCAGATAGCGCACCAAGAAAGATAGATTCCAAAAAAGAAAGGGCAGAACAAAAATACTAGAGTAAAGACCGCCAAATCCAAGGGCAAAGACTAGCAGGTAAAAGAGAAGCAGGAGGCTGCGCGATAAATCCTGTTTAGGCTGTAAGAGCACCAAGGTCTTGTGCAGGAAAAGTCCAGCCAGCCACAGAACCAGCGTCTGAAAGACCATCCACAAAAGCTGCCCAAAAGCTAGACTGCTGGTCCAAGCCATCAGATAGTAAAGCAGGCCACTAGTTCCATATATTTGCGAATAAGGCACCTGCCCCTGAGCCATGGCCCAACCGGCATAGAGATTCTGACTTTGTAAATTCGTTGCTAGATTGGTCAAAAAAGGATTGACCACACTTAGCAGGCTGATAGCCAAACTGCACCAGAGCGTCAAAAAATAGGGCGTTGGCTCTGGCTTGGTAATTTTTTGCTCAGACCTTTCAGCCCTAGTTAGCTGCTCCTCTGAAACCTCTAAAACTTTTTCTTCCGTTGTATCATGCATATAAAATATTCTCCTTGATATCAGTCCCATCTAGTATATCAAATTCCTGTCCTCCTGTCAGCTTTCTCTTGACTCTTCTTCTGAGCATTATAGCTTCTAGCCAGCTCCTCCAATTCCCGAAAACAGCGGTATTCTCTCGTTTCATAAGCAAGCGGCTGACTGGAAATTTTCTCCATTGTCATCTTAAAAAATTCCTTTATTTTTTACATTCGTAAAAACAGAGCAAAAATCCGTCCCAGTATAAAAGCAAAAATGACAAGAACACATCTCAATACGATTAGAAAAAGCACAAGCAAAAAATCTGAGACTTCCGCCTCAGATTTTCTGTATATTGCTGCAGAATTTGCCAACCTCTGGCATTAGAGCATGGGTGCAAAGAGCTGCATGATTTCTTTGATAAAGCGACGATACCAGCTGCTATCGAGATTTTCAGGAAGAATTTCCTCAGAAGCCTCAAAAATTGCTTCAAAATCTTCCTTGATAGCTGGGATACTCTCCGTATGGTACATCAGAACTGCATTTTCATAATGGTGCACCAGACTGCGGTAGTCAAAGTTAATCGTCCCTACCACAGCAAATTCATCATCAGCCACTACGTTCTTACTGTGGATAAAACCTGGCGTGTACTCAAAGATCTTAACCCCTGCTTCCATCAGATCCGGATAGGCTCCGCGGGTAACAATCTGAATCAGCTTCTTGTCCGGAATGAAAGGAGTCACAATGCGGACATCCACTCCCCGCATAGCAGCATTCTTGATATCCTCCGTCAGGTCATAGTCAATAATCAGATAAGGCGTGGTAATGTAGACATAATCCGTAGCCTGACTGATGATATTTTGATAGACCGTTTTGCCAACCTGACCCTTATAAATAGGCTTAGGCCCGCTACCATAGGGAATGTAAAGCCCTTTGCCTTCGACAGCTTTATTTTCCAGATGGTACTTGTCAAAGTCTGTGATTTCCCCGCGGTTGATGTACCAGTTCATGAGAAAGAGCCGCGTCAGAGCCTTGACTGCCCGACCTTCCAAGCGGACACCGCCATCTTTCCAGTGTCCAAAACGAACAATATGATTGATATACTCGTCAGCCAGATTGATGCCGCCAGTATAGCCAACCTGACCGTCAATCACCAAAATCTTGCGGTGGTCACGATTGTTGTAGGATACCGTCATTCGCGGAATCACCTTGTTAAACCGATAAGCCTCGATGCCCATCTTGCGCAGCTTACGGGTATAATCGCCTGGCAAAGTGGCCATGCAGCCGATATCATCGTAGAGCAGTTTGACTTCAACGCCCTGCGCAGCTTTTTCGACCAAGATTTCCAGAACGCTGTCCCACATCAGCCCTTCATCAATGATATAAAATTCCAGAAAAATGAATTTCTCAGCAGCCCGCAGATCCTCCAACATAGCCTCAAACATCTCCTCACCGATGGGAAAATAGCGAGAAGCTGTACCGTCATAGACATCCGCATTATTGTCCATACTCAGTAATGACTTGATAATGCCGTAGGCCGACTTGTTTTTCTTTTTCAGCTGGACACGAAGATCGTAGCTGTTGTCCTCACGAAATTTCATAGAGTCCATATTTTCCAGCTGGATCATTTCCTTTTTAGACAGCCGCCGCTCGCCAAACATCAGATAGAGCAGGAAGCCAAATACCGGTACCACAGCAATCAGGAGCCAGGTCACCTTACTCTCCGGCGGCATATTGCGGTTGACAATGGCTAAAATGGTCCCAATATACAGGAAAACAATCATGACCACTGACAGCCAGTTGGGTGCAATCTCATTAAAATAGAAAAACGCAACAAAGACAAAGACCAGCTCCAGCAGCATAATAATGATGCTGAAACCGTATTTTGACATTAATAAGCGGAATTTCCTGAAAGTCATACACTCTCCTATCTCATTGCATATATTCTAGTATAGCAGTAAAAGCGCCTTAAAACAACGTTTATATCAATGCAAACCGCATTTCCGACCGATGAAAAAACTATGACAGCTTTTGAAAACTGCTCTGCCTCAGACCTTCACTCCCTTTCCGCAGCTGATAAAAGGAAAAGCCCTATTAAGACAGGGCTCTTTCATCATTGTTTCGTAAAGACCAGTGTATCATCATCATAAGGCTCTTGGGAAAGGTCCTCGATAGTCAGCTGATTGCCCTCAATGCGATAGCGCTTGACATCATCCCCAATGACCATAGTCTGGTTGGTAGCATCAATCTGAACCTGTTCGATTTCCTGATCGCCATCAGGCTCGATCTTGGTCAGCTGACCAGTAGTGCCTGAAATCTGTAAGGTCAACTGATCGCCTTCATGACTTGTCTGATAGCTGCCATCCAGCTCGCCATTGGCTGCTTGCTCGGAAGAGGATGCAGAAGCAGATGAGCTGTTATTAGCAGCACTAGACGTGCTAGCTACCGGCGAAGACTCTGCTGGCTTGCTGGAAGCGACTGACTGAGACTGAGAGGAAGGTGCCGTCTGGTTCTGATTAGAACCGCAAGCTGCCAAGGCCAAAATAGCCGCAGCAGTTAGACCTGAAAAGATTAACTTTTTAGAAATTGCCATAGTATTCTCCTTTTTCTTCTGTCTTTATTGTACCAAAGCGGGACTCTGGCGGTCAATTTATAAACTTGTCAAATAAGCTCTGACTTCTGCAATAAAATAGAGAGAGCCCGTAATGAAAAGCAGCTGATTATCGTTTTGCCTCTCCTTAAAATTCTGAATAAGCTGCCGATAATCCTCTACATATCGAAAGCCCTCTGCTTCTGCTGAGCCAACGGAATCTCCATCAGAAAAGGAAGTAACCGTCAACTGAACATCTGGCAGAGCCTCTCGCAGATAAGCCAGCATAGCGCTATAGTCCTTACGCTTGAGGGCACCGAAAAGAAGCAGGCACTCTTTATCATTTTGGCTCTGGATAAACTCTACTAATCTTTCCAACGCAGGCAGATTATGGGCCCCATCAAGATAAATACCTGGACTGGCTTCTTCCAAACGCCCTGCCCAACGAGTCTCCTGCAAGGCCGTCCGAATCCTAGCAGAATCTATTTCCCAGCCTTGCTGTTGCATGAAGAGCAGGAAAGCCTGCAAAGCCAGCCCTGCATTTTCCTCCTGATAGCCCCCCTTGAGACCCAGTTCAAGATTGGATAGGGTCATAGTCGAATTGGAAAAAGACTGATTCGTCAGAGAAAAATCGCGACCATACTGATAGAGCTCTATTCCCAGCTCCTCAGCTCTCTGCTCACAAATCAATCGTACCTCCTCTGGCAGCGGTCCGATGATCGCTGGTCGCCCCGGCTTGAAAATCCCTGACTTTTGTTCCGCAATCGCCGTCAAGTTCCTTCCCAGAGTCTCCTGATGGTCCAAGCCCACAGAACTGATGACCGCAATATCTCCCGTAATGACATTAGTCGTGTCTAAGAGTCCGCCGATTCCCACCTCAATCAGGGCTATGTCCACTTCCTGCTCCTTGAAATAGAGAAAGGCAATCAAGGTCAGAATTTCAAAATAGGACAACTGGTCATGACTTTTGAGCAGTTCTTGTTCCATCTTTTGAACCTCTTGACCCAAACGGATAAAGTCAGCTGAAGCAATCGGTTGACCGTTGATACAAATCCGATCATGAATACTAATCATGTGGGGCGAAGTAAAACTTCCTGTCTTGTAACCATGCTCCGCAAACAGCCGACGCATAAAAGCAATAGTAGAACCTTTGCCATTTGTACCAGTTACATGAATCGTTGGATAGCTCCGCTCAGGATTCCCCAAAAGAGTCACCGCCTGCTGCATCCGCCCTAGTCCCGAACGAAAGTTTAGACCAATTCGGCTGTTCAGCCATTCTTCAATTTCATTCATTTTCTTACCCAAAAAAGAGCAGCGAAGCAGAATTCAAATCTGAATTGCAACTCGCTCCTCTTTCTAATCTTTATGATATGAGATGGAAAATAGCCAAGCCTTGGCTACTTTCTTTATCTGTCAAGTTCAGCTAGCATCTCGCCTGCGCTTGTCTTTTTTAGAAACGAGGCTAGGCCAGTCTTACTCTTCCATAAAGCTGTTGAAGACTTCTTCAATCATATCCCATTCAGCATCTGAGTCTTCTGGGATTGGCTGCAGGTCGCCTTCTGTGCCATCTTCATTTTCAGTAAAGGAATAAGCTTGAATCTCTACCTCACCGTTCTCATCTTCTTCCGCATTAGCCGGAATCAAAAGAACATAATTCTTTCCAAACTCTTCCTTACCGTCAATGGTCAAAAGAATTTCAAATAAAGTTTCGTTCCCTTGCTCGTCAACCAAGGTGATTAATTCACGCTCTTCATGCTCGTGGTCATGGTTATGATCATGTGTCATACTAGTGTCTCCTTCATTTCTTTTCTAAAAATTTCGATCCAGATAATTCTGCAAAATCAGCTGCGCGGCTAGCTTATCAATAACTTTCTTGCGCTTGCTGCGGCTAATATCCGCCTGCTCCACCAGCATGCGCTCAGCAGCCACCGTCGTCAAACGCTCATCCTGATAGTCAACCGGCAGGCCAAATAGCTCAGCAATCCGCTGACCATAAGCCTGACTGGCCTCCACCCGAGGTCCACTGGTATTGTTCATGTTCTTAGGCAGGCCAATAACGAACTTATCAACCTTATACTCTTTCACCAGCTCACCCAAGCGCTCTAGGCCGAATTCGCCCTTTTCTTCATGAATCGGAATAATCTCCAGTCCTTGAGCCGTAAAACCAAGAGGATCACTAATGGCAACCCCAACCGTTTTTGAGCCCACATCTAATCCCATAATTCTCATTAGAGATCGACGCCTTGTCCTTTCAAATAATAACGAACCAACTCCTCAACAATCTCATCGCGCTCGTATTTGCGGATTTGATTGCGGGCGTTGTTATAGCGAGGTACGTACGCAGGATCGCCACTGAGTACGTATCCCACGATTTGATTGATTGGATTGTATCCTTTTTCATTGAGCGACTTGTAGACATCGGTCAAAGTCTCGCTAATTTCCTTTTTATTTGAATCATCGAGATTAAAACGTACTGTTTCATCTGTAAATCCCACAATTACACCCTCTTTCTTTAGAATATCCCTATTATAGCATAATTATAGGCTTTTCACAAATTTAATTCACCTCAATTCTCCTAATTTTTCAATAAACTTTAGCTAATATTTATCCGAAGTCTAGCTCTGAAATCCAGCAAAAATCCAGCTCTCTTCAGAGAACTGGATGGAAACTTCCTAATTTGAAGCGGGCACTTCCACGCCGTCGCTTCCCTTAAACTTGTTGAGCAATTCTTCTGGAGTCAGGGTCTCGATTTGCTCAAACAGCTGCGCGTAGTTTGGAAGCTTTTTGGCTGCTTCGTAGTCTAGATTCTCCGGATCGATAGTCATCTCTAGAGAAATCTCTTCCGCTGTCATATCTGTTTTCAAGTCAAGACCGGTGATATTCACCGCCTCTTTCAGCCCCAGTGCTTCCTCGATCAAAGACAGCATTTCTTTCTTTACAGTGGAAACATCCTGTTTTGACAGAGCTTCCTTGATGTTGTCAGGAATAGCCTTGCTGACATGCAGGATAACCTTCTCATACTTCTGTCCGCTGTAGCTGACGGTTAAGATTCTGGTTTCTTTTCCATGTTCTAATTGCTTCTCAGTTTTATAGGACTTAGTGACAATATCTCCTTTTCCAGCCCCTCCCTGTGAGGATGAACTGTTATTTGACTGCTGACTGCAAGCTGTTAAAATTGCCAAAGCTGCCAGCAAAAAGACAATTAATTTTCTCATGTCTTATCTCCTTCAATATTGAGCTGATTTTATCATATCATTATAAAATCAGCGCTGTCAAACTGATTGTCACTCTGTCATTAAAATGTAATAAAAAAGAGCAGCTTATTTCTGCTCTTCTGCTCCATTCATCAGGAGATTGTTGATATATTCTTCTGGCGTCAGCTTAATCATTTCTGTGAGCTTGAGATTTTGAAAATAAGGCATAGCCGCTGCTTTTTCGATATCTAGGCTCTCAAAATCATAGGTAGAAGTCATTTTCAGCTCGTTCTCATTCAAAATTGTCACTGAACCGCTGAAGCCTTGAAGTCCACGAGCTTGCACATAGTCTGCATCCTGCTCCAGTGACTCATTGAGCGACTTCTGCGCTTCCTCCAGTCCCATCTGCTTGATAGCTTCTTTCATCTCATTATCAGTCGCGGTCAGCCTTTCAATAACCAAGCGTTTAAAATGCTCTCCCTGATAAGTCACTGTCTGGCTCTGCTGGTTTCCTCGTTCATCCTTTGGAAAAACAAGTGTCCGAGTAATCACTTCCTGCTGCTTGGCATTATCAATGATAGGCAGATTATTGCTGATTTCTTTCTTGTCAGCCGCATTCGAATTCGTCTCTGTTTTTTTATGTCCACAGCCTGCTAACAGTGCCACACTCAATCCCAGTCCTAATAAAATTTTCTTCATCTTCCATCCTCCTCAGAGATATTGTATCACAGTTCTGCTCCTTGTCAATCCATCCAGTCGCCAAAGCCCTCTGTCAACCTAAACAAAAAGAAGAGCCGAGATTCTCTTCCCGACTCTTTCAGTTATATTCAAAGATTAGAGAGCTGCCCGTAGACGAGCTTCTGCATTTTCAACATTGCGAACAGAACGTGGCAGAAAAGCACGGATATCATCTTCTTTGTAACCAACTTGGAGACGTTTATCATCCACTAAGATAGGGCTTTTCAAAATACGCGGGGTCTCCATGATGATGTCAAGAACTTCGTTGACACTCAACTCTTCAATGTCAACACCCAAGCCTTTAGCATAGCGGTTTTTTGATGAAACAATGCTCGCGATACCATTTTCTGTTTTAGTCAAAATATCCAGAAGTTCCTCTTTGGTGATGCCTTCTTTGCCTAAATTTTGTTCTTTATAAGTTAATTGATGAGCGTTTAGCCAGGTTTTTGCTTTTTTACAACTAGTACAACTTGAGACAGTATAGATTGTGATCATGTAAGTACTCCTTTCGCTACACGATACTAATATCGTAGTCTATTATATCACAAAAACCATCGGTCTTGCGACCTATTTTGCAAAATTACTCTTCAATTTCGATGGCATCGTCCAAATCCAAGGTCACTTCTTCCATCGTTTCCACAGGGCTTTCAGCCTTGTTGCCAACCACTTCTGCCAAGTCATCACCTTCAATCAAACCATAGCGTACACGAACCTGGCGGTCAATTTCGTCAAAGACTTCTGGATGATCAGCCAAGTACTTCTTAGCATTTTCAGATCCTTGACCGATTTTTTCATCATTGTAGGAGTACCAAGCACCCGCTTTTTTGATGATATCTAAATCAGTCGCAATCTTAATCAACTCACCTGTCTTAGAAATGCCTTCTCCGTACATGATTTCTACAAAGGCTTCCTTGAATGGCGGAGCAACCTTATTTTTAACAACCTTGATCTTGGTTTCTTTACCAACATTGGTATCCTTCTCATCACCAGTTCCCTTGATTTGAGTATTGCCACGGACATCCAAACGGACAGAAGCATAGAACTTCAATGCACGGCCACCTGGTGTTGTTTCAGGATTACCAAACATAACGCCAACTTTTTCACGCAGCTGGTTAATGAAAATCGCAATCGTCTTCGTTTTGTTGATAGAAGCAGACAGCTTGCGCATAGCCTGGCTCATCATCCGAGCCTGCAAGCCGACATGGCTGTCACCAATATCGCCATCGATTTCCGCACGTGGTACTAGGGCTGCAACGGAGTCCACAACCACCAAGTCCACCGCACCTGAGTCAATCAGCTTACCAGCAATTTCCAGTCCCTGTTCACCAGAGTCTGGTTGAGACAGCAGCAACTCATCAATATTAACACCAAGAGCAGCCGCGTATGACGGATCCAAAGCATGCTCAGCATCGATAAAGGCTGCGATACCACCTTCTTTTTGTGCTTGAGCAACTGCGTGAAGAGCAACGGTTGTCTTACCAGAAGACTCCGGACCATAGATTTCAATAATCCGTCCCTTAGGATAACCACCAGCACCAAGAGCAATATCCAAGGCTAAAGAGCCTGAACTCATGACTTGAACCTTTTGCTCTGCCCGCTCGCCCAGGCGCATAATGGCTCCCTTACCAAAGTCCTTTTCAATGTTTTTCAGGGCATTGTCCAAGGCTTTTTGGCGCTCATCACCGAATTTCTTTGAGATTTCGTCTAATTTTTTTTGTTTCTTTGCCATTTATTTCTCCTGTTTTTCTAAAATATCTTTTGGCCATCTGCTAATTATACCAAAATTCAGCTATTTAATAAAGTTTTTCGTACTAGGTTGAAGGCGTGCAGAACAGCAATTTCCCGCACATCACGCCGACTTCGTCCAGCAATATTGACCTTAATAGTTTCTGTTCCAGCAGCACTTGCTAAGCCGATAAAAACGGTCCCTGCTGGATGGCCTTCCAGTGACTCTGGGCCTGCCACACCTGTCAGACTTACAGCCAAGTCACTCTGAGTCAGCTTTCTAGCCTGCTCTGCCATTTTCCCAGCTGTAAAAGCGGAAACGACACCGTGCTTCTCCAGGTCTCCAAACGGAATATCCAGCATTCGGCTCTTTTCCTCCATGCTGTAGGTGACAAAGCCACCTGAAAAAATAGCTGAAGCTCCAGCAAAATCTGCCAAAGTCGCTTGAAAGAGGCCAGCTGTCAGACTCTCTGCTGCCGAAATCGTCTTTCCTTGACTCTTGAGCAAATCAAAAGCCACCTGTGCCAAGGAATTGTCATCCCCATAACCATAGAAAATCTCTGACAGTGATTGCCCCTCAAAAGTCTTATGGGACAAAATTTCCTTTTCCACAGCCTCAAACTCAGTGTCGGCTTCTGCCTGACTCAGAGCCTTGGTAGACAGTCGTAGGGTAACTTCCCCTGTCTTTGCATAAGGAGCAATGGTGGGGTCACTCTGCTGCTCAATCATCTCTGACAAAATAGTCACTAGCTGACTCTCGCCGATACCAAAGAAACGCAACACCCGTGAGTATAATTTCTGACCTGTGGATAAGAGGGGAACCAGCTCATTATTGACCATAGGTTTAAGCTCGCTAGGCGGGCCAGGCAAGACTACATAGGTCACTCCGTCTGCTTCTAACAAGCCTCCGACAGCTAAGCCGGTAGCATTTGGTAACGGAGTTGAGCCTTCGACCAGCTGAGCCTGACGCTCATTATTGGGTGTTCGAGCGTAATCTGGCCGGCTAGCAAAAAAGCGATCTAACTTTTCCACAGCCTGTGAGTCAAAATTGAGCTCACGTCCTAAGAACTTAGCCAAGGTCTGCTTGGTCAAATCATCCTCTGTTGGCCCCAAGCCACCTGTCAGGATAATCAGATTACTACGTCCTTGAGCAATTTCCAAAACAGAGAGGAGACGATTTTCATTGTCCCCCACTGCTGTCTGAAAATAGACATCAATCCCCAGACTCGCCAGTTTTTCAGATAAAAATTGGGCATTGGTATTGACAATCTGACCCGTCAGAATCTCAGTGCCCACAGCAATAATTTCTGCTTTCATAGAACCTCCTACCTTACTATTCGGAATTGGCTTTATTTTATCACAAAAAATCTTAAAAAAGTTGATTTTCATTTCAGGAAATAAAAAGAACTGTCAAGCTCCTTGACAAACTTGTCAACATGCTGTGGAAAACTTTTAAGAATGACTGATGTTATGCAGAATAACTGGATTGTTAGGAAAATGCTATTGGCAAATGGTTTCATTATTTTTATAATAAAGATGAAAAAAGGAAATCCTCTAAATATTTTTATTTAAAGAAAGGAGATCACCATGAAAATTTCACAAGTTCTCAAAGACATTCGTCAACAAAATCAACTCACTCAGGAGGCCTTGGCAGAAAGGCTCAAGGTTTCCCGCTCTGCCATTGCCCGCTGGGAAAGCGAAAAAGGTATCCCTGATATTGGAAATCTCATCGCTATCAGTCGGGAGTTTGATATCAGTCTGGACACACTCATCAAGAAGGATGAGCGCTTGGAGAAAAAGGTTATCGAAGATAGCAAGGCCAAGAAATGGCATTATTTAGTCATCCTCTACCTTTTTTCCATCTTGGTTTATATTGGTGCCTTCGCTTACTTGCACCATATCTTTATGGCTGGCTTCCTCATCTCCACCCTCTTTATGCTCTTCTATGAACTGCGCATCTTTATCAAGGAAAAGATTTGGAGGCAGAAGGATAACTAAACGAAATTCCTTGGATGTTAGAAAACCAAGGAATTTTTTCTATGAAACAAGGAATATAGTCGCACTATTATGAAAGAGAACAGACAAGCAAAGAAAAAAGAGGAAAGTAAAACTGCAGCTACCTTTGACAAATGAGCTGAATCAAGATTTGTATTTCAAAAATTTATTGGAACTTTTGTCTTTATGCGTTTGTCGTGTAATCATAAATTATTTTTTAAACGCTTCGTATAGTTTTTTATAGAACTCTTTCTTTTCTTTTTTTTGATTATTAAACTCTTTTTTGCCGTAATCAAAATTCGCTACTGAAAATCCCTTGCCATCATCAGAAAAAGTGAAGAATTCTATCCCAATCAATTTATTATTTTTAGCATCTACTACAGTAGTTCCTAAATTATTGTTAAATTGTTTAACTTCTTCTTCACTAACTCCAAACCCCATAGCAGTGCCATCTGCAATAATATTTGAAAACACTTCTTCTGAAGATGCTACTTCTTTGACAGATATTAGATAGACAGCATCTTCTGTTTCTACTTGCCTTACCTTATCCCATCTTTCGGTATCATTCGAAGAGATTGTATAGACTGTTAAATCCACCGAAGGTTTATTGGAATTTTCTTTTTTAATCACTTGTTTGCCAATTAAGACGATTGCGAGTATTCCAATGACTAGTAGCAAACTAATATAAATTTTCTTTTTCATGCCTGACTTCCTATATCTTTTATGTCAACGATAACATCAACTTTACTATATACAGCTGGATCATGTGTTGCTATAATAACATAATTGTTCTTGGCTGCTTCACTCAATAATAAGTTGATGATTTCATTCCCAATCTCACTATCCAAGGCTCCTGTAGGTTCATCCGCTAAAATAATTTTACGCGGTTTCATTAACATTCTTGCAATAGCTACACGCTGAGCCTGTCCCCCAGACAATTCATATATTTTATGTTTTAAATAGTCCCTAGAAAGGCCTACTTTTTCAAGTATCTCAGATATAATCTTTTTGTCTTTATTGAGGAGTTTTAAATTATCATATACTGTTTTGTTTTCTATCAAAGAATAATTTTGGAATACATACCCAATAGTATTTTTAAAATAGGTTCTTTCTTTGGTTTTCCAAATATCCTGTTTATCAACTAACACTTTTCCACTGTCAATTTTTTCTAGCCTTCCTATAATGTTTAGCAAGGTACTTTTACCTGAACCCGAACCGCCAATCAAGGCGTAGCTTTTCCCAGCTTCAAAGGTTAAATTTAAATCTGTAAATATTTCTTTTGAGCCATATTTTTTTGTAACATTCACAATTTCAATTGTCATTAGTCATCCCCTTTTAGAATTTGAGTGTATCTATCAGATAATTTTCTGAAACTTATTATCATTGACATCATTAAAACCGTTAAAGAAGCAAGACCAATATACAATAACTCTATTTGTCCTGTCATGATAAATGTCAATAAGATAACCATTATAATCGTTATCATAAAATATTTTAGACTTGAAATGGCTATACCTGTTTTCGATAGGCCTAAAATGATTTTTTTGACATAGTCATTCTGTTTTAAGGCAACAAACATTTGAGCATATTGATAAATGAGTAGAAATACAATTCCACAAATAATTATTTGCAGTATTTTTGAAAGGAGAATTTGGTGCTCTAAAGATTGAATATTAAGTTTCACAGTTTGGTAAACCTCGACTGGATTGATTGAAAAATTCAAACTAGCACTCAAATCGTTGATGTCCTTAATTGCTTCTGGACTAAAAAGTGAGTTATATATGATATTGCTTGCCAAAATAAAATCGTTAGTTTCTACCATTTTATCAGTATCTAATACAACCACTATATTACTCTTACTATTTGTCACACTTTCCAAAGGTAGATTATCTTTATTTTCAGGGACACTACTGCCATTTTCATTGAAATAGAAAAATTCTTGCCCATCAGGAATGACTTGCACCGTAAGATCATCTTTTGTATAGTTTGTACCAGTAAATTGTTCTGCTACAACCGTATTCTCGATTGATGCCTTATTCTCTTTAAATTTATTAGGAATATAGATGGTTGCTATTTTATTATCTAAAATACGATAGTTTGTTCCATTAACTTTATTTTGTACCTTAGCACCTGTTTGATTGATATAAACCAGCTCTTTATTAACCTCTGGATTCGTTATCCCATCACTTTTTAATTGCTTAGAAAAATCTTCTGTAACATGAGAAGTTTTCATAAAATCTGGAACATAGGCTGAAGATGATTTGATATATATAAAATCCAGTTTTTTTAAGGCTTTAGCAATCTCTATATACTTAGCTCCTGAGTCATTTGCTTCTTCTCCATTAGTAACAGATTCATTTTCAATACCCAAAAACTCTAGTCTTTTCCAATCTTTTACTGCACTCCATGGTTCTAAATGCTTTATCTGTATATTTATCTTTGATTGACTAGCCTTTGTTTCCCGTAAAAAGACTCCTGAAACAACTATTATGCTAGAAATAACCGCAAGCCATACGATAAAAATGAGGCTGTTTTTGGCCTTATTTTTTATAATTTCAATAGGCTTTTCAACCTGAATCGTCAGCCAAAATAAAACAAAGGTGATGAGATCAATGATTTGAAAAATTATAAAATTGGTTAGAAGTAAAGAGAAGAATAACTTGGAACTATAGGTGAAGAGACCACTCCCCAGAAAAGAGCCATAGAAAACCATCAATAAAGCAACTAAAATCAGCTCAAAAGTAACAGAAATTAAATAATCCTTTTTTAGGTTATACACAGGCAATCCTAAAGAACGTCTTATCATCCCTTCTTTAATCTTTCTCGCTCTAACAACAAATAAAACAACTAATAAGGTTAAGTAAATTGAAATCATTAACAAAAATCTTAAAGAGCCAGTAAATTGTATCATTCCTCCCATATACCAAGGGTAAGCCATATATACTACTTGCAGACCTGTAGACGTAAGTTTTTTTAAACCATTTGAATCTATTTCCCCTAGAGTATAGTACATCCCTGTTATCGGTATAGACTTTAATTGTTCATGGCTGGCATCATCAAGATTTATATAAGTCAACTGTCCTGAATTCTGAACCACCGGCTTGTATATTTTAACTTTTTTCTCTTCTGATAGGCCACTAATCATTTGATATATTTCTTCATTAGAAAGATTGCTTTTCCCTTGAATGGAGAAGGCACCATCAATTGGTAAAGGTATTGGTTTTTGAGTATCACTAATACTAACCAGACCAATGGCAGCAATTAAGCAAAAAAAGAGTCCTATAACACCTAATTTTAATTTCATAAGCTCCTACCTATATTATAAAAGACCCTATAATATTATTGGGTCTTCCAACTTTCATAAACTATTGTTAAAATTTAAAGTAGTTCCAATGTGCATTTAATCGAACATCATTCCAACTTTTTGTTGAACTTGACATTGCCCATCCATATTTTTGAGAATCAGATGACTTAACAGTTCCCCAAAGATTAGTTATCGAAGATTTTGAACCAATATTATTCGGAGATTTAACATAGTAATTAGAATAACCATAGTTATCATTCACACCATAATTCCATTCATCAATAATCGGATATGGGGCTGGATATGCTACTTCTGCACTAACGATACTAGTCATAGTAGTTAGCCCAAAACCTAAAGAAACTGTAGCTAATAAAGCTAATGTTTTATTTTTAATTCTTATTTTCATAACTACACTCCTATATTGAATATTTTATAGTTTTTAGAGAATATTTTACCTTTCCAATTTATAGCTTAGCTAGTCACAATCAACGACCCCTTGGTCTCACCTCCTTTAATTTTATAGATTCTAATTTTTAAATATATATATATTTAATCTTTGCCTACTTTTTTGAATTATTTAGTCCATTGGACTCGCCCCTTTCCTATTCTATTCACTTTACCCCCATGGCCACCACCATGGAGATACACCTGTAGTAACTATTGACGTTACCGCCAGTAAAATTAAATTGTACACAATTTTTTTCACATTGCCCTCCCTTTTATTTCATGATATACTATTTTAAAATATTTTTTCAAAATGTAGCTTTTAGTAACATTTTAAAAAGGAGTTCTTATGCGCTGGGATTATGGAAAAATCTATAAAGAAATTAGAAAATCAAAAGGGTTGACTCAAGAAGAAATTTGTGGAGATTTTTTAGCTCGCTCAACTTTGGCACGAATTGAAAGCGGGCAAGTCGTGCCAAAGTTCGATACCATGATTTTTTTACTTCGCCAGATAGATATGACACTAGAAGAATTTAAATACATTTGTGATTATTATCAACCTAGTCAACGGCAGAAAATTTTAAATTCTCTGTATAACCAAGTTGAGTCTATTGTAGGGACAAAAGGTTTGTTACAACTAAAGAGAGAATGCGAGGCATATCTATATAAACATTCCGATATTCCGATTAAACATGCTTTAGATATCATCAATATTACTATTCATTTAAGACAAAATGGAATTTCTGAGACAAAAGAAATTAATGCTACTACCAATAAAATTTGGGCGTATTTAGAGAAACAGGACACTTGGTATGAAAGTGACTTTCGACTGCTTTCTACCATCCTTTATTTCTTCCCTTTAGAAAATATCAAACAATTTACCCAAAAGATTTTAAATAGCATAAAAAAATACCAATCATTTCGCTATGGGAATAATCTACAAATCGGACTCTTAGTCAACCTTTCTACCATCTATCTTTATAATGGATTAAAGAGAGAATGCGCTGAAATTACTACGTACATTTACGATTTGTCAAAAAAAGAAAAACGTTATGATTCCCTCGGGCTTTCACAGATTCGACTTGGAATTTGCAAAAATGATAACGAATTAATAAAAAAAGGGATTGCTCTACTACAACTTGCCGATGAAAAAGAGCTAGTAAAATCTCTAAAAGAAGAAATTGAAAAATACCGTTGAGAATCTTTCTCAAACGGTATTTTTACGTGGATTAAAATCACAATCATTTTCATGATCGTTGATAAGGCCAGCTGCTTCTAGGAATGAATAGACACAAACGGGACCGACAAATTTGAAGCCTTGCTTTTTCAGCGCCTTGGACATAGTTTCTGACAGCTCTGTCTTAGTAGGTGCTTCCTTGTAATGGACAATCTGATTGTTAATCGTTTTGAAATCTACAAAGGACCAGATATAGTCGTTAAAAGAGCCAAACTGCTTTTGAACAGTCAAAAAAGCTTGAGCATTAGCCCTGGTCGCATAGATTTTCATCTTATTACGGATGATATTAGGATTATTTAAAAGACTATCCAAGTCAGCATCTGTCATCTGAGCAATTTTCTGGGCATCATAGAAATGAAAAGCTTCCCGAAAAGCCTGACGTTTATTCAGAATGGTCTCCCAAGAAAGTCCAGCCTGATAGGTCTCCATGCAGAGCAATTCAAATAATTTCTGATTATCATGGAGGGGTTTGCCCCACTCCTCATCATGATAGGCTACATACAAGGAGTTGTTCATTTTTACCCAGCCGCATCGTTTGGTCATAACTTTCTCCTATTTCACCAACATCTTAAGGGCTGACTTGATATAGTTTTCTGCTGTATCCGTCGTTCCTTCAAAGAATTTCTTGATTTTCTTGAGCTCAGCAGCTTTGTAGCCCAGAGCCAGCATGGCTTCCATGGCTTCTTCCAGCTCCTGATTATCCACAGTCTGGACAGGTGCCTTGCTTTCTGCCAGACCATCCGCCGCCACTACCTTGCCTTCCAAGTCCAGCACCATCTGCTGGGCTGTTTTCTTGCCAATTTTAGGAAACTTGGTCAGGTAGGTGATATTTTTCTGCTCAATGGCTTGCACTAAGCCAGCATTATCATCCGCCGCAATAATTGCCAGGGCAGACACTGGGCCGATACCTGAGACTGAAATCAAGCTGAGAAAGAGTTGCTTCTCCTCCTCAGTCGCAAAACCGTACAGGAGCTCCGCGTCTTCCCTCACCACCTGGTGCACATAGACCTTAGCTTCCTGATGAAGACGCCCTGAGTATGCATAGGGGTTGGCCACATGAAGAATATAGCCGATAGAGTTGACTTCCAATACGATGTACTTGGCTGTAATTTTACTGATGATTCCTTTAAAATATTCGTACATAATCTTCCTTCTTTTTGTATCATTTTGCCTATCTAGTATATCATATTTTCTGTCTGGAAACTGCAAATAGAAGTGCAACCAGCGGTTGACAAAATGTACAGGAAGCTGTATTCTCAAGATAAATAAAAGCTGTTAGGATAGAGATAGAAAAAAAGGAGGCTGTGATGATGAAACTCGCTGATAAATTATTTGAACTAAGAAAAGAAAAAGGCTGGTCACAAGAAAAGCTGGCAGAACAAATCAATGTCTCTCGCCAAAGCATTTCCAAGTGGGAATCTGGCCAAGCACTGCCAGAGCTGGAAAAAATTGTAGAGCTGAGCAAGATTTTCCAGGTGACGACAGATTATCTGCTTTTAGAAGAAAGTGACAAACCAGAAATAAAACCTGTCCTCTCAGAAGACGAAAAAGATCGCTACTATAAGGAAGTGAAATCTTATGGTTTCTGGCAGGTTCTGTATATTTTTATATCAGCTCTGGCTATTTTTCTCTTCTTCGCAGGTTCCAGCTTTCCAGCAACATTCACTGCCCTGGTCTGGTTGACTTTCTTCCTCTTAATCGCATCAGCAATGGCTATTAACAAGGCACTAAAGATTAAGAAAAAGTATCTGGACAAGGTTATAGGCCTTGATGAGGATTCTAAGAAAGAAGGTGCTCAAGATGAAACTAAAAACTGACAATCCCATACCTGTCAAAACGCGTCTGAAAGAGCTGCTTGGAGACTGGCTCTTCATCTTGGGCTATCTCATTGCTCTTTTTTTACTGGCTATGGGCTTTTACAATCTGGTTCTAGGGGGCATTCCTGCATTCACTGAAGCTCAGAGCCAACTTCTGGCTTTTTCTAGCTCCGTCCTGCCTCTAACTATCATCTTTGCTTGGCTAGACTATAGAAAAGGAAGTTTTGGCAAGCGTTGGGCAGGTTTACAGTTGGTTTACAAACATAGGAGACTTTCCCACAGCCTTTTGCGCTCTGCTATCAAGTTTTTCCCTTGGCAACTGGGACATATGGGAGCTATCCGTAATGCTTATCAAGCAGATACCCTGTCAATTATCTTGTCAACTTCAGCAGGTATTCTCTTCTTGATCTTTCTGCTGATGGGACTACTTCGCAAGGACAAACGCCATCCAGCTGATTTGCTTGCTGGAACGCAAGTTCAGCTCAAAAATTCAAAACAGCTCTAGTTCTATGACTAGGGCTGTTTGATCTTCTATAGAGTTTAGTATTTCCCCAACTCCCGCAGGCTAGTATGATTTTCCTGAATGCGGCGAAACATTTTTTCCATATCCGACTTGGTAAAATTGACTAAGACCGGTCGGCCGTGTGGGCAGTTGTAAGGATTGTCACACTGGGACAGCTGAAAGAGCAAGTCACGCGCAGAGTAGTCATCCAGACTGTGATTGGCCTTGATGGAGCGTTTGCAGCTCATCATAATGGCCAGCTCTGCTCGATATTTCTTGATAGAAACTTCCTTGGTCAGGAGAAGCATATCACACATCTCATAGATACCTGCTTCAATCTCCTCTTCCTTGAACCAAATGGGATGCTCACGGAGGATAAACTGATTGGCTCCGTACTCCTCTAAAAAGATGCCAGCATCTTCTAACAGCTCCATCCGCTGCTTGATTCGCAGCATATCGTCTGCTGGAAATTCAAAGATATAGGGCACCAAGAGCTGTTGCTGGCTATTGTCCACATCCCCTATCTTCTCTCGATAATACTCATACTTGACCCGCTCTTGGGCAGCATGCTGGTCAATAATGTAAAGACCGCCCTTGCCCTGAGCAAAGAGATAGGTACCATGCATCTGGCCGAAATATTCTAACTCTGGGAAGCTTGATTTCTCTTCCTGCTCCAACTTATCCACAGCTCGCTCCAGACTGGCCTGGTCTAGCTCTGGATGGTCTAGCTGGTCATAACTAACTGGCCTTCTCTCTGCAAATTTGACCGAAGTTGATTGTGGCGGTTCTGCTTTTTCGTCAGTATTTGCCTGAACAGGATCTGCTGTTTCTTCAAAGGATAACTGCTGCTCGGCCACCTGCGGCTTGAGGAAAAAGTCATTCTGCTCCTTATCGTAGTAGAGGCGATTTTCTTTCAGCGGGAGACTGGTCTGTTCAGGCTTAGTCGCACGCTTAACAGTTGATTTGGCTAGATTTTCCAAAGCATCCGGGATAAGGTCTTGCTCCTTGAGACTGGTCGAAATTGCTTGCGAAATCAAGGCCATGAGTTCCCGCTCTTTAGAAATTCGCACCTCTTGCTTGGTCGGATGGACATTGACATCGGCCAGATAGGGGTCAATCTGAATATTGATGACCGCGAGTGGAAAGCGACCTACCATCAGCTTGCTGCCGTAGCCATCCAAAATAGCACGATTGAGCAGGAAATTCTTGATATAGCGGCCATTGATGAGAATCGTAATATAATTCCGATTCGCACGAGTCAACTCAGGCAGACTGACATAACCACTCACTTCAAAGTCCAGATCTGAAGCAGAGATTTCCACCATTTTCTTGGCTGTTGCCAGGCCATAGATTCCTGCAATAGCCTGACGCAGATTGCCGCTGCCGGCAGTCCGTGTCATTTCTCGGCCGTCGCTGATAAGGGTGAAAGCCACTTCCGGATGGGCCAGACTGAGCCGATTAATCACATCAACGATATGGGACAGCTCAGCCTGCTGGCTCTTCATATACTTGAGCCGGGCTGGAGTATTAAAGAAGAGATCTTCTATCTTGATTTTCGTTCCCACCGGACTGCTGGTAGGCTCATGCTCTTCAATCTCGCCACCCTGGGCAACCAGCAGAGTCCCGTGCTGGCCGGCTTCCGTCGCTGTCTCAATAGTAAAACGCGAGACAGAAGCAATGGAAGGAATGGCCTCACCACGGAAACCCAATGTCCGAATCCGAAAGAGATCCGCCTGCTTCTTGATTTTACTGGTAGCATGGCGTCGAAGGGCCAGAGGAACATCTTCGTGGTCTATGCCTTCGCCATTATCCGTTACCTGAATGCTCTTGAGTCCGGCCTCCTCGATTTCGATGGTAATCTGGCTTGCACCCGCATCAATTGAATTTTCCACTAGCTCCTTGACCACGCTGCTAGGCCGCTCAATGACTTCACCGGCCGCAATCTGATTGGCTAGAATTTCTGGAAGTTCGATAATTTTTGACATCTTTTTCTCCGTATTTGTTCTGCTATCTATTATAACACATTGGGCTCTTTCTATCAGAAGGCAGCCTTTCTCGACCATTCTGCTCACAAGCCAAACCAGATAGACACAAATAGCTGCCACATAGGCAAAAGGGCTTGTTTTCTCTGCCATGTTGCGGTTTAATAAAGGTGAAAGGAGGAAGTTATGAAAGTTAAGCTAAGAATTGATTCTCAAGTTACCGAAGACTCCGTCAGCATTGAGGCTCGCCTCATGACAGAAAGTATTCAGGAATTGGTCCACTTTGCTCAACATCTAGGCAAAAAAGACAAGATTCATGTCAAGAAAGAGGACGAAATCTATCTGCTGGATGCTAAGGAAATCCACCGAATCTATACAGAAAACCGCCAGATTCAGGTTCGAACAGCAAAAGACAGCTATCGAGCTCAACAAGCTCTTTATCAATTGCTGCAGGTCCTACCGGAATATTTCCTGCAGATTTCTCAGTCGGAGATTATCAACAGCCGACAAATCAGCCACCTCAAGCTGACTCCAAATGGTCTGATTCAGATATTTCTGAAAAACGGCGATCAGACATACTCGTCCCGCCGTTATCTAAAATCCATTAAAGAAAGGTTGCAATTATGAAAACTCGTCTTAAAGAACTCTTTTTCGGAGGAATTGGAGGGATTTTCATCGGTCTCTTCTTCTCCATGATTGTTTCTTATTTTTACAATCCAGCTTATCTACCGCTTCATCCTCGCTCGCCTATTGGCCACTTCTTTTTGAGCCAGCATGTCCATGTTTCCCTCATCATGCTCTACTGCATGCTTATCTGGTTTATCATGGGAGCTATTTTCAGATGGAGCGGAAGCTTCTTCCAAAGAGACTGGAGCATCCTGCGCTCCGTCGTCAGCCACTTTGGCGTGATGATTCTAACCTTTGCACTTTTGGCTAATCTAGCTGGATTTTTCCCAAGAGAAAAAATACTTAGCCTGACACTAACTGCCGTCGGGGAATTCACCCTCATCTATCTAATCATTTCAGGTGCCATCTACTACCGCACTTACCGCAACATTCAAAAAATCAATAGCGGTTTGTCTAGAAAATCGTGAGAAATAAAAAGAGCAGACTTGTTAATTTCACAAGTCTGTTCTTGGTTTTTACAACTTCTTCTTGAGCTCGGCTACCACCGCCATGACTTCCAGGGGAGTCATATTGTAGATGTCCAGGTCTCGTAGTTCAGTCAGGACCGGATTTTCCGGCCCTTCTGCAAAAAGAGATATCTGCTCCGCCACTTGCGACTGCTTCGGTCTGGATGCAGTAGGAAGCTCTGAGCCTAGTCCTGTATCCTGACTCTCCAAATGACTCAAAATGCTATCCGCCCGCTCCAGTAATTTCTCAGGAAGTCCGGCAATTTTCGCCACATGGATTCCGTAGGACTTGTCAGCCGGACCTGGCTCAATCTTATGCAGGAAAGTCACCTGTCCATCCTTTTCCAAGGTTGCCACATGGACATTTTCCAAATGCTCCAAGCTATTCTCTAAAGCTGTCAGCTCATGATAGTGGGTGGCAAAGAGGGTCTTGGCTCCAGTATAATGATGAATATGCTCAATAATAGCCTGAGCCAGCGCCATCCCATCGTAAGTAGCCGTCCCACGGCCCAACTCATCAAAGAGGATGAGCGAACGCTCGCTGGCCTGCCGAATGGCCCGATTGGCCTCCATCATCTCCACCATAAAGGTGGACTGGCCGGACACCAGATCATCCGCCGCACCGATGCGAGTGAAAATCGCATCAAATATTGGCAGACTGGCAGACTGAGCGGGCACATAAGAGCCCATCTGTGCCATAATAACGATGATAGCCAGCTGGCGCATATAAGTTGATTTCCCGCTCATATTAGGCCCGGTAATCAGCTGGATGTCCGTTTCCTGGTCTAGCAGAATACTATTTGGAATGTAGCTTTGGGCACCCATGACCTTTTCCACAACAGCATGCCGACCTTTTTCAATCTGCAGACAGCGCTCTGCAGTAAAGACGGGGCGCACCAAATGTAGTTGCTCTGCTACCGCAGCAAAGCTCTGCAGGACATCTACAGTTGCCAGCGTTTGTGCCAAAGCCTGCAAGCGCTGGATGTATTTGCCAGCTTCCTCGCGAATCCGCATGAAAATCTCGTATTCCAAATTAGCAGATTTTTCACGCGCCTCCAACATCTCTCCCTCAATCCGGGCCAGCTCCTCCGTTCCGAAACGCTCCGAATTTTTCAGGGTCGCCTTGCGGAAGAAATGACTAGGCACATGAGCCAGCTGAGAATTGGTCACGTGGAAATAGTAACCATCTTTTTTATTGTAATCAATCTTCAGATTGCTGATGCCGCTATTAGCACGTTCTTTGACTTCCAGCTCCGCAATCCATCCGGTTCCCTCCCTCAGCACAAGCCGATACTGATCCAAGGTCTCATCAAAACCAGTCCGAATAATATTGCCCTCGGTGATGATATGGGGTGCATCCGGCGAAATAGCTGAGCTAATCAAGCCCGCCAACTCTGGAATAGGATCCAAGCCCTCAATCAAACGAGCTAGATGCGGGCTGCCGATTCCTTGCAAGATAGCCTTAATCTGAGGCACATTGCCCAATGTAGCTGCCAACTGCAGCAGATCCTTGGGATTGGTCTTGCCAAAAGATACCCGACTAGCCAGCCGCTCGATATCATAGACTCCCTTGAGGCTCTCCGTCAAATCACTCCGCTCAAAGAAATGATCCAGAAAAACCTCAACGACATTCTGCCGCTGGATGATTCGCGCTTCATCAATCAGCGGACGCTGAATCCAAGAGCGCAGCATACGGCCGCCCATGGCCGTCTTGGTCTCATCCATCAGCCAATAAAGACTGCCGTGCTTCTTGCCTGAGCGAGCATTTTCTGTCAAATCCAGACTCGCCTTGGTAGCATAGTCCATTTGCAGAAAGTCCTTGATTTCATAATGCTGAGCCTTCTTCAAATGGCTGAGCTCCCTCATCTGAGTCCGGTGCACATACTCAAGCAATTTCCCCGCTGCCTGACGT
The DNA here is from genome assembly GCF_963456385.1 of uncultured Streptococcus sp. Lineage (GTDB taxonomy): Bacteria > Bacillota > Bacilli > Lactobacillales > Streptococcaceae > Streptococcus. The sequence goes on along the minus strand of NZ_CAUOLF010000011.1, from coordinate 60,732 downwards.
TCCATCGGAGACAACTCCTCGCCTAGCAGCTGGACATCGTCCAAAGCTGTCTGTACATAGGACAATAAGAGGTTCATCTGCCCAGCCAAGACCTGCTCCTCAGCTTCTGGCAAGGTATAGCCCAGCACCACTTCCCTAGCTTTCAAATTGCGGATTTCCCCACAGACCAAGACAAAGTCCTCTAAACTAGTCACCTGAAATTCACCGGTCACCAAGTCCATATAAGCCAGACCATAGAGACTATCCGAGTAATCCAGAGCCACCAGAAAATTATTAGCAGAGTCCGGCTTACTGGAGTCCACCACCGTCCCCGGCGTGATAACCTGAACGACCTCCCGCTTAACAACGCCCTTGGCTTCCTTTGGATCTTCCATCTGCTCCGCAATCGCTACCTTATAGCCTGATTCGACCAAAACATCAATATACTGCTGAGCCGAATGATAGGGAACTCCAGCCATGGGAATCGGATTTTCTGCATTTTTATTTCGACTAGTGAGAGAAATCTCTAAAATCTGGGCGGCATTGACCGCATCATCATAAAACAACTCATAGAAATCCCCCATCCGAAAGAGCAAGAAAGCATCTGGATAGTCCTTTTTGATATCCAAATACTGCTGCATGCCTGGCGATAACTTTTCTACTGCCATCTCTATCCTTTCTAAAAACAAACGAGGTCAGGACTTCTGTCTCAAACCTCTCCATTTTTCCTGAAAAAACTGTGACTCTTACATCACTTCCTGTATTTGCTCTTCAATCTCCTGAGCAGCTGCCTGATCCCGGCAAACCACTAAAAGAGTATTGGCACCCGCAACGGTTCCCAGAATACGGCTATCAAACGAGCTATCCACGACATTGGCCAGCACTGTTGCCTCTCCCAGGCCCGTACGAAGAACCAGACTAAACTCTGCCCTGGCTACACTCTCCACATGCTTGGCTAAAAACTCTATAAAATCAATCTCTTCAGTCTCATGCGCCAAAACATAATAAGTCAGCCCCTTCTTCTTAACCTTGGTCAGGCCGATTTCACGGAGGTCACGCGACAGGGTAGTCTGCGTTACATAAATCCCTTGCGCTTCCAGACGATCCTGAATCTCCTTTTGCGTTCCTAGCTTTTCTTCCTTAATCATCGTTTTGACTAACTGATGACGGTCATTCTTTCTCATTTTTACCTCATTATTGAATATTTAGAAGCTGCATTCATGAAGGGCACTTCATCCGATGAAAGACTGCTTCTCCATCAATCTAGGCAAAGATTTGCAGGAATACTGAGAATAAACAAAAAACTTTAACGAAGAGTAACAGAGAAGGAAGCATTTAGATGAAAAGTCCATCTATAAATACAGGTTCTTATCCCTCTTATTATATCAGAAAAATTCCTATTAGCCCAAAAATTATTCCCAAAAAAATTGAAGATTCCTTGAAAAATGTGATAAAATAATAACAAAAGACACAAAGGAGCAAATATGGATAACAAACAGTTGATTGCCGGCGAATTGGCCAAGGTTATTGACAGCCTTGATCAAGACGCTATTTTAAATTTATTGGAGCAGCCAAAGAGCTCTGAACTTGGCGATATCGCCTTCCCAGCCTTTTCTCTGGCAAAGACTGAGCGCAAAGCTCCTCAAATCATCGCTGCTGATATCGCTGAAAAGATTGATACAGCGCATTTTGACAAAGTCGTTGCGACTGGTCCTTATGTCAACTTTTTCCTCAGCAAGGCTGAAATTTCTGGCCAAATTATCAAAGAAGTCATCAAAGACGGAGCTGACTACGGCCAGCAGAACGAAGGAAATGGAAAAAATGTTACCATTGACCTATCCAGCCCAAACATTGCCAAGCCTTTCTCAGTCGGCCACTTGCGCTCTACTGTTATCGGTGACGCTCTTTCCAACATCTTCCGCAAGATTGGCTACAACACCATTAAAGTCAACCACTTGGGAGACTGGGGCAAACAGTTCGGCCTCCTTATGGTAGCTTATAAGAAGTGGGGAAGCCAGGAAGCTGTTGAAGCTAACCCTATTGACGAGCTCCTCAAACTCTACGTGCGTATCAATGCCGAGATTGAAAACGACCCATCTCTGGATGAAGAAGGCCGCCTTTGGTTCAAGAAGCTGGAAGACGGTGACCCAGAAGCAACTGAGCTCTGGCAATGGTTCCGCGATGAAAGTCTGACAGAATTCAACCGTATCTACGAACTCCTAGGTGTCGAATTTGACAGTCTAAACGGCGAAGCCTTCTACAACGACAAGATGGACGAAGGGATTCAAATCCTTGAAGACAAGGGTCTCCTGCAGGAATCCAAAGGAGCTAGCATTGTAGACTTGGAAGACTTCAACCTTCCGCCTGCTATGATTAAAAAATCAGACGGTGCTACCCTCTACATTACACGTGATATCGCAACAGCCATCTACCGGGCTCGCACTTACAACTTTGTCAAAAATGTCTATGTTGTAGGTCAAGAGCAGGCCAACCACTTCAGACAGCTCAAGGCCGTTCTGAAAAAGATGGGCTTTGACTGGAGCGATGACATGATTCACGTTGACTTCGGACTGGTGACTAAGAACCGTCAAAAATTGTCTACACGTAAAGGAAATATCATCCTTCTCGAACCAACTCTGCTGGAAGCTATCAGCCGGGCTAAGAGTCAGATCGAAGCTAAAAACCCAGATTTGGAAAACAAGGAAGCTGTTGCTCGCGCAGTTGGAGTCGGAGCGGTTAAGTTCTACGACCTCAAAACTGACCGCCGCAATGGTTACGACTTTGATCTGGAAGCTATGGTTTCCTTCGAGGGAGAAACAGGCCCTTACATCCAGTATGCCTATGCTCGTATCCAGTCTATCCTGCGCAAGGCGAACTTCCAGCCAGATGCAGAGGCTACATACAGCCTGAACGATCCAGAAAGCTGGGAAATTATCAAGCTGCTCCAAGACTTCGGTCGTGTTGTCAAGCGTGCTGCTGATAACTATGAGCCATCACTGATTGCCAAATATGCTATCAGCCTGGCCCAAGCCTTTAACAAATACTATGCGCACACACGGATTCTGGATGAAAGCCCTGAGCGCGACAGCCGTCTGGCTCTCAGCTACTCAACAGCTGTTGTCCTCAAAGAAGCTCTGCGTCTGCTGGGAGTAGAAGCGCCAGAAAAGATGTAAGCTTGATTTAGAATATCAAAAAGTCTCTTTGTCAACTGTAGTGGGTTGCCAAAAAGTCATATCCTGGAGAGGACTTCTTAGTCCTCCCCTTTTTAATATTCAAAGCAATAAGGAAGTATACAAATGAAAAACAAGAATAGGTTTGTCAAAAGATACATCTGGATTTTAATCCTATCGATTAGTGTTCTACTCTCTTTTTGGGGCTATCAGGCTTATCAGAACCATCAGAAAAAGGAAGCTAAAGCTAAAGAAGAGGCATACTACAGGCAGTTCTCAACACGTTGGGATCGTCTGAAAGATAGTTCTCCGATTTTGATTGGTGATAAAGGGCAATTTGTAGTTGCGCCTATAGGAGTTAAAGTAAATCAGAATTATATGGTGGATACAAAAATCACCACATATAAAAGAGAGGATATTCCGCCAAGAAAAAAACGAGGATATGAAGCAAAGTTAGTATCTTTGGACCTTAATCAAAACTTTAAACGCCGAGAATATGATCTTTACGAGGCGATAGATAAGTATAAAAAAGGTTCAAAATTAGTAAAGATGCTAATTGATGCTGTAACTTATGAGGGAAGGGATTGGGCTGTTCTGATTTTGACCTCTGATGATGAAAAGAAGGAAGTGGATGAGTATGTAGGTTTGAACTTGGCTACAGGGCGTATAGAAGACCTCCCTCTTCCTTTGAAAAACTTTTATGAAACATCAGATTCTAGACCTGAAGCTTCAGGATGGGAATATTATCATTATTATTACAAAGCCCCCATGACGAATACTAGCTTATTTCACATACTACAAAGTTATAATTTATATGGTAGTTCGGATATCGTATTTAGCGGTGATGACGGTGGAGATAGTAATGCAGCTAGGAATTTGAATCTTTTTGTGGAAGAGCCAACTCTATGGAATAAAATTTATATAGATGACTATGCTATTTATCCTCGGCCAGAGTCGGTCAGCGTGGAAGAGTGGTTTAACACCTCTCTTCACTGGTTTGCACCTGCCGGCGGAGAAGATTTAACAGTTTATGCAAGTGAGAAGGGGCATAGGACAGATTATGCCATTCACAACTATGCGGAATATCAGACTTGGAAACAAGCGCATCCAGATGAATAAAGGAGGGAAAAATGACAATTAATATAAAACCGGATCAGCTGAATGGAACTGTAACAAGTATATCAAACGAAGTTAGTGATATTCATGCGAATGAAGCTATTATTGATGATACTGGTACAAAATTAAATGATTGTACGGCTCTTATTCGTTATACAGGTACCATTTTAGGTGAAACAGTCAGCAAATATAATACTTTTTTGAATGATTTGGCAGAAAAGTTTAAAAAGACAGTTTATAATATCAGTACAGAGATAAGAGATAATTCATCTCGTATTAATGATGGGAAAGTTAATCCAAGCGATGATTTCTTTAGACGTTTCAGTATCCACATAATCCAAAATAGTAATGTTTCGGTCCTTTATTCCCAGTAAGTTTGCGATTAAATGTAACTATTCCATAATATTCTTTCTAACCGATGGTTTTGCTACTTTGCATTATAAGTCTTACGAGACTTTTTTCCACAATTATAGAGCCCAAAAAACGAAAACCTCACTGGTTTTCGTTTTTTTCAATATGATAAAGTTCTTCAATAATGCCTGCTACCTTCTTAATGTCTCCCAACATGCCACGCATTTCAAAATCAGCCAAAACCGGAAATCCGAAGCGCTCTGAATATTGTTTAGCGGTCAGACAGTATTGGTTGTTAAAGTTACGATTGCCGCTGCCAATGACGCCCAGACACTTGCTGGCATTCTGACCATAGGCGATAAAGTCCCCCACATCGGTTGTCAGAATTTCTACATCGCCATTGTCCACACCATTGCCGCCCTCCAGATAAGTCGGCAGAAAAGCGATAAAAGGATTGCCCATTTCAAAAAAGGGCTGCCCTTCCTTTACCAGGTCTTTGATATGAATCTTCTCTACCTCTAGGCTTGGATGCTGCTCCAGCAAATAGTCTGTCAGCCTACGGACGAAACTCTCTGTATTGCCGCTCAAGCTGATGTAAACCAAGGAAACCTTTGTCATTGTATTCTCCATTCTAAAAAATAACAGATATGGTTTCTTAAAATTGTAAGCACTTATCTGTTATTTGTCAAATCTTATTCGTTTGCAGCTAGTTCCGCTTTTTCAGCTTCTTTCTGCTGCTGAATGAGCTTAAAGATGACGATAGAAAGGAAGATTAGACTAATGACTACTGAAAGGAGGATGGAGAAATTCAGCCCCGTCATCTGTGCCGAAAGAAGAGTTGAGTCTGAAAAAGAAGAAGCTATAATTCCCTTTGATACTACATAAGCATAGGCTGTCGAAATCAAGCCCACAAGAACATCGGCAATGTAGATAAGATTGGCCTTAAATATATCTTTCCTAAAAAGGAAGAAAAGAGCCACTATTAAGAGAACGATGTGCCCGTAAAAAAAGAAATTATTGGCTAGCGAATTCGCCACTTCTGCACTCTTGCTAAAATAAGTTGCATACTGGGATTTTGCTGGTTCTTCTATCTGCTTAAGAATGCTTTTCACTCCAGCATCAGAAGAAGTGAACTTGCCAAAAAGTCCCCACAAGGTTCCTACGGTTGACAAGCCCAGCAAAACATAAAGATAAATTGGTTTCTTTTTCATGAACGCCTCCTGTAAAGAAATATTTTCACTTATTATACACCGAAAAGAAAAAGCTGACAAGGCCAAGAGGCTTTCACCTTTTCAGAAGCCCAAACAATAGCTAAATCCTTATTTATTTCTTCGACTAAAAAATCAAAGCCGAAACACTGCTGTCTCGGCTTTTTTTATTTAAAGAATATTAGCTGTTCAAGTGCCATACTTCTTCTTCGTATTGAGCGATAGTACGGTCAGATGAGAAGAAGCCAGCTTTGGCGATATTGACGATGACTTTGTCCATCCATGCATCGCGGTCTTCGTAGTCCGCCAGCATGCGCTCTTTCACTTGGATATAGTCTTCCAGATCCAGCAGGGTCATGAACCAGTCCTTGCTGATCAGTTCATTGTAAAGACGTTCCAAGCGTTCAGCTTTACCAACTGCCAATACTTCATCGCTGACGATAAAGTCAACCAATGGCTTGATAGCTTCACGTGCATAGTACTCACTAGACTTGTAAGCAGATTTTGCGTAGAGGTCAATAACAGTCTCAGAATCTTCACCGAAGATGTAGATGTTGTCTTCGCCGACTAGCTCTGCAATCTCAACGTTTGCTCCGTCCATTGTACCAAGAGTCAAAGCACCGTTAAGCATGAACTTCATGTTACCAGTACCAGATGCTTCCTTAGAAGCCAGGGAAATCTGCTCAGAAATGTCACCAGCTGCAATCAAGAAGCTAGATGCTGTAACATTGTAGTTTTCTACCATAACTACTTGCAGGTGTGGAGCTACTTGAGGGTCATTAGCAATCACTTCTGACAAGCAAAGGATGAGGTGGATGATGTCCTGAGCAATCGTGTAAGCAGGAGCAGCCTTACCACCGAAGAAGACAGTGATTGGACGAGCAGGGATGTTACCAGCCTTGATGTCCAGATACTTGTGGATAACGTACAAAGCGTTCATTTGTTGGCGTTTGTACTCATGCAGACGCTTGATTTGGATATCAAAGATAGAGTCTGGATTGATTTCCACACCTTGGGCTTCCTTCAAGTGACGAGCCAATTTACGCTTGTTGTGAGCCTTGATGCCTTCCAATTTTTCTTTAACATTTGCAGTGCCAGTGAATTCCAACAAGCCTTCGAGCTTAGTTGCATCATGGTGCCAGTCGCGGCCCAGCAACTCATCCAGATAATGAGACAGACGTGGGTTGGCATGCATGAGCCAACGACGGAAAGTAATACCGTTGGTCTTGTTATTGAATTTTTCAGGGTAGATATCGTAGAAGGCTTTAAGCTCAGAGTTTTTCAGGATTTCTGTATGCAGAGCAGCAACCCCATTAACACTGTATCCGTAGTGGATATCCATGTGAGCCATGTGCACACGATCGTCTTCATCAATGATTTGCACTGCTGGATCTGTGTATTTAGCTTTAACGCGCTTGTCAAGCTCTTTGATGATAGGCACCAGGTGCGGCACTACTTCTTTCAAGAATTCCAAAGGCCATTTTTCAAGAGCTTCTGCCAAAATTGTGTGGTTCGTATAAGCAGTCATCTTCTGTACGATGGCAATTGCTTCATCCAGATCCAAACCACGCTCTGTCAAGAGACGAATCATTTCTGGGATAACCAGAGATGGGTGGGTATCATTGATTTGGATGACAGCATAGTCTGCCAAGTCGTGCAGGTTGCTACCTTTTTCAATGGCTTCGTCAATAATCAGCTGAGCACCATTTGAAACCATGAAGTACTGCTGGAAGATACGGAGCAATTCCCCTTGCTTGTCACTATCATCTGGATAGAGGAAGAGGGTCAAGTTGCGAGCGATATCTGTCTTATCAAAGTCAATACCATCTGTGATGATATCTGCATCCACTGAGTCCAAATCAAAGAGACGAAGACGGTTCTTAGTTTCTGTCTTATAACCTGGCACATCAATATCATAAAGAGTAGATGTCAGGGTGAAGTGAGCAAAAGGCACTTGGTAGCTGCGGCTAGAGCGAACCAACCAGTTTTGCTCAGTCAGCCAGAAGTTAGGAATCGTTGTCTGTTCGTTGTTTTTCAAAACCTGTTGGAAAAGACCAAAGTGGTAGTTCAGTCCTACACCATCACCATTGAGACCAAGTGTCGCAATAGAGTCCAAGAAGCAGGCAGCCAGACGGCCCAAGCCTCCGTTACCCAGAGACGGCTCCAACTCAACTTCTTCTACCTCGATCAAGTCTTTACCAGCATCTGCCAACTCTTGCTTCACATCATCGTAAAGCCCAAGGTTGATCAAGTTGTTAGACAAGAGTTTACCGATCAGGAACTCAGCTGAGATATAGTAGAGTTTTTTCTTACCAGTATTGACTGGCTTTTGAGCGCTGGCTAATTTAGTGTAGTTCAAAAGAGCCAGGTAGAGTTCTTCGTTGCTGCAATCAGCAAGATTTTTTGAATAAGTATTTTTGATATAAGTTTGTAAGTTTGACATGATTACTCCTTTCAAGTCTAGTTAACTATTCTTTATTTGTTAATTAAATCGGTATTCATACGACGGTAAGTCTTGGTCAAGCTGTAAAGCTCACCTTCGACAATTGGATTCAGCTCTTCAGCTGTCATCCGCCAAGTCCAGTTACCACCAATTGTGGATGGATAGTTCATCCGTGCTGCACTGTCTAATTCCAGTAGGTCTTGCATGGTCGCAATGGCCATAAAGCTGACTGAAGCAAAGATTGTGCGCAGCATTGCATGAGGTACTGTTTCGTACTCCTTACGGTTGGTGTACTGTGCCATGTACTGGCGAGTAGCGTCGTCAATCTCATCCTTGTACCAGCCCAGAACAGTATTGTTATCATGGGTTCCTGTATACATGACTGAGTTGTTTGGCGCTAGATGCGGACTGTCGATACTTTCATCATCAGGATTGAAGGCAAATTGCAAGATCTTCATTCCTGGGAAACCAGTACGCTCACGCAGTTCAATCACTTCATCCGTCATAAAGCCTAGATCTTCTGCGATGATATTCAAATCACCCAAGGCTTCCTTGACTGCAGCAAAGAGCTTGTAGTCTGGGCCTTTAACCCATTTACCAGTAGCAGATGTATCTGAGTCAGCAGGCACTTCCCAGTAAGACTCAAAGCCGCGGAAGTGGTCGATACGGACAATGTCGTAAATCTTGAAGCTTTCGCGCAGGCGCTCAATCCACCAAGCATAGCCATCTTTATCCATCGCTTCCCAGTCATAGATAGGATTGCCCCAAAGCTGGCCAGTTTCTGAAAATTCATCTGGCGGGCAGCCTGCCACACAGGTCGGCTTGCCAACAGCGTCCGTCTTAAAGAAGTGCGGCTGTGCCCAGACATCAGCACTGTCAGCTGCCACATAGATTGGCATATCTCCGACAATCTCGATGTGATGTTCATTCGCATAGGCTTTTAATCTTAACCACTGCTTAAAGAAGAGATACTGGGTCACACGATGGTAGGTCAGCTTGTCAGCCAGCTTCTCACGATAAGAAGCGAGACTAGCAGCATCACGGCGGCGGATGGCTTCATCCGGCCACTCTGTCCAAGCTAGATTATCAAAATGCTCTTTGATAGCCATGTATTCAGCGAAAACTTCCAACCAAACTGCATTTTGCTCTACAAAGCTCTCATAGTCAGATAGATCATCTGCTTTTAAGAAGCGAGCTACCGCTTTTTCCATGATTGGACGGCGAGCATCGAAAATCTTTGCATAATCCACTTTTCTAGGATCATCTCCAAAATCAGCTCCCTTGACATCTGCCTCGGTTAACAAACCTTCTTCTATCAGAATATCAAAATCGATAAAGTAGGTATTTCCCGCAAAAGCAGAGAAAGACTGATAAGGAGAATCCCCATAACTGGTCGTTCCCAGTGGCAAAATCTGCCAATAGCGCTGCTTGGTGCGAACCAAGAAGTCTACAAAATCATAAGCACTTTGGCCAAAAGATCCGATACCGTACTTGCCCGGAAGGGATGAAATGTGCATGAGCACGCCGCTTTGACGTTTTTTCATTTTGTCACCTCGTTATTTTTTCCTCTACGCCTTTTCATTTTTACTTAATGCAAACGTTTGCGTCGACTTGATTATAACCTATTTTTTTTTTTAGTGCAAGGGGTTTTTGAGATTTTTTTCAATTTATTGGTTAATGGATATAATGCTCTTTTAGGACTCTCTTACAGCCCCAATTATTTACCGTTTTTCTCTTCTTGCAAGCGTTCTCTTTTTGTGTTAAAATGTTCTTACAAACAGAAAACGTTTGCGTTTACTGAGAAACTGCTTTATACTTGTTTTTTCGACCATCATAGTTAAGCAAAATCACTGGTTATAAGAACCATTTTGGGCAGAGGTTTGCATGACTCTTAGAAAGCAAGTGCTTCTACTAGTAGATTTAAAATAGTTGATATTATAGAAAGGATTTCCAGCAAATGCAGGCCTTTAGGAGGTTTTTATGCGAGTTACTATCAAAGAAGTCGCAAAACTAGCAGGCGTGTCGCCCTCTACCGTGACCCGCGTCGTACAAAACAAATCAACCATCAGTGAAGAAACCAAAAAACGGGTCCGTGCTGCTATGAAGGAGCTGGACTATCATCCCAACCTCAATGCCAGAAGTCTGGTCAGCCAGTCCAGCCAAGTCATCGGCTTGGTCCTGCCGGACGACTCAGATTTCTTCTATCAAAACCCTTTTTTCCCAACTGTATTGCGGGGGATTTCTCAGATTGCTTCTGACTATGACTATGCCATCCAGATCAGCACTGGGCAAGATGAAGAGCACCGCTTGGAAAATATGAAGCAGATGATTTTAGGAAAGCGAGTAGACGGACTGATCTTCCTTTATTCTAAGCAGGACGATCCTTTGGTCGACTTTGCAGTCAGAAACAACTTCCCCTTCCTTATCCTTGGGAAAGCTGTCTCACCTTTCATCTCTCTGGTGGACAATGACAATATCAAGGCTGGCTACGACGCGACCAGATACTTCCTTGACAAGGGCTATCGAAAAATCGCCTTTCTGGCCGGGAATAAGGAGTTGGTCGTTTCTCAAGATCGTTACACAGGCTACAAGCAAGCTCTGAATGAAGCAGACCGGCCTTTGGATGATCGCATTATCAAATTTGCTTTCGGTTTCCTTCTGGAAGACAACAGTTACAAGATTATGGAGGAGTTACCGCTGGATGAGATTGAAGCTATTGTGACATCTGATACGCTGGTAGCAGAAGGAGCCCTGCACTATCTCAAAGATCAGGACTACCAGATTCCCATTATCACCTTTGACTCTATCAAACCGCGCATCGATGTGGATGCCTATATTGATATCAATGCCCTCGAGCTTGGGAAAGAGTCTTTCCGGACCCTCTTCCAAATCATCAAGGACAATAAAGAAGACAAGCAAATCTGCTATCGCCAGCTGATTCCGCATAGCATCAGCACTCGCTAATCCGAGTGTTTTTGCTCATTCATCAACGATTCACATATCGGCCTTGTCCCAACCAGGGCAGAGCCCTAAACTCAAAACAATTACCCGAAGAGAAACTGACAAAGAAAGAGGAAAAACATGGCCTTTCGTATTTTTCAAGCCTATTTAGATGACGAAAACATCATCACCATCGAACTGGAAAAGAGCTTTGATGCCTACTCCATCCACTTTACACTGGAAGACAAGCACAGCTCCAGCCCTTTAACTATCAAAAACATCAACAATCAGGAAGAGCGGATTATCTACACCGTGTCGGCTAATGAGCCCATTGACCTGACGCAGTCCTACAAGGTCTATGACCAAGACCGCAACCATACCGACCTGCAGTACCGCCATATCGTGAAAAAGCCTATTTTCGATGAGATTTTTGACTATGCAGGCGACGATTTAGGAGCTCAGTACAGTCCCCAAGCCACCGACTTCAGACTCTGGGCACCTATTTCCGAAAAAGTCCTCCTGCATCTGAAAGACCAGGTTCACCATCTCAAACGTCTGGATAGGGGAGTCTGGCATACCCGAATCGAAGGAGATTTAGAGGGAGCCTCCTATTCTTATCTCCATAAGATTAATGGCATGTGGGTTGAAGTCCACGATCCCTACGCCCTATCCTCAGATGTCAATTCGGGAAACAGCTATGTCATCGATCTAGACAAGATTAAAAAGCCTATCAAACGAGCAAAAACACAGCTGAATCCGACAGAAGCCGTCATTTATGAAATGAGCGTCCGCGATTTTTCTATGCAGAAAGAAGCTGGTTTCTCCTATCCTGGGAAGTTTACCTCGCTAAGCGAATCTCCAGTCGTCCACGGTCAGAAGTTTGGTCTGGACTATCTGAAAGAGCTAGGTATCAGCCACGTGCAGCTTCTGCCTGTCTACGATTTTGGCAGCGTTGATGAAAAGCATCCTGAGCTCGTCTACAACTGGGGCTACGATCCTGTCCAGTACAATGTCCCAGACGGCAGTTTTGCCAGCGACCCACGAGACCCCTATGCCCGTATCATAGAGCTACAGGCGGCCATTACTGCCTTCCACAATGCTGATATCAGCGTCATCATGGACGTGGTCTACAATCATGTCTATGATGCCAACAGCTATGCTTTTGAAAAAATCGTTCCTGGCTATTTTTTCCGACTCAATGACATGGGCTACCGGACTAACGGAACCTTCTGCGGCAATGATGTAGCCAGTGAGAAGGCCATGGTCCGCCGCTATATCAAGCAGTCGGTCAAACAATGGGTCAGCCTCTATGGCTTTGACGGTTTCCGCTTTGATCTGATGGGGATTTTAGATATCCAAACCATGCAGCAGATAGCTGGCGAACTCAAGACGCTCTATCCTAACATCTACCTCTACGGCGAAGGCTGGCAGATGGATACTGGGCTGGCAAGTGAACGTTTGGCTCATCAGTACAATGCTGCCCAGCTGCCAGATTATGGGTTCTTCAGCGACCATTTCCGTGACAGTCTCAAGCAGACCATCGCTCAAGGCCGGCAAACCGAGAGTAAGACTCCTGCCAGTCAGCTTGAAAATGTCCTGACAGCCAATGTTGGTCTAAAAGGCGAGGCCCACTTCACTGCGCCCCAGCAGGCTATTAATTATGTCGAGTGCCATGACAATGCAACGGTTTTTGATTACTTTGATATCGTCAACCCTGCTATCACCTTGCGGGATCGGCTGGCCAATTCGCGGCTGGCTCTCCATCTCGTCCTCCTAGCTCAGGGCGTGCCCTTTATCCACAGCGGTCAGGAATTTTTCCGGACTAAAAATTTGATTGATAACACCTACAATATGCCTGACGAAATCAATAAACTAGACTGGCTGCGCTCCCTGCATTACACAGAGGATATTGCTTTTCTTAAAAAGCTGATTGCCTTTCGCAGAGCACATCCGCTGCTGCATCTAAAAACCAGCGCCGCTATCAAGCAAGCCTGTCAGGTCAACTGGCTGACAGACAGTTTATTGGAGTACAAAATTCAAGACAGGAAAGAAAGTATGACAATCGTCATCAACTTTGGCAACCAAGAGGCTGTCTACGAAAACAAAAACAAGCAAAAGCTGCACCTTCAATACCCAGCCATTGATGCCCAAAAACCAATCGCACCACTAGCTGACAGTTACAGCCTAGCTGGCAAGCAGTTGATTGTGTTAAAATAGATTATAAAACATCAGCCAATGAATAAGCTGATGTTTTCGTTTTTTATAATCCCAAATAATCCTCAACTGCTGCCTGCATTTGGTCTGCAGCGACCGTCGTTTTGTGGCGCACTGGGGCTGTTTCTAAGCCGTCCACAGCTGGTGGCAAGGCTACGCCAGAAAGTTCGTGCAGTTGGTCCAAAGCCTCGAAGTCACTAAGTCCTGACTGACCAGTCACAGCCTCAACAGCCACGACTGGGAATTTATAAGGGCTAGCGGTAGACGCGATAACAGTCTTGCGCTGATCACCTGTCTCTGCCAAGTATTTTTGATAGACAGCGGACGCAACGGCTGTATGAGGATCTTCGATGTAGTCAGATGCCTGATAGACCCGCTTGATTTCAGTTGCTGTTTCTTCTTCTGTCGCATAATCAGCCGCAAAGAGCTCTAAAATCCCAGCGTCAAAGTCCGTTAGTTCATACTGTCCATGCTCATTCAGAGCCGCCATCAGGGCAGCTGTTTTCTCTGCGCTGTTACCAGACAGATGGAAAATCAAGCGCTCCAAGTTAGAGGAAACCAGAATATCCATGGATGGACTAGACGTCACCTTAAAGCTCCGCTTCTTGTCATAAACCTGAGTCTTGAAGAAGTCGGTCAGGACATTGTTCTCATTCGATGCGCAGATTAGCTTGCCAACTGGCAGACCGATTTGCTTGGCATAGTAGGCCGCCAGGATATTACCAAAGTTCCCTGTCGGAACGGTAAAGTTGACCTTGTCTCCTGCTGTGATTTCTCCCGCCTTCACTAGCTGAGCATAGGCATAGACATAGTAAACAATCTGCGGCACCAAACGGCCGATATTCATGGAGTTAGCTGATGAAAACTGCAGTTTGTGCTCCAAGAGACGAGCTCGTAGGTCTGTGTCATTGAACATGTGCTTGACATTAGTCTGGGCATCGTCAAAGTTGCCATCAATAGCCACCACATGCGTATTGGCACCTGTCTGTGTCGTCATTTGCAGCTCTTGGACCTTGCTGACACCGTCTTTCGGATAAAAGACGATAATCTCAGTTCCTGGAACATCCGCAAAGCCTGCCATAGCCGCCTTGCCTGTGTCGCCAGAAGTCGCCGTCAAAATGACAATTTTGTTTTCCAAGCCGTGCTTTTTAGCTGCAGTTGTCATCAGATGAGGCAGGATGGACAAAGCCATGTCCTTGAAGGCAATAGTCGCTCCGTGGAAAAGTTCTAGATTATACTGACCATCCAGCTTGACCAAGGGAGCAATAGCCGCATCATCAAACTTGCTGTCGTAGGCATGGTTGATACAGTAGTCCAGCTCTGCTTCAGAAAAATCATCCAAAAATGCAGACAAAACCAGCTTGGCTACTTCCTGATAAGAAGCGTCTTTGAGCTTGGCAAAGTCCAAATCGACCTGCGGATAGGTAATGGGCGTAAAGAGCCCGCCATCTGTTGCCAAGCCTTGTAGAATCGCCTGGCTGGCTGTTACTCTATTCTTTTCGTCGCGTGTTGATTGATAAACTAAGGTCATTCTCTCTCATCCTTTATCTGTAGTTCGCTTTATTATACCAAAATTTATCAGAAAATTCTCGCCTTTTCACAGAGAATATCAGAAAAAGCCCATTTCTGGGCTTGTATCCATCTTATTCATTCATAGATACGTGAACGTGGTCGTAGTGGTTTTCGGTTACGCTGCCACGGTCTGGCATTTGGTTCCAAGTGTTAGCTGGTCCATAAATGCTTTCAAATGGTGCATAGAACTGTTGCTGCCAGATAACGTAAGAGATTCCTCTTTCAGTCATGTTAGAAGTAACATCGGCTGCGACCTGGTTTCCTAATTCAGTATTCTCACCAACGATAAAGTCAGCTGCCAAGCCCTTACCATGATCTCCGCTATCACCTGGGCGGTAAAGACTAAATTCTGTAATGCCATATTTAGCTGCTATCTCTTCTTTCAGAGCAGCAGTCTGTGGCTGAAGACCTTCATTAGCAGGATTGTTAGTCGTCACGCTAGCAGCATCTGTTACAGCTGGAGCATTGTAAGTTGTTGGCTCAACAGCGGCAGTTGCTTGACTGACTTGGTCTTGGCCTAATTCAGTAGCTTCTGGAGCCGCCTCTGCTGGAGCTGCTGGACTTGCAGCAACTACTGGCTGTGGCGCTGCCTCTACAGGAGCGGCTGCATTTGCTTCCGCAGCTGGGGCTGCTTCACTTGCAACTTCTGCTACTGGGGCAGGAGCTTCTTCAGCAGGCGCTGGTGCTTGGTCTGCTGGAGCTGCAACAGCTTCCTCAGCAGCCGGAGCTGGAGTTTCTGCTGCTTGAGCCGGTGCCGCTGGAGCGGCTTCTTCAGCACCAAAAATATCGCTAGCTGTATAATCTTCCGTTACCAATCCTGCATTATTGCCTGCTTGGTAGCTTTTGATTTCTACAGAGGTGATTTCGTTTTGTCCATTTGTTGTAATGGTCAAAACAGTACCTGGGAAAATCAAGTCTGCATTGGCAATTTGATTGATTTTAGCCAAATCAACAAGATCAATGTTCATCGCTTGAGCGATATTTCCCAAAGTGTCTCCATATTGAACAGTGTATGTTTGTTGGTTTTCATTGCTCGTAATATCTGCTTTAATTTGCTCAACTGTTCTAGCAGTCCAGTTTTGTGGCTGCTCCTCAGCTCGCGTTGTCAACAAAGGCAATGCTGACAAAGCAACAGTTGAAGCCAAAAGTAATTTCTTATTCATTTTCATATGCAAAATGCACCTTCCTAATCATTCATGATACGAAAACCATCTTACCATAATTTTTCTAAGAAAAAAGCCTTTTTCGACCTATTTAACAAAACTGTCCGCCCTTTGTAATATGGAGATTTTTTTGTAACATATAAAAAATGGCAGTAAGCAAAAGAACCCCGTTTAGAGAGGTTCTGTTTCTTTTGGACTTATTTAAACTCTTGGTATTCGGCTAAACTGAACCCGACCTAAGCTCTTGGCAAAAAAGATAAAATCCCTAGAAGCTATCGCTTCTTCGTCTATTTTTGCTGTGAATATATCTATTTACTCTGGCTTAGTTCAGCTAAATCGAACTACGGCTAAAAACTCGGAAAAAAGAGAACTGGACTTGGATTCATCGAATCCATCGTCCAGTTCCTATTTTTCAGTCGTTTTTTAACGCCTACGCATCTTACTTCACCTTCATCATTCGGACGAGGCTGGCTCGTTCGGCTTCTTCCAGCTTCATTTCGATGTAGTAGATGGTTTCTTTGAGGTCAGGGATGGTAGCATACTCTAGCCCGTTGACCCGACGGCGGGTTTTCTCGATTTCATCCGCCATGAGCTGGCAGCTTTTCTCAATCTCAGCCAGTCGCAGCAAGTCAGGAAGCAGATCGCTCATGCTTTCAATGGTTTCATCCATCTGGCTGTTAGACGCCACATAGCTATAAACCACGTCTCCCTCGTCATCACTATGCGGATTGTCAATATGAGCATGCATCTTGGGCACGCGCACACTCATGATATTCTCAGTCTCCACATGCAGATTGACCTCCCGCGTAGGGACGGCAAAAATCTCCTCGACCATGAGGTCGCTCTCCAGCGCCTTTGCCATGACAAAGTCCTGCAGGTGACCGACCAGAGCGGATTCGACCTTTTGGCGGAGCTGATTGTTCTCACGGACAGACTCAATGAAGCGCCGCATCAGCTCATCCCGCTTGTCCTTGAGCAATTTATGCCCACGGACAGCCGTTTTGAGACGGGCTTTTAAGTTATTCAGCTCCATCCGAGTCGGCTTGACATTGAGTCGCGTCATCTTTCTTCCTCCTTGGTTTGCGGCAGGTATTGATCAATCATATCGTCCTTGATCCGCTTGAGCTCCGTTCTAGGTAAGATGGACAGGAGTTCCCAGCCCAGATCCAAGCTTTCCTCGATGGTTCGGTTGTTCTGGAAACCTTGATTGATGTATTCCTGCTCGAAACGGTCAGTAAAGCGCACATAGAGCTTGTCCGTTTCGGACAGGGCAGATTCTCCCAGAACGACAGCTAACTCCTTGGCCTGCTTGCCTTGCGCATAGGCAGCAAATAGCTGATTCATAGTTGCGGCATGGTCACCTCTAGTCTTACCCTCACCTGAGCCCTTGTCCTTGAGACGGGACAGAGATGGCAGGACATTGATGGGCGGACGATAACCACTGTTGTAAAGGTCGCGTGAAAGGATAATCTGCCCCTCTGTAATATAACCCGTCAAGTCTGGAATCGGATGGGTAATGTCATCCTCTGGCATGGACAGGATCGGAATCTGAGTCACTGAGCCTTTCTTGCCGACCAGACGGCCAGCCCGCTCATAGAGGGTGGACAGGTTAGTATAGAGGTAACCCGGATACCCACGGCGGCCCGGCACTTCACGACGAGCTGCAGAAACTTCCCGCAGGGCTTCGCAATAGTTGGTCATGTCAGTCATGATGACCAGAACGTGCATGTCTTTTTCATAAGCTAGGTACTCAGCTGCTGTCAGGGCAATACGCGGCGTCGCAATCCGCTCAATAGCTGGGTCATTAGCCAGATTGATAAAGAGCACCGAGCGGTCAATGGCTCCCGTCTCCCGGAGGTCATTCATGAAGAACTCAGCTTCTTCAAAGGTAATCCCCATGGCAGCAAAGACCACGGCGAAGTTTTCATCAGAGTTAAGCACTGTGGCCTGACGGGCGATTTGAGCGGCTAATTCCTTGTGGGGCAGACCAGAGCCAGAGAATACTGGCAGTTTTTGTCCCCGAACCAAGGTATTGAGGTGGTCGATGGCCGAGATACCGGTCTGGATAAACTCATCCGGATAATCGCGAGCTATTGGATTGATGGCTTGACCGTCAATATCCAGATATTTCTCTGGCAAGATATCTGGCCCGCCATCAATTGGCTTGCCCATGCCATTGAAAATCCGTCCCACCATGTCTTCTGACACTGGTAGCTCTAGCGGATGGCCAGTAAAGCGAACCTTGGCTTTTTCCAGATTGATACCGCTAGATCCCTCAAAAAGCTGAACCATAGCCTTGTCTTCTTGAACTTCCAGAACCTGACCCTGACGCTTGCTGCCGTCATGTAGCTGGATTTCTACCAATTCATTGAAATGCACACCAGCGACTTGGTCGACAATCATCAGAGGGCCGACAACTTCACTGACGGTGCGGTATTCTTTAATGACGCTCATTGTCTAGTCCTCCTTGGGCAAGAATCTGGTGCAGGGTTTCCTCGATAGTCTGACTGAGAGCCTGAATTTTTTCCAGCTGGTCTTCGTGGATAAACTTGCTGCGGGCAATTCGGTCACGCAGCTCCACCGTTCCTTCCATAATTTCCCGGAAATAAGCCCCCAGCTCCAAGGCACGATTGGCCTCCGCATCGAAGGTTAGGATATTGCTCAATAAAGCCACCTGTTTTTTGAAAGAAGTATAGGTGTCAACTTCATCAAAGGCATTCTGCTGCAGATAGTCCTCACGAATCATCTTGGCTGCATTCATGGTCAGCCGGTCCTTTTCAGACAAGGAATCCAAGCCCACCAAACGCACGATTTCCTGCAGTTCGCTTTCCTTTTGCAGGATATTCATGGCCTTGGTCACCTTTTCTGCCCAAGCAATCTTCTCATGCTGGTCGATATAGGCTCCCACTTCGTCTAGGTAGAGCGAGTAAGAGCTCAGCCAGTTGATAGCTGGGAAATGCCGGCGTTGAGCCAGCTGGGCATCCAATCCCCAGAAGACCTTGACAATCCGCAGGGTATTTTGCGTCACCGGCTCAGAAATATCGCCACCCGGAGGTGATACGGCTCCAATAGCAGTAATAGATCCTTCTCGCGCAGACGAACCGAGCGTCTTGACCCGGCCAGCCCGCTCGTAGTACTCAGCAATCCGGCTGCCAAGATAGGCTGGATAACCTTCGTCACCTGGCATTTCTTCCAGACGGCCAGACATTTCCCGCAGGGCTTCTGCCCAGCGAGAGGTAGAGTCCGCCATGATGGCCACGGAGTAGCCCATGTCACGGAAGTATTCTGCGATCGTAATCCCTGTGTAAATTGATGCCTCCCGAGCCGCCACCGGCATATTGGAGGTGTTGGCAATCAGCACCGTCCGCTGCATGATGGACTGGCCAGTTGATGGGTCAATCAGTTCTGGAAATTCATTAAGTACGTCGGTCATCTCATTGCCACGCTCACCGCAGCCGACATAGATAACGATGTCAACATTGGCAAACTTGGCCACCTGATGCTGAACAACAGTCTTACCGGCTCCGAAAGGTCCTGGTACGGCTGCTGCTCCGCCCTTGGTCACTGGGAAGAAGGTATCAATGACCCGCTGACCTGTCACCAAGGGCTCAACTGGAATCAGCTTCTGAGCAAAAGGACGCCCACGACGGACCGGCCATTTTTGCATGAGAGTCCCTTTAAAGACAGACCCGTCCGCCTGCTCAATCTTGTAAACAGTTTCTTCAACAGTGAAACTGCCAGCCGAGATATTGGTCAAACGTCCACTGACACCGACCGGCACCATGATGCGGTGCTCCACCAGATTGGTCTCCTGCACTATTCCCAGAATATCGCCTGCCTCAACCGCATCTCCGACAGACAGACTTGGAACAAAATCCCACTTAGTCTCTCGGTCTAGATTTGGCAATTGGACACCGCGGACGAGGAAGTCGCTCGCCGTGATGGTTTGGAAACGCTCCAAAGGCCGCTGAATTCCGTCAAACATCTGGGAAATCAGGCCTGGTCCCAGTTCAACGGACAGAGGACTTCCAGTCGTGATGACTGGCTCTCCCGGACCCAAGCCAGAAGTTTCTTCATAAACCTGAATAGAAGCTTGGTCCCGCCGCATTTCGATAATTTCACCGATCAGCCCCAAATCGCCAACCCGGCAGATATCCTGAATATTCGCTTCCTGCATCCCTGATGCCAGCACCAGAGGACCAGAAACTTTGATAATCTTTCCTTGACTCACAATCTTCCTCCATTCTTGGGAGATTTTTCTTGTTTCTCAATGAAAATCTAAGCTCAAACTAAGCAACAGTTTGAATTTCATTTCCAAAGAGTATTTTTTGATTCTTGCCGCGAGTTTGAAATTCTTCTTAGCTAACTCTAGGGCAAGGATTGTTTCTTTTTATTTTAAAAATCAGATAAGGCTTTTATTTGCTGGCCCTTTTTGTCGAAATTGTCTGGGCTTAGCCATTTTTCTAGACGGCTCTTGACGGCCGGCCAATCCTTGTCAATCATGGACAGCCAGTCAGTATCTCGATTGCGCCCCTTATAGACTACCGCCTGACGAAACCTACCCTCATAGATGAAACCAAGCCGCTCTGCTGCCCGTCTTGAAGGCTGATTGAGGGAGTCGCATTTCCATTCATAGCGGCGATACTCCAGCCCTTCAAAGACATAGCGTGCCAGTAAGTACTGGGCTTCCGTAGCCAGTCTGGTGCGCTTCAGCTTGGGTGAATAGGTCACCGCTCCCACTTCGATAACGCGGTTATTTCGGTCAATCCTCATCAAGGCAAAAGTTCCTAGAGCCTTGCCGCTCTCCTTGTCCACAATCGCATAGTGGAAACGATCCTGTGCTGCCAGCATCTGATCTAGCTTCTGTGACCATTCTGCCTGATTTTGGGCAGGATTTTGGAAGAGATAGGTCCACATATCCGCAGGAGAATCTGGGCCATACACCTCATACAAATCCGCTCCATGCTTGTCCTTGGACAAACGCTCGATAATAACATACTGGCCTTCGATTCGCTCCAGATTGGGCAAGTCCCCCGGCTGAAAATCCGGCAGAGCATCCCCAATGGGTTGGCCTAGTTGATTGATTCGCATAAAAACCTCACAATATATCTTGTCCTACAGCCTTCTCGACATTTTCATGAATCCGCGAAAGAGCCAGTCCCGTGCTTCCCTTATGAGTAGGAATGAGCACAAGAGCTGGAATCTCCAGCTGGTCATAGTAGGACAGGGTTTCTGGAATATCCGCAGCCATATCCTCCGTCAGATAGATAATGCCGAAATCTTCACGAGCGAGCCTTCGCAGGGTATTGACCGTCTCCTGAGCTTCCTTCACTGGAAAGGTCTGAAAACCAATCAGCTTAAATGGGAGAATGGTGTCGCGATTCCCCACGACAGCAATCTTGTAGCTAGTCTTGTCCATAAATCGGTCGCATCCTTTCTCTGATAAGCTCTACCGGCAGCTGATTGTCCATACCTGTCAAAATCAGCCGCAGATTCTTGACTTCCAGCTCCTTGCCCAGCAGATAGCGGGCCAGAGGGAGCGGGCCATCTGTCTCAAACTGACCAGCCGCAAGCAACTTAGCCTGCAAGAGGTCCGCTAGATATTCTAACTCTACTGTCGTCAAGGTCTGGTTCCGCATTTTTTCCTCAAAGGAGCGCAGATCCAGATCGTAACCGCAGGGATTGATCTGGCTAAACCAAGTCAAGAAATCCCCCTGCTCTGCCATGGCAATCCAGTTGGCAGCAGAGAGGCTCCCTTCATCAGACAGGAGCTGCCTCATAAAGCTGCGCGGTTTTCCCAAGTCAACAGCCCGCTTAACGGTGATGGCATTATAAAAATCAATAGTCAGATTCACCAGCTGCAGCAGGCTCTCATCTTCCAACTCCTGTGTCAGACGCTTAAGATGCTGGAAATAAGCCATGTCCATGCCAATCTCCAGCACGCGCACATCCTGATAATCCTGGTATTCCTGCCAGGTCGCAAGCACCTCGTCCAGCATAAAATCTGGACAATACTCAGCCGAAAAGGCCATGACCAAGTGCTCTAAAACCTCCAGCGAATAGGTCCCCACTGGCATCAGCAAATGCTCCAAGGACTGACCTGTCGCCCGACCCTTGAGAAAAACTTTGAGATTGTGGTAGGTATAGCGGAGCGTGAAAATCTCCACTAACTCCTTACTTGGACTGATCTCAAGCGCCCAATTATAAACAGAATACAAATGCTTCATCAGTACTTGCTCAATGGCATTGAGATCCTTAATCGCTTCAGCATCCATGGCATAGACCGTTCCCTGCAGAAGAGCCAAACGGCTGGCAGCATCGTCAGTTTGCAGCAACTGATCATATTGCTGGGGCGTCAAAAAGGAAGCCTCCTGCACACTAATGGCTGTATTGACTTGAGAGAAGCTTGTTTCACTCATGGTCCGCCTCCTATTCTGCCTGGTCTTTGAAAATGTCCTGAGCCAGACGGTAGCTTTCCTCCTGCCAGACAGAGTCCAGCAAGTCGCGATAGAGATAACTATCATCCACTCTTCCTTGGCTCAATACAAAGCCTGCCTGACCGGCTATGGACTGGTCTGAAAAGTGTACTTGCGGAAAGGCTTTTTTCAAGTTTTCTAACTGGCTGGAGCTGAATTTCTCAGCTGATAGAGCACCGAAAGTCAGTGTCAACTTTTCCTCTGGATATTTGGCCAGGACACTCTTCAGAAAATGCTCCTCTTCAGCTGATGACCAAGCCATCATCTGAGCATAGGCTTCCTCAAAAAGCTCTCTGAGAACCCGTTGCTTGATGACCAGAGTAGACTGACGCTTTTGATTTTCCAGCTGCTGAATCTCACGCTGGCTGCGCCGGCTGATTTCTTTCAGCTGCTGCTCTCGCTGTCCAAGCTTTTGCCGAACCAGCTGGGCCTCACGTTCCTTGGCTTCCTGTTCAATTTTCTCAGTAGCCTCGGTCAAAAGCAGACGCCCCTTTTCGTGAGCCTGCTCCAAGACAGAAGCTTTGAGATCTGATATGTCAGACATAAAAGCCTCCTTACTTCACATTCAGAACCATGATGAAGGAAACAACGAAAGCCAAGATAGCGTAGGTTTCAACCATGGCCGCTAGGATAACCCCTTTCATGACCTCTTCTGGTCGCTTGGCCAAAATCTGAATACCAGCGGTTGCTACTCGTCCTTGATGCTTGGCTGAAAAGTAACCAACAATCGCAACTGGCAAAGCTGCTAGGAAATAAGCCACGCCTGATTGCAGAGCCAATTCTGGCTTGATATTAAAGAAGACGGTAATCCCGATAACAAAGCCGTAGAGACCTTGGGTACCTGGCAAAAGCTGCAGAATCAGAGCCTGAGCAAATTTTTCCGGCTGCTCTTTCAAGAGGGCTGCCGCTGCCTGACCAGTGCTTCCGACACCCAGAGCTGAGCCCATTCCGCTGAGAAAGACCGCCAATGCTACTCCCAGACCTGCAAAAAAGGCGCCGCCGTAAGTTCCAAAATATGATGCTAATTGTTCCATGATTTACTCCTATGAAAATGCTGTAATCGTCGTAAAACCAACAGCTAGTTAAATGAATGATACTTGTTTTGATGTTTTAGAAAGTGTTTTCCTAAAGATGAGCTTCTCATCTCTTATCCTAGTTCCTAATCTTTATTTCTTGCTTTGCTGAACGTATTTCTCACTAGGCTTAAGCGGAGTGAAAGGCTTGCCGCCACCGTCGTAGAATTTTCCAAAGAATTCCACGAAAATCAAACGCGCTCCGTGTACATAACCGGACAGAAAAGATAGAAACATATTGACTAAATGCAGGGCAATAAAGAGCAGAATGCCAACGCTAAAGCGAGCGACAGGTGGAAAGAGGCTGACAATCAGGTTAAAGGCCGAGCCAATGCTGGCCCCCGAAAGCCCCAGAGCCATCAGCCGCGTAAAGCTGACAAGGTCTCCTACATAGCCGCTGACATTGTAGAGATTAAAGAGACCTGACCCCAATCCTGCCAAGCTTTTAGCACTGACAATGGATACTGCCAATACGCCAAGTGCATTGATGATAGCCAGCCACTGACCAATCGTTGCTGCAAAAGCCAAGGATGGGAAGAAATTTCCCAGGGCCAAGAGCAGCAGCCCTAGCAAAATCAGTACCCAAGCAAAGCCTGCATTATAAGCTTCTGCATAATCCTTGATGCGAATATTTTTCAGCCCGCTGAGGAAGAGGCTCGCCAGCACTGTAATGAAGCCAAAGACGACCGAAATAACCAGAATCGTCATGGCGTCGGAGCTGGTGCTAATGAGAGCAAAGGGCAGTTCAAAGCCAAAGAAAGAACCATAAACCAGCCCCCAGATGATGACTGCCACACCCAGCAGGCGGAAGAATCGCAGATTCTTAGCCAGTCCCGGCTTGACATGCAAGAAGTGCAGCGCCAGGCTGGTGCCCACAAAGAGCAAAAGGCCGTAGCCGATGTCCGCAACCATCATGCCAAAGAATACAAAATAAAATAGGGAAACGACGGGGGTTGGATCCTTATCACCGTACTTAGGCAAGGAATACATCTCTGTCACTAGCTCGAAGGGCTCCACCAAGGCATTGTTTTTTAGCTTGGTCGGAACTTTATCTTCCTCATCCGGTCGAATCTCTCTGGTCTGGATGAGAATGCTCTGGCCAAACTGCTCCGTCAAGCAAGCCTCAAGAGCTTGAACTTGATTGCTTTCGATCCAGCCTTCCAAGGCCGCCAGATTTTGCGTACTGGCTAACTGATTTTTACTTTCTTGGCGGGAGGAGAGATTGCAGAGATAGTCCAGCTGAACCTTGAGCTGATCCAGTTCATTCTTGGAAGCTGCCAGACTCTTGGTCATAGCATCTGCCACCGCCTCATGCTGTCGAATATTGGCCTTGAGCTGGGCTATCCGATCAGCAGGCAGTTCCTCATGGTCATACTCAAAAGGCTTAAAGCCGTACTCTTTCAAGATTTTGCGAACTTCTTCCAGAGAGCCTGTCTTGTAAAAAATAAGAACCCCGTGCTCCGTATCATCGGTAAAGACTTCCTGAAACTTCAGGTCAGGATGTGCTCCCAGAGTCAGGCGCAGAGCATCGTCGTCAGTATTAGGAATCGTCCCAATCAAAGCTCCCAGATGGCTGAAAGTCGCAGCTGCTTGCGGTGTTAGCTCCAGCGGCTCCCACCTCTCCAGCGCAGCCACTTCCAAGCGGTCAGCTTCTATCTGACCTTTGGCCTCTTGTAAGACCTTGAGCTGCTTGCTGATTCCTTCTAATAGCGCCACCTCATCCCGAGCCTTCCCTGCCTGCTCCAAAGCAGCAAAGGACAGCTCCAAGGGCTCTTCTTTTAAGGATTCCAGAAGTTTCTTTTTGGGCATAAAAGGCTCCAGCTCTGCAATTAGCCGTTCCAATTTCTCCTGACGACTGAGCAAATCCTGCTGAGATAGCTGCCGATCCGGTTGGCCGACTAAAGCCTGCTCAAAGGCTGCCTGCCAGTCCTCTTCCTGCCGCAGGTCATGAATCTGAACCGACTCTAACCCCTGTAGGTAAAAGAGAAGCTGATCCAGCAGTTCCTTGGGCAGAAGCAGAGACAGCTGCCGCATTTGACTAATGGCCATAGGCTTCTACCACCTTCTCTACAATGGCTCGCGCCAAGTCTGCTTTTTTGTCCGTCAACGCAGCCGCAACCTTGGCCTCATTTTGCTGGGTTGTCTGCTCCAAGTCTTGCTGCAGGAGCACCAACTTTTGCTGGGAACTCGCGGTTAATTCCTCTGTCAGCTTTTGCGTTTCATTGTCATAGGTCTGACCCATCTGCCTGAGATTTTCATCTACCTGCTGTCGCAGCTCCTGAGCCTGCGTCCTGTAGCCTATCAAAACTTCTTCTGCAGCAGTTTCAATTTCCTGCATTTTTTCAAGTGTTTCATTGGCCATCTATTCACCCCCTCGTTTTCAAAAACCTTCGAAAACGGATTTTAAAATCTGCATTCCTGGCTGACTGTCCAACCATCTGGCAAACTCATCTTCTGGAATACAGCTTCGTACTTGCATAAATTATATCATATTCTTTCTGAAAACATCTTTTTCAAACAGAGTTTTTCTCTTGATTCAGAAAATGTCGAACAGCGCCTAATCGTCCGGCTTCATTCCCTAGGGCTGCTGACACCAAGTTTTTAGGCAAAAAGCGCGGATCTACCACTTGCTGCTTCATTAGGCTTTCCAATCGCGGCAGAATAAGCTCTGACCGGGCTAATATGCCCCCGCCGACAATCAACACCTCTGGATTTAGAATATAGGACAGGGTTAAGAGACCTTTAGCTAGGCGACCTAAGAATATATCAAGTGTTTCCTGCGCCAGCTTATTTCTCTGGTCTATCGCCGCAAAAAAGCTACGCCCAGTATGGCCTTGCTCACCTGTCTTTTGGCTGTATAATGCCAACAAGGCAGTTGTTGAGGCCAGGGATTGCCAGTCCTGTCCATCTTCCATGGGCAGATAGCCTACCTCACCAGCAGTATAAGTGGATCCATTGACAATCTTTCCATCATTGATAATGCCACCGCCAATGCCTGTACCAACCGTAATCATGACAGCAGAAGCATGACCTTTAGCAGAACCGAGCCAGGCTTCACCAAGGGCAGCACAATTAACATCATTTTCAATCGCACTCGGTAAACCAAATTCTTTTAAAATCCGACTCCGGAAATCTGTCCCAATATAGCCTGGAATGGTATAGCCAGCGTAACTGATTTTCCCTGCCTGGCTGTCAACTACACCAGCAGATGAAATCGCTACACCATCTAGCTCAAACTTCTCCTTATAAAATGCTATTAGCTTGCAAACCTGTTCTAAAATCTGATTCGTTTTCTTTTCAAAGTCGATCTCAGTAGCAACTTCTCGAAATTGATTTAGACTACGTCCGTCAGACTGATAGAGATCTGCTTTAATCGTTGTCCCACCGATATCTATTCCAACAATATTCACGATTCATGCTCCTTGTCATCTTGATTTTCTTCTAAAGCTGAAAGTGTATTTGTAAAGATTTGGCTGCGATGATCTCGGTCTAAATCCATATAATAGGCATAGAAAATGTCCATCACGACTAAAACCGGAAACTGAGGAGAGATATTATTGCCCTGTGCTAAGTGCTTCTTGACAGCTACTAAGACCAGTTCATCACACTGCTTCCTTAAGTCATCGCTGTTATTGGATGTTACCAGCACAGTCTTGGCTCCGACTTTTTTGGCATTCTGAATAGCCTGCGTGATAATTTTAGTCTCGCCAGATATGGAAATGCCAATAACCAGACAGTCCGAATCCAGCATGACTCTATTCACCCGAATCATATGGTCGTCCGTAATGGCCTTACAAACCATTCCCAACCGCATGAAGCGAAACTCCATTTCCCGAGCCACTAAGCCTGAGCTCCCCTGCCCGTAGATATAGACTCGCCCAGCATTGTTGAGCATATCTCCCACGCGCAGGAACTGTTCTTCATCAATCAAGGAAAAAGTCTTATTGAGCAATTCGCCATAATCAGACAAGACATTTCTCGTCAAATCCCTACTGACATTTTTACTTTCTGAGCTGGATTCCTGAAATTCAAAGATAAACTGCCGATAGCCTGAAAAGCCACATTTTTTGGCGAAGCGAGTCAGAGAAGGCACAGAGACATAGAGCTTCTGAGACACAGCCTGAGCCGATAGATCAGCTGTCAGCGCCTCAGCAGACAGAAAATAGTCTGCAATCTTCTTTTCCAGGTGTGTCAGACTGCCGTATACAGACTCAATCACTGGCAAAATGTTTTTTTCCAAAGAAACCATCAGACATCTTCCTCCTGCAACTATTTTCTTTATTCTACCACTTTCTCAAAAGTAATTCCAACCCTTCCTTGCTAGAATTCTCCATCAGAAAATAAAATTCAAAACTAACTAAAAAAGCTGGGGCAGCATGTTAAGAACAATCCGTCTTTCTCATCCCGCCCGCAGCCTTTTATACAATTTTTACTTTAAAGACAACCTTACGGATGGGGCCGGCTTCTTCAGCTATCAGTCCAGTCTTATGGGCGTCATTAGGATCCAGCAAGAGTAGGCTGCCAGGAGTGAATATCAGGTCAAACAAAGCTTGGCCGGACATCTGCTGCCAGTCTCCTTCCGCATCATAATCCCCTTCTTCCATATTGGACAAAAAGTTATAGTGGATGCGCTCCCTTCCTTCAAAAATCAGATGCACATCGTAAAATTCCCTATGACTTTCCCAGACCCGTTCATCTTCGGTCGTGGTCGTCATTTCAATGACATTGTAAAAGAAATCATCAGACACAGGGTGATTGCCCTTTTCATCTTGGCTAACATCATGTGTCTGTAAAAATTCTAGGACTTTTTTTAAGGCAGGATGCTGAATGTCTCTCTCAACAGCTGCTCCTTTATATTGAACTAGTTCCATTAGTGCCGTACCTCCCATGATTTATCTGCATGAATACTTGCAATATCGTAAACTGTTGTATTCTCTGGCGCAGCCTTGCCGCCAGTTAAGACGGAGACCACATAGCCTACAATCAAGGAAACGACAATTGAAATCAAGGAATAAGCCCAAATACTAACTGCTTCTGCTGGCAGAGCGTACTTGATGACTAGCAGGACAATACTGGAAGCAATCATAGCTGCATAAGCTCCCTTGAGGTTGGCACGCTTGGTGAAGATTCCCAGAATAAAGATTCCTCCCAAGACACCTAGCACCAAGCCCATAAAGCCATTGAACCAGACATAGGCCGATGTAATACCAGTATGAGCCATTACGATTGAAACTACTGTAGAGAAGACTCCTACACCTAGAGAAACATATTGAGCAATTTTAGTCCGTTTCTTGTCGTCCAGATTGCTGGACACAACATCTTGAATATCCAGAGTCCAAGAAGTCGCTACAGAATTAAGACCCGTAGAAATAGTAGACTGAGCCGCCGCATAAATGGCTGCAATCAGAACACCGGTCACTCCAACTGGAAGACCATAGGCGATAAAGTAAGTGAAGATCTGGTCTTGAGGAATAGAGCTGCCCTCACTGCCTGGATGCTGTACTTGATAATAGACGTATAAACCTGTACCAATCAGATAAAAGACAGAAGCGATAAAGATTGACAAAACTCCATTCGTAAACATCATTTTATTGAGTTTCTTCACATTCTGAGTTGTCGTAAAGCGCTGAACGATATCTTGCGAAGATACATAAGAGGACAGGGTATTGATACCAGATCCCAAGATAATTAGGAAAATAGAATCTTTTAGCAAGTTAGGATTGAAAATAGTTTCTTTCCCTGAGATAAATTTACCACTGGCCAGCTCACTAGCAATATCGCCAAAGCCACCCTTGAGATTAGCAATCAGGAAGAAAAGCCCTACAACTGTACCAATCAAGAGTACTGAACCTTGGATAAAGTCTGTCCACAGAACTGACTTGACTCCACCGGTATAGGAGTAAACAATGGCAATCGCACCCATCGCGATAATCAGGATATTGACATCAATCTTCGTCAAAGTAGCCAGGGCCACTGAAGGTAGATACATAATGATGGACATGCGGCCGATTTGATAGATGATGAAGAAGACAGCTGACAAAGCTCGCAAGGCCTTAGAGCCAAAACGTTTTTGCAGGTAGTCATAGGCTGTATCAATATCTAGACGTGCATAAATCGGCAAGAAGAAACGAATAGCCACTGGAATGGCAAAAATCATACCCAACTGGGCAAACCAGAGAAGCCAAGTCCCTGCATAAGAGTTCCCCGCCAGTGTCATAAAGGAAATCGGACTTAGCAATGTAGCAAAAATGGAAACAGATGTTACATACCAAGGCACCGTTCCATCACCTTTAAAGAACTCTTTACCCTGCATCTCCTTTTTGGAGAACAGCAAACCTGCTACCAGAACAACTAGTAAATACACAATCAGAATAATCATATCGATTGTGGTAAAACCAACATTTCCCATAGAATTTCTCCATTATTATTCATCTCCAGAGCGTGGGATGGGCAGGCTTAGACTGCCCTAGACTCTGGTGTCACACTCTTTATATTACAAGAAATCTTCTCTTACCTGCTTAATCATAGCAGCCGCTTCTTTGGCAATCGCATAGTCTCCCTCAGATAGAGGCTCTAACGGTGCTCGAACAGAACCAATATCTAAGTCCTCATTGAGACGAAGAATTTCTTTCATAACAGCATAGAGATTTGCGCGACCGCTGACCATCTTGTAAATCACACTATTAATCGCATGCTGCAGTTCTTTAGCACGATCCAGTTTTTTGTCAATGATAAGCTGGTTGAGCTTCAGGAAGAGGTCCGGCATAACAGCATAGGTTCCGCCAATTCCAGCCTTAGCACCAATAACTCGACCGCTGATAAACTGTTCATCTGGACCATTAAAGACAATATGATCTTCCCCACCTTCTGCGACAAAGATTTGAATATCTTGAGTCGGCATAGAAGAGTTTTTAACCCCAATAACTCGTGGGTTTTTACGCATTTCTGCATAGAGGGCTGGTGTCAGGGTCGTTCCAGACAGCTGCGGAATATTGTAGATGACAAAGTCAGTATTCGGAGCCGCTGCACTCATATCGTTCCAGTACTTAGCGATAGAATAGTCCGGCAAACGGAAGTAAATAGGAGGAATAGCAGCGATGGCATCGACACCCAAACTTTCAGCATGCTTAGCCAGTTCCACACTGTCCTTAGTGTTGTTGCAAGCCACATGAGCGATAACTGTCAGTTTGCCCTTAGCCACTTCCATGACATTTTCCAAAATTAATTTCCGGTCTGCTACACTGAGGTAAATACACTCACCAGAAGAACCATTAACATAGACACCCTTAACTCCCTTATCAATAAAGTACTGAGTCAAAGCGCGAACACGTTCTGGGCTTACTTCTCCTGCTTCATCATAACAAGCATAAAAAGCCGGAATGACACCTTCATATTTTTCTAATTTTGACATATTCTTCCTCTTTTCTATTCTTTCGTTGCGTCTGCAAACTTCCTTGTAATCAGCTGCGGCCGTGTAATAGCAGATCCAACTACCACACTAAAGGCTCCCAGCTCTAGAACTCTTTTCACCTTTTCAGGACTATCAATATTCCCCTCAGCAATCAGAGGGTGCTGAATCTCAGCTAAAGCTTTTCGGATGATTTCAAAGTCATTGGCTTCAATCTTATCTCCTTCGCTCTGACTAGTATAGCCCACCAAGGTTGTTCCGATAAAATCAAATCCCATTCGATCAGCTTCCAGCATCTCGTCAAGAGTTGAACAATCAGCCATCAAAAGCTGCTGAGGATATTTTTCTTTCACTTTTTGAAAAAATGCTTTTAAACTCTCTCCTTGAGGTCTGCTGGAATTTGTCGCATCTAAAGCAATAATCTCCGGATGGGCTTCCATCAGCCCATCCACTTCCGCTATAGTTGGTGTAATAAAAGCTTGGGCATCTGGATAATCTCTCTTGATAATCCCAATTACTGGCAAATCCACCGCTTCTTTAATAGCCTTGATGTCTATAACCGAGTTAGCCCGAATTCCGCTAGCACCTCCTTCTTTGGCCGCCACTGCCATACGAGCCATGATAAAGTCGCTATGTAATGGTTCGTTTGGTAGAGCCTGACACGACACAATTAACTTATGTCTCAACTCTTCCATTTGATTCCTATCCTCCTTACTCATTTATTGTAAGCCTTTACATTTATTATCTTAACATTTATTGCAATTAGTTTCAATATGATTTTACTTTTAGAAAGTACTTTCTTTTTAAGTATTACTTTTTATCTCAGTTTGAAACTTATACAGACGAATATAGCTAAAATATTTATTTTTTTCGTGGCTGTTCCAACATTTTTCTACAACTAAAAAGAACTAGGCGAATGCCTAGTCCTAGGGGGAAGCAGTTTTGTAGACTTCCAGTCTTAAAGGAATAAAAGCTAACAAACACTAAGCTCAACCAGCTTATTTAAAAGCCCAAATTTGAAGTATAAATCAGCAGAATGCCAATTAGAAAACCTCCGCCACTTGTTTATCCCAAAAGGTATCAAAATCGTCGGGCATTTCATCTCTTCCGCGATAATGTAACATTTCTTTAAGCAAAGTAGGGTTTTTCATGTCTTATCCTCCCAACGATTCTTGAGACCTCTTTCATCATACCATATAAAGAGGAAGTTTTCAATAGGTTAATATATAGATTTTCTGTTTTTCTGAAATTTTACCGATTCGCCGCCTAAGAACCTATATGAAGCAGGAGCAGTAAATAGAACAAACTAAATCCTATGTTTAGGCCAGCTCCGTTAAGGTAGGGGCGTCCGATTCTCAGCTTTTCTACCAGTAAGATAGTCAACAGACTGAGAGGTAAAGGAGTCAGCAGCCCCAGATAAGCAGGCAATATTGTCTGACCGGTAACTATTAGCAGCGAGTAAACGAGCCAGCCTAGACCTGTCAGAGCGATAGCTGTCCGCCAAGTTATATCTAGAAAGAGCACTGCTTCATTGATAAGCCCGCTATCTTCGTCTGAGCAGACCTGTCCGCCGCTTCGTTTATAAGCCTTTTTGCTGATGATTCCAACGTAGTAAAAGGCCACATGTGCCACGGGCGACAGGGCAAATCCAATTCCTAACAGTGCTATTGACAGATAAGCCCACAAGCCCTTATTTGTCAAACCAAAGAGAGCATAAAGCGAGACTAACATAAGAGGGATTGAGAAGTTAGCCACCAGAGCGCCCAGACGCAGCCGACCGACAGAGCCAGACAGCATCAGCATAGCCAGATTCTTATTGCCAATCCGACTCTGCTCCGTAAAGTAGGCATAACTTTCCTTATCTACCTCAAAGCCAACCAGCAGAATATCCCCCAATAACCAGCAAAGACCACTCAACAGCCCAGCCCATAAAGATTAAAAAATCACATTACTCTCCTTTTTCCATTGTCCTCTTATCTTAGCACAAAAGCTCACTTAATCACAAGTAATCAGAAGGTTTACGTCTTTTTACCCCAGCAAGCTCCTTTCGTTAAGAGACCTAGAGCTCACGTCGCTCCGCTCCTCAGCATCAATGTCTCTAAGCTCGGCTTCGACCGACGGTCTTGCCTGGTTATGTGTTTCTTCAAGGTGTACAGCTTTTGTCCTAAAGGACAAAACTGCATCCACTGCTCTATAACTCAACTTTGTCCTACGGACACGTTTCGTTAAGACACATAGCGCTCACGTCACTCCGCTCCTCAGCATCAATGTCTCTAAGCTTGGCTTCGACCGACGGTCTTGCCTCGCTAAGACACATAGAAAAATCCCCTACCAAAGGGTAGGGGATGACCGACAAACTGTCTTATTTTTAATTGAGGAAGCTGCTCGTTTATTTGCGGCGTCCTGGGCGTTCCTTGTAGCCATAGTATGCGTCTTCGATGATTTCCTGCATGTGGTCAACCATTGGAAGACGTGGGTTGGCTGGAGAGCATTGGTCTTCATAAGCAAGGAAGGCCAATTCGCGTGAATGTTCTTTCCATTCTTTTTCGTCAATACCTTGAGCCTTGAAGTTCATTTCGATACCGACACGTTCTCCCAGTTCATAAACAGCTTTCGCAAATGATTCAACACCTTCTTCTGGAGTAGAAGCTGGCAAGCCAAGCATACGAGCGATGTCTTGGTATTTCTCATCCGCACGGTAGTAGTTGTACTTAGGCCATGTCGCTGTCTTAGCTGGACGTGTACCGTTGTAGCGGATTACATATGGCAGCAAGATCGCATTGGTACGACCGTGGATCGTATGGAACTGAGCACCAATCTTATGGGCCATAGAGTGGGAAATTCCCAGGAAGGCATTGGCGAAGGCCATACCAGCGATAGTAGAGGCATTGTGCATCTTTTCGCGAGAGTGGAAGTCAGCGTTCTTAACAGAGCTTTCCAGATTTTCAAAGACTAGTTTGATCGCTTGGAGAGCCAAACCATCTGTAAAGTCGCTGGCCATCTGAGATACATAAGCTTCTGTTGCGTGAGTCAGCACGTCCATACCAGTGTCTGCTGCGACAAATCCTGGAACAGTCAGTACCAGAGCTGGGTCTACAATGGCTACAGTTGGAGTCAGAGAGTAGTCAGCAATTGGGTACTTGCGGTTGTTAGCCTTGTCAGAGATAACGGCAAATGGTGTTACTTCTGAACCTGTACCAGATGTTGTAGGGATTGCGATAAACTTAGTCTTCTTACCAAGCAACGGGAATTTGAAGGCACGTTTACGGATATCCATGAATTTTTGCACAAGGTCACGGAAGTCCACTTCTGGTTGCTCATAGAAGAGCCACATGACTTTAGCTGCGTCCATTGGTGAACCACCACCCAGAGCGATGATTGTATCAGGTTTGAAGGTACGCATAATCTCTGTACCACGTTCAACTGTTGTGATATCTGGATCTGGTTCTACGTCTGCAAAGATTTGGTAAACAACCTTATTACGACGAAGATCGAGTTGTTCGATGATACGATCTAGGAAACCAAGCTCTACCATAGCATGGTCTGTTACGATCATGACACGTTCCACATCGCGACATTTTTGCAGGTATTGGATAGAGTCACGCTCGAAGTAAGTTTTTGAAGGGAGTTTCATCCATTGCATATTATTTCTACGTCTTCCTACTTTTTTGATGTTCAAGAGATTCACAGCACTAACGTTATCACCAACTGAGTTGCGACCATAAGAACCACAGCCCAGAGTCAGTGATGGCAGGAAGGCATTATAAACATCCCCGATACCTCCGAAAGTAGAAGGTGAGTTACAGATAACACGAATAGCTTTAACTGCTTTACCAAATTCTTTAGTTAGTTCTTCATCTGCTGTGTGGATGGCTGCTGAGTGACCAAGACCATGGAATTCTACCATTTGACGGGCCTTTTCAACACCGTCTTCACGGGATTCAGACTTGAGAACAGCGATGACAGGTGACAGTTTTTCACGTGTCAATGGCTCTTTTTCCCCAACTTCTTTACACTCTGCGGCCAAGATATTCGTATCTTCTGGCACGCTGAAGCCTGCTTGCTCTGCAATCCAAGTGGCTGGCTTACCAACGATATCCGGATTGAGCTTAGCACCAGCACAGTTCTTGCTGTTTGCCTTAGCGCCGAAGCAGAATTCTTCCAACAGAGCTTTTTCTTTCTTATTGACAAAGTAAGTATGATAAGATTTGAACTCTTCTACAAATTCATCATAAACTTCCTTATCAATGATAACGGCTTGCTCAGAGGCACAGACCATACCATTGTCAAAGGACTTAGACATAACGATATCGTGCGCTGCTTGACGGATATTAGCTGATTTTTCCACGTAAGCTGGTACGTTTCCGGCACCAACCCCAAGAGCTGGCTTACCACATGAGTAAGCTGCCTTCACCATTGCGTTACCACCTGTCGCAAGGATTGTTGCAATCCCTTCGTGGTTCATAAGTGCAGAAGTTGCTTCCATCGATGGCGCTGTAATCCACTGCACACAATTCTCAGGAGCACCTGCTGCAATCGCTGCATCACGCACGATTTGTGCTGCATGGGCAGATGATTCTTGTGCAGATGGGTGGAAAGCAAAGATAATCGGAT
This sequence comes from uncultured Streptococcus sp., assembly GCF_963456385.1. Classification (GTDB taxonomy): domain Bacteria; phylum Bacillota; class Bacilli; order Lactobacillales; family Streptococcaceae; genus Streptococcus. The sequence goes on along the minus strand of NZ_CAUOLF010000011.1, from coordinate 25,005 downwards.
TACGTGTTTTTAAGGAAATCAAAGATTTGAAAATCGCTGTTGAAGTTGGGTTGGTTGTTGGAGTAATTCCGCAGACAACACCCACTGGCTCCGCAATCAAGGTCAAACCAGTCACATCATCTTCCTGAATAACACCGACAGTTTTCGTGTGGCGCATATTATTCACAACGTGCTCACAGGCAAATAAGTTTTTAGTCGCCTTATCTTCAAAAACTCCGCGACCCGTTTCTTCATAAGCATGCAGAGCCAACTCACCATGGGCATCCAAAGCTGCTACAGAGGCCTTGGCTACGATGTAGTCCACCTGTTCCTGATTCAGCTTTCTCATTTCCTCCAGTGCAACCAGACCTTTTTGCACCAATTCATCGACATGCTTTTGCGCTGCCAAAGCCTTGTCTTCTTGTTCTACCGTTTTCTTCTTTTCAGCCATTCTATTCCTCCAATGGTTTTGCCTTAGGTTAGACGAAGAACACTAACCTTTGTTAATTATTTCACAATACAATTATAACTTATTTAATACCTTTTGTAAACACTTTCACTTAACATTCACAAACTTTTTCCTGTTATTTTGTGAATGTCATACAATAAGCGCTGATTTGCCAGATTATTTTTGTCTATTTTGTGAAAAACTTTTTTAATTTTTTAGAGATTTCACATACTTTTGTTTTCACATAATATATGAAAACACTTTCTTGCTTTAGATATAAAAAGCTCGGACGAACCGAGCTGATTATTTATGGTTTCACATTGCCAGAATTTGCTTCATCTATGGCTTGCTTAATGGTATTGGCATAGAGAGTCCCCCCCTCAATGATGGACTCTGAGTTCGAGCCAAAGTGTACATAGTCTGTCCCTTCCCAAATCTGCGGATTTTCGATAGCAGTTTGATGCCAGTCAGCCACAAAGACATAGTCGTACTTTTTGGCTAATTCCAGCTCATACTCCCGCTGCTGAGCTAAAACACCGCCCTCTGAGCGACCGTCATAAGGAGTCACGAGAATCAGTTGATGACCTTTAGGCAGGCTGGAAACATACTCATCCAAAAGTTCATTTGAATAACCAGACGAATTGGTCCCGAGAGCCAGGACAACCTGCTTCTTCAGCACTCTATTAGCAATATCTGTCTTATAGACCTCCAAGCCTGTGCTCAGACTGCGACTAACGACAGTGTCTAGCTCGATTCCTGGTAAGATCTTTTGCAATTGATCGCTTGAGCGTAGGGCAACCGAGTCACCAATCATGGTAATCCCGTCCGCCACATTGTACTCAGTCGCCTTGGACTGATCAACCTGACTCCGAGTTGTCTGCATCTTGGTGTCTGCTTGATTTAGAGCGTTGACAATCAAACTTTCCTCAAAAGCTCCGACCTTGGGTGCTGTCACCGAGATAAAGAACATAATCAAAGTCAGCGGAATCATGCTGTAAAAGATTGGTCTGGTAAGAGACGACAGGTCCATCTTGGTGCCCATGATAACTGGCTGACGACCAGCAAGAGTTGGCTCCAAGATATAGAAAGACAAGGCTGCAAAAATAAGAGACAGCAGCGTGGTCAAGAGAACAGCCAAGCCGTTACTCATCAGCTGGGTAAAGATAATATAGAATGGCCAGTGGAAGAGATAAACACCATAGCTGGTATCTGCGATAAAGTTGATAAGGCTAGGCTCCTTCACATCAGGGAGCTTATCATGCAACATCCTAGCAGCAAAAATCATCAGACAGGCCAAGATAGTCGAAATCAAGAATCCTACCAGGTAGGTCCAAAGATTATCAAACTTGAGTAGGAAGCTGAGCAAAAGCAAAACAGCTATGCTGCCCCCCATAATTCCTAGCACTTGCTTGAGAGCCAGCTTTCCCTCCAGCATCTTAAAGCGACTGCTGACATGGCCGACGCCAGATAAGGTTGCTAGGATGCTTCCTGCAAAGAAAGGAAAGACGTGGGTCAAACTTGAAAAATAAATATCAGAATAATTCTTAGTGGTCAAACCGCCAGCAAACATTGATACAAAGCTGAGCAAAAAGAGACCTGCAGAAACCAACGCAATCATACCGCGATAGCGGGCCGTTGACTTGGCAACCTTGCCCAAGCCCCAAGCAGCCAAGCCCCAAAGAACATAATAGTGCACTTCTAAAGCCAGACTCCAAGTGTGAATCAAGATGTGCGGCACAAACTGACTCTCATAACTGCCGCCAGATAGCATTTCATAAAAGTTGGTCACAAATCCCAAGGCAGCCGCAATCTGCGTTCCAATTCCAGCCACAAAATCCTTACGAATCAAGAGGGTAAAGGGCATAACGACCAAAATCATAAAGACCAGAGGGGGTACAATCCGATAAAAACGCCGTTTGAAAAAGCCTTGGATATCGATTTCTTTCTTCTTGGCAAACTCGTCAATAAGCAGAGCGGTAATCAAGAAGCCAGAAAAGGTAAAGAAGATATCCACACCAATAAAACCGCCAGGGAAAACGCCCTGGAAGTAATGATAAAGCAGAACTAGAAGCAGCCCCGTGATTCTGACGAGCGAAAACCATTTAATGCGCATTTTGATAAATTCCTTGTTTAAACGTTCCTTCATAAACGACATTGCCTTCTGTCGTTAGCTTCCCTTGTCCATCAGCCTGACCCTTGCTGAAGTCCCCTTCATATTTCCAGCCAGCCTGCGAGGTAAAGGTTCCTTTTCCGTCAAAGATGCCATTGCGAAATTGACCGCTATAACTGTCCCCATTTTGAAAAGTCATCGTCCCCTGACCGTTCATCTTCCCGCGAACCAAGGTTCCGTCATACTTGATTTTCCCCTGATCCAGCGTTAAAACGCCCTTACCAGGAATCCCCGAAGTAAAGACCAGAATAGCTGACAGTACAATGACCGTGACAGCCAAGAGTTCTAAATTCTGCCGGGTCAGATAGACCTTGTATTTATCGTAAAATTCTTTTACTTTATCCATATTCCTATCCATCCAAACGCTCTAGCCACTTCTTGCAGCCAGCCAAGACCAAATCATAGGTTTGGTCAAAATCTCCTGTGTACCAAGGATCTGGTACACTTTCTTCTTCAAACTGATAAATTTTATGCTGAAAATCCTCAGGCGCCAGCCGCTTCAAATCTCGGACATTGCTTTCATCCATACCAATGACGTAGTCAAAATCCGCAAAATCCGCTGTCGAAATCTGCTGAGAAGTCTTGTTCCTATCATAAGAAATGGCATATTTCTTAAAAATAGCCTGTGTTCCCCGATGAATGGGATTGCCTTGCTCCCAGCTTGAAGTTGCCCGGCTCTCGATTTTCAGTTGGTCTGTTAAACTCTTCATGACAAACTCTGCCATCGGACTGCGGCAGATATTGCCCAAACATACAAATACAATTTTCTTCATAGAATACCTCGCTATCTATTATAACAAAATAATGGCAAAAACTAGCCCTGAATCGTTTACAGTTTCCTGATTCTCGTTGAAAACGGGCAAGCCCTGCCCCTCTCATGTCTGAAAATAGCAAAAAACCACCGTTTGGTGGCTTTTTGTAGGGAGATTATTTTTTAAAAAGAAAAAAGTTTTAGGAGTTAAGTTAATTTCTTAACTTGGTTATAGTATAATATCCATTCCTTAAAACTTCCTTAAAATAACTTAAACATTTTACTCTTAATTTTTACTTATTTATTAGGATAGTGAAATGCCTGACCGTCTGAAGTTGTAATGGTGTTGGTTTCGTTATTATCCTTTGGATTAGACGTCACTAATTTCTGTTTATTCCGATCTAAAAAGTCTTTATTCATACTATAGACAGCATAATTCTGACCCAGACTATTCAATGTTAATCTGTATAATCAAACGACATTACACTTCTCCTCTCTCGCTATTAGAATAGATAACTAATATTTTGGATGAAGTTTTCCCCCTATGACTTTGAAGCATCTTCCATTGCTGATCAATTTCTTCATCTGTCTTTCCTTTCATTAGTCCATCATGATTTTCTTTACTATACAATTTATGATTTATTCCATAAATTATTTTTTCTCCATTATTAAATCGTATTTTTACATCACAAGACCAAGAACCTGGTTTATCATTATAGTAGGGTTCTGTTATCTCAATTTCCTCAAGACCTTCATAAGAATTCTTCAAAGCCTTTACTAGACTGACTTCATACTCTCTATTGTGGCGCTCTTCTTCGGAGTTTTTGTTCAAGGTAAACATATAAATCCCTCCTACAGTGATGATAGTCAACAATACAATAACAATGAGCCATTTGAATCTGCTCATATATCTAGATTTTGCCATAAGATTTTTAAACTTCCTTAAAATAACTTAAACATTTTACTCTTAATCTTTGCTTATTTATTAGGATAGTGGTATTCCAACTGCGGCCAGCGTTTCTGCCAATTCTTCTTAGCCAAGCGCTCAACATACACATGCTGGCGCTCCTTATTTTCAAGAAAATGAGAAGTCGGTCTGACCTGAAAGTTTAAGATATCCTCCAAACCATAGGGAGCAAAAAGTTCCAGTTTGTCATTTTCCAGCAAACGCAGGCCGATAGCAGTGCAGCGCTCAGGATACTTACTCATGGCTTCGCAAGCATTTTTATAAGGAGCCGTTCCAGGACTATGGCGGTGCATATAGGCTTGATTTCTGAGCTCCCATCGATACTGTGGCCAGTCTGCCTTGAGTTTGGCTTCCAGCTCTATCGTCTCTGCCTCAGCATAAGTCGGATCAAAGAAAATGACATCTACATCCGTCTCTGAGTCAAAACCTGGTCGCTCTGACAGCATATTCCAGATAAAATTCCTCACACATCCAGCCGCTAACCAAGAATCCTTGAGCTCCAGACTGCGAATAATTTCCAAAATCGCTCGGATGTCTGGATCCTGACCTAGTTGATTTAAGGCAATCTGTTCCATTTTCGTTTCATGTTGGATATTAGTATCCCCCTTCACTTTATCACTTACCTATATCATCATATTTTACTAGCATATTGGGAACATACATTTCTAATCTTTTTAGGATATTACCCCGGATAGCCGTATCCATCTGACTACTGATATTGGTAATAGTTGTCTTTGTCTCAAGGGCAATTTGCTTAGCTCTAGTCTGAAATTCTTTCTTCACTTTTTCACGAGCTTTCTGCGCAGCCTGAGCTTCTGCTAATGCACGCTTGCGTTCCATTATCCTTCGCATCTCTTTCAAAGCAAATTCATATTCCTTGTCTGTATAATATTCATTTATTGGAGCTCTCATATCTCTTCCTCATCTGATAATATTCTTCTTCTAGCTTATCCCTGTTCTTTCGGAAAGCTTTTTCGCATTCGAGTTGTTTTTCATCTAATTTTATAGTTTGTTGATTATAAACAGTTTGGGATTCCAACATTAGATTTTCCATGTTAAAGAAATAGTCCTGCATATCCTCGGAAGAAACCGAAAACCTCTCCAAAACATAAGTCATTTTCTCTATCTCCTCATCTACTAAATTCCCGAATTCCCTGAAGCGGTCATAAAGTTCTTTCTCATTCCTCTCAAATAACTTTTTTTCATGACGATATTTATCTTCAAACTCAGTCAATTCTCGTTCTTTTCTGTTTACATCTTCCCAAGTTACATCTCTTCTTTCCATCGTTTAAATTCCTCCGCCAATCCTGCATCTGTTGCCAGTACTTTTTCAATAGCTTCCTGAAGCTGCCCGTTTAGTCGCTCAAAAGCTGTCGCTGAATCAGCCATTTTAGCAACTTGATGATTGGTTTCACTCTGAAAGCCATCTACATATTGGTCTTTTGTAACACCTTGACTAGCATAGATAGCTTCTACTTCTTCAATGGACAGTTCTGTATAGTTAGTAAAGTCAATTTTGGACCAGAGATTCGCTACTTGATTATTTGCCTCTTCAGATAATTTCAATAACTCTTCCGCTCCAATACGCGCTGCGTTCATCATACTAGAAGACAAAATCTGTCCCTGTACAGCATCCAGATAAATCTGTTCTGCTCCACTAATACGATTGGAAGCCCACCTCGTTTTTAATTCCTTATAACGCTGCATTCTACTCAAGCTATCAGCATAAGCTTTATAGAGCCCGCTGACTAAAGGTCTACCTACCTTGCTATCAATCACCTGTCCAGTTACAGGGTCAAATATCCATTCATCAATTCTATGACTAGTTCCATCTATCCAATATATAGTTTTGGGAATAGAATTTGATATATCATTTTGACTAGTAAACCATTCAGGATGATTAAAATCATTATAGCGGACTACATCGTCATTCTTTCTACGGTAATCCACAAACATAGCAGAGTTCTTTTCCAGAAACTGTTTTTCTTCCTCAGTCAAAGCTCCATATTTAAACCAAGCATTAAAAGTGGTTGTTGGAATATGATACTTTGCCCCCAATTTAAGCATGTATGCTCCTTGAGAATAACCAGATAATTTACTTACTTCATACTGAGGATTATCCATAATCTCTTTGACAAATTGATCCGCTACCTTATATTGAGGAGATAAGTATGTTTGTCTGGCTTCAACTGCACCAGCGGCATCACGCGTAAGCGGACCCAACTTGTTAACTGGACTTTTAGGATCCGTTCCTGCCGAAATTACAGCCACACTCTTATAGTCAGGCAGTCCGTTAACAATTGGCGCAACAGCCATGCCATCAAAACCAGTCTTAGAATCCACCTTAGTCGCAATAACACGAAATTCCTGACCGTCTGAAGTCGTAATAGTGTTGGTTTCGCCTTTTTTCAATTCACTATCTGGTTTAGCAGAGACAATGTTTGTTCTATTTTCTTTACGCTGTGCGTACTCTGGATTAACACTATAAACATTCGGGCCTTGGTTTAATTCATTGAGTTGCTTATCTGTATACATGTATGTAGTCATCACTGCTCCTCCTCTGACCCATCCGAATATCTAACTTTCACTTTTGATTTAGTTAAACCTCTCCTAGACTCTAAAAAATGTTGAAATTCTTCATCTTCATTATTATATACACCTATTCTAATTTTTTTAACATTTTTATCAAAAGCTAAAACGTGTTCCTTTAACGTCCCATCAAAAAATTTGAGCTTCACATCTGCCCCCCACGCTTCTGAAGGAATTGAGGTATATGATGGATTCGAAATATAAATTTCCTCAATTCCCTCATAAGAATTCTTCAAAGCCTTTACTAGACTGACTTCATACTCTCTGTTGCGACGCTCTTCTTCCGATTTTTTGTTCAAGGTAAACATATAAATAACTCCTACAGTAATGATAGTCAATAATACAATAACAATGAGCCATTTGAATCTGCTCATATATCTAGATTTTGCCATAAGATTTTTTCTCCTTTAGCTTTATTATACTATAATTTTTAAAGCAAAGTATAATAGAATAATGTTCTTTAGAGCCAATAATTCTACGATATATTGTTCTGACGTATGAAAAAAGAAACAACGTTTCCGTCATTCCTTCATATACTCATATCCTAAATGCTCATAGGCTTTACGGGTAGCCACGCGCCCAGTCCGAGTTCGCATGACAAAGCCTTTCTGAATCAGGTAAGGTTCATACATGTCCTCTACTGTTTCACGCTCCTCAGCAATATTGACCGAGAGGGTTCCCAGCCCTACCGGACCGCCACCGTAGACCTCAATCATAGTCTTCAAAATCTTCTGGTCCACATAGTCCAGCCCTTCTTGGTCCACATCCAGCATGGAGAGAGCTTGGTCGGTTATCTTATCATCAATCAGGCCATTGCCCATAATCTGCGCATAGTCCCGCACCCGCTTGAGCAAACGATTGGCAATCCGCGGTGTGCCTCGGCTACGCAGAGCAAGCTCCTTCGCAGCCTCGTGGGTAACATCCATCTCAAAAATCTCTGCCGTCCGCTCGACGATTTCCGTCAAGTCGCCAGCTTCATAATACTCCATGTGACCAGTAATTCCAAAGCGAGCCCGCAGAGGATTGGACAGCATGCCTGCCCGAGTGGTCGCCCCAATCAGAGTGAAAGGCGGCAAATCCAGATGGACACTGCGACTGGTCTCGCCTGAGCCAATCATAATGTCGATGTAAAAGTCTTCCATAGCGCTGTACAGCACTTCCTCTACTGCCATTGGCAAGCGGTGAATCTCATCTATAAAGAGGACATCACCCGGCTCAAGGTCATTTAAGATCGCAACCAAATCACCAGACTTCTCAATCACCGGACCTGAAGTCTGCTTGAGATTTACACCTAGTTCATTGGCAATGACAAAGGCCATGGTCGTCTTTCCTAGACCTGGGGGACCAAAAAGCAGGGTATGGTCCAGCGCCTCATCCCTCAGCTTGGCCGCTTCAATAAAAATCTTCAGTTGGTCCTTGACCTTGTCCTGGCCGATATACTCCTGCAAATACTGGGGACGCAAGGTGCGCTCCACCAATTCCTCATCACCCATTAATTCATTGTCTAAAATTCTACTCATAGAACTATTATAGCAGAAAATAAGGCAGAGGAAGCAAATCTAATCCACGTCTGAACACAAAAAAAGACCACCGGATTGGGTGGCCTTTATGGGAGATTATTATGAAAAAGTTTAGGATTTCTATCAAATAAAGTTAGGAGGTCTTCATTTGATACTCATAGTATACTGGCCCTAACTTAAAGAAACCTTAACTTTGTATAACGTATCCTTTAAAATTTAACATTTGAGTTACAATCCGATAAACTTCCTGTCTTATTCTAAAATTTGAGCAAAAAAAGACCACCGGATTGGGTGGCCTTTATGGGAGATTATTATGAAAAAGTTTAGGATTATCAAACAAAGTTAGGGGGCTTCATTTGATACTCATAGTATACTGCCCTTAGCTTAAGAAAAACTTAAAGTAAAATTCAGTTAGCAAAAAAATTTTGCTTTTGATTGTGGAGGCTTTTTCCTTTCTTAAGATTAGCCACTTATGAAAACATAGTCTCTAAAAACTGTACAAAGAAAAACGGCAGAAGGAGGTACTGCCGTTTTTCTGTGCTCTTTCGCGATTGTTTCTTTATAAAGTTGCTTTTACATCAGCAAAATACACTGTCCTGCTGGTGAAAATCTGACCGGCCTTGAGAATGACATCTGACTGCTGGCTACTGTGAATGGCATCCGGCAGTGCCTGGGCTTCCAAAGCCAAGCCATTATGCTGAATCATAGGCTGTCCGTCAAATTGAACCGAATCATCTACGCAATTCGCTGAATAAATCACTAAGCAGGGCGCCTGAGTCTCAATAGTCAGGCGGCGGCCCGATGCTGGATGATAGAGCGTCCCTGCCTGGTCTCGGATTGGGTTTAGCGCAAAAGGATGATCCAAGCCAGATACCAGATGAATTTGCTCATCGGTCGCAGCAAAAATTTCTTTAAGGGAAGCGCCCTTGGCCAGCTTCTTGACAAAGTCACGCTCTGCATCAGCCTTTTTTTCAGGAAGGCCGTCAGCTGCGATAGGATAGACACCACCAGTATTGAGCTGCAGGATATGGTCATCAATGGGCTGATTGAAACGACCAGACAGGTTGAAGTAGCTGTGGTTGGTCGGATTGACCAAGGTATCCTGATCTGTCTGGACCTGATAAGAAATTTCCAGCTTGCCCTTCTCTGTCAGGGTATAGGAAACCCAGATTTTCAGATTGCCAGGAAAGCCGCCAGTCCCATCAGTTCGCTCTGTATAAAAGGTGAGTCCGTCATTGCTGACTTCCTCTACTTCAAAAACCGTACTATCCCAGCCGCTGGAGCCACTATGGTTGCAGTTTAGGCCATTATTGACCTCTAGCTGAAAGGTCTGGCCATTTAGCTCAAAAGTTGCTCCGGCAATACGCCCAGCCACCGGACCAATACTGGCTCCGTGCTTGGGACTGTTTCCAATATAATCCTCAAACCGATTAAACCCGACGACGATATTGTCAAAGTGATTATCCTTATCAGGAGTAACATACTGGACGACAGTTGCTCCGTAGTTCATAACTATCAGACGATAGCCTCGATCGTTTTCAAAGGTATAAGCCAGAATCTCCTGACTGCCCAGCTTGCCAAAAATGGATTCTCGGTAAGATTTCATACCAAACCTCTTTTATCTATCCTGTTAAAAATCACGAACTTCCCAAGTCCTGTCTTCAAAAGGCAGGTCAAGCTTGTCCACCCAAGACACAGCTGTCTGGCGCAAGACTTGATTAAGATCCTCGATATTCTGACGGCCTGCCTCGTCCAGCCATGCTCGAGCTGCTGCAGCTCCCTCTTGGGCAAAGACAGAAACTGCATCCTTCCAGGTAGCCCGTCCGCACAGAACACCGTTAAACTGTGAGCCCGCTTCATGGGCTAGCCGCAGCGTTTCTTGGAAAAGTTCGGCACTGACACCAGCGCTGAGGAAGATGAAAGGCAAGTGCGTCGCATCTGACTGTTCTTTAAAGAAAGTTCGGGCTTCCGTCACGCTGTAGACTGGCTCAACTCCTTCTTTGGTGAAGCCCTCAACAAAGTTCATATTGACTGGCACTTCAACCTTTAAAACATCTACATGATAGCGGGGATCTGAAAAGTGCTTGACTGCCTCATTGACCTTGTGTGGCTTAAGCTTGGCATAGTTAGCATCCAAGACACTGTCACTCTTAGCATCATAGGTCAGAACCTCCAGAAAATAGGGGATGTCCTCAGCTAAACATTCACTGCCCACGCGCTCAACCCAGGCCTGCTTGATGTCGTTGATTTCAGACTTGTCATCAACATCATAGTAAATCAAGACCTTGACGGCATCTGCGCCCATGTCTCGGATGCGACTAGCTGACCAGTTAGGCAGCAAGTCCGGCAGGCGGCCCTCGGCTGTCGCATCATAGCCGGTCTTCTCATAGGCTACTATTAGCCCGCAGGAAGCATCTCGCAGCTTGGCTGCAGGCAGACCGAACTCCGGATCCAACAGGATGGAGCTGGCATAGGGCGTCAGCTGACTAGAGATTAATTCTTTAAACTGAACCAGAGCTTGGTCACCAGATGGCGCATCTTCTCCGCTGGCCAGCATTTTCTTGAGCGATCCACGCTGATCAATAGCCAAAGCCCCGATAATTCCCTGCTCGTCTGATAGTTTTTTCAAATGGCTCACTTTTTTGTGGCTGATTTGTAATTTCTCCATAACTTTTCCTTTTCTTACTGCCCAAGAGGGTGAATGATAACTCCCTGTACTACACGATTGACCGTGCCTGTCGGAGACGGTGTATCTGGACGGTTTTTGACCTTGAGCGAGGACAAGAGGGCAAAGAGCTGAGCGTAAACAATGTAAGGGAAGATGCGATAGCTATCTCCCAGAGGCTCTTGGGTACTTAGCACTACTTGACCGACTCCTTCCAACTGCTCCTCCCGGTCAGTCAGCAAGACCAGTCTACGGACAATCCCGTCACCAGCCACTTCCCTCACCAAGTCCAAATCATAAGCCTTGGTATAGGCATCTGCCGAACCAAAGACCAAAACGACTGTGTCTTGGTTAATCAGCGACTTAGGGCCATGCCGGAAACCGACTGGGCTTTCGTACATGGTCGCAATTTGGCCGGCTGTCAGCTCTAAAATCTTGAGTTGGGCTTCATGTGCCAAACCAAAGAAAGGCCCTGCCCCTAGATAAATGACCCGACTGAAATCCAAATCAACCAGCTGCTGCACATCTGCAACGTTTTCTAAAACATCCTGACTGAGCTGAATCAGAGCCGTAACCTTGGCTTCCTTCTGGGCTAGCTCAGCCCGGTCAAAGACCAAAAGGGCTGTCAACATCATAGAGCTGAAGCTAGAAGTCATGGCAAAGCCAGCATCGTTAGAAGCTTCTGGCTGCAGGAGCAAAAGATTCTTTTCATCACCTTGGGACTGCTGGGCTAACTTGCCTTGGGCAGCACAGGTAATGGTAATCTGATACAAGTCATCTACCAGCTGCTTGGCCAAGTCCACAGTCGCTACACTTTCTGGGGAATTTCCACTGCGGGCAAAGGAAACCAGCACTGTTGGTACTTCTCTCTTCAGATGCACCAAGGGATTGGCAACGATATCTGTCGTCGCAATGGCATTGAAATTCCATTTGCGCTCATCATAAATCTTCCTAAAATAAGGCGTCAAAGTATCTCCGACATAGGCTGATGAGCCTGCTCCGGCAAAAATGACCTTGATGTAGTCATGTTTGTCCTCGATTTTTTTCAGAAAAGCAGCGATATCTGCGGCCTGAGCCTTGTAACTGTCAAAAGCTTCTTGCCAGACCTCAGGCTGCTGGTAGATTTCTCTCGTTGTGATGTCAGCCCCCAGACGCTGCAATTCTTCCTGTGAATAATCTAACATTCTCTTTCTCATTCCTTTCCATCATTTGAAAAAAGGGGGAGCGAGACAGAAATCCAGAAAATCAAAGATTTTCGGCTCACTGTCCCACCCCCGCAACGATGGCCAGGCTTGAAATATGCTTTTAACAAGCTTTTTCAAACCAGACAGCGACTGCATTTTGCAATGCTGAACCACCCATTTCCCTAGGCCAAGAGGCATCTCCCAAATTCCCCTTAGACCAATATGCCTGAATCAACCACTGTGGCCAATCCTTACCTATCAGCAGTCTCCCATCTGCTGACAGCGCAAGGACTTGACCCAACTAGAAGTGATTGTTCAAGTTTTTATTCATCTTCATCATCCATTAGGCCTGCTAGGACATCATTAACCTTAACAATATTCTCTGCTGCTTTGGATGGATAGCTAACTTCTGCTCCTGTCAAAGAAGCGTTAATAAACTCAATGACCATGGGCAGATTGACCCCCGCATAAAGCTCGATATCCTGTCCTTCCATAATGAAGCGGCTGACTACATTACAAGGAGTGCCCCCCAAGAGATCCGCAAAAACCAAGTAATCCTCAAAATCTTTGACCGTCTCTAAGAATTTAGCTGCGAAATCTTCTGGACCTTCCTCCGGAAGCAGGGCTACTGCATGGATGTCTTCCTGAGGCCCCATAATCATTTCCGTAGTGGTTTTCAGTTCTTCACAAAAGCGACCGTGGCTGACTAAAACTAATTTCTTACTCATAAATTACTCCATTACTCTGGTACTTGTCCCAGCAGGAAGTAGCCGATAGCAGAGAAGCTTACTGCCATGATAATGATAATGAAGATAGCCTTAGTAGAGTTCATTCCTTTCTTGCCCAAGAGCCAGAAGATAAAGCCTGTAAAGACTGCTGGAATCAAACGTGGGAAAATCAGATTCATCATGTCTTGGAAATCAATAGCCTTTTTACCGATGTTCCATACCCAAGATACTTCAAAGTTAATCATAGTAGCAATCAAACCACCCACCATGAAGATACCCAGTACAGAAGCCGCTTCAACAAGAGCTGTCAAAGTACTTTGCATGTTGGTAATGAGATTGACCCCTTCTTTATAGGCGAATTCTAGCTGTTTCCAACGGAAAATGTCATAAGCAACTGCTACAGCAATCCAAAGGAAAATTCCCCAAGGCTGGCCTGCAATAGCCATGGTAGCAGCGATAGATCCCATGATAGCTGGTACAAGTGAGCCAAAGATGGAGTCTCCAAGAGGAGCGAACGGCCCCATAAGACCTGTCTTGATACCATTGACCGCATCTTTTGATTTAACGCCGTCTTTTTCTTCCATAGCTAGGTCAAAACCTGCAATAATAGTATGGAAGAAAGGTGAAGTATTGAAGAATTGCGTATGCAATTTCATCATTTCTTTCAATTCAGGAGTGCCGTCACCATACATTTTGCGCAGCTGAGGCAAGAGCATGTAGAGGTAACCAGAACCTTGCATCCGCTCGTAGTTCCAGCCTAATTGGAAAGTGAACAAGCTGCGTTTATTGATTTGTTTAAAATCTTCTTTTGTTAATTTATAATTAGAGTTCGTCATCTTCAATTTCCTCACTTTCTGATTTTGTACTAGCAGCTGGAGCAGCAGCTACTGTTCTTTGGCTGTATTTGAAATGCTGTACTGCAAGGAAAACACCAAAGATCGCCACACCAATCATAGACAAGCTTTTGAAGTTGTTGGCAAATGTGATTGCAGCATCTTTTGGAAGAGTTCCAACAATACTAGATACAGCCCCACCCAAAGTTTGGATGTTTGAGTAAAGCACAGTCAGCATAGCAGTCAAGCCAAAACCAAGAGCTAAGTAGTGAAGATTACGTTTAACTGGAAGGTAACGAAGCAAGATAGCAAACCCAAGTCCTGGAAGCATACGACCTGCCAGCGTCAAACCTGCAGCCAGCCATTTCACACCAGCAACACCATCTACTATCGCTTGAACAAATGTTCCACCAAATGCCAGAGCCAGAAAGACTGGGAGGGCACGAGACAGAGCCCAAGGAAGGGCACCTAAGAGATAGTTGCGTTCAATACCTTTATAGTCGAAGCGTTCAATTGCTGCATCCACACGGTGCGCGAAATAAGTCGTTGTCATACGACCTAAGATATCAAAGTAAGTTAGCAAAGTTGCTACCGGTACTGCGATTGTCGCAATAGCCAACTCCGGCTTAATGCCTTGTGCTACGGAGAAGGCTGTCGCCAAAACGGCACCTGATGTCGCATCAATACGAGAAGCCCCACCAAATGTCCCTACACCAAGAACGAACAATTGCAGGCTACCACCGATAAACAAACCGGTCGTCAAATCACCCATAATCAAGCCAGTAATGAAACCAGCAAATACAGGGGATCCTGCTGAAGAAACGATGGTCAACTCATCACAGATTTGATAAGCTGAGTACAAAGTGAGTAGTAAAATTTGCCACCATTGTATCATAACAATGTCCTCCTAAAATTTTGTCTTATTTTAATAACTTCATGAAATCCTCAACTGGATCGTTGGGAACCATTTGCGCTGTCAGTTTGACTCCTTTTTCATGCAGCTTGTGAAAGGCTTCAACATCTGCATCTACCACGTTGATAGAGCGGGTAATGGAGCGAGTTTCATCTGACTGAGACATATTGCCGACGTTCAGCGTTTCCAGTGGAACACCAGCTTCGACCAACCGCAGGAAGCGGTCTGGCTTGCGAGCGACAATCAAGAGTCGCTGTGAATCATACTTGCCGGCCAAGATATTTTCTGCTGCCTTAGCAATCGGCAAGACACTAAGTTTCACACCAGCTGGCGTTGCGAGCTTGAGCCCGCTCTTTTCGATAGCGTTTTCAGCTACCTCATCGTCAATCACCATAATGCGTGAAATGTTAAGCTTGGTAGTCCAAAGATTGGCTACCTGTCCATGGATCAAACGTCCATCGATACGTGCACCTACTATTGTCATAGATTTTCCCCCTTTATTGTTTTAAATGTAGGTTGGTTAACTAAGTGAATGGTTTCGCTGTAGATCTCTTCTGTCTCAAAGATAATAATGCGATTGTCGCCTTCTCTGAGCAGGCTGTGCGGGATATAGAGCGATAAGGTCGGTCCGACATTCCAGAAACGGCCAATGCTGACACCGTTGACAAAGACGACGCCCTTGCCAAAGTCGGACAGATCCAGGTAAGTATCTTTAAGCGCTTTCATTTTAAAGTCAAAAGCGTAGAAAGCTGGTTGCTTTTCCTGCCACCCTTTTGAAAAGTCGATCTTTTCTGGATGGTCCAGCGGCAATGGATAATGCTGCCAGTCAAGCAGGAAGTGCAGGTCCTTGCAGACACCTGTGCGAATCCCCTTCTGCTGGGTATCTGCCAAGAGCTTGTGGCCATAATTGACCCGACCCATATTCTCCATCAAAATATCAATCTGGTGCTCTGTCTTTTTCTGGCCGTCCACCATGATATCCTGACCGATTTCTGTCTGGTACTGGGTTGCTATGTGCTGACCGTCCACATAGAGCTGCATACGGTCGCGGCCATCAATGACACGGAGCCTTTCCTGATCAGCATCCCAACTAGCCCAAGTTCGATAGAGCAGGTAGCCGACATTTTGCCCCAACTCCTCCATCTTCATCGGATAGAGACTTTCGATAGGCTGAGCCAAGTCTGGCAATGTCTCAAAGAGACTAACTTTCTGACTGAGCGGGATATTCCTGAGTTCAAAAGACTCTTTCACCAGCGGCTCCATCTGTGGATACTCTGGATAATGCTCTTTCAGCATCCTCTGGACTGCATAGTACTTATCCGTCGGATTGCCACGCTCATTGAGTAGAGCATCATAGTCATAGGAAGTTACCTGTGGCAGGTCAATGACACCTCTGGCCGAACAGCCGTTCATGAAGCCAAAGTTGGTACCGCCATGAAACATATAGAGATTGATTGAGCCCTGCTGGAGCACTTCGTGAACAGCTTGAGCCAGCTCGTCTGGATCTCGCTTGATGATAGGTTCTTTCCAGCGATTGAACCAGCCATCCCAGAACTCCATACACATGAGTGGCCACTTTTTGCCATGCTCGTCAAAGAATTCCTGCATCTGACCAAAGTTATAATCTGCCTTGGAGCCGAAATTTCCTGTCACAAAGAGATTATCTTCAATCAGTGTACCGGCTTTCAGTGTGGCCCGCCAAGGTCCATCTGATGTGAAGAGCGGACAGGTCACACCGCGCTCTTCCATGAGCTGTCTGATTGCTCTCAGGTAGGCCTTGTCTTCCCCATAAGAACCGTACTCATTTTCCACCTGCATCATGAGGATATTACCCCCATTGTCCAGCAGCCTTGGAGTCAGTCGCGGCAGCAGCTCGTCATAATAGCTGGCTACGGCCTGCAGAAAGGCTTCATCTGATGAGCGGATGCGCATATTTTCATTGAGCAGCCAGGCCGGCAGACCACCGAACTCCCACTCCGCGCAGATAAAAGGCGAAGGGCGGATAATGGCATAAAGTCCCAAATCCTGAGCCGTCTGTAAAAATGCCTCAATATCTAAAATCCCTTGAAAATTAAAGACACCTTTTTGGGGTTCGTGCATATTCCAGGGAAGATAAGTCTCCACTGTGTTAAAGCCCAGAGCTTTGAGATTATAAAGGGAATGATACCAATCCTCAGGCTGTACCCGAAAATAGTGAATGGCTCCCGATAAAATCTTAAACTCCCGATCATCCAAACAGAAGGAATGACCAATTTTGAATCTTGCCATCTGATGTTTCCTCAGGTATAAAACCGCTTTCATCTCTTATTAATATTAATATAATAAATTTTTGCATAAATGTCAACATTTTTTTTAAAAATATGTTAAAATCTTAAGTAAGAAAAGTAAAAAAAGAGAGGTGAACAAAATGGCTATTCCAAAATACCAACAAATCAAAGATGAGCTCAAGCAGCAAATCATTTCTGGCAAATTTGAAAATGGCGATAAGTTTTACACAGAGGCTGAGCTGATTCAGATGTTTAATGTCAGCTCCATTACCGTTGTCCGCGCTTTGAATGAACTGGCCAACGATGGTTACATCATCCGCCAACAAGGCAAGGGAACCTTCGTTTCACGTGCAAGAAAGCACAAACTGGTGGAATTTTCTGACGTTGAGACCTTCCCTATCCAAAAAGATAAGGTGACTGTTCTCTCCATTAAACGCGGGAATGACCTGAAAATCTTAGATAAGCTAGAACTAGCACCAACGCAGTTCTACTATAAGATCGACCGGATCAGACGGACTGGCGATAAAGTCTATATCTATCACCAAACCTATATCCCTGAGCAGTACATCAATCCTAACTATCCAGATATGGACTACTACAGCTCTATCTACAACCGCTTCAAAACTGACTACCACATTCACATGAATGATGAGCATTTTGAAGAGACCAATGAAATTGTCTTCCCAACACCAAAAGATGTTGCGAAAGTGCTGGAAGTTGATACCAACTTCCCGACCGTTCATCAGGTGAAGATTACCCAGCTGGAAAGCACTGGACAGATCTTAGAGTACAGCGAAACTTACAAACGCGGCGACTTCTTCAAGATCAAGTTCATTTCCTGCAATCGGGACCACTAAGATTGAAAACGATGGCTTCTAATCGGCTGTCGTTTTTTGTTTCATCTTGTGTACTTATATCTATTATAAGTCTATCTATACCAATTTGCAATCCATTCTAAGAACTTTTGTTCATTAAAAAGTGAATTGTGTCAAAAAGTAAACAGGGCCTATTAATTTGTCCTGTTTTTCAATTATCCTAAGGAAGAAAAAATAAGAAACACTGGCTATTCCCCTGAAATTGGTACAGTGATAAAGCAAAAAAGCTGGGATTGAATCTCAGCTTTTTGATATAAAATGTTCTTTATTTTGCAAATGAAGTCGTTTATTAAGTCTCTAGAAAACCTGCTATTTCTTTATTTCTAATTCACGGACCTGAAGCAAAACATTAGGTAAATCTGCCCCAGCCTGAAGAAGGGCAGCAGCCGTATAAGTGCCTTCTACTAAGGGAACATTATTGATAATGATTTCCTTGTCAGAAAAGTCCGCGACCATTTCCAGATTCATCCGAGCCGAACCCAGATCGAAAAAGGCCAAAATAGTGTCCTTGTCATTAGCATCTAAAGCTGCCTGAATCCCTTCAAAGCTCGTACCAATGCTGCCGTCTTCTAGCCCGCCTACATAGCTGATGCTCACATCTGCCGCCACCTGCGAAATGAGGTCAAACAAGCCTTGGGCCAGGTTTTTGGAATGAGAAACGATAAGAATGCCAGTATCTGCCATCAGCCTGCCTCCGTTTCTAGAAGAGCCTCAAAGAGGAGACCAGATGAAGCCGAACCGGGATCGATATGACCGATAGAGCGCTCACCGACATAGGAAGCCCGCCCCTTGGTCGCCTTCAAATCCTTAGTCGCTTCCACTAGGGAACCAATCATTTCACGCGTCAAGTCTCCGGACTGCAGAGAAATGGGAATCCCCGACCAGACATCCACCATGGTCTTCTCACCTGGCACAGCCTTGCCCCGCTTCTGAATCATGTCCAGCCCAGCTTGGATGACTTCTGACAAGTCTTTGCCGTCTTTTTCAGCTTTGGCCATACCCATGAAAGCTGAGCCATAGAGAGGTCCGGAAGCACCGCCGACCTTGCTAATCAGCTGCATAGAAACAGCCTGAAAAACCTCAGCCGCACTGGCAAAGTCCTTAGCAGCTAGACTCTCTACTGCTGCCGCCATTCCCCTGGCCATATTGGCGCCATGATCACCGTCGCCGATGGGAGTGTCGAGATCAGACAGGTAGACTTTCTGGTCCTGGATCTTCTCGTTGAACAACTGCATCCATTTTTTTGCTCTTGCTGCGTCCATAAGTACCTCCTTACCAAGCGGCTGTTGTGACAGGACTGTTGAGAGCTGTCAGCCAGTCTGGCTGGTCCAGCTGGATAAAGGTCAGAGAAATCCCCGCCATATCAATGGAGGTCATGTAATTACCCAGCTTTTTGTAAACAACTTCGACTCCAGCATCTGCCAGGAGATTTGCTACATCTGCCGCAAAGACATACTGCTCCATGAGCGGTGTTGCCCCCATACCATTGATGAGGATACCAATTTTTTTGCCAGATTTGAGCTCAAAGGACTGACTGAGTTTTTCGACCAATTCTTTAGCTAAGTCCTTAGACGGCTGCATCTTTTCCTTGCGATAGCCTGGCTCACCATGGATGCCAATACCGAACTCTATCTCATCATCAGCCAAAACAAAACCAGGCTTGCCGACTTCCGGTACGGTTGCCCCGCTCAGAGCCAAGCCAACCGTGTGAATATTTTTGACCAGCTCATCAGCCAAAGCCTTGATTTCAGTCAGAGATTTGCCTGCACGCGCCGCATCCCCTAGAATCTTATGGACAAGAATGGTGCCAGCCACTCCACGGCGACCTTGAGTATAGAGACTGTCTTCCACTGCGATATCGTCATCTACGACGACACTAGCCACCTCAATTCCTTCCATCTCAGCCATTTCCTGAGCCATTTCAAAGTTCATGATGTCACCGGAGTAATTCTTAATCACCATGAAGACCCCAGCTCCCTCATCTGCTTCCTTGATAGCCTGCAAGACCTGGTCTGGTGTTGGTGAAGTAAAGACCGCTCCGCAGATAGCGGCCGACAGCATGCCCTCCCCAACAAAGCCCGCGTGGGAAGGCTCATGACCACTGCCACCGCCAGAAATCAAGCCAACCTTGCCTGTCTTCTCACTCTTGCGGGCAATGATATCGAAGCCCTCCACCCGATAAACCAAATCGCTGTGAATATAGGCCAAGCCGTCCAGCATCTCGTCCACAACCGCTGTTGGATCGTTGATAATTTTCTTCATAGATGTCCTCCGTTTCTCAGCGTTTCTTTACAACGAGCAATTCTCTCTAAAAAGAAAGCGCTATCATTTTAATGTTATTTTAACATTTTATCTTACCGAAAGCAAATTCTGCCACATCCTAGACTAGAAGAAAGCATCAAATTAGTTGACAAGAAAAAGTAGACAGTGTATACTAAAGATAAATAAGTAGACAGTGTATACTTTAGGAGAAAATGAATGAAACGCAATACTGCCCAGCTGAAAGAACAACTCATCCAAACAGGGATTGACGAAATCGGAAAACACGGAATTGAACAGCTTTCGCTCAGGACTGTTGCCAAGGCCTGCGGTGTAACTCACGGCAGCCCCTACCGCCATTTTGAGAGCAAGGAAGGCTACCTCAAGGTAGTTTTGACCCAGCTTTCGCTGTTTCTCAATCAGGAAATCAATGAAAATATTGATGCGACAGGTTCTGCGCGTGATCAGCTGACCCGGCTTGGACTTAATTTCATTATTTTTGCCAAGACCTACCCTCATTTTTTCGAAGCTCTCTTTATCAAATTTCCTTTTAAATATATGAAGGTGACTCAGGACACCATTCTCTTGGAGTCTGACCTGCCTGGATTTGATAAATTTAAGGAGCTTGTTTTAAAGCTTCGCGAGGAGGAAAATTTTAGCAATAGCGAAGCAGAAAGCCTTTTTCACTTTTGGAGCTTTATCACAGGCCTAGCCGTTCTGACCAACAGTCCTATCGGACAAGACCTTGATCCTCAAGCCATCCAAAGCACGATCGAGCACATGCTTGACATTTATATCAAAGGAGAACGATCATGAAAACCTTGATTATTTACACCCACCCCAGCCCAACTGGCTTCAATACTGCTATTCTCAAAGAGGTTCAAAGCAACCTTTCTAAGAAGCATGAGGTGAAAACCTTGGACTTGTATGCTGAAAATTTTGACCCGATTTTGCGCTTTGACCAAGAACATAGACGCCGTGACCTGCACAAAGACCCTGAAATGGCCAAATACCGGGATTTGATTACCTGGGCAGACCACCTGATTTTCATTTTTCCTATCTGGTGGAGCGGTATGCCGGCCATTCTCAAAGGCTTTATCGACCGTGTCTTTGCTGCTGACTTTGCCTACTCTTATAAGAAAGTCGGACTCCAAGGCCACCTGCAAGGCAAGTCCGGCTGGATTATCGTCAGCCACAACACACCAGGTTTTGCTCTGCCTTTCGTCCAAGACTACGGCAAGGTACTTAAAAATCAAGTCCTGAAACTTTGTGGTATTTCTCCAGTCAAACTGACCGAGCTCAACGGAGTAGAACGTAAAACAGACCAACAACGCCAAGAAATGCTCAAGAAAATCGGGCAACTGGCCAGTCAAATTTAAGATAAAGCAAATAGGCGCTTCTTACGAAGTGCCTATTTTTTTGTTTAATCTAGCCCCACACGCTTGAAGATTTCATCTACGCGTTTTGTATAGTAAACTGGGTTGAAGATTTCATCGATCTCTTCCTGAGTCAGACGAGAAGTGACTTCTGGGTCCGCTTCGAGCAAAGGCTTGAAGTCCACTTGATTGTCCCAAGACTGGGCAGTCTTTGGCTGCACCAAGTCATAAGCCTGCTCCCGCGTCATGCCTTTTTCAATCAAGGTCAACATAGCCCGCTGGCTGAAAATAAGACCAAAGGTTGAGTTCATGTTACGCTTCATATTTTCTGGGAAGACGGTCAGGTTCTTGACGATATTACCAAAGCGGTTGAGCATATAGTCGATGAGAATGGTCGTGTCCGGAGCGATGATCCGCTCAGCTGATGAGTGGGAAATGTCGCGCTCATGCCAGAGAGAGACATTCTCAAAGGCTGTCACCATGTGACCACGAATGACACGCGCAAGACCAGTCATATTTTCAGAGCCGATTGGATTGCGCTTGTGAGGCATAGCTGAAGATCCTTTTTGACCCTTGGCAAAGAACTCTTCGACCTCGCGCTGCTCAGACTTTTGCAGACCGCGGATCTCAGTTGCCATGCGCTCGATAGATGTCGAAATCAAGGCCAAAGCAGAGAAGTATTCAGCGTGGAGGTCACGTGGCAATACTTGAGTCGAAATCTCCTGCGGACGGATGCCTAATTTCTCACAGACATAACTTTCCACGAATGGCGGAATGTTGGCAAAGTTCCCAACCGCACCAGAAATTTTCCCAGCTTCCACACCCGCAGCCGCAAGCTCAAAACGCTCGATGTTGCGCTTCATTTCGCTGTACCAAGTTGCGAGCTTAAGGCCGAAAGTCGTCGGCTCCGCATGCACCCCGTGGGTCCGTCCCATCATGATGGTGAACTTGTGCTCCCGCGCCCGCTCTGCAATAATGTCGGTAAAGCGACGCAGGTCCTCACGAATAATGTCATTGGCCTGCTTGTAGAGGTAGCCGTAGGCCGTATCCACCACATCGGTCGAGGTCAGGCCATAGTGCACCCACTTGCGCTCCTCGCCCAGCGTCTCAGAAACCGCACGAGTAAAGGCCACCACATCGTGGCGCGTCTCCTGCTCAATCTCCAAGATGCGGTCAATGTCAAAGCCTGCCTTCTCACGAATCAAGGCCACATCTTCCTTGGGAATCTCACCCAGCTCAGCCCAAGCCTCATCAGCCAGAATCTCTACCTCTAGCCAAGCCTTGTACTTATTTTCCTCAGTCCAAATGTTCGCCATTTCAGGGCGAGAGTAACGGTTGATCATTTTTGATCCTCCTTGATTTCTCTATATCTGTTAAATTCTTCCACCAACTTAGGATCATTTGTTAACACTCTTTCAAAATGTTTACCTTTTTCTTTCAACAAATTTAACAATTTTTCCAAGTTATTATTCTTTAACAACTCATGAGTCTTGAAATAGTTATCTATATCTTCTTTTGTAATATCAAATTGAGCAGGATTAAATTGAAAAGCATCATTAAAAATAATATTTAACAAGTCTTCTTTTCTATGTTGAAAATCAAAATTACCATTATCATCTAAGTAATCTTTTAGCTTTTGGTTACTTTTAATCGTAGAACGTTTTTCTAAAATATCTAATTTTTCTACTAAAGTTTTATTCTCCAACTCCTCCGAATTAATTTCAGAACTTGTCAGTGTTAAATTTTGGATTAAAGAATTATCAGTATAACCATCATCACATAACAAATGTTCTATAGTAAGTTTAGTTATAGGTAATTTTGTATCTAAATGATCTAATTCATACAAAACACCTAAAACATAGCGAACAAGGGCTCTGTTTTTAGATAATGTATCGTCTTTATTAGAAAAACGGAATGTCTTATTTTCGCTAAATGTCTTCTTTAAATCTCCATCAGGAAGAAGTGTAGCGGCTTCATAAAAGAAACGTGATAAATACAATTTAAATTCTGTAGGAAAGCTAGAATGATAAATATCATATGATAAATTGGCTACTAGTTTTTCCAATCTATTACTTGAGAGTCTGAACGTATTAAAAGCAAAGAAATAGTTTCTTATCGTTTTAAAACTTTCTAACTTTAGTTTTTCGTCAATGACTCCTTGCTTTTCTTTTAATAATATCGCGCTTAGAAGTGGCTTAACTTGTTGATTTCGTTTAATATTGAAATATTCAATTGTACGATCATCTGTATCCTTATCAGAAATTTCAATAAAAACTTCTGCATATTCGTTGAGATTATGAAGAAAATCAGATAGTTCATCAACTGGAACTTCTTCTTTTATCAAACGATAGACAGATTCTAAATTACTAGCCTGTTTCTTGATATAACATTTTGCAAACCCTTGTAGTAGTGAATCAGGATTACTTAATTTACTGGAGTTAGTTTCAATTCTTCTCCATGTTTGTTTGGCTTTATCAATAAATGCGTCTTCTCTTGGTTGGACGTACTTCATAATATGATTTTTAAGAAGCTCTATCTGCTTAAGTTTTTGTCCTCTAGCATTTAGTACTTCAAATATATTATAAATTTCTTCTTCTTGATCAGAAATAATTTCTACAACTTTTGCACTCAGCAACTTATCAATAAATTGTGATAGTTCATCAAAAATAGAAGACTTAAATTCATTATAAAAAAATGAATACAAATTATAATAATTATTTGATTTGGATACTTTGACTACTTCCTTAGCTGTCGCAGCGTCAATTATTTCTTTGATATCTTCATCAAAGTCTTCATTCTTTATAACAGGAATCCTTTGTGATTCATTATTTAGACTAGAAATAAATGAGTTAAAAATGTATTTCCCTCTATTTTTAGCAGTTTCATCATTTAGTTCTATTAGTTTTCTATACAAAGCAATAATTAAAATATAAATAGTAGTTAGACGTTGCTGTCCATCAATAATTTCGTATTTATCAATACCTTTTTCATTGTTCAGCTTGCTAAGTACAATGGTTCCTAAAAAATGAGACCAAGGAATTTCATCCCCATTATTCATCGAAAAACGAATATCAACTAATAATTCTCTCCAGTTAACTTCTTTCCAAACATAATTCCTTTGATATCGTGGAATACTATATTCTACTGATCTCTGAAAAATATCATTAATAGGTCGTGTCTCAGTTGTAAAAGCCATAAATTTTTTACCTCTTTTAATAATTATTCCTAAACTCAGCCACACTATCCGGCACATCACTAAACAAAGTCACATGTCCCATCTTGCGGTTGTGCTTGTCTTCTATAATCATTTATTTACCGCCCACTCCGCTGCTTTCTCTGCATGAATCACCGTTGTGTCGTAGAGTGGCAGGTCAGTGTCGGATTGCTTGACGAGAAGACCAATCTCGGTACAACCCAAGATAACAGCTTCTGCGCCTGCTTTTTTCAAATCATCTATAACGGCAAGATAAGTCTGCTTTGA
>NZ_CAUOLF010000010.1:0-89682 GCF_963456385.1 uncultured Streptococcus sp. | reverse complement strand
CATTTATTATTTTTACAATTATTTTTTCTCAACTTGGTTCTGCTCTTAACTTTGGAAGATACATTCCATGGGCGATTCCTGCACTCGCAAGTGGTATTGCAGGAAAAGCAATATTGAATTTTGGGAGCATTGTCAGTTTACTTGGGGTAAGTATTCTAGGTCTTATCGCAACAATAGCTTGGTGGAGATATGCTGATTACGATTAAAATGAAGTGATGAAAATGCTAATAACACAAAGATGAGCCTTATTCATTTCAATTCAAAACAACCCCTCCTGTTCAGATTGAAAAACAAGAGGGGTTATATTATGACAATCGGAAGTTTTGGGCGAGAGGAGACCGAGAGGAGACTATGTAAGTATCTTGGACCTAAATGAAAAGATAGTTTCTAAATATATACGCGATTGGGAAAAAATGACCTTGTCTTTGATAAGTTAAGTGTCAAACAGTTCTCAGATGGCAGTTTTAGAATTAAGATAAAAGCCTGTTTTTACGGGCATTAGTCAAGTAATCATAGCATTAACCTAAAAGAAGTTCAGCGAACGTCTTTAGACGTCGCTAGAGGGAAACGGCTTATAGCCGGTGTACAAGTCACCCGCTTTCAAGGGTGGTTATGACTTCTCAAAATAAGCAAAAAAACAGTAAACCTTTGTGATTTACTGTTTCTCAAATCGTTATATTCAATTATACAAACTGGGATTTTTAGATTTTTAACCCTTAAAGAAAATAAAATGGGCCATTCTCCTGAAGTATGTTCTATAATATTATAGTTTGATGCAAAGTGTAGCTATATAATCATTTCCATAGCGTGATAATCTATGTCTTTTGTCACACGATTCATAAAAATCTATCATAGCGAGACCATTTTTGAGTTGTCCTCTAATCTGAGTTTCTAAGGTATGGCTAAATTCATATCCATATTCTGGATTTATGGTTATCTTGCCTTCCTCTTCAAGCTCTTTTGAATTAAAAGGTATTGAAAACTTTAAAAGTAATTCCTCATCAGGTTTGTCCCATACAATGTCAGCATCATACATGTATATCCAAGGATTCATAAATCCGACCATTAACAATCCACCCTTTTTCAATACTCGAGAGGCTTCTTTATACATGTTTTCTAAATCTTCTATATATACATTTGAAACTGGATTAAAAATAATATCAAAAGTTTCATTTTCAAATGGAAATGGTTTTGTCATATCGCCTTGAACGGTATTGATTTTTAAGCCTTCTCTTTTAGCAACCAACTCATCTCTTTGTAATTGTGATTTAGAAAAATCCATTATGGTTACATCATAACCCTTTATAGCAAAAACTGGTCCCTGCTGTCCACCACCACAAGCTAATCCTAATATCTTTTTTCCGTTGGCTTTTTCAAACCATTCTTTTGGAACTTTTTTCCCAACAGTTAATGCAACAGAAATTGGATTATTTCTAACTTCTTCTAATTCTTCATGTGTCAATGGATCAGTATAGTCATTTTTTACATTATTCCATCTATCTTCATTTAATTTTATATAATTGTTCATCTTATAATCTCCTCGTAATTTTATATTATTTCGATTTAAGGTGAATAGGTTGCCATTACATTTTTCTCACCTCTACAAATTCCAATGTGACGCACTATAGATGATCCTCATTTCACATGCTACATCTGAAATGCTGTTATCCAAAAACATATTCCAGCTATAAGTGAAATCGGAGTCATTACATATTTTTCTTTCTTACTTTTTGAAATCATGTTCATAATTGTATTCAAGGATAGATAAGCGGCAAAGAAGAAACAAATATATTTAGTAACCTTGAAAGACAGCCACAAGGGAAGCAAACCTCCGGCTTGCAAAATAATGATCATGGCAAAAATTTGGATAGCCACCGAAATGACTGCCACAATTCTAAATTTCTTAGGTAAGATTTTATGTTGTCCACCCATTGTAAATTCGCCCAAAGGCAAACCGCAAGCAACAAGAACTGTCATAATTGCTATAACTCCAAATAATACTGCACCTAATATTGAAAACATAAATCTCTATTCTCCCTTCGTAAAATACAAAAAATTTTAATTACAAATTCAACTTTGATTTACTTAATATTCCTATAAAATTATAAGAAATTCTTATCAAGTGTTCAAGTTTTATAAGTCTTTCTCAAGCTGGTCTGTTGCTTTCCCTTTTCCTTTGTTCTTCCACCAATCGCTCAGGTCGACTAAGGATTGAGCGGCGGAAGGGATGAGAAGGAGGACATAGATATAGACGTACTGGCTCTTGGTTTCCCAGAAGAAGTGGAAGAGCCCGCCCCCCAAGAGAAAGATGAAGGGATAGAGGTCAAAAGGCGTCAGTTTTTCCTCGGCGACGAAAAATTTATGCAGGATAAAGAAACAGGAGAGCAGATAGATGCTGGCTAGCAGGGTCAAGAGCAGGAAATTAACAATCTGATAACCTTTTCTTTCCTCATAAATGCTGCGCAGGACAGCTGGCTTCATATATTGCTGGCGCTCAATCTGAGGCCCAGTCCAAATAGACTGAAAAGTCGGCTCAGTCCAAGTCGACTTGACCTTTTCGTAGAAGAATTTGAGCGCATAAGCAGGATGCTTACTGAAGTGAATCAAAATATCCTTCAAATCCCGAGTGGCCATTTCTGTAGCCAAATTTTCATCATATTTGTTGCGCTTGAGAATCTTGGTATTGTAGGCATCGTACCAGCCTCCTAAGGTCTGCCGATTGGGATCATCCCGCAGGCCCATAGTGATGTAGGCGATTTTTGGGGTACCGACACCAATCTTGCCCCCAATCAGCTGCTCATAGTAGGCCGTCAGACCCTTGTTTGAAAGGACGATACCGGCTAAAATCAGGATGATGGCTAAGGGTTTCTTCCAAGACCATTTATAAAAGATGGACAGGAAGCAGACGCCAATCAGCATGATGGCAAAGATGATGTAGTTATTACGCAGGAGGCAGGCTAGACTGATACTGGCCGCTCCCAGCAAGGCATAGAGTAAGTTTCCTTTCTGATCCAGCTTGATAAAAGCATAGAGACTGAGCAGACAGAAGAAGAGTCCAGGAATGGTACCGTAGACAAAGAGGATGAAAAAGAGCTGTGGTAAAAAGAGAAAGGTCAGCAGAATCGTGTATTTCTGAATCATTTCTCTGGCACTGAGCAGAGCAGTAATCTTGTAAATCAAGAAATGACTGAGTAAAGTCCAGACGACATTCATGCTAAAAGCAAACTGAGTCATCGGAGAAATAAAAGCATAAAGTCGCTCCAGAGTCATCAGTCCTAACTGATGGGGATTGCGATACATGTAGCTTCCGACGGTTGTCAGCGAGCTGTAATCTCCTCCATTAAAGGCCAGCGCTGCATTGAAAACGTGCTTGGCGTCAGCTCGGATGCGGCCATCGTAGGCAGTTATCAGAAAAACCGCTGCTGCTATAAAAATGAGGGAAAAAATCCAAAAAAGATGCTTGGTCTGAACCTTTTCCAATAGGGGCCGGATTAAAAAGAGGCTGAGGAGAAAGAGCAGGAGGATAGGGTAGAAATACCAAGGATTACTGACGAATTGGACCCCTTCTGCAATCCTTAAAGGGATGTAAGTGTGGGACAGCAGAATCTGTCCAGACAGGAAAAGTAAGGCAATCGCAGTCATGGTCAGAATCAGGAAGTAGCCCAGATTGAAGATGGTATTAGAAAATTGCTTCATGAGGACCTGACCTCCACCTTGACGAAATAGCGATCTTCTCCCAGCTCAATCAGCTCGACTGGCTGGGGATAAAATCGATCCATGACCTCTTTTTGAAGAATGTTTTCTTTAGGACCTTGGGCTATGATTTCACCTTCTTTTAGGAGTAGGACATGATCCATAGCAGCAGTGATTTCCTCTACATGGTGGGTGACATAGAGGATGGTTGGAGCCTGGTTCATCTGTGTAATCTTACCAATCTGATCCAGCAGACGCTCGCGGGCAAAGAGATCCAGACCGCTGGTCGCTTCGTCTAAGATAAGCAATTCTGGCTTTTCCATAAGACTGCGCGCAATCAGCAAGAGCTGCTTTTCCCCTTGAGATAGACTGATGTAGCTCCGGCCAATCAAATCTTGTCCGCCAATGGAAGCCAGCATTTCCCTAGCTTGATCCAGCTCTGCCTGTCCATAAGGAGCATAGAGAATACTGCTTTTATACTTGCCTGTCAGGACGATTTCTTCGGCACTGAGATGGCTGGGTAGTCGTTCAGCAATGAAGGAGCCGACTACTCCAATCTTAGTTCGCAGCTGAGGAATGTCGCCGGCACCAAATTCAGTACCGAGAACTGTTACCTTGCCCTGGGTCTTCCAATGTTCAGCCATGAGCAGGCGCAGGAGAGTAGACTTTCCAGAACCGTTGAGACCGAGAATAGCCCAATGCTCCCCCTTTTTCACCTGCCAGTTGAGATCTTTTAAGATGGTTCGGCCTTGTTTAGCCAAGCTTACATTTTCCAGTTTGATAATCTTTTCCATTTTTACTCTTTCTTTCGTTAAATCTCCTTTATTATAACAAAATTTATGGTAAAATAACTGATAGGAGGAGTCAAATGTTTCATAAAAGTAAGCTGATGTTTTGGACCAGCGAGGTCCTTTTGCTAACGATTATCTTCTTTATCTGGCGCCAGATGGGGGATATGATAACCCCGATTGTTAGCGTTGTGAATACAATCTTGATTCCCTTTCTTGTGGGAGGATTCCTTTACTATATCACCAATCCGCTGGTGAAATTTCTCCAGGAGAAGCTCAAAATCAACCGAATGATTGGGATTCTGATTACGCTCAGCCTTCTGTTTGGCTTGATTGCTTTGGGTGTTATTTACCTCTTGCCGATTTTGATTAATCAGCTAAGCAGCCTGATTAATTCAACGCAAGGCCTTTATTGGGAAATTCAAAGTTTTGTCAATCAATTATCTAAAAATCCGCTCTTTCGAAATCTGAATATCCAATCCACCATCCAGCAGCTCAACCTGTCTTATGTGGACATTCTGCAAAATATCCTCAACAGTGTGACCAATAGTCTGGGAAGTGTTCTGTCAGCAGTTGTCAATACGCTGATGATTTTGATTATGACGCCGATTTTCTTGGTTTACTTCCTCATGGACGGCCATAAGCTTTTGCCCATGCTGGAGCGGACAGTCCTCAAGCGGGATAAGCTCAATATCTCTAGTTTACTGACCAATCTCAATGCTACTGTTGCCCGCTATATCAGCGGAATTTCAATCGATGCCCTGATTATCGGTGCTCTGGCCTATATTGGCTATAGTGTCATTGGACTCAAGTACGCTTTGGTCTTTGCTATTTTCTCCAGTCTGGCTAATCTAATACCTTATGTGGGACCGAGTATCGGCTTGATTCCCATGGTCATTACTTATGCCTTTACCGATCCTCAGAAGATGGTGGCGGCCTTGATTTACATGCTGATTATCCAGCAGGTCGATGGTAATATCCTCTATCCTCGTATTGTTGGCGGTGTGATGAAAGTCCATCCCATTACTATCATGGTGCTCTTGCTTCTATCCAGCAATATCTATGGAGTTCTAGGGATGATTGTGGCAATCCCGACCTATTCCATCCTCAAAGAAATCGCTAAGTTTTTGGCTAACCTCTATGATAATCACAAGGAAGCCCAGCAGCAGAAGAAGAACGAAGAGTTTGGGATTATTAATAAATAAGGATGAGTTTGGAATTCGATTGAATCCAGAGTCTCGAGACTAGAAAATAAGACGGAAGAATGGCCTTCCGTCTTATTTTCATTTCCTGTGCACTAAATTTAAAAATATGATATAATCAGATTTACCTATACTTTTCGAGGAGAAAGAATCAATGGAAGACCCTGGCAGTCAGAATATGTTATGGCAAGCCTTACTACTGTTTATATTGACTTTGTTAAATGCCTTTTTCTCAGCTGCTGAGATGGCAATGGTATCGCTCAATCGGGCGCGTGTGGAGCAAAAGGCTGAAGAGGGCGACCTCAAGTATATCCGGCTCTTAGCTGTCTTGGAAAGCCCCAATAACTTCTTATCAACTATTCAGGTTGGGATTACGGTTATCAATATCCTGTCTGGGGCCAGCTTTGCGGATAATCTGGGAAAACTTTTCTCTTCTTGGATGGGAAATTCCGAAACTGCGCGTGCTATCGGGACTTTCTTGGCTCTGGTGCTGCTGACCTATATTTCAATTGTTTTGGGTGAGCTTTATCCTAAGCGCATTGCCATGAACCTGAAAGATAATCTAGCTGTGCGGGCTGCACCGGTTATTATTTTTCTTGGCAAGATTGTCAGCCCCTTCGTCTGGTTGCTGTCAGCATCAACCAACCTGCTGAGCCGGATAACGCCGATGAAGTTTGATGATGCAGACGAAAAGATGACCCGGGACGAGATTGAGTATATGCTGACTAAGAGTGAAGAGACCTTGGATGCGGACGAAATTGAGATGCTGCAGGGGATTTTCTCTCTGGATGAGCTGATGGCGCGTGAACTGATGGTGCCACGGACGGATGCCTTTATGGTAGACATTCAGGACGACACCAAGGAAATCATCGAAAGCATCCTCAAGCAGAGCTTCTCGCGGATTCCTGTCTATGATGGGGATAAGGACAATGTCATTGGATTGATTCATACCAAGCGACTGCTTAATGAAGGATTCATCAATGGTTTTGACAATATCGTTCTGCGCAAGATCCTGCAGGAGCCGCTCTTTGTACCGGAAACCATGTTTGTCGATGATTTGCTCAAGGAACTGCGCAATACGCAAAATCAAATGGCCATTCTCTTGGATGAGTATGGTGGTATGGCTGGTCTGGTCACACTGGAAGACCTCTTGGAGGAGATTGTTGGTGAGATCGACGATGAGACAGACAAGGCTGAAATCGAAGTCCATGAAATCGGTGAGAATACCTACATCGTCTTAGGAACCATGACCCTCAATGACTTTAATGAATACTTTGAAGTCGAAATCGAAAGCGACGATGTGGATACGATAGCTGGTTATTACTTGACTTGTGTAGGAACTATTCCAGACCCGAAAGAACGCATTAGCTACGAAGTCGAAAGTCAGAATAAGCAACTCATTTTGACCAATGACAAGGTTAAAAATGGTCGTGTTACGAAGGTGAAAGTTGAAATTTCTGACATTATTGAAGAAGCAGAAAAGGCTGAGAAATAAACTCAGCCTTTTAAGTTTCCTTCAAGTTTTTTATAAGTCTGTCTTAAGTTTCTGGGATTATACTAATACCATCAAAATAGAAATGAGGACAGTCCAATGACATCTAAAGTTACCCTATATGATAAGCAAATATTGACATTCTCACAGGCGCAAAAGTAGGAAAGGAAGTAATAAGAATCAGTAACGTTTAAAAAGCAGCAGAAGCCCTTAACTAATTTTTTCATATAAATCTCCTAAAACAAGTATAAAGAAATTTTGAGGCTCTTTGTCGCTCTAAAACAAAGCAGCCTTAGACTACTCATAAAAGAAACCACCTCTGCCAGCTGGAAGGCAGAGGTGGTTTTGTGGTCTAGATGGGACTCAAGGTTATTCTTTCTGACGCTTAGCAAAATCCACAAAGCGAAATTTGTCGAGCTTGTGGCGGCTCTCGGTATATTGAAACTGGCGGCCGTCTGCCAGATAGACCTGAGACTTGACAGAGACGACTTGCTGGTCCTTGCCTAGGTCCATGAGAATCTTGTCTCGGTCATTGGCGTGGTCAATGGTAAATTCCTTCTTGGCATAATCGATATTGAGCTTTAAATCATTTTCCAAATAGGCATAAATGGACTGCTCAGCGATTTCCCTTGTCAAGTCAGGGACGATGCCCTTGTCTAAATAGTCAATATCTAATACAGAGGCGACTTGGTCTACAACGCGCTGACGGACGATTCGCCAAACTAGTCGGTAGGGAGGGAAGCCAGTGATGTCGGACAATTTCTGGTCCACGGTAATCTTTTCTAAGCTGACAACATTGGTTTTGGACTGCATATTATTCTGTCTGACTACTTCTTGATAGCTGGTTAACTTAGACACAGGAAAGTCAAACTGTTCTTGCTTGATGACTTTGGAACCTTGTCCGCGGACTTTTTCAATCAATCCTTCTTCCTGCAGCAGGGCCAGAGCCTTGCGTACCGTGTCGCGGCTGACCTTGTAGTCTTCTGTCAGCTGATGTTCGCTGGGCAAGAAGTCCCCGACTGCATATCGTTCCTCTAAAATATCTTTCTCAATCTGTTTGAATAATTGTTTGTATTTCTTCATCATAAACTTCACTTGTTTTCTTTTTTGCATACAACATAGAAAATTTTATCAAAAATGAGGGATATTTTCAACAAACAACTTGCCTACATCTTTGAAATCGATTACAATTATTTGCAGAGATGTGTTGAAAAACTAACTCTTAAAAAATATAAGGAGAGTGCTGGATTCTCATTCAGCCAGTAGTCAAATGGGAAAATTTGAGAAGGAAGCCAAAGATTTGCTAGATGCAATCGGCGGCAAAGAGAATGTCACAGCAGTTAGTCATTGCGCAACGCGGATGCGATTTGTACTTGGCGATGATAAAAAGGCCAATGTCAAGGCCATTGAGGCAATCCCAGTGGTCAAGGGAACTTTCACAAATGCTGGGCAATTCCAAGTCATCATTGGAAATGATGTGCCAATCTTTTACAATGACTTCACTGCTGTATCAGGTATTGAGGGAGTATCAAAAGAAGCAGCCAAGTCTGCTGCTAAGAGCAAGCAAAATCCCCTTCAGCGGGTTATGGCCACTCTGGCAGAAATTTTTACACCCTTGATTCCAGCCTTGATTGTCGGAGGGTTGATACTGGGCTTCCGCAATGTCCTTGAGGGTGTGCATATTGAAGCTTTGGGGAGAAAGATTGTTGACGGAGTTGCACAAGTAAAAAATGGACAGCCAGTTTATAATACAATTGTTGATGTATCTAAATTCTGGAGCAATGTCAACGACTTTCTTTGGCTGCCGGCACAAGCAGTGTTCCACTTCTTACCAGTGGGGATTACTTGGTCTATCTCCCGTAAGATGGGAACCAGTCAGATTCTTGGGATTGTCTTAGGGATTTGTTTGGTTTCTCCACATTTGCTGAATGCTTATGATGTAGCCAATACCTCTAAAGCTGTGATTGCTAAAGACTTCACTTGGTATTTTGGAATACTTAAGTTTCACAAATATGGTTACCAAGGTCAGGTCATTCCAGCTCTCTTGTCTGGTCTGTCTCTCTCTTACTTAGAAATTTTCTGGCGTAAACGGATTCCAGAAGTGATTTCTATGATTTTTGTTCCTTTGCTTTCTCTGCTTCCAGCTCTGATTTTGGCTCACACGGTTTTAGGTCCTTTTGGCTGGTGGGTTGGACAAGGCATGTCTAAGTTCGTATTTCTTGGTTTGACAGGTTCATTCAAATGGTTGTTTGGTGCAGTATTTGGTGCCCTTTATGCTCCGTTTGTGATTACAGGTCTCCACCATATGACCAATGCCATTGATACACAGTTAGCCAATGATTATGGAGGCACAGCTCTTTGGCCAATGATTGCTCTGTCTAATATTGCTCAAGGTTCAGCTGTATTTGCCTACTATCTCATGCATCGTCGTGATTAAAGAGAGGCACAAATTTCGCTTCCAGCAACCATTTCTGCTTACCTTGGAGTTACTGAGCCAGCTCTCTTCGGGGTCAATGTCAAGTACGTTTATCCATTTGTTGCCGGGATGATTGGATCTTCAATTGCTGGAGTTTTATCCCTTAACTTTAATGTTACAGCAACTGGTATTGGTGTAGGGGGCTTACCAGCTATCCTTTCTATTCAGGCAAACTACTGGCTTCCTTTCCTTCTAGTTATGCTTGTAGCAATTCTTGTACCAATGTTCCTGACTTTCTTTTTCCACAAGACAGGCTTCTTGACGAAGGCAGAGGAAGATCCAGAATTGCAGGCAGAGTTTGCAACTCAGGAAGAGTCTGAATTTGCGGGGCCATCCAAAGCCGAGTCTTCTCCAAAGGTGAAAGCATCTGATTCATCAGCTCCTGTAACTATTACTAGTCCGCTGGCAGGAGAAGTCAAAGAATTGAGTCAGGCAACAGATCCTGTCTTTGCACAAGGTTTGATGGGGCGTGGAGTTGTCATTGTTCCTAGCCAAGGTGAGTTGGTTTCACCAGTCAATGGTACAGTAACAGTCTTCTTCCCAACCAAGCATGCAATTGGCATCTTGTCAGATGAAGGGGTTGAAATCCTGATGCATATCGGAATGGACACTGTCAATCTGGAAGGAAAAGGCTTTGAAGGTTATGTATCTCAAGGTGATAAGGTCAAGGTTGGCGACAAACTCATTTCCTTTGATATAGACATGATCAAGAAAGCGGGCTATGTAACGGAAACACCAGTCATCATTACAAACTCAGACAGTTATCAGGTGGAGGAGCTTGAACAACTTCCTCGGGCAGTTGAGCGAGGTGGTCAGTTGATGAACGCTAAGCCACTTTAAAGAAAAATGAAATGATTTATAGAAAGGGACGGTGCTTTAAAATCTGTCCCTTTTCTCAAAAAAGGAGAAAATATGACACTTGATAAAACAAAGGTTGTCTACCAAATTTATCCAAAATCTTTTAAAGACACAACTGGCAACGGTTTGGGAGATTTTCGTGGGATTATTGAGAAACTTCCCTACCTGAAAGATCTGGGAGTGGACATGATCTGGCTCAATCCTTTCTATCCGAGTCCACAGCGGGATAATGGTTATGATATTTCTGACTATACTGCTGTTGACCCTATCTTTGGAGATATGGCAGATTTTGAAGAGATGGTCAAGGTCGGCCAGCAGCATGGTATTGACTTTATGCTGGATATGGTTCTCAATCATTGCTCGATTGAGCATGAGTGGTTCCAAAAGGCGCTGGCTGGGGATTCCTACTATCAGGACTTTTTTATCCTGCGGGATGAGCCGACGGACTGGCTGTCCAAGTTTGGCGGCAGTGCCTGGGCGCCATTTGGCGATACGGGCAAATATTATCTGCATCTTTATGATGTGACTCAAGCAGATCTTAACTGGCGCAATCCCAATGTTCGTCAAGAGCTCTTCAAGGTGGTGAATTTTTGGCGAGACAAGGGCGTCAAAGGCTTCCGCTTTGATGTCATCAATGTCATCGGAAAAGATGAAGTACTGAAAGATTGCCCAGAGCAGGAGGGCAAGCCAGCCTATACTGATAAGCCAATCGTCCATGACTATCTGCGTATGATGAACGAAGCAACCTTTGGTCAGGACGATTCCGTTATGACGGTTGGCGAAATGAGTGCTACGACGATTGACAATTGCATTCTTTACACGGCACCAGACCGGCAGGAGCTGTCCATGGCTTTTAATTTCCATCATCTCAAGGTGGACTATGAAGCTGGACAGAAATGGACGCTTAAGGCCTTTGACTTTGAAGAGTTAAAACGCCTCTTCCACACTTGGGGTAAGGAAATGAGCGATCATGATGGCTGGTCAGCCCTCTTTTGGAACAACCATGATCAGCCGCGAGCTCTCAATCGCTTTGTCAATGTAGAGGATTTTCGTAATGAAGGGGCGACCATGCTGGCAGCCAGTATTCATCTGTCTCGCGGGACGCCTTATATCTACATGGGTGAGGAGATTGGCATGGTGGACCCTGATTATGACTCCATGGAAGATTATATGGATGTCGAGTCTCTCAATGCATACCAGAGTTTACTTGCTGAAGGTCAATCGCCAGAAGCAGCCTTCAGGATCATCAAGGCTAAATCTCGTGATAATTCTCGGACGCCTATGCAGTGGGATGATTCAGCCAATGCAGGTTTTACAACAGGAACTCCATGGCTGAAGGCGGGCAAATCCTATCCTCTCATCAATGTGGAAAATGAAATCAAGGGACCAATCTTTACTTTTTATCAGAAATTGATTGCCCTGCGTAAGGAACTACCTATCATCGCAGAGGGCAGCTATCAGCCAGCCTATGAGGACAGTCCTCAGGTCTATGCCTTTGAGCGGGAGTGGCAAGGACAAAAACTTTTAGTCCTTAACAACTTCTATGCTGATCCGATTACGCTGGACATCCTGCCGGATTATCAAAATGGTCAGGTTCTCCTATCCAATTACGGCAAGACTCAGATTGACCATGTGATGACCCTGCAGCCATACGAAACCATGGCAATTTTAGTAGGTGAAAACTAAAGTCTCGAAAGAATCTGGAAAAAATTTCAGATTCTTTTTTATGTGTTGGGCCAGCCTAGACAAGTATTTTTCTGAACAGAGAGAAACTAATACAGAATTTTAAGAAAGCCTTTGCAAAATTTGATTCTTTTCTTTATAATAAAAATTAAATAGGATAATATACATTTATACAGAAAAGGAGAAGTTCATGAAAAAACAAGTTTCGTACAAGCAGCTCTTTCCCACAGTGGTCTTGCTAGTTGCTTTTTTATTCCTGCTTTTTTCTGTCCAACCGGTCGGAGCAGAAGAAGCAGTAAGTTCGTCGACTTCAGATGCGGCAGCTCTTACAGAGAATCCAACTATAAGCGATGAGTCGGTTGCCAGTCAAGCGGAGGGTCCATCTGTAGAATCGGGAGAGTCAAGGCCAGCTTCTACAGAGACAGTGGAAAAGGCAGACCAAGCCCCTGCTGCAGCACAAGCTGCGGCTAGCGGACCAGAAGCTGTGCCCAATGTGGGAACCATTCAGGGAGAATCACAAGCCTCTCCCTATGAGGACAAAGAAGTTCAAGTTTCCAATGTAGTTGTGACGAAAACAGACCGCTATGGTTTTTATGTTCAAGACGTGACTCCTGATGGAAATAGCAGGACTTCTGATGCCCTTTATGTTGTTTCTAAAGAAAAAGTCGATGTTGGAGACAAACTTAGTCTTGAAGGTCGTGTCAAAGAAGGCTATATGGAAGAGTTCAGCGTTCGTCAGGGGCAAACTTTCAACAAGCCCAGTGATAGCTTGACAGTCACCATGCTTGTCGCTTCCAAGGTGATCAAGGAAGGGAAAGCTGACTTACCTGCTCCAGTAGACATCGTGGCTAATATGCCTCAGGATACGGTCGATAACGATATTAATAACTATCAGCCTCAAAGTGAAGCGTTGGACTACTGGGAAAGTTTGGAAGGAATGTTGACGACGGTGAAGATGCCCCGCGTTTTAGGCCCGCAGTACCGTGGAGACATTTATCTCTTACCTGAAGGCTACCAAGCCTTGCCATTAAACAATATCGGAGGTCTCAATCTTCGTCCAAACGCCCAAAATACCGCAACCATTCCAGTCTATGTTGGCAATAAATTTATTGCCAAGGCCAAGGATTATTTCAATGGTGATGTGGTCGGTGTTGTGACCTATCGTGGGAAGATTTACAAGTTGGAGCCGACTCAGCTGCCTGATTTGGTGGACGGTGGCTTGCAGAGACAGGTCTCTCCTATCTATCCAAGCGAGGACAAGCTGACTATTGCTTCCTACAATATCGAGAATTTTTCTGCTAATGCTAAAAAAGGTGAAACGCCTGAGGAAAAAGTGACTAGAATCGCTAATTCCTTTATCAATGAAATCCATAGTCCAGATATCATTACGCTCATTGAGGTTCAAGATGAGAATGGCAGTGTCAATGACGGAACGACCAGCGGTGTCAAAAGTGGTGAAAAACTAGCGGCCCGCATCAAAGAACTGGGCGGAAAAACTTATAAGTACACCGAAGTTGCCCCACTTGACGGTCAAGATGGCGGCAAGCCTGGCTCCAATATCCGTGTGGCCTTTCTCTACGATCCAAACCGGGTGAAGTTAGTCGAAAAAGAAGCCGGTACGAGTGACGAAGCAGCTAGCTTCTCCGGTGGCCATTTGGTTAAGAATCCTGCCCGAATTGCTCCAACAAATCCAGCCTTTACCAAGGTTCGTAAATCCTTGGCAGCGGAGTTTGAATTTAAGGGCCAGAATATCGTCGTTATTGCCAATCATTTGAAGTCCAAGATTGGGGATGATGCCGTTTATGGCTCTGCTCAGCCAGCAGTTCAGCATACGCAGGCAGCCCGAATTGAGCAGGCTAAAATTTTAAATAGCTTTGTTCAGGAAGGACTGAGACAAAATCCTAACCTTAAGTTTGTGCTGACTGGTGATTTTAACGATTTTGAATTTTCCGAAACGGCTAAAGCACTGGCGGGTAATGAACTGATTAATCTTATGCAGGAGCATGATGCGGCTGACCGCTATTCCTACTTCTACCGCGGCAGCAACCAAAGCTTGGACAATATTTTTATTTCGAAGAACCTGGCAGGCAAGGCAGTCTTTGCGCCTGTCCATATCAATGCCTCTTTCATGGAGGAACATGGTAGAGCTTCAGACCATGATCCAGTAGTGGTGCAGCTGGACTTTTCTAAGGATGTTGCAGTTTCGTCTTCTGACAGCTCTCAACCGTCTAAAACAACTGAAAAATCCTCTGCCATAGCGGATCAAGGAGCTCCGTCTCAGACCCATTCTCCATCGTCCAATCAAACTGGACAAGGTCAGACAGCTAGCAGCAAGAAGAAGGGACTCCCCCAGACCGGCCAAAATAACAGTGGCTGGACAGTCTTGGGATTGACCTTGCTGATGTTTGCTTTTACTCTCAAAAAGAGAAGTAGAAATTAACTAAAATCAATTTAAAAAGTGAAATCAGGGTGGAATAAAGATTCTGCCCTGATTTTTTGCTTGCCTACTGCTTTCGCTCAAAATTTTCATCTGTTGTAAAACACTGAAAATGAAACTGAAAAACAGTTTGTTTTCTAAAAAATAGGCAAATTAAGTCTATTTTTGCTTTAATCATGTTATAATGTAGTTAGTTATAAAACGTTTTCAGAGTTAAGAGGTTGCGCGATGGTTGAAGAGAAAATTGAAGAAGCAGTTGATTATGGAAAGGTAACGGGCATGGTCCACTCCACTGAGAGTTTCGGTGCAGTTGATGGACCGGGTATCCGTTTTATTGTTTTTTTGCAAGGCTGTCACATGCGCTGCCAGTACTGCCATAATCCGGACACATGGGAGATGGAGACCAACAAATCTCAGCTGCGGACGGTGGACGATGTCTTGCAAGAAGCTCTCCGTTATAAGGGCTTCTGGGGCAACAAAGGCGGCATCACCGTCAGCGGAGGAGAAGCTTTGCTGCAGATTGATTTTCTGATTGCCCTCTTCACCAAGGCTAAGGAGCTGGGCATCCACTGTACATTGGATACCTGTGCCCTGCCTTTTAGAAATACGCCTCGCTATCTGAAAAAATTTGACAAGCTCATGGCAGTGACGGATTTAGTCTTGCTGGATATCAAGGAGATTAACGAAGAACAGCACAAAATCGTGACCAGCCAGACTAACAAGAATATCTTGGCTTGTGCCAAGTACCTATCTGACATTGGAAAGCCAGTCTGGATCCGCCATGTCTTGGTGCCGGGATTGACCGACCGAGACGATGACTTGATTGAGCTAGGTAAATTTGTAAAGACGCTGAAGAATGTTGATAAGTTTGAAATTCTACCTTACCATACCATGGGAGAATTCAAATGGCGGGAGCTGGGCATCCCTTACAAGCTGGAAGGAGTTAAGCCTCCAACAGCTGATCGTGTCAAGAATGCTAAGGAACTCATGCAGACTGAGTCCTATACAGAGTATATGAATCGGGTGCATAATAGCTAATCTACTTTGAGTATGAATAAATGGGCTGGTGGGCTGACCAGTCCATTTTTCTTAAGAAAATGTCCTTATGCTTTTGTGAAATGCCTGTAATTGTGGTAAAATAAATGCAATAAACATTATATAAAAGAAGAGGTTTATCATGTCTAAAATTTTAGTTTTCGGTCACCAAAATCCTGACTCAGATGCCATTGGTTCATCTTACGCATTTGCTTACTTGGCTCGTGAAGCTTATGGCTTAGATACAGAAGTTGTTGCTCTGGGGGAGCCTAATGAAGAAACAGCCTTTGTATTGGATTACTTTGGCGTGGCTGCACCGCGCGTGATTACATCTGCAAAGGCGGAGGGAGCTGAGCAAGTCATCCTGACAGACCACAATGAATTCCA
Organism: uncultured Streptococcus sp.; assembly: GCF_963456385.1. Classification (GTDB taxonomy): domain Bacteria; phylum Bacillota; class Bacilli; order Lactobacillales; family Streptococcaceae; genus Streptococcus. The sequence goes on along the minus strand of NZ_CAUOLF010000010.1, from coordinate 73,631 downwards.
GCAGTCTGTGGCAGATATTGCAGAAGTTGAAGTTTATGGCGTGGTGGACCACCACCGTGTAGGAAACTTTGAAACAGCTAGTCCCCTTTACATGCGCTTGGAGCCAGTGGGATCTGCTTCCTCTATTGTTTACCGCATGTTCAAGGAGCACGGCGTAGAAGTTCCAAAAGAAATTGCAGGATTGATGCTGTCTGGTTTGATTTCTGATACTCTCTTGCTCAAGTCACCAACAACTCATCCGACTGACAAGGCCATTGCACCAGAATTGGCTGAACTGGCTGGTGTCAATTTGGAAGAGTATGGTTTGGCAATGCTCAAGGCAGGTACAAACTTGGCTAGCAAGTCTGCAGAAGAATTGATTGACATCGATGCGAAAACATTTGAGCTGAATGGAAACAATGTCCGTGTGGCACAGGTCAACACAGTTGATATTGCTGAAGTTTTGGAGCGTCAGGCAGAAATCGAAGCGGCTATTGAAAAAGCAATTGCTGACAATGGCTATTCTGACTTCGTCTTGATGATTACAGACATTATCAACTCAGACTCAGAGATTCTGGCTATCGGAAACAATATGGACAAGGTCGAAGCAGCCTTTAACTTTGCTCTTGAGAATAACCATGCTTTCCTAGCAGGCGCTGTTTCTCGTAAGAAGCAAGTGGTGCCTCAACTGACAGCAAGTTTTAATGCTTAAAGAGCTCATTTGACGAAATAGGTTACTAGATGGGGGCTATTCCCCTCATACTAAAAAGGAGTTTCGGCTCCTTTTTTGATAGGCGAGAGAAATGAAGATTCAAGATTTACAAGACGGAGATTTGATTTTTACAGTCGGGTCTTCAGAAATTGCTGCAGCAATCCGAGCAGCAACGGGTTTATATAGCCATGTGGCCATCTTTTTTAATGGTGAGATTTATCATGCAACCCATGAGAATGGCGTTATCAGTCAAGACTTGTCTGATTTTTGGCAGGATGAGGATGTTTATGACGTGTACCGCTATCCAGCTATTGAAGCAGATGCTGTCTTTAAAAGAGCCAAATTGCATCTAGGAAAGCCATACAATTTCAGCTTTTATCCGCAGTCCGATGGATTTTACTGTTCGGAGTATATTGCGGAAATTTTGCCGATTTTTGATACGATTCCCATGCAGTTTGGTGATGAGGAAAATCAGATTTCTGGTTTTTGGCAGGAGTATTATCGAGAATTGGGCTTAGATGTGCCCTTAAATCAGCCTGGGACGAATCCTAGCCAGTTGGCTCAGTCAAGAAAACTCATCTACAAAGGAGAACTTCATGATTAAAATCATCAACCCCAGCCGTTTGACGCGTAAATCTTTTTTTCAGGAGCTGATTGATTATTTAGACCAGCATGAGACGGTGATTCTACGTGAGATTAAGCGAGAGTTTGAGGGCGTGTCTAATATTGACCGCTCGATAGAGGAGTATATCAAGGCTGGCTACATCCAGCGGGAGAACAAGCGATATTACCTTACGCTGCCTTTTGTGGAAAGTTTGGAGGACTTGCGTTTGGATCAAGAAGTCTTTATCCGTGATGACAGTCCTCTCTATCAGGAACTGTTAGAGCAGCGCTTTGAGACCCAGCTTTCCAATCAGACTAATGCAGCGCTCTTGCTGGAAGAGACAGATTTTCAGCGGGATAAGCTGACTTTGGCGAATTATTTTTACAAGATGCAGCGCCAATATCCGCTTTCTGAGGCACAAAAGCCCCTCTATGCTGTCTTGGGCGATGTCAATCCTGAGTATGCACTCAAGTATATGACGACCTTTCTTCTCAAGTATGTCCGCAAGGATGAGCTCATGCAGAAGCGGCGGGACATTTTTGTCGATAGCCTAGTAATCTTGGGCTATATCCGGCAAAACGAAGCAGGCAAGTATGAGTTACAGGCCAGCTTTGATAAGGAGAGATTGATTTTTCAGCTGGACTGATTTTCTCATAGAATGAGCAGAATATTTGACCTTTGAAAAGAAAAAACTTATACTACTGTAAACGGTATCAGAAACCGTAAAAAAGAATGGAGGCAAAATTATGTCACTAGAAAATAAATTCGATCAAGCTAAAGGCGCTGTTAAAGAAGGCGTGGGCAAAGTTACAGGCGATAACAAGACTGAAGCAGAAGGCTTTGTAGAAAAAACTGTTGCTAAAGCCAAAGAAGTTGCTGAAGATGCTAAAGAAGCTGTAGAAGGTGCCGTTGAAGGTATCAAAAACAGCTTGGATAAATAAAAAGTAATCAGTCGATTATTCGGCTGATTATTTTTTTTGCTGATACATAAGGTAGAGGAAGTAGGGAGCTCCAATAATGGAAATCAAAATGCCTGTCGGGACGGAGCTTCCGATGAGGAAGGTTCTTGTGATCGTATCTGCCCCTGTCATGATAAAGGCGCCTAGCAGCATGGCGGCTGGAAAGAGTAAGCGATGATCGCTAGGCAGGAATCGTTTGCTGATATGGCTAGCCAACATACCGATGAAGACAATATTTCCAGCTAGAGATAGGCTAAAGGCGACGAGAGCACTAGCTAATAACAAGGTTATCTGCCGCTCTCTTTTTAGATGAAGCCCCAGACCTAGAGCTGTTTCATCATTTAGGCTGAGAATATTGAGCTTGTGGGAGCGCAGATAGGTCAGCAGCCAGAATAAAAGCAAGAAGGGGCCAGCAATAGCTAGACTTTCCCAGTTATTACCCGTAATCTTACCAGCTAGCCAGCTAACCACATAGGTCAGTTTGTTCTGATTGACACGGCCGGTGATGGCAATCATACTAGAAGACAGGATGGTTGACAAGGTCACGCCAGCGATAATGAGCTTGACGGGGCTTATAGCATGGCCTTTTTGATGTGAGATCAGGTAAATAAGAGCTACAGTCAGCATACCGCCAAAGGTTGCGATAAAGGGAAGATAGCGAATATAGAAAGGATCGGTCACTTCTAGCTTGCTGATAGCAAGAGTAATGATAACACCAGCTCCTGCATTGATTCCCAAGGTTCCTGAATCGGCAAGTGGGTTTCGGGTAAAGGTCTGCAGCAGTACACCGCTCATCCCTAGCGAAGCTCCTGCTAGAAGGCAGACTAGAATTCGAGGCAAGCGGATCTGCTCCATGATAAAGGCGCTGCCATCATCTCCCTGCCCCAGCAGATATCGAAAAGCTTCTCCGACATTAAATTCCTGATCGCCTGATGATAGAGACAGTAGGAAAATTAGGGAAGTCAGGAGGCTGAGGCTTACTATAACCAAAAGAATCCGTTTTTTATCTCTCATAGAAAGTCCCCTTTCTCATCATCCATAGGAAGACTGGCAGCGTAACGAGACTGATAATAGAGCTAAGAGGCAGACCGACCATATGACTTGCAGTAAAATCACAGATCAGTAGAAAGAGCGCTCCTGTTAGCATCGTCAGTGGTAAGATTTTCTGGTAGTTCTTTCCGCTGATGGTTTTGACAAAGTGTGGAATAATCAGTCCGACAAGGGCTAGGCTTCCTACTAGGGCAACGGCTGCCGCTGATAACAGTAGAACAAGACTTAGAAAGAGCAGGGTTATCTGAGTTGTTCGCTGGCCTAAGCCCTTGGCTACTGTTTCATTGAGGCTAAGAATGGTTAGTTGGTGAGAAAAGAGCTGAGCCAGTAAAAGGCCTAATAGGATAAAGGGAGCAATGATTTGCAGCATTTTCCAATTGGTTCCTAGAAGCCCTCCGGCTTGCCAACCGATGACAGCATTGGTCAGGTTGAGGTAAATGGTCAAGCCTTGTCCGATGGCAGTCAGGAGTGTTGTTACCATGGCACCGGATAAGACGAGACGTAGTTGCTCAAAACCTTTTCTAGGATGGTAGGAGAGGCTAAAAACCAGAATACTGGCTAGACAGGCTCCTGCAAGTGAGAGCAGGAGTATGCTACTGTAGTGTATACTCTTAGAAAAGGCATAACCGCAGATGAGCGCTAGGCCAGCTCCTGAGTTGATCCCCAAAAGTCCTGGGTCAGCAATGGCATTGCGGGTTATCCCCTGCATGATGGCTCCTGAAACGGCCAAGCTAGCTCCGACTAGCAGAGCTGCAATTCCTCTAGGTAAGCGCAGATCTATGATGATGTTCTGGGCTGGACTTTCCTTGAAAGGATGGCTCAGCGTTTCTATCAGTTGCTGATGGGAGTAGCTGGGAATGCCAAAGCGCAGGTAGAGATAGAGTCCGCTAATCAGCAGGAGAATGAAGGCGAAAAAAACAAGCCAAAAGATGTTTGGCCTATTTTTTTGAGTGAAGAGTGAATGAAGCGTCATCTGGTGTCCTTTATATAGTCGAAAATCAAATAGCTGTCATGAGATATATCGCTTACTAGCAATGTTTTTTACTAGTCTAAGTTCCTGCAAGAAATGGCCTAGTTCATTTTTTCAAGGCCATCTTGAATGGTTTTGAGTTCGTATTCAAGTGTCAATGGATCGTTGAAATAAAAGGCGTTGGCATCCACTTTTAAGACATGGTTCTGTTGGACAGCGGGAATAGATTTCCAAACATCGCTTTCGTAAAGAGCACTGCCTGTTTTATCATCTTCAGCTGCAACCAGGACATAATCGCCAATGTACTCACTCACCGTTTCTTGGCTGACTTGCAAGTAGCCACTTGGGAATACTTCATCCTTCACCTTTTGTGGGGCATCAAATCCCAGAGACTTGTAGATAACTTCTCCGCCTCGTCCCCAGTTGTTACCGAAGAGATAGATTTCCTTTTCATATAGCCCGACAACCGTGAAAGTGACATTTTGTCCCAGCTTTTCTTTTAACTGCTTGCCAATATCAGCTGTTTTGCTCTTCCAATCGGCAATCCATTGATCAGCTTCTTTTTCCTTACCAAAGATTTGGCCAAAGCGATTCAGGATTTCTAAATAGTCATTTTTTCCATAATCGATGGCAATAGTTGGAGCGATTTTCTTTAGTTCATCGATATTTTTGTCACTGGCATCTACCACGATAAGGTCTGGCTTTTGCTTGGCGATAGACTCCAAATCTTCCGGCATCAGGACCTTGGCATTTTTGACTTTTTCTTTGAGGACAGGATTTTTGGCATCATAGGATGTTACAGTGACAGGGTCGAAACCTAGTTGCAGCAAATAGCCTGTGTAGGTAGAGGAGAGGCTGGCGATGCGTTTTGGATTTTTGGGAATATCGCCGTAGTAGTGAAATCCGTCAATTTTTGGCTTGCTGGATAGCTCGACCTTGTCTGAAGAGGCAGAGTTTTCAGATTTAGATGAGCTGCCGCAGGCAACTAAAAGGAAGATGGTGACAGTAAGGGTGGCAAATGATAAAAACTTTTTCATTTTTTCCTCCAATTCTATAAAAAGTTTAGAAGCTGTATTCATGAAGCAATATGGAAAACATATCTATGAATACATGACTTATTTAACGAGCTGATAGCTGAGGCAGAGTGGCTTATCTTGAATAGGATCCCGAATAATCTGGGCTTCAATCTGAAAAATGTCTCTCAGAATATCCGAAGTCATGACCTGCTCAACACTTCCTTGATATCGGATATGCCCATTTTTCATAGCGATCAGCTGATGGGAGAAGCGGGCAGCCAAGTTGATGTCATGCAGAACCATGATAATGGTTTTTCCGCTGAGTCGGTTTAGGTCATTCAGCAACTCCAAGATTTCCAGCTGATGATTCATATCCAGATAGGTGGTCGGCTCGTCCAGAAAAATAGTCTCTGTATCTTGAGCTAAAGCCATAGCAATCCAGACGCGCTGGCGCTGACCTCCAGACAAATCATCCACCTGCCAGTCCGAAAATTCGCTGACCTGAGTTGCTTCCATAGCCCAGCAGATTTTTTCCCGGTCTTCTGTACTGAGCCGCCCCAAGCCAGTTTGATGTGGAAAGCGGCCATAAGAGACCAGATCATAGATGGTGATGCCATCGGTTGCCTCCATGGTTTGGGGCAGCAAGGCAATCTTTTGCGCCACCTCCTTGGTCGGCAGTAGGGCGATGGACTGTCCATCCAGAGTTATGCTGCCGGCTTTTGTCGGCAAAATACGGGTAAAAGCCTTGAGAAGCGTGGATTTACCGCAGCCATTGCTACCGATAATAGTTGTAATCTTTCCCTCGGCGAGTTGGCAGTCCAGTCCGTCAATAATAACCTTTTGATTGTAGGCGACCTGGATACTTGCTGCAGAGATAGTGGACATAGACTTCCTTTCTGGCTGATTCTTCTATCAGAATTACATCTTTTATTATACCATAAAAATTTTTCTAAAAAAAGAGTTTTCTGACAATTTAATAAAAATAAAATAAAAAAGTTTTATAAAATTGTAAATAATAAAAATTTAAGCTTTTCATGCTAAGATAGAAATATAAAAAAGAACCTGCAATGATGATATAAATTTACAGGTGGTGAAAGGAGAAATGATGAAATTATTGACAAACCTACGCCCCTCTACGCCTTTGAAAGAGCTGAGGTGGTTTGATATTGCTGTGATTACCCTGCTCATGTTTGGGCAGTTTATTTACCGCTCAACGGAGCTTTATTTAGCTAGCTTTGCACCAGCTTCCAGCACAGGAGCGACTGAAACGGTGACCAATACAGCCACTGAAGGAGCGGCTTTTTCTAGCAATTTCAATTTTCAGCTGCTGATGCTGGTCTTGACCATTCTTTATCTATTGCTCCGGCGCTTTGACTTTAAGCAGCTTCCCATACGTCTGAGCTGGTCGGTTCTCCTCTGGACTCCTCTTATTTTTGTAGCAGTAGGGTTCTTTGGTGACATTGTGACGACGCTGAGCGGCGAGTATAATTACTTTGATCCAACTCTCTGGTCTTATGTAGATGTTCTAGAAATCTTCCGGAAATTTGCTGAACTGACACCTATGGCCATTCTCTACGGACTTCTAAATGGCTTCTATGAGGAATTCTTCTTTCTGGGGCTTATGACCTCTGTTAAGGATAAGTATAAGTGGTGGGCTCTGGCCTACTCTACTATCATTCGGATTTCTTTCCACACCTATCAGGGCATGCTGTGGGCCTTGGTTATCGGAGTGGTGTACGGTCTCTTTTACTATTTCCTTTACAAGTACAAGGTCAAGAACCTCTTGCCTTTCTTTCTCATGCACGCCTTGGCGGATATGTTTGGCTCCAGCTTGATGTACGTTCTGATTAAATGGCGTTAATCTCTACTAAACAAGAATAAAAAGGCGATATGCTCGCCTTTTTTCTTATAAATACTTTTCAGCAAGAGCATAGTCTCCTGGATAGGCTACTTTTTCTCCTTCTACGATTTGGTAAGCATCTGCTCCTTTACCAGCCAGAATGACGGCATCTCCCTCTCGCTCAGTCAGACTGAGAGCTTTTTTGATGGCTTCTTCTCGGTCGGCTATTTTGTCCACTGGATAGGAGATGTAGGATGCGATTTCCTCCGCAATGGCTAGAGGATCTTCATAGTTAGGATCGTCTGCGGTTAAGATAACGGTCAGCTCAGGATGCTGATTAAGTAGGCGACCGAAGTCTTTGCGGCGGCTTTCACCCTTGTTGCCTGTAGCACCTAAGAGGAGGATAATCTTGCCCTTTTGGTGTTCCTCTACCACAGACAGCAGGTTGCTTAGGCTAACACCATTGTGAGCGTAGTCAACGAAGACCTTGGCGCCGTTTTTCTGAGTCAGAACTTCCATACGGCCTGGGACTCGGGTTGCGGCAATTCCTTTTTTGATGTCTTTGAGGCTAGCACCCAGACGCAGACAGGCAAGACCAGCCGCTACTGCATTTTCTTGATTGAAGTGGCCAATGAGCTGGATATCGTAGTGGCCAGCTAACTTACCAGTCGCTTCAAAGCTGAAAGCCCGAGAATCCGTGATAGTGTTACTAGAGCCTGCTCCATAGAAATCGTGTTCCATAGAAGCGACTTGCTCTTTCACGATTTGGAAATGGTCCATGCCGCTATTCACAATAACTGCTCGGCTATTGTCCATCAAAAGCCGTTTATTGTAGAAGTAATCTTCAAAGGTTGGATGCTCAATAGGGCCGATATGGTCTGGGCTGATATTAAGAAAGACACCCACATCAAAGGTTAGGCCATAGACCCGTTTCTTGAGATAAGCCTGACTGGAAACTTCCATGATGAGATGAGTCCGATCATTAGCAAGGGCTTGGGCCATCATTTTAATAAGATCCAGACTCTCTGGTGTGGTCAGAGTTGACTTGAAGAAAGTCTCGCCATCCAAAGTAGTGTTCATAGTCGAGAGCAAAGCAGGCCGATGGCTTTGGGAAAGGATTTGATAGGCAAAATAAGCTGTAGTTGTCTTGCCCTTGGTGCCAGTAAAGGCTAGCAGTTTGAGCTTTTTCTCAGGATGGCCGTAAAATTCCATAGCTAAGAGACTCATGGCCTGCTTGACATCGTTGACCAAGAGGACCGGAATGCCCACTTGAAAGTCTGTCTCGCTGATATAAAAGCGCAGGCCAGCTGAGACGGCTTTTTCTAGAAATTCTTTCTTAAAAGCCTCACCCTTGACAAAAAAGAGGGTAGAGGCATCCGCTTGCCTGCTGTCATAGCTGATACTATCGAAAGTCAAGCCGCTGTAAGAGAAGAAGTATTCTCCGTCTTTGACAATATCACGAAAATTATGGTCTTCTTTTAAAATATCTAATACGGTTTCAATTTTAATCATAAATCTATTGTAAACCTTATGGCTGGGTTTTACAAGAGGCAAGGAAAAGTTTATAATAAAAGAAGAATAAATAGAAGAGGTTTTCTATGAGCCAAGAAACAACAAGCCAGCAGCAGCAGATGCTGCGGGGAACTGCCTGGCTAACTGCCAGCAATTTTATCAGTCGTCTTCTGGGTGCCATCTATATCATTCCTTGGTATATCTGGATGGGCAAGCACGGCGCTGAGGCCAACGGCCTTTTTACTATGGGCTACAATATCTATGCCTGGTTTTTACTGATTTCGACAGCCGGCGTGCCAGTGGCAGTAGCCAAGCAGGTAGCTAAGTACAATACCATTGACAAGGAAGAGCACAGCTTTACTCTCATCCGAGAGTTTCTAAAGTTTATGTTGCTTTTGGGAGCTGTCTTTGCAGTGATTATGTACCTGCTTTCACCAGTTTTTGCTTCTATGTCAGGGGGCGGAGCGGACTTGGTTCCTGTTATGCAGAGTCTCTCTTTGGCTGTTTTGATATTCCCATCGATGAGCGTTATCCGAGGTTTTTTCCAAGGCTTTAACAATCTCAAGCCCTATGCCATCAGTCAGATTGCGGAGCAGGTCATTCGGGTTATCTGGATGCTGCTGACAGCCTTTTTCATCATGAAAATCGGTTCTGGCAACTATGTAGAAGCGGTTACCCAGTCAACATTTGCAGCTTTTATTGGTATGCTGGCTAGCATGGCTGTCTTAGCCTTCTATCTCTGGAAGACAGGGATGCTGACTTCCATCCTTCATAAGCCATCGCATGCTACTGAGATTAATGGCCGTGCCCTCCTTTGGGATACCATTCGTGAAGCCATTCCTTTCATTATTACAGGATCTGCCATTCAGCTTTTTCAGATTATTGACCAAAATACCTTTATCCATGTCATGGGTTGGATTAGCAAGTACAGCAAATCCGAGCTGCTGGTTCAGTTTGCCTATTTCTCAGCCAATCCTAATAAAATTACCATGATTTTAATTGCAGTGGCTACTTCTATAGGTGGTGTCGGGATTCCTCTCTTGACCGAGAACTATGTCAAAGGTGATTTTCGCTCGGCTGCCCGCTTGGTGCAGGATAATCTTAGTATGCTGATTTTCTTTATCTTGCCAGCAACCATTGGTGCTGTTTTGGTAGCAGAGCCACTCTACACAGTTTTCTATGGCAAGCCAGATAGTTTAGCACTAGGCCTTTTCATCTTTGCTATGCTGCAGACCATCATCCTCAGTCTATATACGGTGTTAGCTCCGATGATTCAGGCCCTTTTCCAAAATCGAAAAGCTATTATTTATTTCCTATATGGAGTAGGAGTGAAGTTGGTGCTGCAAGTGCCATTGATTTATATTTTCAAAGCTTATGGCCCTCTTCTTGCGACGACAGTTGGCTTGATTATCCCAATCCTGCTCATGTATCAGGAAATTCGCAAGGTAACAGGTCTGAATCCTAAGAACCTCTTTAAACGAAGTCTCCTGTCAGTGATTCTGACGGTTCTGATGACCCTCTTTGTCTTGGTAGCAGAACTTCTCATTGGCCTCTTTCTCCATCCTAGCGGACGGATTTCCAGTTTTGTCTATATAGCTCTGATTGGCGGCGTTGGCCTCGCTGTTTATGGCGGTCTGGCGCTCAAAGTTCGCCTCATGGATCGCTTTATCGGTTCGAAAGCAGCTAGTCTTCGACGACGTTTTCATATCTATTAAAAAGCCACATGGCTTTTTAATTTTTAGCTTTACTATGTCTAAAACATCAACATTATAGTTTCAAACTATAGCTGGCTCTTGGAAAGAAAAAAGATAAATATTTTCAAAAGATGTTACAATAGAGGATGAAGTATTATTGAAGGACTGGAAGGTTAATATGAGTAAGGACGTAAAATTAAATACACTACTGGCTCAGGCTGGGGTTAAAACAGATGAAGCAACCGGTGCCTTAACAACACCCCTGCATTTTTCAACGACCTACCAGCACCCTGAGTTTGGTCAGTCAACAGGTTATGACTATACTCGAACCAAGAATCCAACGCGGGTTAGCTTGGAAGAGACTCTGGCTGCTATCGAAAGTGCAAATTATGCTCTAGCGACTAGCTCTGGTATGTCGGCTATTGTGCTAGCCTTTAGCGCCTTTCCGGTCGGCAGCAAGGTTTTGGCTGTTCGGGATCTCTATGGCGGCTCTTTCCGCTGGTTTGCTCAGGCTGAAGCAGAAGGGCGTTTTGCCTTTACCTATGCCAATACAGAAGAAGAACTACTCAATAATCTGACAGAGGATATAGATATTGTCTATATCGAGACACCGACCAATCCTCTTATGGTAGAGTTTGACATTGCCCGCATTTCTCAAGCGGCTCATGAGCGAGGAGCAGCTGTCATTGTGGACAATACTTTCTACAGCCCCATTTATCAAAGACCGCTGGAGGATGGGGCAGATATTGTTCTGCACTCTGCGACCAAATATCTGGGTGGGCACAATGATGTCTTGGCTGGAGCCATCATGACCAATGACGCTGGTATCTATGACAAACTTTTCTATAACCTCAACACAACTGGGCCAGTTCTGTCTCCTTTTGACAGCTATCTGCTTTTGCGCGGTCTCAAGACATTGGCTCTCCGCATGGAGCGCTCTACTCAGAATGCGCAAGAAGTAGTCGCTTTTCTGAAGCAATCTCCTGCGGTAAAAGAGGTTCTCTATCCAGGCAAGGGCGGTATGATTTCCTTTAAAGTTGTGGACGAAGGGAAGATTCCTCATCTCTTAAATAGCCTGAAAGTCTTTACCTTTGCGGAAAGTTTGGGCGGAGTAGAGAGTCTGATTACCTATCCGACGACCCAGACTCACGCAGACATTCCGGTGGAGGTGCGTCATTCTTATGGCTTGACTGATGATTTGCTGCGCTTGTCGATTGGAATTGAGGATAGTCGTGATTTGGTAGACGATTTACGAGCAGCCTTGGAGAATGAATAATATGGGAAGATATAATTTTGAAAAAGCCCCCTGTCGTGTGGGGCATCATACTTATAAATGGAAAGAAGTGGAGAAGGACAAAGAAGTCCTGCCAGCCTGGATTGCAGATATGGATTTTGAAGTCCTGCCTGAAATCCAGCAAGCTGTTCATGACTATGCTAATCAGTTAGTCTATGGCTATACCTATGCTAGTGAAGAGCTAATCAATGCTGTTCTTGATTGGGAGCGGGATGAGCACGACTATACCTTTGATCGGGATGCTTTGGTATTTATCGAGGGGGTTGTTCCTGCTATTTCGACGGCTATCCAAGCCTTTACCAAGGAAGGTGATGCTGTTCTAATCAACACTCCTGTTTACCCACCTTTTGCCCGCAGTGTCAAGCTCAATAATCGGCGGCTTATTACCAATTCTCTGATAGAGCAGGACGGTCTCTTTCAGATTGACTTTGAGCAGCTAGAGCGGGACATTGCAGACAATGAAGTCAAGATTTATGTTCTATGTAATCCTCATAATCCCGGAGGCCGAGTTTGGGAACGGGAAGTATTAGAGAAAATTGGCCGCCTCTGCCAAAAGTACGGCGTCCTCGTGGTCTCAGACGAAATCCACCAAGACTTGACGCTGTTTGGCCATGAACACCAGTCTTTTAATACTGTCTCGCCTGAATTTAAGGACTTTAGCCTGATTTTAGCCAGTGCGACGAAGACTTTTAATATTGCTGGGACTAAAAATTCCTATGCTGTGATTGAAAATCCTAGCTTGCGGCAACGATTTAAAAAACGCCAGCTGGCCAACAACCAGCATGAAATTCCTGGTCTTGGATTTTTAGCAACAGAAGCAGCCTATCGTTACGGTTGGTCTTGGTTGATGGAACTCAAGGAAGTTCTGGAGAAAAATGTGAATTTTGTGGTTGATTATTTTGCCAAGGAAGCGCCGCGCCTTCGAGTCATGAAGCCTCAAGGGACTTATCTGATTTGGCTGGACTTTTCAGATTATGGCCTGACAGATGACCAGCTCTTCCAGCTGCTGCGAGAAGAGGCTAAGGTTGTCCTGAATCGGGGAAGTGATTTTGGCCAAGAAGGTAAAGGTCATGCCCGCCTAAATGTTGCTGCTCCAGAGACGATGGTTGAAGAAATCTGCTCCCGTATTGCAGAGGTATTGCCAAAATAAATCAAAAACTGTTTTGATTTATTTCTCAAATACCTTTATATTATGTGTTATAGTCTACGGAAGTAAAGTACAGAAAATCCTTGAAAAGGCTTGCTTATGGCAAGCCTTTTCACTCTTTTTTTGATATAATAAGAGGAATAAATTGAAAGAAGGAAATCCAATCATGGGAAAACTTGAAGTTATCGCTCATCCGCTTATTCAGCATAAATTGTCTATCTTGCGTCGTACAGATACCTCTACCAAGGCATTTCGTGAATTAGTTGATGAAATCGCAATGCTCATGGGATATGAGGTCTTGCGCGATTTACCACTTGAAGATGTAGAAATTGAAACACCAATTACTAAAACAGTCCAAAAACAGATTGCAGGGAAGAAATTAGCTATTGTACCAATCTTGCGAGCTGGTATTGGCATGGTGGATGGACTTCTGAGCTTGGTTCCAGCAGCTAAGGTCGGCCATATCGGAATGTACCGTGATGAGGAAACCTTGAAGCCGGTTGAATACCTGGTCAAGCTGCCAGAAGATATTGACCAACGTCAGATTTTTGTTGTGGATCCAATGCTAGCTACTGGTGGTTCTGCGATCTTGGCGGTGGATTCTTTGAAGAAACGTGGTGCTAGCCACATTACATTTGTGTGTTTAGTTTCTGCGCCTGAAGGAGTAAAAGCTTTGCAGGAAGCTCATCCAGATGTTGATATTTTCACAGCTGCTCTAGATGACCATCTCAATGACCATGGTTATATCGTACCAGGACTGGGAGATGCAGGAGATCGTCTTTTCGGAACCAAGTAGAAGTTTCTATTTGACCTTTTTTGACTAAAAGGATATAATAGTCTCGTAATTTGAAATTCTATTTCTTAGTTTGATAGAAAATTTTAAAAAGAGAAAGAGAGAAAACTATGATTCCTGTAGTTATTGAACAAACCAGCCGAGGAGAACGCTCCTATGATATTTACTCTCGGCTATTAAAAGACCGGATTATCATGCTGACTGGCCCAGTAGAGGACAATATGGCCAATTCAGTCATTGCTCAGCTCCTTTTCTTGGATGCGCAAGACAATACTAAAGATATTTATCTCTATGTAAATACGCCGGGGGGATCTGTTTCAGCAGGTCTGGCCATTGTGGATACTATGAACTTCATTAAGTCTGATGTTCAGACCATTGTTATGGGTGTAGCTGCCAGCATGGGAACGGTCATTGCTTCCAGTGGTGCCAAAGGCAAACGCTTCATGCTGCCAAATGCAGAATATCTGATTCACCAACCAATGGGAGGAGCTGGAAGTGGCACTCAGCAAACGGATATGGCCATTGTAGCTGAGCACTTGCTTAGAACTCGGAATACCTTGGAAAAAATCTTGGCTGAGAACTCTGGCAAGTCCGTTGAGCAGATCCACAAGGATGCGGAACGCGATTACTGGATGAGTGCTCAGGAAACCTTGGAATACGGCTTTATTGACGAAATCATGGAAAATAGCAATTTAAGCTAACATAGGAGGAGTCGAAAGTGGCTCCTTTTTTGCTGCTTTGAATCTGACAAGCTAGCAAGTTCAGGTGTTTTAAGCTGGCTATTAAGCTTTTCAGGGCTAGTTTTTTTGCCCTATCTTTGCTATAATCATCTAAGAACTACATGGACTGGAAAGGAGTTTTATGATAGAGAGAGAAGAAAGGGTGGGCTTGATTGTCTATCTTTACTATAATCGAGATGCCAAAAAGCTGGCAAACTTTGGGGATATTATTTATCATTCTAAGAAGCATCGCTATCTGCATCTCTATGTCAAGCAAGAGGAAGCCCAGAACTTACAGGAGAATCTGCCCAAGGAGCGCTACGTTAAGCAAGTCCGAATTTCTCATATAAAAGAACTAGATCAAAACTTTGTTGGAAGCCTGTATAGAGAGCAAGAAAACGTTATCATTTGATAAAATTTCTATAAAGGGTTGACAATTGTCAGATAATTCGATATATTCTTACTATATCATCAAATAAATCACTTAAGGAGATTTCCTAATGAAGAAAAAATTTGCACTATCCTTAGTAGCTTTTGCTAGTGCGGCCCTTCTCGCAGCTTGTGGAGAAGTATCTAACAATAACTCAACAGCAACTGGTACAGAAATTGGCGATACGATTAAATTTGGTTTTAACTTTGAAGAATCAGGTGAAGTAGCAGCCTACGGTACAGCTGAACAACATGGTGCTCAGTTGGCAGTTGATGAAATCAACGCTGCTGGCGGAGTAGATGGTAAGAAGATTGAAGTTACTGATAAGGATAACAAATCAGAAACTGCTGAAGCATCTACCATCACCACTAGCTTGGTTACCCAAAGCAAGGTAAATGCAATCATTGGCCCTGCGACTTCTGGAGCTACAGCTTCAGCTACTGCAAATGCTGCTAAAGCAGGTGTACCAATCATTACACCAAGTGCGACACAGGATGACCTGACCAACAAGCAAGATTATCTTTACCGTGCAACCTTCATTGATAGCTACCAAGGTAAAATCATTTCTAAGTATGTCACTGACAACTTGAAAGCTAAGAAAGTCGTTCTTTACTATGATCAATCCAGTGACTACGCTAAAGGAATGGCGGATGCCTTCAAGAAGGAATTCAAGGGTGAGATTGTAGCAACAGAAACCTTCCAATCCAAGGATACAGACTTCCAAGCTGCTTTGACAAAGATTAAGGGCAAAGAATTTGATGCTCTGGTTGTTCCAGGTTACTATACAGAAGCTGGTAAAATTGTCAATCAAGCACGTGGTTTGGGTATTGACCAAACAATCGTTGGTCCTGATGGCTTTGGTGATGCTAAGTTCGTTGAGCAAGCAACTCCAGCTGCAGCTACAAATGTTTACTATGTATCTGGCTTTACAACTTCTGGTGAAATGTCAGAAAAAGCTAAGAAGTTTGTTGAAGCATACAAAGCTAAGTACAAAGAAGAGCCATCTATGTTTGCAGCTCTGGCATATGACTCTGTTTATATGGCAGCTGAAGCAGCTAAAGGCGCTAAAACTTCTGTAGATATCAAAGACAACTTGGCTAAGCTTAAAGATTTCGATGGAGTGACTGGTTCAATCACTATTGATAAAGATCACAATCCAGTGAAAACAGCTTTGATGATTGGCTTGAAAGACGGTCAAGTAGATACTGTAGAAACAGTTAAAGCGGAATAAGAATTATGAGGCTGGGGCTATCCCAGTCTTTGACTTGTTTTCTATTTCTAGTTGCTTGAGCAAATTAGTAGATAATTTCTTTCTGAATCTACGGATTTGAAAGAGTATTGTTTTATAATCTATTCTTCTTCTTTTCTCAATCAACTATTATTCGTATTTTGGGAGTGGGATGATAAAATCACGACCTAGTCTGCTGATTTTTCTCCCATTCCTTATTTTATTATAGAAAGAGTGGTGTCTAATGCTCCAACAATTAGTCAACGGTCTAATCCTGGGTAGTGTTTATGCGCTTCTGGCTTTGGGTTATACCATGGTTTATGGGATTATTAAGCTGATTAACTTTGCCCACGGCGATATCTATATGATTGGTGCCTTTATGGGTTATTACTTGATTAATATCCTGAAGTTTAATTTCTTCCTTTCTCTCATTTTAGCCATGATTGGGACAGCGATTCTCGGTGTGGTTATTGAGTTTTTAGCCTATCGTCCTCTGAGAAATTCGACTCGGATTGCGGCTTTGATTACAGCCATTGGGGTTTCTTTTCTCCTTGAGTATGGCATGATTTTCTTTGTCGGTGCCAATACCCGTTCCTTCCCGCAGGTTATTAAAACAGTACGCTTTAACTTAGGGCCGATTTCTATCTCAAATATTCAGCTGCTGATTTTGGGAATTTCGATTTTCCTCATGGTGGCTCTGCAGTTTATCGTGCAGAAGACAAAGATGGGTAAGGCTATGCGTGCTGTATCTGTAGACAGTGATGCTGCTCAGCTGATGGGAATCAATGTCAATCGGACAATCAGCTTCACCTTTGCTTTGGGATCAGCTCTTGCAGGAGCTGCTGGCGTCCTGATTGCCCTTTACTATAATTCATTGGAGCCTTTGATGGGGATGACTCCAGGTATTAAGTCCTTTGTAGCAGCCGTTCTCGGTGGTATTGGAATCATTCCTGGTGCTGCGCTTGGTGGCTTTGTTATTGGTCTTTTGGAAACTTTTGCGACAGCGCTTGGACTATCTGATTTCCGCGATGCTATTGTCTATGCGATTTTGATTGTCATTCTTCTGATCCGACCAGCTGGTATCCTCGGCAAAAATGTGAAAGAGAAGGTGTAAGGTATGAAAAAGAATTTAAAGGTAAATATTTTCTGGCTTGGCCTTGTCTTAATCGGCTACCTGCTGATGACAGTATTGGTTAGTGCCGGTGTTCTCAATGCTTTTTACATTCAAATCTTAGAGCAGATCGGGATTAATATTATTCTGGCTGTGGGGCTCAATCTCATTGTCGGATTCTCAGGTCAATTCTCTCTTGGACATGCTGGCTTTATGGCTATCGGTGCCTACGCTGTAGCAATTATTGGCTCTAAATCGCCAACTTATGGAGCTTTCTTCATTGCTATGCTGGTAGGAGCAGTCATTGCTGGTATTGTGGCTTTGGCAGTTGGTTTGCCAACGCTTCGTCTTAAAGGGGATTATCTCGCGATTGCGACTCTTGGTGTCTCTGAGATTATCCGGATTCTAATTATTAATGGCGGTACTTTGACGAATGGCGCAGCTGGTATCCTATCCATTCCACCCTTTACTTCTTGGCAGATGGTCTATGTCTTTGTTGTTATCACAACTATTTTGACCTTGAATTTCCTGCGCAGTCCTATCGGTCGCAGCACTCTGTCTGTTCGTGAGGATGAGATTGCTGCCGAGTCTGTTGGGGTTAATACTACTAGAATCAAAGTGACAGCCTTTGTCTTGGGAGCTATCACGGCTTCTATTGCTGGCTCTCTTCAAGCTGGCTTCGTTGGTTCAGTTGTTCCTAAGGACTATTCCTTTACCAACACTATCAATATCTTGATTATTGTCGTTTTTGGTGGCCTAGGCTCCATGACTGGAACTATCGTAGCTGCAGTAGTATTGGGAATTCTCAATATGTTGCTGCAGGATGTGTCAAGCATTAGGATGATTGTCTATTCTTTGGCCTTGATCTTGGTCATGATTTTCCGTCCAGGCGGACTTTTAGGAACTTGGGAGTTGAGCTTGTCTAAGCTCTTCAAAAAGAATAAGGAGGTCAAAGAATAATGGCACTTCTTGATGTGAAAAATCTAACTAAAAACTTTGGTGGTTTGACTGCTGTCAGCGATGTGACCTTGGAACTCAACGAGGGCGAGCTGGTTGGTCTGATTGGCCCTAATGGTGCAGGAAAAACGACTCTTTTCAACCTTTTAACGGGTGTTTATGAGCCGAGTGAAGGGACAGTGACACTAGATGGCCACTTGCTCAATGGTAAAGTTCCGTACAAGATTGCTTCTTTAGGGCTCGGGCGGACCTTCCAAAACATCCGGCTCTTTAAGGACCTTAGTGTTTTGGATAATGTTTTGATTGCCTTTGGTAATCATCATAAGGCTCATGTGTTAGCTTCTTTCCTCCGCCTGCCAGCTTACTACAAAAACGAAGAAGAACTCAAAGACAAGGCTTTGGAGTTGCTGAAAATTTTTGACTTGGACAAGGAAGCCGAAACTTTAGCTAAGAACCTAGCTTATGGTCAGCAGCGCCGCTTGGAGATTGTTCGTGCCTTGGCAACAGAGCCAAAGATCCTTTTCTTGGATGAGCCGGCTGCAGGAATGAACCCTCAGGAGACAGCAGAGCTGACTGCATTGATTCGACGGATTAAAAACGAATTTAACATTACCATCATGCTGATTGAACATGACATGAGTCTGGTAATGGAAGTCACTGAGCGCATCTATGTGCTGGAGTACGGCCGCTTGATTGCGCACGGAACACCTGATGAAATCAAGAATGACAAACGTGTTATTGAAGCTTATCTAGGAGGTGAAGCCTAATGTCCATGCTTAAAGTTGAGAATCTCTCTGTCCATTATGGCATGATTCAGGCTGTCCGTGATGTCAGCTTTGAAGTAAATGAAGGAGAAGTCGTTTCCCTGATTGGTGCCAATGGCGCTGGGAAAACGACCATTCTCCGGACTATTTCAGGCTTGGTTCGTCCAAGTGCTGGTAAAATTGAATTTGTAGGCAATGAAATTCAAAAAGTTCCTGCTCAAAAAATCGTAGCAGCTGGACTTTCGCAAGTACCAGAAGGCCGTCATGTTTTTCCAGGTTTGACCGTTTTGGAGAATTTGGAAATGGGCGCCTTTCTCAAAACAAACCGCGAAGAAAATCAAGCCAATCTCAAAAAGGTCTTTTCTCGTTTCCCACGCTTGGAAGAGCGTAAAAACCAAGATGCTGCAACCCTTTCCGGTGGTGAGCAGCAGATGCTGGCTATGGGACGGGCTCTGATGTCTACGCCTAAGCTTTTGCTCTTGGATGAGCCTTCTATGGGCTTGGCGCCGATCTTTATCCAGGAAATCTTCGATATTATCCAAGATATTCAGCGACAAGGAACGACAGTTCTTTTGATTGAGCAAAATGCAAATAAGGCTCTCTCTATCGCTGACCGCGGTTATGTCCTTGAAACAGGCAAAATCGTTTTGTCCGGAACTGGCCAAGAACTCCTCGCTTCTGACGAAGTCCGCAAAGCATATCTAGGTGGTTAAAAAGGTCCAGTGGACCTTTTTAAGTTGCAGATAAAGAAAACAAGGTTTTCTTCAAAATGTCTGGGAGACATTTTTAGGTTGTTGATAGAAGGTTACGATAGTAACTTAACATTTTGAAAAGGTCCATTGGACCTTTTTAAGTTGTAGATAAAGGAAACAAGGTTTTCGTCAAAATGCTCGGTGGATTGTTTCAGGTTGCAGATGGGAACTCGCGGCAGCGAGTTTTCTTTAAAATGTCTGGGAGACAATTTTAGGTTGTTGATAGAAAGTTACAGTAGTAACTTAACATTTTGAAAAGGTCCAATGGACCTTTTTTATTTGTAGTATGAGGATTTTTTTAAGTCCCATTTTGCGGTGATGAAGTATGTAATCATTGAAAAATAAATAGCAGCGTATCATACACTGCCTATCAATCGAAACATATTTGAATATCAGATTTTAAAACATGAAGTTCTATACTTTAAAAATTATTTGCTAGGTGCAAATAGATTAAATCCAACATGGTACATAATTGCGAACATGACTGCAAAGATAATCACTGCTAGGACTAGCTGAACGCCTTTGGGTAGATTGTTTAATTTGTCCATCAGATTCTTCATGGCTACACTTCAATTTTACTAATATTTTAGTAGTATTGTATCATTAATATATGACCAAGTCAATACATGTTATGATATAAGTGAAGGCTAGAAACTGATGCATATTAACTCATTACCGACTAGCTAAAACTTTATCTTTAAAAATTTCTCTGAAGTGAGATAGTATAGTCGACCATTTCCTATCTTCAATTTTTCCAATCGCGGGATTTTTCTAAATTTTGAAAACTTAGGCATAGGCCTTGGAAGCGTTTGAAATCAGCCTCAAAATAAAGTATAATAAGTATAAGAATTATGGATAGGAAGTAGAGGGAACTTTTATGGCAGTTAAAGATTTTATGACGCGTAAGGTAGTTTATATCAGCCCAAATACAACGATTGCTCATGCGGCTGATATGATGCGTGAGCAAAAACTTCACCGTCTGCCAGTGATTGAGAATGACCAACTAGTGGGACTGGTGACAGAAGGAACGATTGCAGAAGCTAGTCCATCTAAGGCAACGAGTCTGTCCATTTATGAGATGAACTATCTTCTCAACAAAACCAAGGTTGGTGATGTTATGATTCGTGATGTGGTCACAATTTCTCAGTTTGCTAGCTTGGAAGATGCGACCTATCTGATGCTGAAAAATAAGATTGGTATCCTGCCTGTCGTGGACAATGAGCAACTTTACGGGGTTATTACTGACCGTGATATTTTCAAGGCTTTCTTAGAAGTATCTGGCTATGGTGAAGAGGGAGTCCGTCTGCGCTTTGTCACTGAGAATAAGGTGGGGGTTCTTGAGCAGATTATCCGTCTTCTGGTGGAAGAAAATCTCAACATCTCCAATACCGTCAATATCCCACGTAAGGATGGAAAGGTTGTTATTGAAGTACAATTAGCTGGTAATATAGATACGGCGCTTCTCAAGAAAAAATTTGAAGAGCATGCGATTGAGCTGGCTGAGATTACACATACTTCAGCAAAAGCTTTATAAGCGATAAAAAAGCCTCATCATTAGATGAGGTTTTTAACGTACAATAGGTTGTTTGTTAGCATCTAAAGTAAAGCCTTCGCCCAAAATCTCATGGGCTTCGGTAATAGTTGTAAAGGCAAATGGATCGACTTGGTTAATGAGTTTCTTCATCTGCTGCATTTCGTTACGGGATACAACGCAGTAGACAATCTGCAAGTCCTGCTTGCTATAGAAGCCTTGACCCTTGAGGAAGGTCACTCCACGATCCAGCTTGTTATTGATAGCTTCAGCCAGTTCAGCCGGTTTGCTGGTAACGATAAGGAATCCCTTGCCGGCAAAGCCTCCTTCTGCAATCAGGTCAATGACGCGCGAGGTGATAAAGACAAACATCAGGGTATAAGACACCATGCGTAGGTCTTTGAAAACAAGGAGAACTAAGGTGATGACCACAAAATCAACAGTCAGCATGAGTTTGCCCATGGAAATGCTAGTGTATTTATTAAAGATGCGGGCTACAATGTCAGTACCGCCCGTCGTTCCGCCAGCATTGAAGATGATGCCTAGTCCAATCCCCAAAACAATCCCTGTTCCAAGGCAGGCCAGTAAAACATCCCCGTCCAGAGCTGAAAGAAAATAGTCTTGCAAGTGTTTGGAGGCAGGTAGAATTTCAAAAATTTTGAGCCAAGCAGACACGGAGAAGGTCCCTAGAATGCTGAGATAGAGGGTTCGCGAGCCTAACAGCTTCCAAGCAATAATAAAGAGAGGAATGTTAATAATCAGGTTGGTCGTCGAGACAGGGATTTTAAATAGATAGTAGGCAATCAAGGTCAAACCCGTCGCGCCACCTTCATATAAATGAAAAGGAATGACCAAATAATGAATCCCAAAAGAAAAAATTCCAGCCCCAAAAATGATGGCCAGTACGTTTTTTAATTTAAACATAAGATCCTCCTAAATCTATTTCCAGAAATTTATTCTGAATATATTTTACCAAAAATTTAGCCTTTGTGAAACACTTTGAAAAAATTTTTAAAGTCTTTTCTTATGATGGGCTTTTGGCTTTTTTTTTGGTAAAATAAACAATAGATAAAAAAGAGTAGGATGAAAATAACGAGTTGACGGAATCGGCTCTTATCAGCCTGTACAGTAATGTGGACGGACTCTGAAAAGTAGATTATATCAAGCTTTAGGGCAAGTCTTATCTGCATTTTCTTATAAAAATTAAAAAATAGAAGTTAGAGATTCAAGGTAAAGATGAAAAATGGTATTTTGATTTCGCTGGAAGGTCCAGAAGGGGCTGGAAAGTCGAGTGTGTTGGAAGCCTTGCTTCCTTTTTTGAAAAATTATGGTACTGGCCTGATTACGACGCGGGAGCCGGGTGGCGTCCAGATTGCGGAGGCTATCCGCGAAGTGATTTTGGAACCTAGTCATACGGCAATGGATGCTAAGACTGAGCTCTTGCTGTACATTGCCAGCCGCCGTCAGCACTTGGCTGAGCGGGTTTTGCCAGCTTTGGCCCAAGGGAAGCTTGTCTTGATGGATCGTTTTATTGATAGTTCAGTGGCCTATCAAGGCTACGGCCGAGGGCTGGATGTAGCAGACATTGAATGGCTCAATCAGTTTGCGACAGATGGACTCAAGCCTGATTTGACCCTCTATTTTGATATTGATGTGGAAGAAGGGCTGGCGCGGATTGCTAAGAGTGAAAGCCGAGAGGTGAATCGGCTTGATTTGGAAGGTTTGGACTTGCATCAGCGGGTTCGGCAGGGCTATTTGGCGATTCTTGACAAGGAGCCTGAGCGCTTTGTCAAGGTAGATGCCAGTCAACCTTTGGATAAGGTAGTGGCTGATAGTTTGGCCATCATTCAGGAACGATTTGGGAATCCGTCATGAAGATAAAAGATTTACAGCAAAGCCAGCCCAGCTTGTTTGAGCAGTTTCAGCATATTTTGGAACAGGAACGGCTTAGTCACGCCTACTTGTTTACCGGAGCTTTTGGCAGTTTTGAAATGGCCCAAATCCTGTCTCAGAGTCTCTTTTGCGATAATAAGAAAGGCGTCTGGCCTTGTCAGTCCTGTCGTTCTTGTCGTTTGATTGCAGAAGAAGATTTTTCTGATGTAACGGTGGTGCGACCGGTTAATAACATTATCAAAACAGACCGGGTTCGGGAGCTGGTCCGAAACTTCTCTCAGAGCGGTCTGGAAGGCAGTCGGCAGGTTTTCATTATCTGCGATGCGGATCGGATGCACGTCAATGCAGCCAATTCCTTGCTCAAAGTCATTGAGGAGCCGCAGAGCGAGATTTATATCTTTCTCCTGACTGCTGATGAACAGCTGATTCTGCCGACGATTCGAAGTCGGACTCAGGTTTATCATTTCTTGAAAAATACAGCTGCTCTGCAGCACAGTTTGGAACAGGATGGCTTGATTAAAAGTCGAGCAGAGCTGCTAGCTGCCTATAGTCAGACTCAGTTAGAAGCGAAAAGCTTGGCTCATAATAACGCCTTTTTTGAATTAGTCAGCGAATGCGAGCGCTTCGTCAAGGATTTTCAGACTCGCTCCAGTCAGGCATTTCTGCAGGTTTCGCGTCTAGCAAAGCTGGCTGATGATAAGGAGAAGCAGGAACAGGTCTTCAAGCTCTTGGAAGTGTTATTTTACAAGGAAATAGCATCAGAAAGCGGTCGACAGGCCTTGGAGCAGCTTTTGCTGGCTCGGAAGATGTGGCGGGCCAATGTATCTTTTCAAAACGCTTTAGAATATATGACTTTGAAGGGAAAGTAAAAAGAGGCAGCACAGGAGTATAAAATGGATAAAAAAGACTTATTTGACGCTTTGGATGATTTTTCACAGACGCTTTTAGTGACCCTTGCTGAGGTGGAGGCTGTCAAGAAAAATCTCAAGAGTGTGGTAGAGGAAAATATTGCTCTGCATCTGGAAAATGACAAGCTGCGGGAGCGTTTGGGAGAGGTGGAGAAGGAAGCTCCGACCAAGACCAAGAAAAACCGGGATAATCTGCGTAAGCTTTACTATGACGGCTTTCATGTATGTACGGATTTCTACGGTCAGCGCCGGGAGAATGACGCAGAGTGTATGTTCTGTGATGAATTGTTATTTAGGGAGTAGTGATGCAGGTTCAAAAAAGTTTTAAGGGCGAAACTGCCTACGGCAAGCTTTATCTGGTCGCGACTCCTATCGGCAATCTGGATGATATGAGCATCCGTATGGTCAATACCCTGAAAGAGGTCGACAGGATTGCGGCTGAAGATACGAGAAATACGGGCCTGCTGCTTAAGCATTTTGGGATTGAGACTAAGCAGATCAGTTTTCACGAGCACAACGCCAAGGAGAAAATTCCAGTTCTCTTGGACATGCTTCAAAGTGGAAGTGATATAGCCCAGGTTTCGGATGCTGGTCTGCCCAGCATTTCTGATCCTGGACATGATTTGGTTCAGGCAGCGCTAGAAGCTGGAATTACTGTAGTACCGATTCCTGGTCCTAGTGCTGGAATAACAGCCTTGATTGCCAGCGGATTGGCTCCCCAACCGCATATTTTCTATGGCTTTCTGCCTAGAAAGGCTGGCCAGCAGAAGGAATTTTTCACTAGCAAAAAGTCCTATCCTGAGACCCAGATTTTCTACGAATCCCCTCATCGGGTTCGGGCTACGCTGGAAAATATGCTGGCAGTTTATGGTGACCGACAAGTCGTCTTGGTGCGCGAGCTGACTAAGATTCATGAAGAGTATCAGCGAGGGCTGATTTCAGAGCTGTTGGACTATACAGCTGAACATCCGCCAAAAGGAGAATGTCTCTTGATTATAGCTGGGGCGGCAGAAGATGCTCAACAAGAAATATCTCAAGAGCAGATCCTAGCTGAAATTGATCTCTTAGTTAAAGCCGGCAGCAAAAAAAATCAAGCCATCAAGAACGTGGCCAAAAAATACGGCAGGAACAAGAGCGAGCTCTATGCGGTTTATCATGAACTAAGAGGAAGTTGAAATCTTATTTCAACTTTTCTTTTTAGCGGCTTCTTTGTATTTTATAACATAAAAGCAAATTCTTTGTTTGGTATGTGTTATAATAATTTCATTACACTTAAAAGGAATAATCATGTCTTTAGACACTAATGTAAAATTAAAATATTATAATCTCCAACCGTTTACTAAATGGACTGGGGGAAAGCGCCAACTTTTAGAAGAGTTAAGGAGCTACATGCCGGAGACTTATGGTCGCTATTTTGAGCCATTTGTTGGCGGCGGAGCTTTATTTTTTGATTTGGCTCCAGAACAAGCGGTCATTAATGACTTTAACGAGGAACTGATAAATGCCTATCGCCAGATAAAAAATAATCCAGCTGAATTGATTAATTTACTGATAAAGCATAAAGAGAATAATAGCAAAGATTATTATTTAGCATTGCGTTCGGCAGATCGCGATGGCCGAATTAGCAGGATGACAGGGGTAGAGAGAGCGGCACGAATTCTCTACATGCTTCGGGTTGATTTCAATGGATTGTATCGAGTTAATTCTAAAAATCAGTTTAATGTTCCTTACGGTCGCTACAAAAATCCCAAAATAGTGGATGTAGATTTACTTTATCAAATCAGTGAATATCTAAATGAGAATGATGTAGAAATTTTGCAAACAGATTTTGCGGAGGCAGTTAAGGATGCTGAAACTGGCGATTTTGTCTATTTTGATCCGCCCTATATTCCGTTAAACGAAACAAGCTCATTTACCTCTTATACCCACGAGGGCTTTTCTTATGAGGAACAGGTTCGTCTACGCGATACTTTTAAGGAATTGACGGAGCGAGGAGTCTATGCCATGCTGTCAAATTCCTCGAGTCCTTTGGTAGAAGAATTATACAAGGATTTTAATATTTATTTTGTGGAAGCTCAGCGAACTAATGGTGCTAAGAGCTCAAGTCGTGGAAAAATTTCAGAAATTATAGTAACAAATTATGACTAATTACGAATATAAGTATGGGGGTGTTTTAATGACAAAACCATACTATAATAAGGAAAGGGCTATTCTGGTTCATGCAGATACCTTTGACTTCTTATCAAAAATGAAGCCAGAAAGTATGGATATGATCTTTGCTGATCCACCATACTTTTTGAGTAACGGGGGTTTTTCAAATTCTGGCGGTAACATTGTCTCTGTTGATAAAGGTGATTGGGATAAGGTTTCTGGCCTTGAGGAGAAACATGACTTTAATCGACGGTGGTTACGATTAGTCAGACCTATTTTAAAGCCTAATGGTACTATCTGGATTTCAGGCAGCTTACATAATATTTACTCTGTGGGTATGGCCTTGGAACAAGAAGGTTTTAAAATTTTAAATAATATTACTTGGCAAAAGAGCAACCCAGCTCCGAATCTATCTTGCCGCTATTTTACTCATTCCACGGAAACGATTTTGTGGGCTCGTAAAGATGATAAAAAAGCTAAGCATTACTATAATTATGATTTGATGAAAGATATTAATGGTGGTAAACAGATGAAGGATGTGTGGATAGGACCATTAACTAAAAAGGCAGAGAAGTGGGCAGGAAAACATCCAACACAAAAGCCAGAATATTTATTAGAACGGATCATTTTGGCTAGCACAAAAGAAAATGATTATATACTTGATCCCTTTGTTGGCAGTGGAACAACAGGAGTTGTAGCTAAGCGGTTAGGTCGTAAATTTATTGGTATTGATGCGGAAAAAGATTATTTAGAAATAGCCAAAAGAAGATTGGAGGAAGAGAGATGAAAAAAGGTGGCGTAGGTGGTGCAAATACGAAAACAGGCCTAGCTTTTGAATTGAAAACAGACTTGCCAAATTTTATTTCAAAACAAAGTGGATATGAAGTTGTGGAAAATGATTTTGATATTAAACTTGTGAAACGAACAGGCGAGGTAAGAAAAATAAAAAGGAGCTCCACAGCACGGTGGATAGTAAATTTTGAAGGGGAAAAAGTAGCAGAAATTTTTCAAAAACATGGTTTATATCGTTATTTTGATGAAGTAAGCCTGAACTATAAAGCGATTATTTCCAAAAAATTGTTACCAGATGATTCCATTTTTGTAATGGATAATAATACAGTTTTTATCATTGAAAAGAAAACGCAAAAAACTCAAGGAAGTGTTGATGAAAAATTACAAACATGTGATTTTAAGTTGAAACAATATAAAAAGTTATTTTCACCTTTAAATAAAGAAGTTAAATATTATTATTTACTTGATGAATGGTTTTTAAATTCAAATTATAAAGATGTCTTAGATTATATTATAAGTGTAGGATGTTACTATCGCTTTAATTATATTCCTTTAAAGGAGTTTGGTTTACCTATACCAAAGGAGGAAATATGAACTTAGAGAATTATATTCAACTATCATCAGACGAAAGATTACAATATTTCCTCTCGACTCTTTCAGTTACCAACCGTACACCAGGGTACTATGTAAATTGGAATAAGGTTAGACGGGAGACAAAGGAGTTTGAACTTGAATTAAATACTCTCAACTATTTAATTGGTAAAGATAATATTTATGAAGAGGCCTTTAATTTATTTTCAAAACAGCCTGATTTACTGAGGGCTGTTCCTAGCTTGATTGCCAGCCGTGATAAAGTTTTAGATATTCTTTCCTTGGATGAAGATGATAATATGAGCTTTCATCAATTAGATTTTAAGAAGATTGACAAAAGTGATATAAAAGTTTATGTAGATTTTATTGAGCAAGCCGGTTTGTTGTACTTTTTACAAAAGGAAGCTAGCCGATCACTTGTCGATTATGTGTATGGTGTAGAAGCAGGATTAGATAGTAATGCTCGTAAAAATCGAAGTGGAACGACTATGGAAGGCATACTTGAACGAAGTGTTGCTAAAGTTTGTCAGCAGTATGATTTAGAGTTTAAATCCCAAGCCACGCCATCTTTCATAAAAGAAAAGTGGAATATAGAAGTACCAGTTGATAAATCACAACGACGTTTTGATGTAGCTGTTTATTCAAAGGAAAAACATAAAATTTGGTTGATTGAAACAAACTACTATGGCGGAGGCGGCAGCAAACTGAAGGCTGTTGCTGGAGAGTTTACTGAATTGAGCCAGTTCGTCGTCAATTCACCAGATGATGTTGAGTTTGTTTGGGTAACAGATGGATTGGGCTGGAAAACAGCTCGTTTGCCATTAGCAGAGGCATTTGCTCATATTCCATATGTGTTTAATTTGGATATGCTTAAACATGGTTATTTGTATGATTTATTGATGCCAAAAAAATTGATTAGAAACTAAACATTTATCAGCGGTAGTTTTGTATTGATATAATTGCTTTATTTAAAACTAGATCTAAAATGATTAGAAGCTTTCATAGCTTCTTTTATTATTTTTCTTTATTTTGTTCGTGTTTTCTTAAAAAATTTCCTTCTTTTTAAGAAAAAATAGATATTTTCTAAACTTTGTGATATGATATACAAAATAAATTTTGGAGGTAGGATATGACGATTTACAATTTTTCTGCTGGACCGGCAGTATTGCCCAAGGAAGTCTTGAAAAAAGCTCAGGCTGAGTTTTTAGACTATACCCAAAGTGGCATGAGTGTGATGGAGTTGTCCCACCGATCCAAGGAATTTGACGATATTATCAAAGAAGCTGAGAGCTTGCTGCGTGAGCTCATGGATATTCCGGATAATTACCGCGTGCTCTTCCTGCAGGGCGGGGCTTCTACCCAGTTTAGCATGATTCCCCTTAATCTAGCTCAAGGCGGCAAGGCCTATTACCTAGTGGCTGGATCTTGGGGAAAGAAAGCTTACACCGAAGCAGTCAAGCTGTCTAAGTTCATTCCATTTGAGCCTATTCTTTTGGCTTCATCAGAGGATTTAAATTACACGGAAATTCCTTCTTTTGATGAAAAGGAGATTGATCCGCAGGCGCCTTATGTGCATCTGACAACCAATAATACTATCGAAGGAACGGCTGTTTATGACCTTCCTGCGACTAATGGCGTGCCGATTGTGGCGGACATGTCTTCTAATATCCTGGCTGCTCAGTACCGAGTAGAGGATTTTGGTTTGATTTATGCTGGGGCTCAGAAGAATATCGGACCTGCTGGCGTGACTGTTGTCATCATCCGAGAAGACTTGTTGAATGATGGTCCAGTTCTATCTAGCATGTTGGATTACCGCATTCAGGCGGACAATGGCTCTCTTTACAATACACCACCTACTTTCGCCATCTATATGGCCAAGCTGGTTTTTGAGTGGGTCAAGGAGCTGGGTGGTGTAGCAGAAATGGAAAAGCGCAATCGTGAAAAATCTGGCCTTTTGTACGACTTCATTGAGCAGTCTGACTTTTACCGCAGTCCAGTCCGTTACAAGGAGCAGCGCTCAGTAGCCAATATTCCCTTTGTGTCTCCTAGCCAAGAGCTGGACGCCAAATTTAACAAAGAGGCTGCAGCAGCGGGATTCAAGAATATCAAGGGGCACCGCAGCGTAGGCGGCATGAGAGCTAGTCTCTACAATGCCTTTCCGCTCCAAGGTGTCAAGGACTTGATTGCCTTTATGCAGAAATTTGAAGAAGAAAATTCTTAAGAGAGGGAAACTATGGTCTTTAGTGTCAAAACCTTTAACAACATCAATCAAATCGGTCTTAAGGAGCTAGGTAATGCTTTTCAGATTGACGGAGACAAGTCTGACAATCCGGATGCTTATATCCTACGTAGTCAAAACCTGCATGGACAGGAATTTCCAAGCAAGCTCAAAGCTATTGCGCGGGCAGGCGCAGGAACCAATAATATTCCGGTCGAACAGGCAACGGCTCAGGGAATTGTAGTCTTCAATACGCCAGGAGCTAATGCCAATGCGGTGAAAGAAGCGGTCTTGGCTTCCATTCTCCTGTCTGCCCGTGACTATATCGCAGCTAACAGTTGGGCTAACGGCCTTTCTGGAGATGATGTTCCCAAGCAAGTGGAAGCTGGTAAGAAGCAGTTTGCTGGGACAGAGATTGCAGAGAAGACTTTGGGAGTCATTGGGTTAGGAGCTATCGGCGGCCGTATTGCTAACGATGCCTATCGTCTGGGAATGAATGTCCTTGGTTATGACCCTTATGTATCCATTGAAACAGCTTGGAATATCTCTAGCCATGTCAAACGGGTAGCGGATATTAAGGAAATCTTTGAGAAGAGTGATTATATCACTATCCACGTGCCCCTGACTGAGGATACACGCGCTACTTTTGATCAGGCTGCTTTTGGTCTTATGCAAAAGGGAACAACCCTCATCAACTTTGCCCGTGGCGAGCTGGTGGATAACGCTGCCCTCTTTGAAGCCTTGGAAGCAGGTGTTATCAAGCGCTATATCACAGACTTTGGTGTAGAAGAGCTGCTCCGTCATCCGCAGATTACAGTCTTTCCGCATTTGGGTGGCTCGACCAAAGAAGCTGAGCTCAACTGTGCCATTATGGCTGGGAAAACCATCCGACGCTTCATGGAAACGGGCGAGATTATCAACTCAGTGAATTTCCCTAATGTCCGTCAGGCTCTCTCAGCGCCTTATCGGATTACCCTGATTAACAAAAATGTACCGAATATTGTGGCTCGGATTTCAACAGCGGTCAGTGATTTGAATATCAATATTGACAATATCATCAATCGTTCCAAGGGCGATTATGCTTATACTTTGCTGGATCTGGATGAGTCGGACGAAAGCAAGATTCAGGAGCTGGTTGATAAATTTAAGAATAGCGACAATATTGTGCGCGTGCGTTTGATTAAAAAATAACCGAAAATAGAGGTGTTTCTTCATGGAATGCGCCTATACCAGCCGATGAGCCTTTCTCTTGTCGGCTTTTTCTAATGAGTCTCAGCTTGACAAGAAGAAGCTAGCTGGGCTATTATAGGGACGGAGGAAAAACAATGTTACAATTTATCGAATACCCAAAATGCTCTACCTGCCGCAAGGCCAAGGCTGAGCTCAATCAATTAGGAGTGGACTTTGAAGCGGTAGATATTGTCCAAAATACACCTAGCCGAGACCAACTTCTAGACTGGATTCAGAATTCTGATTTTGAGATCAAGGCCTTTTTCAATACCAGCGGTCTCAAATATCGTGAGCTAGGGCTCAAAGAAAAGGTGCCACATTTAACAGCTCAGGAAGCTGCAGATTTATTATCGACAGACGGCATGCTGATTAAACGACCGCTCTTGGTTCGAGATAACCAAATCTTGCAGATTGGCTACCGGAAGGCGTATGGAGAGTTAGGTTTGTAAAGTATTAAGACCAGCTACTTTATCAATCAAGTTTTTTGGATGCTTCTTCCTTTCATGATATAATAAATCTATCTCAATCTTAGAAAGAAGAATCATGGTTTTATCAAAAAAACGGGCTCGTCATGTGATTGAAGAGATTATTGCTCTTTTCCCTGACGCCAAGCCCAGTCTGGATTTTCGCAATCACTTTGAGCTTTTGGTAGCGGTCATGCTGTCGGCTCAGACGACAGATGCTGCGGTCAATAAGGCAACCCCCGCCCTATTTGAGGCTTATCCGACTCCACAGGATATGGCTAAGGCTGGTGAAGCAGACATTGCTAAATACATCTCCCGCCTAGGGCTCTATCGCAACAAGGCCAAATTTTTGAAGAAATGCGCCCAGCAGCTTTTGGACGACTTTGACGGTCAAGTACCACAAACGCGGGCGGAATTGGAAAGTCTAGCTGGTGTTGGTCGCAAGACGGCCAATGTAGTCATGAGTGTGGGCTTTGGCATTCCGGCCTTTGCTGTCGATACCCATGTGGAGCGCATCTGCAAGCACCATGATATCGTTAAAAAGTCGGCAACGCCATTGGAAGTAGAAAAGCGAGTTATGGATGTCCTTCCACCGGAACGTTGGCTGCCAGCCCATCAGGCCATGATTTACTTTGGACGGGCTATCTGCCATCCTAAAAATCCCGAGTGCGATCACTATCCGCAACTCTATAACTTTAAGGACATATAAAAAGCGAGGTCTGATGACTTCGCTTTCTTATTCACTAAATCTTAAAAAATAACCATCTGGATCCAAAATCGCAAATTCATGGGGATAAATAAAGCTATCTCCCACTCGAAATTCTCTTTTCGTCAGCGGACGATGGATGGGATAGTCAGCTTCCAGCAGTTTTTGGTGGAGCTGAGGGACATCTTCAATGCCAAAGGAAATATTGATACCGCGCCCGAAAGGATAGGTCAGTTGTGCTAATTCTTCTGCGCTGCCTTCTTCTAGCATAAGTTGGCAGTCTTCAAGCGAGAGGAAGAGAAATTTCTCCTCTGGACGCTCGTATTCGACAGAGAATCCTAGCAGGTCGCAGTAGAAGTGGCGTGATTTTTCGAAGTCAGATACTACAAATTCAGGAATGACAGCTTGATAGTCCATTCGTTTTCTCCTTAGAGTTCAATCTCCATGACAATGGGTGTGTGGTCTTGGCGCGCACCGGAGTCAATCATATCAGACTTGGTCACCTTGTCAGCCACGCGGTTGCTTGTCAGCCAGTAGTCGATTCTCCAGCCTGTATTGTTGATTTTAGAAGTCTTGCTGCGCTGCGCCCACCAGGTGTATTGGTTAGGAATATCGCCGTGTAGGTGGCGGAAGGTGTCGGTGAAGCCTTTAGCCAGCAAGTTGGTGAAGCCAGCACGTTCTTCGTTGGTAAAGCCTGGTGAACGGCGGTTGCTTGCTGGATTGGCCAAGTCGATTTCCTTGTGGGCCACATTGTAGTCGCCAGTAGCAAGTACTGGTTTTTGTTCATCTAGTGTTGCCAAATATTCAGCATATTTAGCATCCCAGACTTGACGGTCATCCAAGCGTTTGAGTCCATCGCCAGCATTGGGCGTATAGACCTGAGTGACGAAGAAGTTGTCAAATTCCAGCGTAATGATGCGGCCTTCGACATCCATGGTTGATGGAGCGCCGATTTCAGGGAAGGTTACGGTTGGCGTCAGTTCTTTTTTGTAGAGGAACATGGTTCCTGCATAGCCCTTACGTGCTGGCTCTTGGGAGGAGCGCCAGGTGTTTTCATAGTCTGGGAAAAGATTTGTCAAAATCTCCAAGTGCTTTTTAGTCGGACCTGTTGCAGACAGTTTTGTTTCCTGAATGGCGATAATATCTGCGTTTTCAGCTTGCAAGGTTTGAAGGACAGCTTGAGAAAGCTGAGCGCGGGCAGAATCACTGGTCAATGCAGCGTTGAGAGAGTCAATGTTCCAAGAGATGAGTTTCATAAAATTTCCTTTTCTAGTAAAATTTACTGAGTTTATTATAACAAAATTTAGGAATGATTTATAGCAAAGTGATTGTAAGAAAGCTTGAAAAATAATGAAAATTTTTCTATAATTATCCTAGAAAAATAGAGGGAAGAAACCATGAAATTCTATTCTTATGATTATGTTTTGAGTCAGATTAGCCAGCAAAACTGGGTGACAGTTGCACTTTCTGTCTTGCTTCTGCTTGTGACAGGATTTTTTGCTTTTAAGGCCTATCGCAATAAGCGTGATTCAAAATTTCGAGAACTAGCCATCATCTCTGTTTTGGCCTTGGTGGCCATGGTCTTGATTGGTATTAGTAATTTTCAGACTGACCAAGCCTCTAATAACCAGTTTCAAACCTCTCTGCATTTTATTGAGGTTATTTCAGAAGACTTGGGAGTCGATAAGTCGGAGGTCTATGTCAATACTTCAGCCGCAACTGATGGAGCGATTTTGAAGGTCGGAAAGAATTTTTATCGGGCTATGAGTGGCAGTGAGCCGGATAAATATCTCCTTGAAAAAATTGACTTGCATAAGACGACAGATATCGAAATAGTGGAGGTTGAAAAATGACATTGAATTTTCTTGAAATCCTAATTAAGCTAGCACTGGGACTTTTCTCACTGGTTTTTGTTATCAATGTGACCGGAAAAGGCAATCTGGCGCCAAATTCAGCGATCGACCAGATTCAAAACTATGTCCTTGGTGGTATTATCGGTGGGGTGATTTATAATAGCTCTATTAACATTCTTCAGTATGCAGTCATTCTCATCATGTGGACTATCTTGGTCTTGACCCTAAAGTGGCTCAATAACAATGTCCGTGCGGTTAAGCATTTGATTGATGGCAAGCCGACAACGTTGATTCAGCATGGGAAATTGAGTCCCGAAGCCTGCCGTTCTGTTGGTCTTTCAGCAGCAGATGTAGCTTTGAAGCTGCGCAGCCAAGGTATTTTCCAGCTCAAGCAGGTCAAACGGGCAGTTATAGAGCAAAACGGCCAGCTGATTATTGTACAGGCTGGTGAAGAGAATCCTAAATATCCCCTTATCACAGATGGTGTTGTCCAAATTGATATTCTGGAGTCTATTGATAAAACAGAAGAGTGGCTGGTGGGGAGACTGGCTAAAGACGGATACACCGATATTTCGAATATCTTCATCGCTGAGTATGAAAGTGGCAATTTGAATGTTGTGACCTATTGAGAAAATCTTGCAAAGAGAAAGCCATTCCAGAAGCGGAATGGCTTTTGCTTTATTCAAATGGACTTTGCTTGTTTTCAGCTGATGCAAAATTTTGTTGAGGATTGGGCTGATTTTGATAGGAGTTCTGATCAAATTGCTGTCCTTGGTAATTTTGCTGATTTTGATAAGAATTTTGGCCAAATTGTTGTTCTTGGTAATTCTGATTATTATAATAATTATTTATAACGGGTTCATATTTTGTAGGTTGGCAATAAAGAATAGTCAAAATCAAGCGGCTAAATGGAACAATCGATAAAAAGATAAGTGCCCAGTGAAAGCCAGCGTCTCGCAGACGTCGGATCTGAATGGCGAGATAGGGAAGAATAATTGCAAAGAAATACAACACTAACAGAGTTATTAAAGTGATAGATAATGTTGCCCCAGTCTCAGAGTTTAAGGCTGTTTCAATACCAAGAGCAAAACAAAGAAGTAGCAGCATTACTAAGAAGTGGCAGAGAACAGACCACCAATATTCTGAGCGAGTTGAGCGACCAGTAAAGTCTACATAGCCCTTCCAAAACTTTTTGTAGGCATCAATCATATTAAAAATCCTTTTATTATTTTTTTATTTAGTGTACTATATTTGGATTGTATTTGCAAGTTTTCAGAAAATACAGGGTGTTTTAGTGAAATAGTGTAACATAAAAACCAACCTGTTTGCACTACCCCTCAAAAGTTAGACACAAAAAATCTAACTTTTGAGGGCAGTACAGTTTGGGTTGGTCTGATTATCAGAAAGTGATTAATGTTAATTTTTTAGTATTCTGAGGGTTGACAGTGGAGGAAGAGTAGAATGAAATTACCAATAACTGGAATAAAAGATACGAAGATAAAAGCCCAATGGTAACCAGCATCTCTCAGACGGCGTATGGACAGAGATAGATTTGGAATGATAGTAAAGAAACCATAAATCTGAATTAGCGATAGAAGAGGGGCTGCTTCCTCTCCAACCATAAGTAAGAAAATTAAAGATAAGACAGCTATCAACATATTGGCAAATACAGCCCACCAATAATCTGGGCGATCTGACCGCCCAGCGAAGTCAAAAGCTCTCCGCCAAAAATCAAGATATGCATAAATCATAATAATCTCCTAAATAATTTTATTTATCTTATTATATTATAAATCACTAAATATTGCAATTTAATTTTTGTTTTTAGAAGTACATCCATTTTCACCGTTGCTTAGCAGATACATCCAGGTTAGCAATCCATTGTTTTATTTTTCAAATGGTGATAAAATAAAGTGTTGAAGTTTGCGGTTTATCTGCTTGATAAATGGCAATTTCCGAATAAAAAGAGGTCTCATTTGCCTCCTAAGGAGAAATCATGTCTGAAAAGAACTTTTATATTACAACCCCTATCTACTATCCGAGCGGTAAGCTCCATATCGGTTCTGCCTACACAACTATCGCATGTGATGTCTTAGCACGTTACAAACGCCTTATGGGCTACGATGTCTTTTATCTGACTGGTCTTGATGAGCATGGCCAAAAGATTCAACAAAAAGCAGAAGAAGCTGGTATTACACCACAAGCCTATGTTGATGGCATGGTAGTTGGAGTTAAAGAACTCTGGCAATTACTGGATATCTCATATGATAAATTTATCCGTACCACAGACGATTACCATGAAAAAGTAGTGGCTCACGTCTTTGAACGTTTGCTTGCTCAAGATGACATCTACTTGGGTGAATATTCAGGCTGGTATTCGGTTTCTGACGAGGAATTTTTCACTGAAAGCCAGTTGGCAGAAGTCTTCCGTGATGAAAATGGAAAGGTAACCGGCGGAATTGCGCCATCTGGACATGAAGTGGAGTGGGTATCAGAAGAGTCTTATTTCCTCCGTCTCAGCAAGTACCAAGACCGCTTGGTAGAATTTTTCAAATCTCATCCAGACTTTATCACGCCGGACGGACGTCTTAATGAAATGCTGAAAAACTTCATTGAGCCGGGCCTGGAAGATTTAGCGGTATCTCGGACGACCTTTACTTGGGGTGTGCCGGTGCCATCCAATCCTAAACACGTTATCTATGTCTGGATTGATGCCCTACTCAACTATGCGACAGCACTTGGCTACGGTCAGGATGATCATGCTAACTACGATAAATTCTGGAATGGAACAGTCTTCCACATGGTGGGCAAGGACATTCTGCGTTTCCACTCTATCTACTGGCCAATCCTGCTCATGATGCTGGATATTAAGCTGCCCGACCGCTTGATTGCCCACGGTTGGTTTGTCATGAAGGATGGCAAGATGTCCAAGTCTAAGGGGAATGTGGTCTATCCGGAAATGCTGGTAGAACGTTATGGTTTGGATGCCCTGCGTTATTACCTCATGCGTAGTCTTCCGGTGGGATCTGATGGAACATTCACACCTGAGGACTATGTAGGTCGTATCAACTATGAGTTAGCTAATGACCTTGGAAACTTGCTCAACCGTACTGTTTCTATGATTAACAAGTACTTTGACGGTCAAGTGCCAGCCTATGAAGAAAATGTGACGGATTTTGACGGAGCTCTGGCTCAGGTGGCATCTGAATCCATCGCTGACTACTACAAACACATGGATGCAGTAGACTACCCACGCGCCCTAGAAGCAGTCTGGACGCTCATCTCCCGCACCAATAAATATATCGATGAAACCGCTCCTTGGGTTCTGGCTAAGGATGAAACCAAAATCAAAGAACTGGCAGCAGTTATGAGCCACTTGGCAGCCAGCCTTCGTGTTGTGGCACACATGATTGATCCTTTCATGATGGAAACAAGCAAGGCTGTCCTCAGCCAACTTGGCTTGCCTCAAGCAACTTCGCTGGAAAACCTAGCAATTGACCAACTCCCAGCAGGTCTGACAGTTGTAGAAAAAGGAACACCAATCTTCCCTCGTCTGGATATGGAAGAAGAAATTGCCTATATTAAGGGACAAATGGAGGGCAACAAACCTGCGGTTGAAAAAGAATGGAATCCAGAAGAAGTCGAGCTCAAACTTAACCGCAAAGAAATCAAGTTTGACGACTTCGATAAGGTGGAAATCCGTGTCGCAGAAGTCAAAGAGGTGTCTAAAGTTGAAGGATCGGATAAGCTTCTTCAGTTCCGCTTGGATGCAGGAGACGGTGAGGACCGCCAAATCCTCTCTGGTATTGCTAAATACTATCCAAACGAGCAAGAACTGGTCGGTAAGAAAGTCCAAATCGTAGCTAATCTCAAACCACGTAAGATGATGAAAAAATATGTCAGCCAAGGGATGATTCTATCAGCCGAGCACGGCGACCAACTTACTCTCCTTACTGTGGACGAAAATGTCCCAAATGGAAGTTTGATTGGATAACAATTTTTGATCTAATAACGATCCCCCAGCAGGAGTCTGTTGGGGGATTTTTGCTATAATCATCACTTTGAAACCGCTTGACAAATTCTATAGATATTTATATAATTTTATTTGAAAAAGTTTTAGGAGTTATATTATGAAAATAGTAAAAATTGCATCACTTGTTTTGTTGTTGCTTTTAATTGTCATTCTCTTTCCGCTGAATCCTTATTTGGCAGCTTTTCTAGCTATTATTAGCCTTGGAGCAGCATTTTTGATTCGGAGGAAGTAGTATAATGAAAATAGTTAAGGATTTCATAAAAAAAGTTTTGGGGGCTAAGATTTACATATGGATTGTGGTAGCCGTTCTTGCTATCTTTTTTGTTGTTGCGAAAACTTATAATATCATTGGATTTTTCCAAGGTAAAAACGCTTCAGATGAGCGAAGCCAAATCTATACGCAGATCACTCGCTTGGAAAAAGTCAACGAAAGTGTTTTTTTGGATGTAGGGATTCAAAAGGTTGAAACGATTGAGAAAGATAAGAAGATTCCTGGCACCAATATCAGTATTCCACTGTCTGTTAAGAAAGCTATTATTATTCTTAATTATACGGCTAAATTTGGAATTAAAGAAGGAATTAAGATTAAGAAAATTGCTGAACATGAGTACGAGCTAACTATACCTAAATATGAAGTTATAGGTGTAGAGGTCTCGGATAATCCCAAAGATCGATACAAACTCTATGATATGAGTGGACAGCTGTTGAGCGGTTCAACAGAAAATATTGATACTGGAGAGCATGTTGCTAAATCTCTTAGCAATAAAGAACAAGAAGATTATATTAAACAATATAAAAATCTCATTACGGAATCTGCAGA
This sequence comes from uncultured Streptococcus sp., assembly GCF_963456385.1. Classification (GTDB taxonomy): domain Bacteria; phylum Bacillota; class Bacilli; order Lactobacillales; family Streptococcaceae; genus Streptococcus. The sequence goes on along the minus strand of NZ_CAUOLF010000010.1, from coordinate 34,910 downwards.
AGACTATTATACAAATATAGTGACTAGTATTGACTCAGAGGCTAAAGTAACTTTTAAAAATATGAATAAATAGGAATCATAACTTTTTGAGTATTGTTACAGTTTAGCTGATAGTGAAATGTATCGTTCTATCAACTTGGGAAAGCATCTTGCACATCATTGCAAGGTGTTTTTTTATGTCCTATAGCATATCGTAAACCCCTCAATTTTGTTTAAAACAAACAAATAATATGGAAAAAAACAGAAAAATGAGTTATAATAAACAAAACCAATGTGTAGAGAGGCTAAAGTATGGGAAAAAATCAGAGACAGGACGAAATAGTTAAGCTGGTGGATCGAGCTGGGACAGTGACAGTTGCTGAGATTGTTGAGACTATGAAGGTCTCAGACATGACGGTTCGGCGTGACTTGATAGAGCTGGAAAGTAAAGGGTTGCTGACTCGTGTTCACGGTGGGGCTAAAAGTAATCAGCACCTCAAGTACAGAGAAATCCCTCATGAAGAGAAGCTTTATCAGAATATCGAGGCCAAGCGGACTGTTGCCAAGAAGGCTGTGGAGCTGATTGAAGATGGCGATACTATTTTTCTTGGGCCGGGGACTTCTGTGGAGGTGCTGGCTGAGGAAATCAGCAATCAGCATCTGCGCGTGATTACAAATTGTCTGCCGATTTTTCACGATCTTTTAAAAAAGAGGTCGGATACCTTCAAAGTCTTTCTACTTGGTGGGGAGATGCGGGAAGCGACTCAAGCCTTTGTCGGCGAGATGACCAATGCCATCATGGATAAAATGTACTTTACTAAGATGTTTTTCAGCGGCAATGGTATCAAAAACGGGCAGATTATGACCTCTTCTTTTGAAGAGGCCTATACTCAGAAGCTAGCTTTGGAGCGCTCATCAGAGACCTACCTATTGATTGATTCTTCTAAGATTGGCAAGGAAGATTTCACTTCTATCTGTCCTTTGGCTGATATTACAGCTGTTATCACAGACAGGATGTCTGAAAATGCTCAGGAAGAACTGGAAGTTTATACCAAGATTATTTCCTAGATTATTTTAAATGGATGAAAAAATTATCAAAAAGCTCTTTTTAGGGCTTTTTTGTTTATTTTAATCATCTTTAAAAACATTTTGATTAAAATAAACAAAAATCTGTTGACAAATAACTTTTAAAGGAGTATAGTATGCTTATAGGAAACAGAAAGTGTTTTTTATAAACAATATTCTGTGCAAAAAATCAAACAAAGGAGAATGCTCATGGCAATTATTATTGGAGCAGATGCTGCTGGAAGCAAGCTGAAAGATGTGGTCAAGGATTTTCTCGTCGGAGAAAACTTTGAAGTGGTGGATGTGACGAAAGAAGGTCAGGATTTTGTTGATGTGACCCTTGCAGTTGCGGCTGAGGTGAATAAACAAGAGGAAAATCTTGGTATTGTCATTGACGCTTATGGAGCTGGTCCATTTATGGTAGCGACCAAAATCAAAGGCATGGTAGCAGCGGAAGTCTCAGATGAACGCTCTGCCTACATGACTCGCGGTCATAACAACTCTCGCATGATTACGATGGGAGCTGAAATCGTTGGTGAAGGGCTGGCTAAGAACATTGCCAAAGGCTTTGTCAATGGGAAATACGACGGCGGCCGCCACCAAATCCGGGTCGACATGCTCAACAAAATGTGCTAAGAAAAGGAGAAATCAAATGAAAATTGCAATTGGATGTGACCATATCGTTACCAATGAAAAAATGGCAGTCTCAGATTTTCTAAAATCAAAAGGCTATGAAGTTCTTGATTTTGGTACTTATGACCATACTCGTACCCACTACCCTATCTACGGAAAAAAGGTAGGAGAAGCAGTGGCAAGTGGCAAGGCGGATTTGGGAATCTGTATTTGCGGTACTGGTGTTGGCATTAACAACGCTGTAAATAAAGTTCCTGGCATCCGCTCAGCTCTGGTGCGCGATATGACCTCGGCTCTCTATGCTAAGGAAGAGCTCAACGCCAACGTTATCGGTTTTGGCGGAAAAATCACTGGTGAGCTCCTTATGTGTGACATCATTGAAGCTTTCATTCATGCGGAATATAAAACAACCGAAGAAAACAAGAAGCTGATTGCCAAGATTGAGCATGTTGAAAGTCACAATGCTCATCAAGCAGATGCTAACTTCTTTACAGAATTTCTTGAAAAATGGGATCGTGGAGAGTACCACGATTAGAGAGGTAGCTAGATGATTCTTACAGTGACCATGAATCCTTCTATCGATATTTCCTATCCCTTAGAAGAATTGAAAATAGATACTGTTAATCGTGTTTCAGAAGTCAGTAAAACAGCGGGCGGCAAGGGTCTCAACGTAACCAGGGTCTTGGCAGAAATTGGAGATAATGTCGCTGCGACGGGACTGATTGGTGGGACCAATGGTGAATTTCTCTTGCAGAATCTTCATCAAGCTGTACGACCATTATTTTATAATATTTCGGGAAATACGAGGAATTGCATTGCTATCTTACACGAAGGTAAGCAAACAGAAATCCTGGAAGCTGGTCCGACTATTACAGCGGATGAGGCAAATGGTTTTTTACATCATTTTAAATCATTAATGGAATCAGCTGAGGTAGTTAGTATCTCGGGAAGTCTACCAAATGGTTTACCTGTTGAATATTATATTCAATTGGTTGAAATTGCTAATCAAGCTGGCAATAAGGTGGTGCTGGATTGCTCTGGAGCTGCTCTGGAAGCTGTACTCAAATCAGATGTCAAACCAACTGCCATCAAACCTAATAATGAGGAACTTTCTCAGTTATTGGGTCGCGAAGTTTCAAAAGATTTGGATGAGTTAAAAGCTGTCCTTTCAGAACCGCTATTTGAAGGAATCGAGTGGATCATCGTATCACTCGGTGCAGATGGAGCTTTTGCTAAGCACTGGGATACTTTCTATAAAGTAGATATTCCTAAAATCCAAGTGGTCAATCCAGTTGGCTCTGGAGACTCAACTGTTTCAGGGATCTCTTCAGCCTTGAGTCATCAAGAAGATGATGTCTCTCTGCTCAAAAAAGCAAATGTTCTGGGCATGCTCAATGCCCAAGAAAAAATGACTGGTCATGTCAACGTTGAAAACTACGACGGCCTATACAATCAAATCACAGTAAAAGAGGTATAAAGAATGGTATTAACAGAACAAAAACGCAAGTACATGGAAAAACTTTCTGATGAGAATGGCATCATTTCTGCTTTGGCATTTGACCAACGCGGTGCTTTGAAACGCCTCATGGCTCAACACCAGGAAGCAGAACCAACAGTAGCTCAAATGGAAGAACTGAAAGTTTTGGTCGCAGAAGAGCTAACTCCTTATGCTTCATCTATGTTGCTGGATCCTGAGTATGGACTGCCTGCTACTAAGGCTTTGGACAAGAATGCTGGCTTGCTATTGGCCTATGAAAAGACAGGCTACGACACTTCTAGCACCAAGCGCCTGCCAGACTGTCTGGATGTTTGGTCTGCAAAGCGCATCAAAGAACAAGGCGCGGATGCGGTGAAATTCCTCCTTTACTATGATGTAGACAGCTCTGAAGAACTCAACCAACAAAAGCAAGCTTATATTGAACGTGTGGGTTCTGAGTGTGTGGCAGAAGAAATTCCTTTCTTCCTTGAAATCTTGGCTTACGATGAAAAGATTGCGGATGCTTCCAGCGCTGAGTATGCTAAAGTCAAGCCTCATAAGGTTATCGGAGCTATGAAGGTCTTCTCTGATCCACGTTTCAACATTGATGTCTTGAAAGTAGAAGTTCCAGTCAACGTTAAATACGTTGAAGGCTTTGGCGATGGTGAAGTAGTGCATACTAAAGAACAAGCAGCTGCCTTCTTCAAGGAACAAGATGAGGCAACGAACTTGCCATACATCTACTTGAGTGCGGGTGTATCTGCGAAACTCTTCCAAGAAACACTTGTGTTTGCTCATGAGTCAGGTGCTAACTTCAACGGCGTTCTTTGCGGACGTGCGACTTGGGCTGGCAGCGTTAAAGACTACATTGAGCAAGGTGAAGAAGCAGCTCGCAAATGGCTTCGTACAACAGGATTTGAAAATATTGATGAGCTAAACAAGGTCCTTCAAAAAACAGCTACCTCGTGGAAAGAAAGAGTCTAAAAATAGTTAAAAAATAAATAAAGTAAGGGTTTACATTCTGATACTGATATGCTATAATGAAATCAGAAATTGAATAGGGTGAGCGTTACTAAGTTGGATTAGGCGTGACCGCAAATAAATTGAGGGAAGATATAGCCTCGGTTTGTTTGTGGTCTTTTTGTTTTGCCAGAACCCTAGAAAATGAAGAGGAGGAGATATGTATCGAATCATACATCCTATGAACAACAATGTTGCTCTAGCCAAACATGAAAATGGTGAAGAGGTTGTTCTGATTGGCAGTGGCATAGCTTTTAATAAAAAGAAGGGTGACATCGTTCTGGAAAGTAAGATTGAGAAAATCTTTCGCCTAAGAACGGAAGAGTCTAAAGAAAACTTTGTGGCCTTGCTCAAAGATGTTCCACTGGACTTTATCACAGTGACCTATGATGTGATTGATACCCTTTCTAAGAAGTATGATTACCCTGTCCAGGACTATATCTATGTCACGCTAACGGATCACATCTACTGTTCATATCAGGCTCTGCAGCAGGGGCGGTACAAGGAGAGTGACCTGCCAGATGCTTCGGACAAATACCCTGTCCCTTATCAGATTGCTCAGGAAGCGGTAGCCATATACCGCGAGCGGTTGTTGGATAATTTCCCTAGCGACGAGGTCAATCGCATTGCCTATCACTTTATCAATGCCGAAGGGGAGACCAATCCTGAGGGGCAAAGTCACTTGGGCAGGCGAAAAGATATTCTGGCTGCTGTTGAGGCAGAGCTGAAGAAAAATGGTATTAAAAGAAGTGCAGAAAACAGCAACTTTTATGACCGTTTTATGATTCACCTGAACTATTTTTTAGACTATCTGGACAGAAGCCGTGATGACAATGTTTCCCTGCTGGAAATGGAAAGTCAGATCCAGATGACCTATCCTCAAGCCTATCAGGTCGGAAGCGATATTTACCACATCATTGCCCAGAAGACGGGAATTGATCTCTACCGCAGCGAACGGGTCTACCTGGTGCTGCATATCCAACGCCTTTTATAATAGAAAATAATAATAAAATTTTACATAAGAATACAAGGAGGAACTCTCATGAATAGAGAAGAAGTAACATTGCTCGGTTTTGAAATTGTGGCCTACGCTGGTGACGCTCGCTCCAAGCTCTTAGAAGCTTTGAAAGCCGCAGAAGCTGGGGATTTTGCTAAGGCAGACGCCTTGGTAGAAGAAGCCAATAGCTGCATCGCTGAAGCTCATCATGCTCAGACTAGTCTCTTGACAAAAGAAGCAGCTGGCGAGGACTTGGCTTACAGTGTGACCATGATGCACGGCCAAGATCACCTAATGACTACCATCTTGCTAAAAGACATGATGCACCATTTGATTGAACTATACAAAAGAGGAGTAAAATAATGAACAAACTCATCGGACTTATTGAGAAAGGGAAGCCTTTCTTTGAGAAGATTTCTCGGAATATCTATCTCCGTGCTATTCGGGACGGTTTTATTGCTGGTATGCCAGTCATCCTCTTCTCATCTATCTTTATCTTGATTGCCTATGTGCCAAATGCTTGGGGCTTCCACTGGTCTAAGGATATTGAAACTTTCCTAATGACCCCTTATAGCTATTCGATGGGGATTTTGGCTTTCTTTGTGGGAGGGACCACTGCAAAGGCTTTGACAGACTCTGTCAACCGCGACCTGCCTGCGACAAATCAGATTAACTTCTTGTCTACTATGCTGGCTTCTATGGTCGGCTTCCTTCTCATGGCGGCTGAACCTGCCAAGGAAGGTGGCTTCCTGACTGCCTTTATGGGAACCAAAGGTCTTTTGACAGCCTTCATCGCAGCCTTTGTGACCGTTAATGTCTACAAGGTTTGTGTGAAAAATAATGTCACCATTCGTATGCCAGAAGAAGTTCCACCAAATATTTCCCAAGTATTTAAAGACTTGATTCCATTTACTGTCTCAGTCGTTCTGCTCTACGGTTTGGAACTGCTTGTTAAAGCAAGTCTGGGAGTAACAGTTGCTGAATCCATCGGAACACTTCTTGCTCCGCTTTTCTCAGCGGCAGATGGCTATCTGGGAATCACTCTTATCTTTGGTGCTTACGCTTTCTTCTGGTTCGTGGGAATTCACGGTCCGTCTATCGTTGAGCCTGCCATTGCGGCCATTACTTATGCCAATATCGATGCTAACTTGGCTCTGGTTCAAGCTGGTCAGCATGCGGATAAGGTCATCACTTCTGGCACTCAAATGTTCATCGTTACCATGGGTGGTACTGGTGCGACCTTGATTGTTCCATTCCTCTTCATGTGGATCTGTAAGTCCGAGCGTAACCGTGCAATTGGACGGGCATCTGTTGTCCCAACTTTCTTTGGTGTCAATGAGCCTATTCTCTTTGGCGCTCCAATCGTACTGAATCCGATTTTCTTTATTCCATTTATCTTTGCACCTATCGCAAACGTATGGATTTTCAAATTCTTTGTTGATACTTTGAACATGAACTCCTTCTCAGCCAACCTTCCTTGGGTGACACCTGGACCTCTGGGAATTGTGCTGGGTACCAACTTCCAGCTTCTGTCCTTTGTTCTTGCAGCCCTCCTTGTCGTAGTAGATGTAATTATTTACTATCCATTTGTCAAGGTTTATGACGAACAAATCCTAGAAGAAGAACGTTCTGGTAAAGCTAACGATGCTCTTAAAGAAAAAGTAGCAGCTAACTTTAATACTGCTAAAGCGGATGCTATCCTTGAAAAAGCAGGAGTGGATGAAGAAGCTCCATCTCAAAACAATATTAGCGAAGAAACCAATGTTCTGGTGCTCTGTGCAGGCGGCGGTACTAGTGGATTGCTGGCCAACGCTTTGAATAAAGCAGCAGCTGAATACAATGTTCCTGTCAAAGCAGCAGCTGGCGGCTACGGTGCTCACCGTGAAATGCTGCCTGAGTTTGACCTGGTTATCCTGGCTCCTCAAGTTGCCTCCAACTTTGAAGACATGAAGGCGGAAACTGATAAATTGGGTATCAAGCTGGCTAAGACTGAAGGCGGCCAATACATCAAACTAACCCGTGATGGCAAAGGAGCACTTGCCTTCGTGCAGGAACAATTTAACAACTAAATCTGTTTATGTGAGATGAAGCAACTTGATAGAGTTTGGGACAAAAGTCCTAGCCTCTCAATTGTCTTTGGATTGTCGAGCAAGACGCAGTGGTTGAGTGGGCTCTACTACGCTGATTTCATCAGCTTTTACAGCCCTACTCAACTGTGCGGAGGTGGGACGACGAAATCGAATTCTAACGAATTACCGATTTCTGTCCCACTCTCCAAATGTTATTGAAAGGAAAATAAGATGACAAAAAGCTTACCTAAAGATTTTATTTTCGGTGGTGCAACAGCAGCCTATCAAGCTGAGGGAGCAACCCACACAGATGGAAAAGGACCTGTTGCCTGGGATAAATACCTTGAAGATAACTACTGGTATACAGCAGAACCTGCTAGTGACTTTTACCACAAATACCCTGTGGATCTCAAATTGGCTGAAGAGTATGGTGTCAATGGTATTCGGATTTCCATGGCTTGGTCACGGATTTTCCCGACAGGCTATGGCGAGGTCAATCCAAAAGGTGTGGAATTTTACCATAATCTTTTCGCAGAATGCCACAAACGCCATGTGGAACCCTTTGTAACTCTTCACCATTTTGATACGCCAGAGGCTCTTCATTCAAATGGAGATTTCCTCAATCGAGAAAATATTGAGCACTTTGTAGACTATGCGGCTTTCTGTTTTGAAGAATTTCCAGAAGTTCGCTATTGGACAACTTTCAATGAAATTGGTCCCATTGGTGATGGTCAGTACTTAGTTGGAAAATTCCCTCCGGGTATCCAGTATGACTTGGCCAAGGTTTTCCAATCCCATCACAACATGATGGTCTCCCATGCTCGTGCTGTTAAGCTCTATAAGGACAAGGGATACAAGGGTAAAATCGGTGTCGTTCATGCACTTCCTACAAAATATCCTTACGATCCAGAAAATCCAGCAGATGTCAGAGCAGCAGAGTTGGAAGATATTATTCATAACAAGTTCATCTTAGATGCGACTTATCTGGGACACTATTCAGATGTAACTTTGGCAGGAGTGAATCATATCCTTAAGGTCAATGGTGGTCAGCTGGATCTACGAGATGAAGACTTTGCAGCTCTAGAAGCAGCTAAAGACCTCAATGACTTCCTTGGCATCAACTACTATATGAGTGATTGGATGTGCGACTTTGACGGTGAAACAGAAATTATCCATAACGGAAAAGGCGAAAAGGGAAGCTCTAAGTACCAGATTAAGGGAGTAGGGCGCAGAGAATCTCCAACCCATATACCAAAAACTGATTGGGATTGGATTATCTATCCGCAAGGTCTTTATGATCAAATCATGCGGATTAAGAAGGATTATCCCAACTACAAGAAGATTTATATCACAGAAAATGGTCTGGGTTATAAAGATGAATTTGTGGACAATACAGTTTACGACGATGCTCGCATTGACTACGTCAAGCAGCATCTGGAAGTTTTATCCGATGCGATTGCGGACGGGGCTAATGTCAAGGGCTACTTTATCTGGTCTCTGATGGATGTCTTTTCTTGGTCTAACGGTTATGAAAAACGCTACGGCTTATTCTACGTAGACTTCGAAACGCAGGAACGCTATCCGAAGAAATCCGCTCACTGGTATAAGAAACTAGCCGAAACACAAATGATTGAATAGGCAAATAAAAACTCCCGTCCTAGCTGAATGGAATCGGCTAGGACGGGAGTTTTTTTATTCTTCATCATCTGTAAATTCTAGGATGTCTCCAGGCTGGCAATCAAGGGCCTGACAGATAGCATTGAGGGTGCTAAATCGGATAGCCTTGGCCTTGCCCGTTTTGAGAATGGAAAGGTTGGCGTTTGTGATACCGATGATATCGGCCAGTTCACCCAGTTTCATCTTTTTCTTGGCCAGCTGGACATCAAGATTAACGATAATCATGATAGCAGCCTCCTAGATGGTAAATTCATTTTCTTCAGCTATATCAATCCCCTTTTCCAGAATTTTCATCATCAGCCAAATAATCAGAGCACCCAAGAGAGGTGTAAAGCTCATACTGGCGTTAAAAGAGAAGGGGAGAGCGATGGGATTGCCTGATGCAGCAACCTTAACGGAAAGAAAGGTCAGAGCCAGAAAGACTTTCCATGCCTTATCAGCTAGTTGCGTGTTTGATGAATCAAAAATCTTTCCACTAATCAAATTTTTGACGAAATTACGAGCAAGATAGATGAGATAAATAGTCAAAGAGGCTGTGAGAAGATTTATAACAAAGGCTAGAATACTCCACCAATTTGAAAAATCAACTGAGGGCATAAATTGAACATTGAGCTTTATTCCCAACCTGTCGGAAAGACCGGTGTAAGAAATCACACTTAGGATAGTAAGAAACACCAAAATAGCAGCATAACCCACTATGATAAGGTTTAATAGAGTAACAATATCTTTGAGCAAAGAGTTATTTTTTAATTCAATCTTTTTCATGATGCTTACCTCTATCGAAAATCAGCCGGCAGTAGATTTTCTTTTCCTTTTATTCTTATTATAATCTATTTTTTATTGTATTTCAAGAAAAATATATCGAAAAACGATAATTTTTTGAGGCCAAAAGGATATCTTATAGAGGTTTTGGTATCGGTGAAAATTTTGTTACAATATATTGAATATCAAAGCAACGAAGGAAATAGTAATGAATCCTATGTTTATGATTGTGGTGCTTGGGCTACTCTGGCTAGTTATTGTTTTTCCACTCTATCTTCACTATCGAAAAGAAATTTCTATTAGAAGTAAATCTACATCTTTAATATCAGGCAAAGTAGTAGGATATAACAGTTCCATCTATAGTCGCCAAGGTAACCCACCTCAGGTAGCCTTGCCTATTGTAGAGTATACCGTTCGCGGCAAACAATGTCGAAAAAGTCTTAAGTATAAACAGTTTATCCCTGCATCTTCAGGAAAAATCCAAAAAGATGTTTTTTCAAGTGACTATGTCTACAGCTCGGATAGGAGTCTAGACTTGAAAAAATATTTCCCGTCAGCTCAAATATTGCCGTTTACTATAATCCTAAGAATCCTGAAGAAGCGTATGTTGAGCGCTGCATCAGCAATGAAAAGTATTTTAAATATTTGTTTATCGGATTTTCTATTTTCTTCCTTATTTTGATTGGTATCAATTTTTTCCGTCTATTCTTGTAGTTTAAAAAGTCTATTTTTGGATATTGAGTGATAGAAATTTTATCTTTTTCAAAATTTGTTGAATCCAAATAGACTAAAAAAGAGGATTGAAGTCCTCTTTTTGGTTTCTTTATTTAAATTTAAAGCCTTCATAGACCAGATCTGCTTTCGGATTGGTCTTTTTAAATTCGTTGGCTAGTTTATCCATCATCTTGACAGGCCCGCACATGAAGACGGTGCTTTTGTCATCCAGAGGATAATTCTTGAAGTCTAAATAGCCAGAGACCTTGCTATCGACCAAATGAAGGTCAAACTGCGGATTCTTTGCCTCGTAGTCTTTGAGTAGGTCTAGGTAAACAGCATTTTCAGCTCCGGTATAAGCATAGTAGAAGCTGACTGGACGATTCAGATTAGGATTTTCACGGATATAGGAGATGAAGGGCGTAATGCCAATCCCACCAGCAATCCAGATTTGTTTTTCTTGCCCCTGGTCAAGAATCATGTGGCCATAAGCTCGGTCAATGGTGACCTTAGTTCCCTCTTGGATCTTGTCATAAAGTTTCTTAGTGTGGTCACCAGAGTTCTTGATAGTAAAGTAGACGATATTGTCATGACCGCCAGAGATAGAGAAAGGATGTGGCGCTTTTTCAAATCCTTCTTGGAAAATCTTGACAAAGGCAAACTGCCCATACTGGTAGTCTAGCTTTTGACTAAGCTGGATCTTCAACTCCACGGTATCGTGGTTCAGGCGTTTGACCTGCAGAATTTTCCCCAGATGGCGAAAGGCCAAACTTTGATAGAGGAAGATGATGTAAAAGCCAGAAGCTAAACCGATGATAGCATAGAATCCGACTATGAAACCTAGCAAGGTCGGTGTCAGGAGTCGACCGCCCATTAGCATATAAGCGTGGAAGAGACCAAAGATATAGGCCAAATAGACAAAGCGATGAATCCAACGCCAAGCCTCATATTTGATGTGCTTACCAAGATAGGCCACCAGAACAATGCTGACAAAGAGATAGATGCCGACATTCCCAAGCTGGGCTGCCAGATGAGAGCCCCAGAGACTGCCACCCATGGCAACATTGTGGAGAGCAAGAAGAACAACGGAAAAGATAGCTGTAAACTTATGATAAGCATACATCTTTTCGATGCCATGGAACCATTTTTCCAAAAGGGCGTTCCGAGTCGCAAGTAAAAAGGTCAGCGAGAGGGTAGTTAAGGCCAGACCGGGTACGATAAAGTTGGTCATTCCAGCTGAAGCCCAAGCATAGATGGTCAGGATTATGCTGACAGCAATAAGGGCGATTCCTTTGATAGATTTCATGATGGTTTCCTTTCTAATTTTTATCACTACTTAGTTGTAAATAGGTTTGTTACATTCTAACAAAGAAAAAACAAGCTGTCAAGATAAGAGCTTGTTTTGTTTTTGGGATGGATAGGTCAAGTCTTCTGTTGGGTAAGATAAATAGGACTTTTGCGATTTTACTCTTGAACCTCTGCAGCAGTCTCTTCCACTTTATCAGTCTCAGACTGGCCGAAAGGTAATTGCTTGCTCCAACGCGATAGGTTTTCTCGGATATCTTTGCCAATTTCAGAAAGATTAGGTATGCTAATGTCATCCTTCCAGCTTTGAACACGCATATTCAGCAGGAGCTTGGACAAGCGCAGCAGCATGTCACGTTCTTGGTCTGTTAGAGATTGAGCATTTTTCAGGATATCGAGGACTTTGTTAAAGTTTTCAACATTGGACAATTCGTCGACAGATTGGATACCAGCATCTAAAATCAGTCCGAAAAAGAGGTCGAAAAAGTCTTTAAGTTCTTCATCTGAAACGGTGCTTACCCAATTTTTAAAAGTCTTGTCTATCTGCAGGCTCTCTGCATCTAATGTATCCAGCAATAGGAATGAGTTCCCCTTGATCTTCCACGAAAAGGTATCGTGCTGGGCAAAGCCGCCGATGGCACTGCTTTTGACAATCCTTGCTTCCTTGGGTGTTTCCAGCATCATGCCGACGATGGAGTTCTGAGGCAGGTAGCGTTTCATCCTTTCAACCACAGTCTGATAGCCATCGCTTTCGATGACAGAGTGATTGAGACCGGGAGAGTCATAGCTGTAGATGGCTTCAATACGATCTTGAAGCGACGTTTCCATCTGACTGGCTGCATAGGAAGCCAAGTTTCCTCCTTTGGAATGGCCGGTTAGGATAAAGTTACCGGGCAGATTTTCTAAGGCTTTCTGCAGGTAGCGGGCGGCCATTTTCTGAGCAGGGATTTGAGCCATATAGGTCATGTGGAAGTCTTCCTTCCAGCCAACAATGGAGTCGTCTGTGCCGCGAAAGACCAGGACATAGGTATCGGGCTTGATTTTGAAAATCAAGGCAGCGAATTGCTTCTGAATATCTTGGTCAACGTCATTGACATAGCCCATCAGTTTTAGATTTTTAAAGCGAGTAGAGGCTGCGGCCAAATCCAATAGTTTCAGACGATTTTTGCTGACCATCATGGAGAGGTCGCGCGGTACTTGATCGGCCAAATCCAGCAGTCGGCAGTCGCAGTAAGGGGACATGTCTTCATGCACTAGTTGGTCAAAAGGCAAGTAGGTCATCTCTGTCAGGATTAGAAGATCCAGTTCATTGAAAGGTTTATCATAAATGCTGTCATGCTGCACTTCTTCAAGGTAAGTAAAAATATTGCTCATGTTATATCTCCAATTTCTACTAGTTAGTATAGCATATTTTTCTGATAGAATTTCTCTTTTCCAGAAAAATCATACCTTAGACCGAGGATGATAAACAAGCAAGCGCATTTTTTGGTATAATGTTACTAGCAAGCAATCGGGAGGGAAAGATGCACAAGATTTTACTAGTAGAAGATGATCCAGTCATCCGTCAGATGATTAAGAAAATGCTGGAACAATGGGGCTTTCAGGTAGTGGCAGTCGAGGACTTTATGGATGTGCTGACTGTCTTTGTCCGAGAGGAGCCGCATCTGGTGCTGATGGATATCGGCCTGCCCTTGTTCAACGGCTATCATTGGTGTCAGGAAATCCGCAAGATTTCAACGGTGCCTATCATGTTTCTGTCTTCTCGCGATCAGTCCATGGACATTGTCATGGCTATCAATATGGGGGCGGACGACTATATTACCAAGCCTTTTGACAATAATGTCTTTCTGGCTAAGGTTCAGGGCTTGCTGCGCCGTTCCTATGAGTTTGGAAACGACCAGAGTCTCTTGGAGCATCAGGGTGTCATTCTCAATCTCAAGTCGACAGATCTGGTCTTTGATGGGAAAGTGGTGACTTTGACCAAGAACGAATTTCAGATTTTGCGGGTTCTCTTTGAGCACGCAGATGGTATCGTGGCGCGTGATGATCTGATGAAGGAACTCTGGAACAGTGACTTTTTCATCGACGACAATACCCTATCGGTCAATGTCGCTCGCCTGCGTAAAAAGCTTGAAGAGCACGGACTGAAGAATTTCATCGAAACCAAAAAAGGAATAGGATACGGTCTCATCAATGGACACACAGGATAAATTTTTCTTTCTTAAGTCTTACCTTTATTCACGGCGATTTTTTCTAGCTCTTTTGATTCTGCTGCTAGGCTTTATTCTGCTCTTTGCCTTTGTCTTTGATGCTTACCGCAGTCTGCTGGAATACGTTGCGCTCTTGCTGGCTTTTCTGTCTTTCTTGTTTATCGGAGCAGATGCTTGGACGTCCTATAAGGCTTATCGCAGCCAGAAGCTGCAAGCCTCTGCTCAGGCGCAGACTCCTCTAGAAAAGCTTTTGCAGGAAAGAGTGGAGGAGCTGGAGTACGAACAGAAGAATCAGCTCTTGGTTGAACAGGAGAAATACAATGATTTGCTTGATTACTATACTCTTTGGGTTCATCAAGTCAAGACTCCTATTGCTGCCAGTTCACTTTTGATTGGAGATTTGAAGGATAAGGAAGCTAAGTCTCAGCTGGAGCAGGAGCTCTTTAAGATCGAGTCTTACGTTCATCTGGTGCTCCAGTACCTCCGTCTGGAAAGCTTCCATGATGATCTAGTTCTGAAGCAGGAAAATCTGGCTGATTTGGTTAGAGAAGTAGTCAAGAAATATGCCCTTTTCTTTATTCAGCAAGGACTCAGCCTCAATCTTCATGATCTAGACCACACGATTGTCACTGATAAAAAGTGGTTTCTAGTGATTTTGGAGCAGGTCCTGTCCAATAGTCTTAAATACACCAAAGAAGGCAGCATAGAGATTTATTTTCATGAGGACAGACTCTACATCAAGGACACGGGTCTGGGCATTCAAAATTCTGATTTGCTGCGGGTTTTTGAGCGTGGTTTCTCAGGCTACAATGGTCGTCTGACCCAGCAGTCCTCAGGCTTAGGTCTTTATCTGTCCAAGAAAATTGCTGACCAACTGGGACACAAGATTGCTATAGACTCTCAAGTTGGTCAGGGAACGACGGTTTCCATCGCCTTTCCTGAGAAGAAATTGATCTTTGAGTAGGAGGAAGAAAGTTGCTAGTAGTGGTTTATGATAGTCTGACTGGTTTGGGTAAGAAGTTTGCTAAAAGTCTGGGACTGCCTAGCCAGTCAGTCTGGAAATGATGAAGATAAGAAAGCAGTAAAAGAATTTTTATATAAGATTTAGAGAATAATAAACACTAGTTTATCTAGTTTTAGAGATAGTAAGTACTGTGAGAAATCATGTTGAAATGGAGAAAATCATTGCTTTAAATAAGAGGAGATAAAATGGTTAATAAGAATAGTGATTTAGGATTACAAGAGAATAATGCAATTTATCATAATCTAAGAGAGTTGGAAAAGGAACTTGAGAGTGATTTAGATAGAATATTAGGGGATTTGACATCAATTGATATAGAACGAGATAATTTACAAAATAATCGTTATCTTGAAGAAGCTATACAAGATATCATTTGGGAACAAGTACAAAATCAACTAGCTGTTCAATTGGGCGAGGAATTTATAAAGGAAAATCGAGGTCAGACATTAGATTTAAGAAAATCAGCGCACATACAAACATCGAAAAATTTTGAGAAAGCTAAATTTGCAACTCATAATCAGGATGTAGATTATAAAGAAAGGTATAATGTATGGCAAAGTAATTTTACTTTTAATAAAAAAGGCGATAGAGTTCTCAAGAAAAGTGCTCGTAAATTTTTTGATAAGAATAGAGAAAAGGGTTCAGCTTCTATTCATAAAGATCACACAATTTCTATAAAAGAGCAGTTGAATGATATTGAACTTGCTACATATTTTTCTAAAGAAGAAGTTAAAGATTTTGCAAATAGTTCTCAAAATTTGCATGATTTAGATGCTTCCGCAAATATGTCAAAAGGTGATAAGACTATGACAGAGTTCTTAAACTCTGAAAGAAATAGACAAAGACCTGAAGAAAGATTCAATATTGATAGAAAACAATTAGAAAAAGATGAGGTAGAAGCTAGAGAAGAACTAAAGAATAGAAAAAAAGAAGCAAAAGAAAAAGCGATAAAATCTGGCAAATTATCACGGCGCAAAGAAGCTTTTAAAGTAACTGGTAAAGCATTAAAAGCAGCAATTTTCCAGCTTTTATCTGAGTTTTTGAAAGAAATTATCAAGAAGTTTATCATTTGGTTTAGTGAAAAAGAAAAGAACTTCAATACATTTATTGGAAAAGCCAAAGAAGCCATTAGTTCCTTTGTCTCTAAACTATCTCAACATATTATAAGTGTTGGGGAATCAATGATTGCAGTATTAGCAACTTCAATTATCGGTCCAGTTGTAGGAACTTTTATGAGAATCTGGACGTTTGTCCAACAAGGTTGGTCATCTTTGAAAGATGTAATAGACTACCTTAGGAATCCTGAAAATAATACTAAAAACATAAATACTATTATGTTGGAGCTTGGAAAAATTATTATAGCTGGAGTAACAACAACTAGTGCTATTGTTTTAAGTGATACAATTGCAGCAAGTATAGCTGGGGCTGTTCCAACACTCGCTATAGAAATTCCGTTGTTGGGGAGTCTGGCAAGTATTATTGGAACCTTTATGGGAGCAACAGTAGCAGGTGTTTCAGGAGCTTTTGTGTTAAAATTAATTGATCAAACTATAATATTAAGACAAATAAATGAGTTAAATAATAAAAAAATTGATGGAAATAATGATAAATTAATTCTTCAGGCTCGTTTGACAGATTTAGGAATGTTAATGTCACAATCTGATAAATTATCTGCTTTGAGTACGATAGAAGAAAGACATCAATTTGCTGTAAGCAAAATGGAAGAAAGCTTTACTAAATTGACCTCGGATTGTGCTGAAAAATCGGAGGATGAATTTGCAGATATTGATGCATTATTAGATGAATTATCAAATTAGGAGTTATTATGGAAAATAGATTGGGTCTACAAATCACTAATCATGATTTTGAAGTAGCTAAGGAACAATTAAAGAAATTTGCTGAGCAAGATACAGAAAATTTGAAGTTCGAGAAAGTTCGTACTCATGAAAAAATTTTCGATTTAGAATTTTCAGAGCATGGTGTGACGGGGACAGAGTTTAATAAGTTAATCGAACAAATACAAAATTATTTTGCTAATTTTTATGATAGACAACAAGACTTAATTAAGGAGTTTGGACAAGTTTATCAAGCACTTGAGATCCTGGATAAAGATTATATTCAAGCTATTTTGAGTACTGTAAAAGCAATAGAAAAAACAAATCAGAATATTCAAATAGAGCAAAAAAGGCTGGATAATAGTATTAAGAGACAAGAGTCTACTCTTCAAGTTTTGAAAAAATTCAAAGATGATATTAATGATTTTAACTCTAAAATTAATACAAATGAATCTATTAATTTAATTAAACAAGTGGAGACTCAGGTGAAGCAGTTAGAAAAAAGTGTCATTTTAAATAATGAATATAAAGTGAGTAAAGATAATCAAATTTTTAAATTACAATTAGAGTTGACAAATACTCATCAACAGTTTCAAAATGTTTCTAATAAGTTGACAACTGTCTTTATATTATTAGGATTTACAATTGCTACTTTAATATTTATATTATTTTTTAGTTTATTGAGGTAGTCACTATGAATAGTTATCAAACTGAATTGATGGATTTAACTATAAAATTAGATGCAATTACTGGCTCGCACGGTTCCCTTATTTCTCTAGTGCAAAAGGTTATCTCAAATTACTCTGATAATAATGCGACAATTTTTTTAAGAGAGATTTCTAAAATATATAAAAATGAAGCAACAGGGAGAGAAACTAGAAAGCTTGCAAAAATTGTATCGGATGATTTGTTGAAGTTTGTTGGATATTCTTATATACGAGATTCCAAAAATAAAATACAGCCAAAACTAGATGAAAATATTTCTTTAGAAGATTTGCAAAAAGAGTTAAATCAATTAATTGGATTAGAGAATGTTAAGAAAGAAATTAATAATTTAGTTGCTTATCAAAAGGTTCAGTCTTTAAGAAAAATAGAAGGTTTAAAAATACCTTTCCGTACTTTACATATGGCCTTTACAGGAAATCCGGGAACAGGAAAGACAACTGTTGCTAGAATCATAGGAAGAATGTACAAACAATTAGGTTTATTATCGAAAGGTCATTTTATTGAGGCTTCGAGAACAGATTTGATTGCTGGTTATCAAGGTCAGACAGCTTTAAAAGTAAAAAAAGTAATTGAACAAGCTAAAGGTGGAGTATTATTTATTGATGAAGCGTACAGTATAACTGAAAATGAAAATAGTGATTCGTACGGGCGTGAATGTTTAACCGAACTCACGAAAGCTTTGGAAGACTTTCGTGAAGATTTGGTTGTTATTGTTGCAGGTTACACAAAACCGATGTGTACTTTTTTTGAATTAAACGCCGGGTTAAAGTCTCGCTTTAATCGATTTATAGAATTTAATGACTATACTGCTTTAGAATTATTGGAAATTTTAGATGTTCTATGTTTAAAAGATGATTATAAAATAAGCGAAGACTTGAGGAGAGTTTTATTATCTTTCTTTTCAGATGAACTTGGTTTGTCAAACGATAATTTTTCGAATGGAAGATTTGTTAGGAATATATATGATAATTTAGTCATGCAACAATCTATTCGCTTAAGTAGAAAAGAAGGAATTACTTTAGACGAACTCTCCTTACTAGAGTTAGATGATTTTCAACAAAAGAATTAAATCTTACAATTTTGTAAGGTTTTTTGTTTGAAATGAAAGGTTAGGTTATGGTACCGGCCTTTCTTTTTTATTATCATAGAGGCAAGAAATAAGAAGGAGACAGAAAAATGAAATCAAAAGGTATAAATGCTTTTCAGTTGAAGCTCTTCATGGCATTTCTTATGGTTTTTGACCATATCAGTCAGATACCGGGGCTAGTGCCGGACGGCTGGGATGGCGTCTTGCATGCCCTAACCCGCTGTGTCGGAGTCGCATTTGCCTTCATGGCAGTGGAAGGCTTTCTCCACACTCGCAACCGCCTGGCTTACAATATGCGGCTCTTCTTTTGGGCAGCCCTGATGCAAACAGGAAACTGTATCCTGACGCTTCTCTTTCAGGAGAAGGGCATTTACCTCACTCACAACATCTTCCTGACCTTGGCCTGCGGGGTCCTCATGCTGAGTCTTTTCTTTGGCTTTTCTGAAAATGGCGGAGCTGCTAAGGATAGGAAGCGTGGCTTGCGGATAGCAGCAGGAGTATTAGTTTTGCTGGCTGGGCTTCTCTTTAGCGAAGGTGGCATGGCTCTGCTTCCTTTCATGCTCTTGACCTACCTTTTTAGAAACCAAGTCTTTTTCAGAAACTTGTCCTATGTAGTTTGGGCGGGAGTTCTCTTTGCCATGAGTATTCAAATTTATCCAACCTTGCAGGACACGCTATCGATGTTGCTCTATAATTCAGACTGGCTCTTTATCAGTGTTCTTCCTCTCTTGCACTTCTACAATGGTGAGCGAGGATCCAGCAGCAAGTGGAGCAAATATTTCTTCTATATTTTCTATCCAGCCCACCTTTGGCTAATTGCTTTGATTGCCTTTTGGGTAAAATAAAGCCCATCTCATCTTACAAAAGTGTAAGATTGCACTTTAAAATGTAAGCTTAGGTTATGGCAGGGCGGTTGGTATTGAGATAAAATAGACTTATCAATTAGGAGGCAGTTCATAAATACTGCTAAAAGCAGGGCTTTGATAGGTGCCTGCTAGACAGAAAGGAAACAAGATGACATTATTAGACGTACAGCACGTGAAAAAAATTTATAAAACCCGCTTTCAGGGTAGTCAAGTAGAGGCACTGAAGGACATTCACTTTACGGTAGAAAAAGGTGAATATGTCGCCATCATGGGGGAGTCAGGCTCCGGGAAATCCACCCTGCTCAACATCCTGGCCATGCTGGACAAGCCAACTGAGGGCCGCGTCTTTCTTAATGGAACTGACACAGCAACCATCAAAAACAGTCAGGCTTCCAGCTTCCGCCGGGAGAAATTAGGCTTTGTCTTTCAGGATTTCAATCTGTTGGATACCCTGTCGGTCAAGGATAATATTCTACTGCCTCTGGTCCTCTCTCGTCGTCCCATTACCGAGATGATGCAAAAGCTGGTTACGACCTGCAACGAGCTGGGGATTAACAAGCTGCAAGAGAAGTTTCCTTATGAGATTTCCGGTGGCCAGAAGCAACGGGTTGCAGTAGCTCGGGCAATTATCACAGACCCTGAGATTCTGCTGGCGGACGAGCCGACGGGAGCCTTGGATTCCAAATCTTCGGCAGCCCTGTTAGATGTCTTTGACGACATTAATGCCCGCGGTCAAACCATTCTCATGGTGACCCACTCAACTGCAGCGGCTAGCCGGGCCAAGCGGGTGCTCTTTATCAAGGATGGGATTCTCTACAACCAAATCTTCCGTGGTGACAAGACCGAGCGGCAGATGTTCCAAGAGATTTCCGATACTCTGACTGTTATGGCAAGTGAGGTGGGCAATTATGTTCAAACTAACGAGTAAACTGGCTTTGTCAAATCTAGTTAAAAATCGCAGTTTGTATTATCCATTTGCTTTGGCGACGGTACTGGCAACAGCGATTTTGTATAGTTTTGTCTCACTAGCTTATAGCCCCAATATGGAGACCTCTTATGGCGGTGCAGCTGCTCGCATGACCTTGCAGTTTGGCATCCATGTCATTCAGATTGCCGTCCTTATCCTCATTACCTATGCTAATAGCTTCGTCATGAAAAACCGCTCCCGAGAGTTGGGAGTCTATAGTCTGCTGGGCATGGAGAAAAAGCATCTGCTAGTCATGACCTTCTTTGAACTCTGTGTCTTTTATCTGGTTACAGTCGGTCTGGGTATCTTGTCTGGCCTAGCTTTAGATAAGATGCTCTACGCAGTCCTTTTGAAATTGATGGGAATGCCGGCAGTTCTTGCCTCGACCTTCCAATGGCAGAATGTTTTGATGACTCTAGCCAGTCTGGGTATTGCTTTTGCGGTGATTTTGTTGCTCAACTCTACGCGTCTTCTACGCTATAGCTCTCTTAATCTAATGAAAGAAAAGAAAGCAGGCGAGAAGAAGGGACGCTTCCTTTTTCTGCAAACCTTGCTGGGGCTCCTGCTCATGGGTGTGGCTTATTATATGGCTTTGACCGTTACCAAGCCTGTCGCTGCTATCGGCAATTTCTTTATAGCTGTGGTTATGGTTATCATCGCAACCTATCTGCTTTTTAATGCAGGTTCGATTACGCTATTGCAATTTCTCAAAAAGCGCAAAGGCTACTACTACAAAACGCAGAATTTCATTTCTGTTTCCAATCTCATCTCGCGGATGCGTAAAAATGCAGCAGGATTGGCAACTATCTCCATTCTATCTACCATGCTCTTAGTGACTCTGGTTGGTACAATAAATATCTATGTTGGGGGTCAGGATTATATTACTACCTTGCATCCAAAGGATTATAATGTCAGTATCGTCTTGCCGAAATCGACCGATCAGAAGGAGGCTCTGTTGGACAAGGTCCAGCAAGTAGCTCAGGACTCAGGTCTGAAGAAGCCAAGCTATACTACCTATCTCTACCAATCAGCCTTCATTACGAAACTGACTGGTAATGATGTGACAGTTCCAATGCAAAGAGAGCTGGAGTCGGATACAAGTATCTTGACAAAGTCTGCTGGCACGATTACAGTCATCAATCGCCAGGATTATGAAAAAATGACAGGGGAAAAGATAGACTTAGCAGATGATGAAACCTTAGTTTACGGGAAAAATATTTCCTTAAATAAGGACAAGCCTCTCCGAGTGAATGGTAAGGACTGGAAGATTAAGCAGCTTTTATCGTCGAATTTCACGCATGGGGAAATCCCTAATCCAAACGATGTGACCATGGAACAGGGACTCTATATGGTGGTCAATGATAGCAAAGATGTTAATCTCGATGTGGAACATTACTACTACATTGGAGTTGCTTCAGAGACTAAGGGCAGTAAAAAGTTTGTCGAGCAAGTCCAATTGGGGTTGAGGGACACTTTGGATCAGGAACAAGCTCAAGATGGTAGCTTTGCAATGGCTAGTGACCGTTATAGTGCAGAAAAGAGCTATCAAGAACTTACTGGAACCTTGCTCTTCATAGGTGTCTTCCTCTCCGTTATCTTCCTTCTAGGAGCCGTTCTCGTGATTTACTATAAGCAAATCTCTGAAGGCTATGAAGACCGAGATGGCTTTATCATCTTGCAAAAAGTTGGTTTAGATGAAAAGCAGACTAGAAGTACCATTCGTAAGCAGATTTTGACTGTTTTCTTCCTACCTCTCATCTTTGCTTTTCTACATGTAGCAGCGGTCTTTCATATGTTGCGCTTGATAGTTGCCCTACTAGGTGTGACTAATCTTCCTCTTTTGATTCAGACAACACTTGCAACTTGCGGAGTCTTCCTCCTGACCTATATTCTGGTCTTTCTTCTGACTTCACGCAGCTACCGCAAGATTGTCGCCCGCTAAGAGCAAATCCCTGACCAGAGGTCGGGGATTTTTTGATGTCTGGATTTTCACCTCTCATCTCCCTCATTTTACCGCTTGTCCAAAAAGCTGAGATTTTTCAAAAAAGACTTGCTATTATAGTCTCAGAAGTAAAGAAAAGGAGAAAAGATCATGTTAGTAGAAACGAAAAATCTTAGCAAGGTTTATGGCGATAAGGTGGCAGTTAATGATCTGAATATTCAGATTGAGAGAGGCAGTTTTACAGCTATTCTAGGCCCTAATGGTGCAGGAAAATCGACAACTATTCAGATGCTGATAGGTCTCTTGCGGCCGACATCCGGGCAGATTTGCTATGCTGAAAAGCTTAAGTTGGGTGTGGTTTTCCAAAACAGTGTATTGGACGCTCGGCTAACAGTTTTGGAAAATCTCACTATCAGAGCCAAGCAGTACAAGGAGATGCCGTCAGGTAGAATCGAGCGCTTGGTCTCTCAGCTGGGCTTGTCAGCCTTTGCCAAGCAGCCTTATGGGACACTTTCTGGCGGCCAAAAGCGTCGGGTGGACATTGCTCGAGCCCTGCTCAATAGTCCCGACCTGCTTTTTCTAGATGAGCCTACGACAGGCCTGGACATTCAGACTCGGGAGAGTATCTGGAGCCTGCTCAAGCAAATTCAGAAAGAAGAGCAGATGACCATTGTCTTGACAACCCACTATCTCAATGAAGCAGATGATGCTGACAAGATCTATATCGTAGATCATGGTCAGGTCATTGCCAAAGGCTCTGCAGACCAGATTAAGCGGGACTATGCCCGCAATGTCTTACGGATTTTGAGTCAAGATTCAGCAAGTTTAGAGAAAAGCTTGCCAAGAGGCTACGCTTGGGAGCAAGTCAAGGAAGGGGAATTTATCCTCCACCCTAAAACGACTCAAGAAGCTCTGACCTTACTGGCTCAGGCTGGTCCCTATATTGAACAATTTGAATTCCAACCCGGAACCATGGACGATGCTTTTATGGCACTGACAGGAAGAGAGGTACGCTAATATGCTCGCTTTGATTAAACGCAATTTTTTACTTTATTTTCGCAACCGCAGTGGGGTAATTTTGTCCCTCTTTGGAGCCATTATTCCCTTTGTGCTTTATATCGTTTTTTTGAAAAGTAATTCTGGAGGCTATTCCAGCCAGCTGATGGACTTGTGGCTGATTGGCGGTGTGTTGGCAGTTACAGCATTAACAACCACATTGGCAGCTTTCTCACGGCAGGTCGAAGACCGGGAGCGGATGGTAACAGACGATCTTTTTATCACGGATTTAGGACCGTGGGGCTTGCAGCTTAGTTATCTTATCAGCTCTATTATAATCGGCTTTTTGATGCAGGTCATTATGTTTACCTTTATGCTCAGCTATTTTATGCAGGCGGATAAAATTTCCTTTGAATGGGGAAATCTTTCTTACCTGGTGCTTCTGATGATTTTGAACAGCCTCTTGGCCACACTGATAAATGCTCTGATTGTTCAATGCTTCAAATCAGTGGATAGTCTGGGGAAATTGGCAACAGTAGTCGGAGCGACCTCTGGTTTTCTAGTGGGAACCTATATCCCTATTGGAAACTTGCCGAACATGGCACAAAACCTGATGAAGCTTACGCCTTCTAACTACATGGCATCTCTTTTCAGACAGGTTCTCATGAAAGAAAGTCTAGCAGATACTTTTGCTAATAGCAGCCAGTCACAAGCAGCTTTTGAAAAAACAATGGGAATTCGCATTGAATGGCAGGAGCTCTTGACAAGGACAGAAACTTTCTATATAGTTGGAATAGTTTTAGTTTCAATAGCGCTTATTTGGATAGTGCAAAATATGATTGTCATCCGACGGCTGAAACTACAATAGAATGTGAATAGGGAGCTTCCTCTTGCAAGCAAAATTTGAAACAGATCCAACCATTTCATCCAAGGATCCGCTGGTTGTGGTCAAGGCAGACCAGCTAGCGGCAGAAGCTAAGGCCATCTTAGATTATTTAGAGCAGTACAAGGCTGGGCCAAGTGGTGTCCTGCCTATCAAGTCGGACGATAAGCTTATCATGCTGAAGACTGAAGATATTATCCTAGCAGACATCAACCAGACAACGTTGATGATTTACAGCAGAGAAGGCATTTACCAGACGACAGAGACCTTGACTCGCTTTCAGCAGCGGATTAGTAGCTCGAACTTTATCCAGGTTTCCCGGCATGCTGTCATCAATATTGACCATCTGGAGTCTTTGTCTGACAGCTTTTCTGGCAATATGACGGCCAAGCTGACCAATCAAATCAAGACCGAAGTCAGCCGTCGCTATGTCAAGCTCTTGATGGAATATCTGGGAATCTAGGAGGTAAGTGATGAGTATAAAAAAATGTCTACACGCTATATTAATGGGCATCCAGAGGGGGAGTGCAGTCTATCTGATTGTCCTTGCTCTCTCTATTCAAAAAAATCCGCCCACAACAAGTAATATCGTCAGTGTCATAGTGATGAGCGGTTTGATTGGGATCATCAGTTCAATTTTAAAAACTCTTGAAGACCGCTTCTCTTTTTCAGTCTCGATGTTACTGCATTTTGTCGCTGTCGCAGTCTTAGTATGCTGTTTCATGGTCTACAATAACTGGGGATTTTTAATTTTCAACTGGCATTTTTGGCTAGATTTTATTCTGATTTATCTCTTTGTATGGCTCTTTCTTTACTTGGATACAAATCTTAAGACCAAGAAGATTAACAGCGCCCT
Source organism: uncultured Streptococcus sp. (assembly GCF_963456385.1). Classification (GTDB taxonomy): domain Bacteria; phylum Bacillota; class Bacilli; order Lactobacillales; family Streptococcaceae; genus Streptococcus. The sequence continues at coordinate 9,823 of NZ_CAUOLF010000010.1, read as the reverse complement.
AGCTAAGCGCAGAAAGGAAAAAGAAAGCAAGTAACTTGCTGAAAAACGTTCTGACAAGCATATCATAAAAACAAATGGAGCTGGACTATATCCTGCTCCTGTTTTTTTTATCTAAAAAACTCAAGCTAGATTTTCTAGCTTGAGTTTTATGTGCTATTACACTCCCAATCTGATATGAGGGAAGTGGTTGTAGAGATAGTCAAAGGTTGACTGGAGTTTGGTATCTGTTGTTTTACCAATGTTCTTAATGGGCATTTGGTATTTCTTTTGATTGTTTCGAACAGCAACTAAGGTTGAGTTTCTGTTTGAAGCAACGAAGCCGCGATGCATGGTGAGAATATGGTGGTAAAGATGGACGACCTGTTTGAGATCAATTGCTTTGAAACCTCGATAGTAGGTAATGAGATGGTCTTTATAAACAGCAATTTTCAGCACATCATCGTGGAAAGACGCTTGCTCAAGCAGGATATTGAGATTGTCCTTGGCCTCTGGATAGGCTGCATAGATTTCTTCGTAGGCAGCAATATTTTTCTTGCAGCCGATAATTCCCATAGTGACAAAGAAAACACAGAGTCCAATCAAAAACAGAATGTAGAACATGAATGCAAGATTGTCAGATTCAAATTCAGTGATAGAGATATAGGAGCTGCTTGACATTACTGTGATGACTTCGGGATTGTCTGCTAGGAGACCGCGAACGAGGCTGCCATAATTAGAGATATATCCCTGATTTTTTTTAGGGGAGTTAGCATTAACGTAGGAGCCAACGATTCGGACAGGATTTTTTTCCAGCTCGCCCTTTTTCTCTTTTTCCAAGAGCTGGGCAATCTGCTTGTCTCCTTTTTTAGCCTGCAGACCAACATATCCGTCTTGGTAGGCAACCAGCCAAACTTGAGTATTATCTTCTACTTCAATCAGGGCCTCTGGGAAAATATATGACACTTCAGCATAGACTGCTGAATCTGCTCCAGACTCGCTATTTCGGTCATAGGCAGTCTTGGTGTTGACTTTTTGGTATTGGATAAAGCCCATCACTGCAGCAACAACTAGAAAAATAAGAGAAATTACCAGTAGGGCGATGGTACCCTGGTTTCGTCTTTCCTTGAGCATAGCTCAACCTCCAAAATATAATCTAAAAAATAATTTGATTAGCAAACTATCTTTTTTGTATAGTATAACATAAATGCTTGACAAGTGGCAATATTGTGTTAAAATATGAATGAACATAAAAATAAATTCATTCACAAAAGAGGCATGGAAATGGATAAAAAAAATGAGCTCCTGGCTGCGGCTAGAGAAGTCTTTGCAGAAAAAGGCTATAAGGCAGCTGGAATTTCTGATATTGCTAAGAGAAGTCAGATGGCTGTTGGATCCTTTTACAAGTATTATGAGTCTAAGGAAGCTATCTTCTTGGAGGTTTATGTAGCTGAAAATAGCCGTATACGTGAGGAAACCATGCGGCGCGTAGACTGGCAGGGCGAGCCCGAGGCAATCGTTGAACAGCTTTTTGCAGTTACTTTTGAGTTGATTTCGCCCAATAAAATTCTGGCTGAGTGGAACAAGCCGGGCATTTCTCAGATTCTGCACGATTACTATAATCAGGATTCCGGCCGAGCGTCAAATGCCTTTCATCAGTTTCTGATTCAGACCTTCAGCCAGCGCTTGCAGGAAGAGGGCTTTTCGAAGGAGAAAATAGATGAGATCATGAAGGTTTATGACTTGATTTACTACATAGACATGCATGTCACAGAGCAGGAATTTTCAGGCTACTTCGATAGTCTTGAGACTTTAGTTAAATATTTTGTTAAGGGAATTTTTTCCAAATAGAGGAAATTCCTTTACTTAGAAGTTGAAGTGAATGAATTTTCAGAAACATTCATTCATCAACAAAGGAGGTGATGGGTTATGTCCTGTGATTCGGAAATGGAGAGGAACGTAATTAGATAAAGTACATTATTTTTTATCAAGATATGAATGAATACTCGTAAAAGTTCATTCAACAATAGAAAGTGAGGAAAAAAATGAATAAGCAAGGAGGATTTGCCATGAGCGGATTGGCTATTTTAGGTATCTGTCTAGTGCTGATTGGTCTTTTGACCATTGGCTACGGCGGCGTGACAGTTGGTTTTAGTTTGAGTGTGGATTTTCAGTCATTTTTAGTCGGAGGTCTCATCCTTGTCCTAATCGGAGCAGCTTTGATTCCGGGCTTGCCAGCAGTTGCTAAGCTGACGGCACTGGCTTTGACAAGTTTGGCATTGCTGATGTACATTCACATGATGCCAGATTTGGAGTTCATGCTTATGCTCATCTCAGATGTCGTAGTTTTAGGCTTTGCCGCATGGTTTGCTATCCTTTTTTTAAGAAAGTAGGTGATGAAGATGATTGTAGTTTATGATTCAAATACTGGTATTGGAAAACGATTTGCAGAATCACTGGGCTATCCGACCCAGAGCATCAAGGAGAAACTGGAAGTGCCCTGTATTCTCATTACTCGAAATGCTGGTGCTGGGAAAATTCCTTGGTCTACCAAACGCTTTATCAAGAAGCATCCTGGGCTGATTAAAGGTTTTGTTAACAATGGCGACTCTGTTAAACATGGCCGGACCTTCTGCGGGGCGACTGCCTTGATTACCGAAAAATATGGGCTCCAGCATATCTGCGATATTGACCGAGGCGGTAGTCCAGAAGATGTCAAGACTGTGCAGGCATTTTTGGCGGAGTGCTAGTCTCATCAAGTTTCGCATAAATGGAGGACTCGTATGCCTAGGTTCAAGAAAATTGGGAACTTGTTTCTGGCTCTGATTTCTGCCTTTATCCTAACGGCCTGCGGGCATATACAGAAAGAGCCCGACACTTCAGATAAGACGGAAAGAAATTCTTCCAGACAAGAAGAAACAGAACAGAATCAGGTAGACGCAACTTCCAGTGCGTCACATAAAGATTGACTTTTTTGTCAAAATAGAAGAGCGGAGTTTGGTCAATGATTTTTAGGTCATCTTTTGACCTGTTTTCGTATCAATAGGAGAGAGAAGGCTTAGCGTCTTCTTTCTCCTTTTTATGATAAACCCCTGTGAGCATTCCTATAGTTTTTTAATAGTCAATATGGTACAATGAATTAGTATTGTCTTTCCAGTGTTTGTCAAAAAGGCAGAAAAACATGAAAAGAACGTGTTCGACTGGCTGGCCAATACGCTGTACTTTTAAACAAATTTTACTTGTGAGAAAGGAAGATTGCATGAATAAAAAACTGAGAGTATGGTTTCAGCTCATCATTCTCTGTCTAGGTGTGTTCCTGCCTTTCCTAGCCGGAACCCTTAAGGCTCAGGCGGCGGAACTCAATGATGTCATCACTGAAATGCATCTCACCACTAACTCTGGTGAGCAGCTGACCAATGGTGTAGATATCTGGCAGACCTTCCGTGTCTATGCTAAGTTTGCCCTGCCAGACAACCAGGCCCATGCGGGTGATACGACAGTGATTCATTTGCCGAATGAATTTGCCTTTGGGAATTCCTCAGCTATTGAGCTCAAGGATGAAAACGGAGCCCTGGTGGCTAATGGAGTCCTGGATAGCGATGCCAAGACTATCACACTGACATACACAGATTATGTGGAGCAGAAGTCCAGTGTCAGAGGCGAGTTTTTCTTCTATTCGCGGATTGACCACGAGGTCGTCACAGAGGAAAGGGATATTCCAGCTACTTTCACGGTAGGAAATAATAGGATTCCGGCCGGCAGTATTCACTATAATGGACCGCCGAAAAAGTATGAGTCTCTGCTAGAAAAGAGTGCTTTTCAGTGGGATGCTGATGCTAAGAATGAAATCCGCTACAATGTAGCCATTAACCGCAACATGGGCAACTACAAAAATGTCTCTGTGACGGACAAGTTGGGTGATACAAACGCTAAGATTGTTCAAGACTCTGTGCGGGTTTATAAGGTTTCTTGGCGCTGGAATAATGGAGATTGGGCGCGTGATTCGACTGAAGATGTAACAGCAAACTTCCAGTCTAAGATGACCTTTGGCGCTGAAGGTGATAGCTTGACAATCAACTTCGGAGATGTAGAAGGTTTCGGCTATCTAGTTGAGTACAAGACACTAGCTGACTACGATTTGGCTGATGGAGAGGTTGTAGGAAATAAGGCTACCATGAACTACAACAATACCGAGACTGTGTCTGTCACCAACGAGTACTCTTATCAGATTGCTGGCGGAAAGTCAGAAGGCTATAACTTCAAGGTTAAGGTCCACAAGACTGATGAGTCTAATGCTTCTCTGAGCGGTGCAGTCTTTGAAGTGGTGCGGAAATCGACCAATAAGGTGGTTGGCACAATCACGACAGATGCAGATGGGAACGCGGAAGTTGGTAATCTTCTGCGCGACACTTATATTCTGCGTGAAACGACTGCTCCAGCTGGTTATGATCGCCTGACAGAGGATATTACCATCAGTCCGACGGATTTTGGTAAGACTTTGAACGTAGGCAGTCCTGCCTCTGGAGATTCTGGAGATAGCAGATTGGTTGCAGTCAATGTAGTCAATAAGAAAACTCAAACTCCAACGGACAAACAGGTTACTTTCAGTAAGGTTAATCTAGCTGGTGAGGAAATTGCCGGTGCTCAGATTCAGATTTTCAAGGGACGGGAAAGCAAGGGCAGTCCTGTCGCATCTTGGACTTCAGAAGCTGACAAATCTAAAGAAATTAACCTAGAGCCAGGTATTTACACCTTCCATGAGGAAGCGGCTCCGACAGGTTACCTGGCTGTGACTGATATTGTCTTCCAAGTCAATGAAGATAGCACTGTAACAGTTCTAGACGCCAATAGCAATGCTGTAGAATATACAGATGGCAAGTTGTTCATTACTGACCAAGCGGCACCAGCTGAACCTGGTACCCCTGATAAAGCAGTTCAAGGCGGTATTAAGCCAAATCAATCATCTGATTCTGATAAAGCAGCAGACGGTCAAGAAAAATCTAAAAAAGTTCTTCCTGCGACTGGCTCTGCTGAAAGCCTTGGACTTGTTCTTGCTGGCCTGTTAGTCCTGACTCTTTTAGGACTTTACCGTAAGACTCGACTGAGCAAATAAACAAAGAGAGGATAGAGCAGAATGCTTTATCTTCTTTTGTTTGCTTATTTTGGTCTAGCTTTATTGCAGCTTACTGAGCAATTTCTTCCAGTTACTCATGCTGGACAGCCACTTACGGAAAAACTCTTGTTTTTGGCTCAGAATCCTCTATAATAAATGGCAAATAGAAAAAGGAGACAGAAGATATGACAGATACAAAAATACAAGAGAAGCTGAAGCCAGGTTTGAAGTTAGCGGATTTTCAAAAAGATGGAGACATCTATCTGGCGCTGAATCCGGACTATGTCTCAGGAGACAATGCCAAGTACATGACCATGTACAATCGTTTTGCTCGATGGTATGATATGAGTGAGAAATGGCTGGGCGGCCTTCTCTATGGCAAGACAGTCGACAAGTTGAGAAGGGATCTGATGGCAGAAATAGAATGGAAGGATCATTTGTCAGTTCTTTATGTCTCTATCGGGACTGGCCACGACCTGCGCTACATTCCTGAGAATATTGACCTGAAAAGCCTAGACTTTGTTGGGGCAGATATTTCCATAGGCATGCTGAAAAAATGTCAGAAATCCTGTGCCAAGAAGACAAATCTGCAACTCTTTCATGCTTGTGCAGAGGACCTGCCTTTTGCAGATGATAGCTTTGACATCGTCTATCATATCGGTGGAATTAATTTCTTTAGTGATAAGGCCAAGGCCATGCAGGAAATGCTGCGGGTGGCTAAGCCAGGAACTAAGATTATGATTTCAGACGAGACGGCAGACTATGTGGACCAGCAATATAAGAAGAACCACTTCAGCAAGAACTATTTTAAGGACGCTACCGTTGATTTGGGAGAAATTGAGGCTGCTATACCGGCCGGAGTCAAAGAAAAGGAGTTGAAACTCCTCTGGGATGGAAAATTTTATGCCCTGACGTTTAGGAAATAAATCAGAAGAACCGGACTTTGTTTTCGGTTTTTCTATGTTATTGAGGACATTGATTGTCAGACGCAATTGGCCCTAGCAATAGTGGTCTGATTTGCAAATGAACCATACAAATCGTCCACCTTTTCTAAATGACAAAAAGGTAAACAAATGTTAAAAAAATTTCCTTTTGTGTATAGCCATTTTTCTTATAGTATGATAAAATGTAGATGTAATGTATCTATAAATGTTCGCTTTTTAGCAAGTGGGCACTGACAAGATGGGGAAGCTCAGTTAGTATACAATTACATTGTACATTTAAAACTGAATATTGTGAGAAAGGAAAATTGCATGAACAAAAGGATTAGAGCATTGCTCCACCTTATTATTCTTTGTTTAGGAGTCATTTTGCCATCAGTTGCTCCTCTTACTCAGGTGCAAGCAGCTGAGTTTGGTGATGTTATCACTGAGATGAGCCTGAAGAATTCTTCAGGTGGTGATTTGACGCAGGGAATTGATATTTGGGAAACTTTTCGAGTTTACGCAAAGTTTGTCTTGCCGGATAACCAAGTACATCAAGGAGATACAACAAAAATCACCTTGCCTTCTGAGTATGCTTTTGGGAACTCTTCAGCTATTGAGCTTAAAGACAGCTCGGATAACGTAGTTGCAAATGGATTTTTGGATTCAACCAACAAGACCATTACTTTGACCTATACAAATTATGTTGAGCAAAAGTCTGGTGTCCAAGGAGAATTCTTCTTCTATGCACGAGTTGACCATGATGTTGTGAGACAAGAAAGTGACTTGAATGGTGGATTTACCGTAGGAGGTCGGATGTTGTATCCGGGAATCGTCCATTATAACGGACCGCCCAAAAGATATGACTCAAAAATTGAAAAGAGCTCTTATCAGGCAGCAGAAGACGGTAAGAATGAGGTTCATTACAATATTGCGATTAACCGCAATATGGAGCATTATACCGGAGTAACGATAACTGACAAGATTACCTCGCCTAATTTTAAAATCATGAGAGACTCAATTCGGGTCTATAAAATTGCTTGGCGCTGGAATAATGGAGATTGGGTGCGGGATTCAACAGAAGACGTGACAGCTAATTTCCAATCAAAAATCACGGAGAATGCCGCGGGTGATGGATTCACGATTGACCTTGGCGACATGGATGGTTTCGGGTATTTGCTGGACTATAAGACAAAAGCAGATTACGATCTAGTTGATGGTGAGCGCGTTTCCAACAGTGCTACCATGACCTATAATGGTGGTCAAACAACGACATCATCTGAAAATCGTTCTTATCAGATTGCAGGCGGTGTTGGAGAAGGCTATGTTTTCACCATTAAGCTCCATAAGGTTAATGAAAATGGTGAGAATCTGCAAGGTGCAGAATTTGAAGTTGTTCGTGATCGGAGCGGTGCAGTTGTCGGAAAATTAACCACAGATTCTAACGGGAATGCCAACTTGGGTGACTTGTTGCGCGATGATTATACCATTCGTGAAGTGACTCCTCCTACAGGATATGATAAATTAACTGAGGAAATTAAGATTGGTTCCCAGGATTTTGGAACAGACAAATCTGTATCGCGTGAGATCGTCAATAAGAAGACGGTAACCGAGCAGGATGTAACTTTCAAAAAAGTAGATCCAAACGGGAAAGAAATTCCTGGTGCGCAACTGAAAATCTATAAAGGTGATCATGTTGATCAGGAAGAAGCTCCCGTTGCAGACTGGACTTCTGAGGCTGACACTTCTAAAGTAATAAAATTGTCTCCAGGAACCTATACACTGACTGAAGCTAACGCTCCTGCTGGTTATCAATATGTAGAAGATATTACATTTACAGTAGGTGCCAATGGTACTGTTGCTCTTGTGAAAAAAGGAGCAGAAGATACCGTTCAGGCAGCGGGATCAATTCTGACGATTACCGACAAGGAGGACAATAGTCCTAAAGCCATTACCTTCAGTAAGGTCAACCTGGGCGGTACTGAGATTGCTGGCGCTCAAATTAAGATTTTCAAGGGCAACAAAGCGCAGGGTCAAGCTGTTGAAAGTTGGACTTCCGAAGCTAATCAGTCTAAAGAAATCAATTTGGAGCCTGGTACATACACCTTCCATGAGGAAGCAGCTCCAACTGGTTACCTGAAAGTAACTGACATCACTTTCCAAGTCAACCATGATGGTACAGTGGAAGTGACCAATGTCGGAGAGAAAGACTCCAAAGGTGAAAACAACAAGGTTGTGACTGACGGAGCAACCTTGAAGGTAACAGACAAGGATGACGACTCAGAACGTGATGTGACGATCAAGAAAGTAGATCCAAACGGGAAGGAAATCCCTGGTGCGAAATTGAAACTCTACAAAGGCAGTCAGATTCGTCCTGAAGCTAAGCCTCTTGCAGAGTGGACTTCCGAAGCCAACGCATCTAAGGTGGTTAAGTTAGCTCCAGGGACCTATTCTCTGAAAGAAAGCCTTGCTCCTGCTGGATTTGTAGCTGTAGAAGATATAAAATTCACAGTTCATTCTGATGGTACCATTACTGTTGATGCTAAAGGTGCAACAGATTCTGTTGAAGCAAATGGCTTGGTTCTTACTGTAACCGATAAAGAGGACAATAGTCTGAAAGCCATTACTTTCAGTAAGGTCAACCTCGGTGGTACTGAGATTGCTGGTGCTGAAATCAAGATCTACAAGGGCGAGAAAGCCGAAGGCCAAGCAGTAGAAAGCTGGACATCTGAGGCTAATCAGTCTAAGAACATCAACTTGGCGCCTGGCACTTACACCTTCCATGAGGAAGCGGCTCCAACGGGTTACCTCAAAGTGACCGACATCACCTTCCAAGTCAAACAAGACGGTACAGTGGAAGTGACCAATGTTGGCGAGAAGGACGCTAAGGGCGAAGACAACAAGGTCGTAACTAACGGCTCAACTGTTACAGTAACGGATAAAGACGATGACCTTCCACGTAAGATTACCTTCAGTAAGGTAAATATTGCTGGAGATGAGATTGCTGGTGCTCAAATTAAGATTTACAAGGGCGACAAAGCTGAAGGAGATGCAGTCGAAAGCTGGACTTCAGAAGCTGGTAAGTCTAAAGAACTAAACTTGGCACCAGGTACTTACACCTTCCATGAGGAAGCCGCTCCAACGGGTTACCTCAAAGTAACGGACATCACATTCCAAGTCAAGCATGACGGCACAGTGGAAGTGACCAATGTTGGTGAGAAGGACGCTAAGGGTGAAGCTAACACCGTAGCGACAAATGGTTCAACTGTTACGGTGACCGATAAGGACGATGATCTTCCACGTAAGGTGACCTTCAGTAAGGTCAACCTTGGTGGTGCTGAAATCGCCGGTGCTCAGATCAAAATCTACAAAGGCGACAAGGCCGAGGGTGACGCAGTAGAAAGCTGGATATCTGAAGCTGGTAAGTCTAAAGATATCAACTTAGCACCTGGTACTTACACTTTCCATGAGGAAGCAGCTCCAACGGGTTACCTCAAAGTAACGGACATCACATTCCAAGTCAAACATGACGGCACAGTGGAAGTGACCAACGTTGGAGAAAAAGACTCTAAGGGTGAAGACAACAAGGTCGTAACCAACGGCTCAACTGTTACAGTAACGGATAAAGACGATGATAGTCCAAAAGCCATTACTTTCAGTAAAGTCAGCCTCGGCGGTACAGAAATCGCTGGTGCAGAGATCAAGATTTACAAGGGCGATAAAGCTGAAGGCACAGCCGTAGAAAGCTGGACATCGGAAGCTGGTAAGTCTAAAGAACTAAACTTGGCACCAGGTACTTACACCTTCCATG